>NZ_JBHRZI010000014.1:43751-94284 GCF_042649515.1 Lentzea rhizosphaerae | reverse complement strand
GGTTGCCCACGCCGCGCCCCACCACTCGTCAGTGGCAGTGACCCTGCCGCCCCAGCGTCGTCTCCGCCGTCACGCCCGGCCGAGTCCACTGCGGAACGGGCCGGCTAGTCCCTTCCCAGGTCGAGTTCCCCTCCGCGTCCGTCCGCCAGAACCAGCACGCGGGACGCCCCTCCGGCCAGCCCTCCGGGTGGTCCTCCCACGCCTCACCCCGCCCGCGCACGGTCATGTCGAGCAGCCCCAGCGACCCGTTGGGGCGTTCGGTGCCGCGGCCTGTCGTCGAGTAGGTGAGGAACGTGCGGTCACCGTCGCGCAGGTAGCTGGTGATGTAGCCCATCTCCCCACCGGCGGGGCCGTCCACCCCGCGCACCGAGTACCAGGGTTCGGAGTAGCCCATGAACTCGACGAACGGGGCCACCTCGTCCCACGCGCCGGTGGTCAGGTAGGCGAACGACACCCCGCGGGTGTTGAGGTACGCGGCGTTGTCGAAGTGCACCGGCATGTGCGTGCAGCCCTCGCACTGGCCCTGGAACGGCGCGCCGTCCCACCACATGTGCTTGTAGACCACGAGCTCCTCGCGGCCCTGGAACAGGTCGATGAACGGCACGGGGCCGCCGGCGCCGACGATCTCGACCTTGCCGTCGAACTCCACCATCGGCAGCCGCCGGCGCGCGGCGGCGATCGCGTCGCCCTCGCGGGTGTGGGCCTTCTCGCGAACGAGGAGCTCGTCGCGGGCCTTCTGCCAGGTGTCCAGGTCGACGACGGGTGGGCGTCCGGTCATGGTTTCGTCCTCCGTGAGGTGCGGGTTCTTTCTTTCCCTTTCACCTCGGAGTCGAAGCCGATGGCGCGATTTCGACATCACCACGGGAAACGAATTGCCCAGATCGCCGGTCGCACGCGCCTCTGCCTCCTCGGCAGCGGATCGTCGTCCAGGTAGGCCGCCCACTGGCCGCCGGTTCTCGGCAGCACCGGCTGCTCGCCGAACCCGCGCACCAGGTCGTGCGCGACCAGTGCCGCCTCAGCCACGTCCGGCCTCCAGCAGCTTGCCGCCGTCCAGGCGCAACCAGCGGTCGATCCTCACCTCGCTCAGGAACCGTTCGTCGTGGCTGACCACGACGAACGCGCCCCGGTACGCGTTCAGCGCGCTCTCCAGCTGCCCCGCGCTGACCAGGTCGAGGTTGTTCGTCGGCTCGTCGAGCAGCAGCAACTGCGGCGCGGGTTCGGCGAACAGGACGCACGCGAGCGTGGCGCGCAGCCGTTCGCCGCCGGACAGCACCCCGACCGGCAGATGTGCCCGCGCGCCGCGGAAGAGGAAGCGCGCCAACAGGTTCATCCGGTCCGCGGGTGGCATGGCCGGGGCGAACGCGGCCAGGTTCTCCGCGACCGTGCGGGAGTCGTCGAGCAGGTCCAGGCGCTGCGACAGGTACGCGACGCGTCCGTCGGCGCGCTTCACCTCACCGCTGTCCGGCGTCAGCGATCCGTGGATCACCCGCAGCAGCGTCGACTTGCCCGCGCCGTTCGGGGCGGCGAGCGCGATGCGTTCCGGACCGCGGATCGCGAGGTCGAGACCGTCGAACAGCTCCCGCACCCGGATGCCGGAGCCGTCGAAGAGCGTGCGACCGGCGGGCACGGCGGTCTGCGGCAGGTCGAGGCTGATCTTCAGCTCGTCCTTCAACGCGCGTTCGGCCTGGTCGAGCCGGGTCTTGGCGGCGCTGAGCCGGGCGGCGTGCGTGCCGTCGGCCTTGGCGGCGGACACCTCGGCGTTGCGCTTCATGTTGCCGGCGAAGATCCTCGGCAGACCGGCGTTGGACAGGTTGCGCTGGGCGTTGGACGCGCGGCGAGCGGCGCGTTCGCGGGCCTGCTGCATCTCCCGCTTCTCGCGCTTGACCTCCTGCTCGGCACTGCGGATGTTCTTCTCGGCGACTTCGCGCTCGGCAGCGACCGCCTCCTCGTAATCGCTGAAGTTGCCGCCGTAGAACCGGATCTCGCCGCCGTCGAGCTCCGCGATCCGGTCCATCCGGTCGAGCAGCGCACGGTCGTGGCTCACCACGAGCAGGCAGCCGCGCCAGTCGTCCAGCACGTCGTAGAGCCGGTGGCGGGCGTCGACGTCGAGGTTGTTGGTCGGCTCGTCGAGCAGCAGCACGTCCGGTTGCTTGAGCAGTTGCGCGGCGAGCCCGAGCGAGATGACCTGACCACCGCTCACCGTGCCGAGCCGGCGGTCGAACGACAGGTCGCCGAGGCCGAGCCGGTCGAGCTGGGCGCGGGTGCGTTCCTCGACGTCCCAGTCGGTGCCGATGGTGGTGAAGTGCTCCTCGTCGACGTCACCGGACTCGACGGCCCTGATCGCGGCCAGGACGGGCGCGACGCCGAGCACCTCGGCCACGGTCAGCTCGGCGGTGAGCGGCAGGTCCTGCGGCAGGTAGCCGAGCACGCCGTCGACGGACACGCTGCCCGCGGCGGGCGTCAGCGCACCCGCCACGAGCTTGAGCAACGTGGACTTGCCCGCGCCGTTCGGGGCGACGAGACCGGTGCGGCCGCCGGGCACCGTGACGGACAGGCCGTCGAATACAGGAGTGTTGTCCGGCCACGAGAAGGACAGGCTGGACACGACGATGAAAGCGTCGGACATGAGACCTCAGAAAGTGCTGCGCGCGAACGACAGTCGCACGAGTGGACAAAGGGGACGACGAAACAGCCACCGCTGTCGATGGCCTGTCACATCCCGGGCTCACCCGGAGATGTCGTCTTCACCCACCAGCACGTCGAGCTCCTCGGTCAGGGGCGTTGATCTCGTCCTCCACGTTAGCAGGGCCTCGCAACGGGAAAGTCCGATCGTGGTTCACTCGGCTGCGTGATGAGTGTTCTCGAGTTGCTGCACGAACGGAGGCAGCGGCAAAGCGTGCCGGGGCACCGGGACGACGACGCGCGGCTCGTGCTGCTGATCGAGGGCGGCAGCTCGCGCGGTGCCTACTCCAGCGGCATGACCATCCCGATCGAACAACACGGCCTGCTGCCGCTGTTCGACGCCGTCTACGGGAGCTCGGCGGGCTCGCTCAACGCGGCCTGGTTGCTGTGCGGCCGCGCGGACCGCAGCAAGCACGCGTGGTGGGACCCGGCCGTCATGCGGACGACGATCAACCCGCGTCGCGCGTTCACCCGGCGGCCCGTCGTGGACACCCACCACCTCATCCACACCATCTACACCCAGGTCGTCCCGATGGGCTTCCAGGAGATCGTCGACAACGCCGTGGAGTTCCACCCGATGGCCACGGACGGACTCTCCGGTGAGGCCGCCGACCTGCACGACCACGTCCGCGACACCCCGAGCCTGCAGGCCGCGCTGCGGGCGTCGACGGCGATGCCGCTGCTCACCGGCGCACCCGTCGTGATCGACGGCCGCCCGTACATCGACGCCGGCCTGACCGCGACCGTCCCGGTGAAGACCGCCCTCGAACAGAAGGCCACGCACGTCATCGCCCTGCGGACCCGCCGCGAGGACGAGTTCGCGATGCCGCCGACCCGTGCCGAACGCCTGGTGCTGACGCGCTGGATGGCCCGGAACGCACCGGGAGCCATCGAGCCGTGGCTGCGTCACGTCGAGATCAGGACGGAAGAAGAAGACCTGCTCGCCTCGCATCCCGAGTGCCTGCAGATCCGGCCACCGCTGGGCAGCGCCAGGGTCGGCCGCACCGAACGACGCCCGCACGTGCTGCGCGCCGCCGTCGACACCGGGGTGCGCGCCGCGATGAAGGCGCTGGAACTGGACTGACTCGGGGTTACCTTGATCGCGTGGACTTCGACGAGTACCGGAAGTACGACGCGACCGGGCTGGCCCGGCTCGTCGCGGACAAGCACGTGTCCGCGGCCGAACTGCTCGCTGTGGCAACCGAACGCGCCGCGGCGGTGAACCCGAAGCTCAACGCGATCGTCAGGGACGTCCCGGCCGAGCCGTCGGAGGATCTCACCGGTCCGTTCGCCGGCGTGCCGTTCCTGATCAAGGATCTCGGCCAGGACTACGCGGGCCTGCCGACGTCGAACGGGTCGCGTTCGCTGAAGGCGCACCGGGTCACGCAGCACTCGACGGTGGTCCAGCGCTGGCTCGACGCCGGTCTGGTGATCTTCGGCAAGACCAACCTGCCGGAGTTCGGTGCCAAGGCGATCAGCGAGTCGCTCGTGTGGGGCCCGGCGCGCAACCCGTGGGACCTGGAACGGACTCCCGGCGGTTCCTCCGGAGGCTCGGCGGCCGCGGTGGCGGCCGGGATCGTGCCGTGCGCCGGAGCGAACGACGGTGGTGGCTCGACCAGGATCCCGGCGGCGTGCTGCGGGCTCGTCGGGCTGAAGCCGGGGCGAGGGCTGACGCCGTTCGGGCCGGAGACCGCCGAGATGATGCACGGCGCGGCGGTGCAGGGCGTCGTCTCTCGCACGGTGCGAGACACGGCGGCGATGCTCGACGTGATCTGCGGCGGTGAGGCGTCCGGACCGTATTCGCCTGCCATGCCGTCGTCGTCGTTCGCGTCGTGCGTCGGCCTGGAGCCGGGGAAGCTGCGCATCGGTGTCCGGGTGCCGTCGGCGATCAACCCGAACCCGCACCCCGAGGCGTTCGCGGCGGTGGAGGCGGCCGTCCGCGTGCTCGCCGATCTCGGCCACCACGTCGAGGAACTGCCGCAGGCGCCGTTCGACGACGCCGCGCTGGCCAAGGACTTCCTGCTCACGTGGTTCGTCAACCTCGCGTGGAAGGTCGCGGACTCCAAGAGGCTGACCGGTGCGCCGGACAGCGCGTTCGAACGCGACACGCTGCTCATGGCCGCGCTGGGACGGGCCACGAGCAGCGTCGACTACGTGGATGCGGTGCAACGACGGCACGAGCACACCCGCCGCCTCAGCGTGTTCTTCGAGTCGTACGACCTGTTGCTGACCCCGACCCTGGCGACGCCACCGCCGAAGGTCGGCGCGTTCGAGCTGCCGGTGTCGTTGCAGCGCGCGACGGACGCGTTGCTCAGGACCCGCACGGCGCGATTCCTCAAGCACACCAAGCTCGTCGACGACATGATCTCCGAGAACCTCGGCTGGGTGCCGTACACGCAGCTCGCGAACATCACCGGCCGGCCCGCGATCTCGTTGCCGCTGCACTGGACCGCGGACGGACTGCCCCTCGGCGTGCAGTTCGTCGCGCCGCTCGCGGGGGAGTCGCTGCTGATCAAGCTCGCGGCCCAGCTCGAGGAAGCGCTGCCGTGGGCCGACCGGATGCCGGAGCTCAGCTGAGCGAGCGCGGCTGGCCGGTCCAGGTCGCCAACCGCGTCAGCATTCCGGCGAGGAGTGTCGCCTGTTGCGCAACGGTGTCCGGATAGATGAACTCCTCGCGAGCGTGGGCGCCGCCGCCGACGGCGCCCAGCCCGCACAGCACCGGCAGGCCGAGCGCCGCGACGAAGTTCGCGTCGCTCGCGCCACCCACTGCTGCGTCGCGCAGGTCGTGGCCCTGCTCCTGCGCGACGGCTCGGGCGAGGTCCAGCAGCTGTGCCGATGCGGGGTTCAGGACCATCGGTGGCCGGTTCCACCCCCGCGTGATCTCCATGTGCACGCGGGGGTCGCTGGTCGTGATCGCCTTCAGTGCGGCGTCGACCCGGTCCTTCTCCTCCTGGGTGCGGACGCGGACGTCGATGGTCGCGGTGGCGCGGCCTGCGACCACGTTGGCGCCGGTGCCGCCGTTGATCAGGCCGGCGTTGACGGTGGTGCCCGCGCCCGGTGCGGCGATTGCCGACGCGGCGGTGACGAACTCGGCGAGGGCGTGGACGGCGCTGGCTCCCGCCTCGGGGGCCAGTCCGGCGTGCGACTCGATGCCGGTGGCGGTCACGGCGAAGGTTCCGGTGCCCTTGCGGGCCGTCTTGACCGCGCCGTCGGCGGAGGGCTCCAGCACCAGGGTCGCGTCCGCCTCGGAGGCGGTGCGTTCGACGATCGGCCGTGACGCAGGGGAGCCGATTTCCTCGTCGCCGTTGAAGACGAACGTCACCGTCGGCACCGGGCTGTCGGCGTCCCTGGCCAGTTTCAGCGCCCAGATGCCTTGTGCCAGACCGGTTTTCATGTCGAAGATGCCCGGTCCGCCGAGCTTCGGCCTGCTGCCGGCGATGGGTGGTGCCCAGTCGGCGAGCGTGCCGGTCGGCCACACGGTGTCGTAATGGCCGATCAGCGCGACGTGTCCGGGGCCGGTGCCCGTGTAGGTGAGCGTGGCGGTGTCGCCGTGCCCGTTTCCGGAGTGGCGCCGCAGCACATCGGGTGGTCCGAGCCGGGCCGTGGCGAGGTCCCGCAGGTGGTCCAGTCCCGCGGCGAGGCCTGCCAGGTCGAGACTCGAGGTCTCGTGGTTCACGAGGGAGAGGATGTCGGCGACGACGTCTGCCGTGATGTCGTGTGTCATCAGGCGCTGACTCCGAACGGGATGCCCAGCAGGTACCAGGCGACGAAGAACGCGACCCAGACGATCCAGACCACGGCGGCGATGGGGATGGTGAACGACGCGAGCGTGCCGATGCCCGCCGACTTGCGGTACTGCTGGACGAAACCGAGCGCCATCACGAAGTACGGGCTCATCGGGGTGACGCAGTTGGTGACGGAGTCGGCGACGCGGTAGACGGCCTGCGTGGTCTCGGGGTCGATGCCGACCAGCATGAGCATCGGCACGAGCACCGGCGCGGCCAGCGACCACAGCGCGGATCCGCTGGTGATGACGAGGTTCATCACGGTGATCAGCACGGCGATGCCGACGAGCACGACCCAGCCCTGCAACCTCAGGTCCCGCAGCGCCTCGGCACCGGTGATCGCGAGGACCTCGCCGATGTTGGTCCACTTGAAATAGGCGAGGAACTGGGAGATCGCGAAGAAGAGCACGAGGATCGGCGCCATCGACCGGACTCCGTCGGCCATGGCGGTGACGACGTCACGTGCGGCGGGCAGCGTTCCGGTCAGGCGGCCGTAGACGGCGCCGACCACGGCGAAGAACACGCCCAGGACCACCGCGATCCCGGCGATCACCGGCGAGTTGACGATGCCGCCGCCCTCGCCGCGCAACGGCGAGGACGCGGGGATCAGCGAGCCCACCAGGAGGGCGATGAAACCCAGCGCGACCAGACCGGTCACCCGCAGCGCGCGGCGTTGCTGTGGCGTCACGGTCATCGCGTCGCGTTCGGTGGCGTCGAGGTCGGTGCTCGGCTGGTCCGCCTCCAGGTCCGAGCGTCGCGCGAGGACCGTCTCCACGACGACCGTGATCACGGTCGCGATGAGGAACGACGACGCGAGGCCGAAGAAGTAGTTGGAGACCGGCGTGACGACGTAGTCCTCGTCGATCGTGCGGGCCGCGGCGGTGGAGATCGACGACAGCAGCACGTCGGTCTTGGTCAGCGACGGCGACGCGTCGTAGCCCGCGGAGATCGAGACGTAGGCGACGATGCAGCCGAGCACCGGGCTGCGGCCCGCCGCGCGGAAGATGAGTGCTCCCAACGGGATCAGCGTGATGTACGCGGCGTCGCCGACGACGTGGCTGACCATGGCCGTGATCGACAGCGCGAAGGTCAGGTACTTGGCCGGCACCCGCGCGACCATGCGCCGCAGCATCGTCGAGAGCAGCCCGCTCCGCTCGGCGACGCCGATCCCCAGCATCACGGTGAGGATCGTGGCCAGCGGCGGGAAGCTCGCGAAGCTCTCGACGGCGTCCGCGACGACCAGCGTGAGCCCGTCCCTGCTGAGCAGGCTGGCCACCTCGACGACCTTGTTCGTCGCCGGGTTCACCGCGCGGACGTGCATCGCCGCGAGCACCGCGCTCAGCACGGCCACGCCGCCCGCGAACAGCCAGAAGAGCCAGAACGGGTTGGGCAGTTTGTTGCCGGCCTTCTCGATGGCGGCGACGCAGCGGAACGCGGCGCGCAGAACTCTCGACTGCGGTTCGGCGGCGGTGGTGGTCATCGGTACCTCGTCGGACGCTGGGGATGTTTCGGCACACGATGGCTACTCGTTGGAGGATTCGCTAGTTTATGACCGATTCAGTGGGAATTACTGGCACACGAGGTGAGTGAATGGCTCCTCCGAAGCTCGACGAGTTCGACCGCCGCCTCGTCGGCGCACTGCACCTGGCGCCGCGCGCCACGTGGGACGACATCGGCGAAGTGCTGTCCGCGGACGCGAGTACCCTCAAACGCCGGTTCAACCGGCTGCACGACGCGCGGATGATCCGCGTGATCGGTCAGGCCGACTGGGGCGTGCACTCCACCGCGATGCCGGTCCACCTGTTCCTGGACGTCACGGGTGCCACCCCGCTCGCCGTCCTCGGCAGGCTGCGCGCCGTGCCGCACGTGCAGCTCCTGGCGCAGATCTCCGGCGACTACCCGGTCTACGCGGTGGTGCACGCCCCGTCGGAAGCCGCCACCAGCGAGGCGATCGACCGCCTGTTCTCCCTCCGGGGCGTGCGCCGGGTCAACGCCCTGCCCGCCCTGACCACCCTGCGGCGCGGCGCCACCTGGGACCCCGGCTTCCTCACCGACGCCGAACGGGCCGAGCTGCTCAGCCTGACCGGTGATCGGGCGGAGGGAACCGCGACCGCGACCGGCAAACCCCTCACCGACGCCGAACGTGCCGTGGTGGCACTGCTGATGCGGGACGCCAGAGCTTCCGCGGCGAGCATCGGGCGCGTCGCCGGCCTGTCCACCTCGACGGCACACCGCCTGGTCCGCCGCGTCCTCGACGAGAAGTGGGTGCGCCCACGACTGGAGGCCGTGTCGGAGTGGCTCGGGTTCCACACCCCGTTCCTGCTGCGCCTGCGGGTGGCTCCCGGGGAGACGCCCGCCGTCATGCGCAGCCTCGACGGACTGCCCCAGACCCGTGTCAGCGTCCACGTCGCGAGCGACATCTCCGTCCTGTGCACGGGTCTCGTGGCCGATCGCGCCGCGCTGGCCGCGTTCGTCGACTCGGAACTGGCGGGAATTCCGGGAATTCGCGCTGTCAGCGTCGACGTCTACCTCTCGGAGCCGCGCCGTTACTGGCTCGATCGCGACACCGTCTCCGGTCTGGGGGAGTTCCACCCACCGGCAGTTCTATGACCCCTGCTAATTCGTTTATGGCGCCATTCGGCCGAGATTGGCGACCGAACGCGGGCGAGTGGTGCGCGGCCATCCGGCTGCTGCCGCGATGAAGTGTTGACGCCTTTGCGCGGCAACGGTTAGCTGACCTCACTGTTCCCTGCTGGATTCTCGCGAGGGGAGCGCCCGTGGCACTCGGTCCGGATTCCGATCCTCTCACCGAACTCAGTGAACTCCGCCGCGACCGCGGCTCGGTTTTCACGAAGAGCCGGGGCGAGATCTACGTCTCCGATCCGGTGCTCGCGAAGGAAATACTCGCGAACGGTGAAGGCCTTTTCCGGGAGCATTCCGATTTCTTCCGGATCAGGACGGGAATGTTCGCGCCGAGGTCCGCACAGGTCGAAATCGGACGGACCGCGCGGGTGCTGCTGCGGCGGCACGCCGTGGACCACGCGGACGAGCTCCCGGCGCTCGTCGCGAAGCTCGCACCCCGCAGCGAGTGGCCGGACGCGGGAAACCGTCTCGTGTACGAGCACTTCCGCCCGGCGCTGATCGGTGACGCGCCCTCGGCCGCCCTGCGCGAGACGGTGGACCAGGTCGTGGAACGGGCGGTGCTGGCCGGTGCGCGTGACCGCTGGTCCTGGCTCGCCCGCCACCGGTTTCGCGGCCGAGTGACGAGGGTCCTGTGCGCGGAGCTCGCTGCCCGGCGCGCCCGTCCCGCGGCTGAGCCTGCCGACCTGCTGGACGTCGTCGCCCGTGCCGCGGCCGAGGGCACGCCGGAAGCCGACCTCGCCGAGGTGTTCCTCTCCTGCCTCTTCGCGGTCGCCGGTTCGATCGGCTTCCTGCTCGGCTGGTCGATCTACCTCGTCGGCACGACGGAGCCCGCGCACTCCTCGTGGGTGGTGCGCGAAGCCCTGCGGCTGTGGCCCGTGGCGTGGCAGTTCGGCCGGACCCCCAGCCGGGAGCACCGGCTCGCCGCGGTCACCGCGAAACCCACCGACGAGGTCGTCGTCTGCAGCTACCTCGTGCACCGCGATCCCGCGCACTGGAGCGAGCCGGACGAGTTCCGCCCCGGCCGGTGGGCGACCGGTGCCGGGCAGGAGGCCTTCATCCCGTTCGGCTGGGGACCGCACGCGTGCACCGGCGCCGGTGTCGCGACCCAGGTCGCGGAGACGCTCGTCGGGCTGATCACCTCGGCCTACCGGCTCGGCGTCACCGCCCCTTCGGCCCGGCCCCAGGTCTCGGCGGCACTCGCGCCCCCGCGGTTCCACCTGCGGCTGGAACCGGTTTCCGCCTGAGGGGAGGTGATCGAAGTGTCGAAGATCTTCCGCGCCGCTCTGTCCGCGCTGAACATCCGCAAGTCCGACCGCCAGTACCGCTGGTACCTGTACCACCACATCTGACCGACGGCGGGGAGCGCGACCGCACCGGGACCGCTCCCCGCGCCCACGGCGACCGGAGCAGCGATGGACACGGATGTGCTGCGCGACCTGCGCGGGCCGAGCGCGGCCGCGGGCGGGGTCTTCTGGCAGACCGAACGGCAGCTCATGGTGTTCGACGCCGATGCCGCCGCCCAGGCCAACACCGACAACTACGCCGACCTCACCCTGCCCGACCGCCTCCTCGACCTGCTGCTGCGCCGGCCGAGCACCCCGGTCTCCTGGAAGCGCGTGCGGTCGGCCTGGAGGGCACAGCTGCGCACTCTCTCAGGGGAAGAAGGCCTGGCGGCGCTCGATGCGCGGATGGACTCCGTGCTGCGCGCGCGGACCGGTCCGTTGCTGAACCTGCCGTGGCTCGCGCACGAGGTCAGTTTCCGCTCCCTGCTCCCGATCGTGCTCGACGGCCTCTCCCCGGCGGACAGCGCGAAGATCACCGAGGACGCGATCGCGAAACTGGCCAGGCTGATGGGCGAGGCCGAGGAGGACCCGCCGTGGTGGCGGTCGTGGCGCCCCTTGTCCGTTCAGGTCAAGGCGGGCCTGGTGGTCCGCCGCGCACTGCGCCGCCGGGTCCGTGACGCGGGCGCCGCGCAGGACCTCACGCAGCCGATCGCCGACCTGCTCGCCGATCTCGGCATGGACCGCGCCGTCGACGCCGTCACCGCCGTGCTCACCGCCATCGCCGGTCCGCCCGGCGCGGCCGCCGCCTGCGTGATGTACGAGCTGGTCACCCGCCCCGACTGGGCGGACCGCCTGGCCGCCGAGTTCGCCGCGACCGACACGGCCGAGCTGTACCGCTCCGGCACCCGGTCCGCGCCGGTGACGCACCGGTTCGTGAAGGAGGTGCTGCGCCGCTGGACGTCTCCGACGATGCTGACCCGCAGCGTGCGCACCCCGCTGCGGGTGGCGGGCCACGACCTCGAGGTCGGCCAGCACTTCGTGCTCAGTCCCGCGATGGTGCACCAGGACGCTCGGTACTGGCGGGACCCGGAGGAGTTCGACCCCGACCGCTGGCTGCCCGGCGCGCCCCACGGCCCCGCGGGAGGCCAGCACTACGTGCCGTTCGGCTGGGCGCCGACCGCGTGCGTGGGCGCCGGACTCGGTCTGTGCCAACTGGTCCTGCTGTGCCGCCTGCTGTGCACCACCTACCGGATCGACCTGCCGGGGGAGGCCGCGCCGACGATGGCGATAGGGCCGGTTCCGGTGCCGGTCGGCTTCGACGGGCGGGTGTCCGTCCGGGGCGGGGCGGGCGTGTCCTGAGTGGCGGCGCTCACCACTATTGCTTCCAAGGCCCCGGCAAAGTCTTGTTGTTGCTGGTAGGGCCTGACTAACTGGCGTCTGCAAGTACCACCAAGTCTTGATCGAACCGCCGCCAACCACACCCAACTGCGTTCCGCTCGCCCACCGAAGCCAGTTGGTAGTAGCAGAACGCCCGATGATCTTGAGTTGGTGGTACTTGCAAACGCCACGAGTCCAGGTCCGGCACGGTGGCCCGACTTTGTCCGGGCCCTGACTATTACTTCAGTGAAGACCAAACTCAAACAACACCGTTGCGTACCTTCGCCTGCAGGCTGCCGCTCAAAGCCGAGCCGCGAGTTACTGCCCGGTGGCTTCGAGGGGCAGAAGCACCTGGAACCGCGTGTCGCCCGGCACCGACTCCACCCGGATGTGGCCGTGGTGCTTGTTGACCACGATCCGCCACGAGATCTCCAGCCCCAGTCCGGTGCCCTGGCCGACCGGTTTGGTGGTGAAGAACGGTTCGAAGATCCGGTTCTTCACCTCGGCCGGGATGCCGGGGCCGGTGTCGCCGATCTCCACGACGAGGTGCCTGTCCTGCCTGAAGGTCCGCACGGTCAGCGTTCCTGACCCGCTCATCGCGCCCAGGGCGTTGTCGATCACGTTCGTCCACACCTGGTTGAGCTCGCCGGCGTACGCGGAGATGCGGGGAAGCGTCCGGTCGTAGTCCTTGACGACCTGGACGTCCGCGAGCTTCCCGCCGAACATCACCAGCGTGGAGTCGAGCAACTCGTGCACGTCGACCACCTGGAACGGGGCGCGGTCCATCTGCGAGTACTGCTTGGCGGCACCGACCAGAGTGGACACGCGAGTGGTGGCGTCCTCGATCTCGTTCATCAGCATCTCGGTCTCGACCGTGTACCTGAGCCAGTGCACGGCGGGTGCGGTGACCGCTGCCGGGCACGGCGTGAGCGCACTTTCCAGCCACTCGACGTCCAGGCCTGCCGCGACCAGGACGGGTGCGACGTCCCACCCGCCGGTGATGCCGTGGTCGTCCAGCCAGTCGGTGACCTCGTCCTCGGCGTCGCTGGTCTCCAACGGGCTGAGCTTCGGTGCCTTGGCGACCCGCTCGACCGCCTTCTCCTGGAGCTTCACCAGGGCCGGCAGCACGGACGGGTCGATCGCTCCCTGGGCGAGCAGAGCGAGTTTGTGCCGCATTCCCGCGACCCGCTCGCGCAGGGCGGCGGTCGCGCGCACGGCGGCCGCGGCCGGGTTGTTGAGCTCGTGGGTGAGGCCCGCGGACAGTGCGCCGAGTGCGGTGAGCCGTTCGTGCTGGCCCACCGTCGCCTGGGTGTTGCGCATGCCCCAGAACAGGCCCTCCAGCAGGTGCATCGCCATCGGGAACCACGCGCGGACGGTCGGCCCGAACTCGTCGGCGTCGAACTGCAGCATCGACGTGGCGGTGATCGACTCGACGGTCATCTGGTAGGTCGGCTGGTCGAGCTCCAGGTAGGCCTGGGTGGCACCGAAGTACGAGCCGCGCAGGCTGCTGCGGCTCACCTCGATCCGCTGGCCGCCGATGTTGCGGCACAGGGCGACAGTTCCTTCGAGCAGCACGAAGAAGCACGTCGCGGGTTCGCCTTCGGTGAGCACGGGCGTGCCCGCCTCGCGGGTCTCGACGTGGCCGTGTTCGGCCAGCCAGGCCAGCTGTTCGTCGTCGAGCTTCTCGAACAGGAACAGTTCGCGCAGGCCGTCCGCGGTGAACCTCTCCATCACGACCTCTCCAGGTAGCGGTGGACCAGGGTGACCGCCATGGCGCCCTCACCGACTGCGGACGCGACGCGCTTCACCGAGTCCGCTCGGACGTCGCCCGCGACGAACACGCCGGGCACGTTCGTCTCGAGGTGGTACGGCGCCCGCTCGAGGTCCCAGCCGGGCGGTGAGCCGCCGAGGTCGGGTCCGGCGAGGAGGAACCCGCGTTCGTCCCTCTCCAGCGTGCCGTCCAGCCAGTCCGTGCGCGGGGCGGCGCCGATGAACGCGAACAGCCAGCTCGCCTGGACGGTCGTCGTCTCGCCCGTCTTGTTGTGCAGCAACGTCAGCGTTTCGAGGTGGTCCTCACCGGTGCCGCCGCAGACCTCGGTGTGCGGGCGGACCTCCACGTTCGGGATCGCCGCGAGCTGGTCGATCAGGTACCGCGACATCGACTGCTGCAGCCCGTCGCCCCTCACCAGGATCACCACCTTGCGGGCGTGCCCGGAGAAGTAGACGGCCGCCTGGCCCGCGGAGTTCGCGCCGCCGACGAGGTAGACGTCCTGGCCGGCGCAGTTCGGGCCTTCGGTCGTCGAGGCGCCGTAGTACACGCCCCGTCCGGTCAGCTCGCCGAGTCCGGGCGCGTCGAGCAGCCGGTACGACACACCGGTGGCGAGGATGACGGTGTGGGCGGCGAGCTCCGTGCCGTCGCCGAACCGGACGATGCGCGCGGCTCCCCGGCGTTCGAGGGCGACGACGTCGCGCGTGGTGAGCAGCTCGACTCCGAACTTGACCGCCTGCCTGCGGGCCCGTTCGGTCAGCTGCCCGCCGGACACCCCGTCGGGGAAGCCCAGGTAGTTCTCGATGCGGCTGCTGGTGCCGGCCTGGCCGCCGGTCGCGATCCGCTCGACCAGGACGGTCCGCAGTCCCTCCGATCCTCCGTACACCGCGGCACCGAGCCCGGCGGGCCCGCCGCCCACGACGATGAGGTCGTAGAACTCGGCCGACGGCTGCGTGCTGAGGCCCACCTCGGCGGCCAGCTCCGCGTCGGACGGGTCGACGAGGGCCTTGCCCTGCGCGGTGACCACGACGGGCAGGGTCGTCCCGTCCTGGTGAGCCGCGGTCAGCAGGCAACGTGCTTCCGGCTCGTCGAGGGCGTGCCAGCGGAACGGAACGTTGTTGCGGGCCAGGAAGTCGCGCACCTCGTAGGAACGCGGCGACCAGCGGTGCCCGACCACCCGCACCCGTTGCGGCGGCTGCCGGTCGCTCACCGCCCACGCGCGCAGCTGCTCGTCGAGCACCGGGTAGAGGTTCTGCTCCGGCGGGTCCCACGGCTTGAGCAGGTAGTGGTCGAGGTCCACGACGTTGATCGCCTGGATCGCGGCGTCGGTGTCGGCGTACGCGGTGAGCAGCACCCGGCGTGCCTGGGGGAACACGTCCATGGCCTGTTCGAGGAACTCGATGCCGTTCATCTGCGGCATCCGGTAGTCGGCGAGCAGCGCCGCGACCTCCTCGCCGCGCAGTTTGATCTCGTGCAGCGCCTCGAGCGCCTGGGACCCGGACTCCGCCCGCACGACGCGGTAGTGCTCGCCGTACATCCGGCGCAGGTCGCGCGCCACCGCCCGCGACACGGCCGGGTCGTCGTCCACCGTGAGGATCGAGGGCCGCGCGACGCGGTCGGCTGTCGTCATCTGCCCAGTCAAACACCAGAACTCGCCCATGACAGCAATGGAGGTACCTTCGTGCCGTGGCCACTACTTGCGAACACGTCGCCGAGCTGGGTCCTGAGCCCGCGCCGTCCACGCCGGAGGGATGTGAGGACTGCCTGGCCGTGGGCGGCAGGTGGGTGCACCTGCGCCTGTGCCTCGGCTGCGGCAAGGTCGCCTGTTGCGACTCGTCGCCCGCCAAGCACGCCTCGAAGCACTTCGCCGACGAGGGGCACCCGATCATGCGCTCGTTCGAGCCGGGGGAGACCTGGCGCTGGTGCTTCGTGGACGACATGGTCGTGTGACCGCAGGCGGTCGCACGGCCCGTGCGTGCCGGCGTGACCTGATCCGCGGCCGCACCGACGAGGGGGTGGAAGATGCTGGACCTGAGCCCGCAGCCGGGCGATCTGGAGCCGATCGAGACGGCGTCGGTGGACGAGCTGCAGGCGGTGCAGCTCGACCGGCTGCGGTGGTCGGTCCGGCACGCCTACGAGAACGTGCCGCACTACCGGGCGTCGTTCGACGTCGCGGGCGTGCACCCCGACGACGTGAAGACGTTGGCAGATCTGGCGAAACTGCCGTTCACCGGCAAGGCGGACCTGCGCGACAACTACCCGTTCGGCATGTTCGCCGTGCCGCGCAACGAGGTCGTGCGCATCCACGCGTCCTCGGGCACCACCGGACGCCCGACCGTCGTCGGCTACACGCGCGATGACGTGGACATGTGGGCGGCGGTGGTCGCGCGCAGCATCCGCGCCGCCGGTGGCCGCGCCGGGCACGTCCTGCACAACGCCTACGGCTACGGCCTGTTCACCGGCGGGCTGGGCGCCCACGCGGGTGCGGAAGTGCTGGGCTGCACGGTCGTTCCGGTGTCCGGCGGCATGACCGAGCGCCAGGTCCAGCTGATCCGCGACTTCGAGCCGGACATCATCATGGTCACGCCGTCGTACATGCTCTCGATCATCGACGAGATGGAGCGCCAGGGCGTCGACCCGCGTTCGACGTCGTTGAAGGTCGGCATCTTCGGCGCCGAGCCGTGGACGAACGACATGCGCCGCGAGATGGAGCAACGCCTCGACATGCACGCCGTGGACATCTACGGCCTGTCCGAGGTGATCGGGCCGGGCGTGGCGAGCGAGTGCGTGGAGACCAAGGACGGCCTGCACGTCTGGGAGGACCACTTCTATCCGGAGATCATCGACCCGATCACCGGCGAGGTGCTGCCCGACGGCGAGGAGGGCGAGCTCGTCTTCACCTCGCTGACCAAGCAGGCGATGCCGGTCATCCGCTACCGCACCCGCGACCTGACCCGGTTGCTGCCGGGCACCGCGCGGTCCATGCGCCGGATCGAGAAGATCACCGGCCGCACCGACGACATGATCATCCTGCGCGGCGTGAACCTCTTCCCTACCCAGATCGAGGAGCTGATCCTCCGGGTTCCCGCGCTGTCACCGCACTTCCAGTGCGTGCTCAGCCGAACGGGCAACCTCGACGACCTGACCGTGGTGGTCGAGCACCGCGAGGGTGTTGTCGCCGGGGAGGCGGCGGCTGAGCTCAGGAAGCTCGTCAAGAACTCCATCGGGGTCACGGTGGCGGTGGAGGTTGTTGCGCCGGGAGGGATTGAGCGTTTCGTCGGCAAGATGAAGCGGATCGTGGACCGGCGGCCCGCGCGTTAGGCAGTGGATCCACCGGGCGCCTGCCGTTTGGCGCGAAAAGCACGTTCGGGCCGATAGATGGCCCGAACGTGCTTTTCGCGCCAAAAAAATATGTCCGGTGCCGCGCGTCGCCCGTCTCAGTTCTTCGCGACCAGCGTCAGCACGTCGTAGGTCGCGACCGGATCCCCGTCCTGGTTCGTCACCACGGCGTCCCACCGCACCTCGCCGTACTCGGCGTTGGTGCGCGGGGTGATCTGCTTGACCGTCAGCGTCACCGTGATGGTGTCACCGGCCTTCACCGGCGTCAGGAACCGCAGACCGTCCACACCGAAGTTCGCGAGCACCGGACCGGGGTTCGGCTCGACGAACAGTCCGGCCGCCAGCGACACGACGAGGTAGCCGTGCGCCACGATGCCGCCGAACAACGGGTTCGCCGCCGCGGCCTCCGGGTCGGTGTGGGCGTAGAAGGTGTCGCCGGTGAACTCGGCGAAGTGGTCGATGTCGGCGAGCGTGACCTGCCTCGGCGCGGACTCGACCGCGTCGCCGATCTTCAGCTCCGCCAGCGACTTGCGGAACGGGTGCACCTCGTCGACCACTCGCTTGGAACCGGTGGTCCAGCGGCCGGTGATCGCCGTGAGCATGTCCGGCGAGGCCTGCACTGCGGTGCGCTGCATGTGGTGCAGCACGCCGCGCACACCGCCCAGCTCCTCGCCGCCACCCGCTCGGCCGGGGCCGCCGTGCACCAGCATCGGCAGCGGGCTGCCGTGCCCGGTCGACTCGGCCGCGTCGTCGCGGTCCAGCACCAGGATCCTGCCGTGCCACGGTGCCACGCCCAGGACAACCTGCCGGGCCACGGCGGGGTCGTGCGTGACGAGGGAGCCGACCAGGCTGCCCTTGCCGCGGGCGGCGAGTTCGATCGCCTGGGCGGTGGTGCGGTAGGTGATCACCGTGCTCACCGGGCCGAACGGTTCGACGTCGTGCGGCTCGGGCGCGTCGGCGCCGGCTCGCAGCAGCACGGGGGAGAGGAACGCGCCGCGCTCGGCGTCCGCGTCGATGAGCTTCACCTCGGTGGGGTCGCCGAACACGATCTCGGCGGAGTTGCGCAGCGACTCGACCGCCTTGCGCACCTCGTCCCGCTGCCCGAGTGACGCCAGCGCGCCCATCCGCACGTTCTCGTCGGCCGGGTTGCCCACGGTGATCTTCGCGAGCCGGGCGGCGATCGCCTCGACCACGGTGTCACCGATCGCCTCGGGCACGATCGCACGCCGGATCGCGGTGCACTTCTGGCCCGCCTTCACCGTCATCTCGCTGACGACGCCCTTGACGAAGAGGTCGAACTCGGGGTCGCCCGGCCGCACGTCGGGGCCGAGGATCGAGCAGTTGAGCGAGTCCGCCTCGACCTGCAGGCGCACGCCGCCGTGCTGGACGTTCGGGTGGTTGCGCAGAATCCCGGCCGTGTGCGCGGATCCGGTGAACGCCACGGAGTCCTGTTCGTCCAGGACGTCGAGCAGCCCGCGCGGGCTGCCGGACAGCAGCTGCAGCGATCCCTCGGGCAGGATGCCGGAGGAGATGATCCGCCGCACGACCGCCTCGGTGAGGTAGGCGGTCTGGCTCGCCGGCTTCACGATGCTCGGCAGGCCGGCGAGGAACGCGGGCGCGAGCTTCTCGAGCATGCCCCACACGGGGAAGTTGAAGGCGTTGATCTGCACGGCCACACCGGGCCGCGACGTGTAGATGTGCTGACCCAGGAACGTGCCTTCACGTCCGAGCCGTTCGAGGCCGCCGTCGAGCACGACGGTGTCGTTCGGCAGTTCCCGCACGCCCTTGCTCGCGAAGCTGAACAACGTGCCGAAGCCGCCGTCGATGTCGACGAGCGAGTCGCGCTTCGTCGCGCCGGTGCGGTACGACAGCTCGTAGAGCGAGTCCTTGTCCGCGCTGAGGTGCTTGGCCAGTTCCTTGATGAGCACGGCACGCTGGTGGAACGTGAGCTCGCGGATCGCCGGCCCGCCGACGCGCCGGGCGTGGTCCGTCATCTGGCGCAGGTCGAGGCCCTCGCTCGTCAGCCGCGCGACCTCCTCGCCGGTCACCGCGTCGAGCAGCGGTTCTCCGTCGGCCTGAGCGCGGAACCAACGGCCGGCTGCGTAGCTCTCGAGCAGTGCGGTCACTGTCGGATCCCTTCCCTTGCCCCTCGCGGCTTCTCTGTGCCACGGTAATACAGAACGTTCGGTCAGTAAATCGTGGGAGTCGTGATGGTCGTTCCTGCATCTGTTGGCGTGTACGGCGGTGGACGGATGGGTGCCGGCATCGCCCACGCGTTCGCGCTCGCCGGAAGCACCGTCACGATCGTCGAGACCGAGGCCGCCGCGGACGCCGCACGGGCACGGGTGGAGAAGAGCCTGGCGAAAGCCGCCGAGAAGGGCATCGCGATCCACGGCACCGTCGAAGTGGTCACGGATCCGGCGCTGCTGACGTCGGCGTCGCTCGTGGTCGAGGCGGTCCCCGAACTGGTCGAACTGAAGCAGGCCGTGCTCGCCACCATCGCACGATCGGCCCCGCAGGCGTTGATCGGCACGAACACCAGCTCGTTGTCGATCGACGTGCTGGCGCAGGCGCTGCCCGACCCGTCCGTCCTCATCGGACTGCACTTCTTCAACCCCGTGCCCGCCAGCGATCTCGTCGAGGTGGTCGTCGGCAGGCGGACTCCGCCCGCACTGGTCGAGCAGGCCCGGGAATGGGTGCGCGGCCTGGACAAGCACGCGATCACCGTGCAGGACTCGCCGGGGTTCGCGAGCAGCCGCCTCGGTGTCGCCATCGCACTGGAAGCGATGCGGATGGTGGAGGAGGGCGTCGCGTCGGCCGAGGACATCGACAGCGCCATGACCCTCGGCTACCGGCACCCCGTCGGACCGCTGCGCACCACGGACCTGGTCGGCCTCGACGTGCGCCTCGCGATCGCCGAACACCTCGAACGCGAGCTCGGCCCGCGGTACGCCCCGCCGCGGCTGTTGCGCGACAAGGTCGCCGCCGGTGAGCTGGGCCGCAAGACGGGGAAGGGGTTCTACGAGTGGTGACGGCACGTCGGCACGTGATCCGGCGGTGTTTGGAACACTGCACCGCATGACCACGACGGAGAACGGCAGGGCGAGGCGCCGCGGACGTCCGGGCTACGACCTGGAGACGTTGCTCAAAGCCGCCGCCGAGCTGTTCTACGAACGCGGCTACGACGGCACCAGCATCCAGGACCTCGCCACCCACCTCGGCGTCGCGAAGTCCGCGATCTACCACCACGTGCCGAGCAAGGAAGCCCTGCTCCACCTCGCCGTCGACCGGGCGCTCGACGGCCTGTTCGCCGAGGTGACCAAACTGGACGCGGTCGGCGGGCGCGCCGTCGACCGGCTCGAGCACCTCGTCCGCGGCAGTGTCGCGGTCCTGGTCGAGCAACTGCCGTTCGTCACCCTGCTCCTGCGCGTGCGCGGCAACAGCGAGACCGAACGCGAGGCGATGGCCCGGCGCCGCGAGTTCGACGACCTCGTCACCGGTCTGGTGGCCGACGCCGCGGCCGAGGGTGACCTCCGCGCGGACATCGACCCCGCGATGACGACCCGCCTGCTGTTCGGCACGGTCAACTCGCTCATCGAGTGGTACCGGCCGCAGGGTGGACTCGGCGCGGCCGAGCTCGCGGACGTGGTGGCGATGGTGGCGTTCGACGGACTGCGCGTGCGAGGCGCCTGACCCGGGTCAGTTCTCGGCGTCCTCGAAGATCAGGAACGTCTTGGTCGACAGCACGCCGGGGATCGTCTGCAGCTGCTCCAGGACGACACGGCGCAGGGCGTTGTTGTCCTCCGCACGGACGAGCAGCATCACGTCGAACTCGCCGCCCATGAGCGCCATGTGCCGCACCTCGGAGATGGCGCGGAGTTTCACCTGCAGATCGCGCCAGTTGCTCTGCCGCACGGTCATCGCCACGTAGGCCGACGTGGTCAGGCCGACCTTGACCGGGTCGACCCGCGCGGTGAAGCCGGTGATCACCCCGTCCGCCACGAGGCGTTCGAAGCGGGCGTAGGCGTTCGCGCGCGAGATCGTCACGCGCTCGGCCAGCGCGCGTCCGGACAACCGGCCGTCCGACTCGAGCTCGCTGAGAATCCTGCGGTCGATCTCGTCCAGCTCCGTGTCCACGCGTCTCGCTCCCTAGGTCAAAAGTGCCGCCTGACAAGCCAGCTGGATCGGCTGAATCGCTTCGTCGAGCCAATCGTCTCGCAGTGTCGCTTCAATGTAGTCGAATGGCCCTGTGTCTGGGCAAAATCCGGACTCGATGCAACTGCTCCTGGAGGTGCGGATGAGTGCCGGTCAGCTCAAGGCGGCGATCACCCCGGCCCGGTCGCTGGACGAGACCGGCCGGCTGGTCAGGGGAGCGTCGGTGCCCGACCCGGAGGCGCTGGTCGAGGGTTACCGCAAACTCGTGTTCGCCCGCAGGCTCAACGAACAGTGCGGCGCGCTCGTCCGTCAGGGACGCCTGGCCGTCTACCCCTCCTCGCGGGGACAGGAGGCCTGTCAGGTCGCGTGCGCGTCGGTCCTGGCGGACGGCGACTGGTTGTTCCCGACCTACCGCGACACGGCCGCGATCGCCGCACGCGGAGTGGACCCGGTCGAGGTGCTCACCCTGCTGCGCGGCGACTGGCACTGCGGGTACGACCCGGACGAGCACAAGGTCGCACCTCAGGCCACGCCGCTCGCGACCCAGTTGCTGCACGCGGTCGGCGTCGCCCACGCGGCTCGTCTCAAGGGCGAGGACACGGTGGTCATGGCGCTGTGCGGCGACGGCGCCACCAGCGAAGGCGACTTCCACGAGGCCTGCAACTTCGCCGCCGTCTTCCGCGCCCCGGTGGTGTTCTTCGTGCAGAACAACAAGTACGCGATCTCGGTGCCGCTGGCCCGCCAGTCGGTCGCGCCTTCGCTCGCGGCCAAGGCGATCGGCTACGGCATGCCGGGTTTCCGGGTCGACGGCAACGACCTGCCGGCGTTGGAACAGGTGCTCGGCGAGGCTGTCGCACGGGCTCGTGGGGGCGAGGGGCCGACGCTGGTCGAGGCGGACACCTACCGCATCGAGTCCCACACCAACGCCGACGACGCCAGCCGCTACCGCACCGACGACGAGGTCACCGAGTGGCTGCCGCGTGATCCGCTGCTGCGAGTCCGGACCTACCTCAGGAAGGCCGGCGCGCTCGACGACGACCTCGAACAGAAGATCACTGCCGCCGCCGAGGAGATGGCGGCCGCGGTCCGTGCCGGAGTCGGTGCCGACACACCGGTCGATCCCGGGGACCTGTTCGCCCACGTGTACTCCACCCCCACCCCACAGCTGGCGGAACAGCGCGCGACGCTGCGGGCCGAGCTCGACCTCGAGGAAGCGTGATGAGCGCCCCGAAGATGACCATGGCACAGGCGATCAACGCCGCGTTGCGGGACGCCATCGCCGAGGACGACTCGGTGGTCGTGTTCGGCGAGGACGTCGCCCAGCTCGGCGGAGTGTTCCGCGTGACCGACGGGCTGCACGCCGAGTTCGGTGAGAACCGGGTCTTCGACACCCCGCTCGCGGAGTCCGGAATCGTCGGCATGGCCGTGGGAATGGCCATGAACGGCATGCGCCCGGTCGTCGAGATGCAGTTCGACGCCTTCGCGTACCCCGCGTTCGAGCAGATCGTCAGCCACGTCGCGAAGCTGGGCAACCGCACGCGCGGCAAGGTGCGGCTGCCGATCGTCATCCGAATCCCTTACGCCGGTGGGATCGGCGGAGTGGAGCACCACTGCGACTCGTCCGAGGCCTACTACGCGCACACCCCCGGCCTGACCGTCGTCGCACCGGCCACCAATGCGGACGCCTACGGACTGTTGCGCGCGGCCATCGCCAGCCCCGACCCGGTGGTCTTCCTGGAGCCCAAGAAGCACTACTTCTCCAAGGAAGAGGTCGACGTCTCGGTGCCGGTGCCGCCGATCGGCCGCGCGGTGGTCCGGCGTCAGGGACGGGACGCCACGTTGATCGCTTACGGCCCGTCCGTGCCGGTGGCGCTGGCCGCCGCCGAGCAGGCCGCGACCGAAGGGCGGGACCTGGGCGTGGTCGACCTGCGCTCCATCGTTCCGTTCGACGACGAGACCGTGTGCGCCGAGGTGCGCAGGACCGGCAGGGCCGTGGTGGTCGCGGAGGCACCAGGCTTCGCCTCGGTCGCCTCCGAGATCGCAGCGCGCGTGGGAGAGCGCTGCTTCCACCACCTCGAGGCGCCGGTGCGCCGCGTCACCGGGTTCGACGTGCCGTATCCGCCGCCGAAGCTGGAGCACCACTTCCTGCCCGGCGTGGACCGGATCCTCGACGCCGTCGACACGTTGCAGTGGGAGGACGCCGCGTGAGCACCCGGGTGTTCGACCTGCCCGACCTCGGCGAGGGACTGACCGAGGCCGTGCTGATCCGGTGGCTGGTCAAGACCGGGGACCCCGTCGCGGTGGACGAGCCCGTCGCCGAGGTGGAAACGGCCAAGGCGATGGTCGAGGTGCCCTCGCCGTTCGGCGGCGTGATCGCACGGCTGCACGGTGAGGAAGGCGCCACGCTGCAGGTCGGCTCACCGTTGATCTCGGTCGACGCGGGGCCTTCCGCCGCGGAGTCCTATGTGGAGGAAGAGCGCGCCGGTTCGGGCAACGTCCTGATCGGCTACGGAACTTCGGGGGCGGCCTCGTCTCGCCGCCGCCGGAGAAGGGCCGTTCCCCGTCCCGCGCCCACGAGGCAGACCCGGAACGGGGAACGGCCCGCTGTGCAGTCGCCGATCGTGCGCAGGCTCGCCCGTGACAAGGGTGTGGACCTGACTGCGCTGACCGGCACCGGACCCGACGGCCTGATCATGCGGCGCGACGTCGAAGCAGCCGCCGCACCGGAGCCCGTCGCCGTGCCGCAGCCTGCCGCGGTCGTGAGCGACGTGGACCAGCGCACGGGCTTGCCGATCCGCACCCGAGTGCCGCTGACGGGCATGCGCAAGGCGGTCGCCACCACCCTGACCCGCAGCCGCACGGAGATCCCCGAGGCGACGACGTGGGTGGACGTCGACGCGACCGCCCTGGTGGACCTCCGCGCCGAACTGAAGGAAACCGGTGCGGCGCCAGGAATTCTGGCCATGGTCGCCCGTTTCGTCGTGGCAGGACTCGCCCGCTTCCCGGAGCTGAACTCCCGGGTCGACACCGTTCGCGGCGAGATCACCCACCTCGACGGCGTCAACCTCGGCCTCGCCGCCCAGACCGACCGCGGCCTCGTGGTCCCGGCGATCAAGGACGCGCACCGCCTGAGCATGCGCGGCCTCGACACCGAGATCCGCAGGCTCACCGCCGCCGCACGCGAAGGAACCGCGACCGCGGCCGAACTCAGCTCGGGTTCGTTCACCTTGAACAACTACGGCGTGCTCGGGGTCGACGGCAGCGCCGCGATCATCAACCACCCGGAGGTCGCGATCCTCGGCATGGGACGGATCCTGCCCCGGCCGTGGGTGGTCGGCGGCGAGGTCGTGGCCCGGCAGATCGTGCAGCTGTCGTTGGTGTTCGACCACCGGGTCTGCGACGGAGGCACCGCGGGCGGCTTCCTCCGGTTCGTCGCCGACTGCATCGAGGCCCCGAAGTCCGCGATGGCAGACCTGTAGTCGGTCAGTCCTTCGCGGCTGCCGCACGCCCGTCGGCCAAGAACCCGGCGATCGAGCCGAGTTCTGCCAGCGGGCGGGCGGCGCCGAACGCGGTGTTCCAGAAGGACCCGGTGCGCTGCCGCCAGGGCCCGACGTACGCGTAGGGCTCGGCGATGTGCTCGTCACCGGGCGAGATGCCGTAGTTGACCTCGTCGACGGAGATGCCGAGGTCGAAGTGCTCCGGCCAGAGGACCGGCGTCTGGTCCGGGGCGAACTCGCGCAGCTCCCGGTCGCCCTCGGCGAACGCGTCGGCGATCAGCCGGGCGGCGTGCGGATCGACGTCGAGCTCCTCGCCGGGGGTCACGCCGGAGCCGTCGCGGTACACGTCGGTCAGCGTGCGGACGCGCAGTCCCGCGGCCGCCGCCAGATCGTCGCACGTGCCTTTGAGCGGTAGCCGCGCCTCGTTGGTGACGAGCTGGTCGCCGTCGATCCGCAGGTCCGGTTCGGCGACGGTGCCGAAGCCGCCTGGGGTGATGCGCAGCCGGATGGTGCCGCTGCGGTCGAACTGGGGGCCGGCCAGGAGCAGTTCCGCGGCGCCGTGCAGGGCGCGGCGGGTGGTCTCGAAAGTCATCTCGTCTCCTCGTGTAACGCCGGTCACGGGTGCGGGCACTGAGTGCTCAGTGTCGGCTCACCGAGGAGGCGTTACATGTCGTGGCATCGGGTGGATCCCGCCGACGTCCCGCAGGACGGGCGGGTGCGCAGTGTCGTCGTGGACGGGCGCACCGTGGCGTTGTCGCGGTGCGGGGCCGGGCTGGGGGCGCTGGAGAACCGGTGCCCGCACCAGGGCGGTCCGCTGGGGGAGGGCGCGATCGAGAAGGGCTGGCTGCGCTGCCCGTGGCACGGCTACGACTACCACCCGCTGACGGGCAAACCACCCGCGGGTTTCTCCGACGGTGTGCCGGCGTTCGAGGTCGAGGAACGCGACGACGGCGTCTACGTCGAGCTGCCGGACCTGGAGCAGCGGCCCCGCAGCGTCGCGGACGTCATGGTCGAGACGCTGGTGGCGCACGGGGTGACACACGTGTTCGGCATGGTCGGCCACTCGAACCTCGGGTTCGCCGAGGCGTTGCGGCGCGCGGAAGAACGCGGTGAGCTGACCTACGTCGGGATCCGCCACGAGGGCGCCGCCGCGTTCGCCGCCAGCGCGTACGGCAAGCTCACCGGCCGGCCCGCGGCGTGCTTCGCGATCGCCGGACCCGGATCGACCAACCTGTTGACCGGGCTGTACGACGCCAAGCTCGACCAGGCGCCCGTCGTTGCCATCTCCGGGCAGGTGCCGTCGAAGGTGCTCGGCCGCGGCGCGTTCCAGGACGTCGACCTCTCCGCGGTGTTCAAGGACGTGTCGGTGTCCACGACCACCGTCCACAGTGGAAGCGACCACGCGGAGCTCGCCGCGCTGGCGGTGAAGCACGCGATCGACGGACGCGGTGTCGCGCACCTCGTGCTGCCGGACGAGGTGCAGGTGCTGCCGTCCGAGGCGAAGGCCGCGATGCCGGACGGCAGGCTGTCCGATCGCCGCACCCGGCCCGACGACGCGGCGTTGACCAGGGCGGCGGCGCTCGTCCGGGACGCTCGGCGACCCGTGCTGATCGCCGGGCACGGCGCGTGGGCGGCCCGCACCGAGGTCCGGATGCTCGCGGAACACCTCAACGCGCCGGTGCTGACCACGTTCAAGGCCAAGGGTCTCGTCCCGGACTCGCACCCGCTGGCCGGTGGCGTGCTCGGCCGCAGCGGCACGCCCGTCGCGAGCTGGCTGATGAACGAGTCCGACCTGCTGGTGGTGGTCGGCGCCTCGTTCGCCAACCACACGGGAATCGCGCCGTACAAGCCGATCGTGCAGATCGACGACGACCACGCCGCGATCGGCCGGTTCGACGCCGTCACCTGCGACGTGCTCGGCGACGCGGCCCTCACCCTCGCCGCGCTGGTGCACGAGCTGGACGAGGTGAAGTCCACCGACCAGCGACCGGACGTCGCCGCGCGGTGGGACATCTGGCGGCACGAGAAGTCTCGTCGCGCCGCGGACGACCGTGGCCGCGGGGTGTCCGCGGCGGCGGTGTTCGCCGCCCTGTCACAGCACCTGAGCGCGGACGCCGTCGTCACCGTGGACGTCGGCAACCACGCCTACTCGCTCGGCCGCTACCTGGAGTCCAAGGGCCAGCCGGTGCTCATGTCGGGCTACCTCGGGTCGATCGGCTTCGGGTACCCGGCCGCGATCGGCGCGTGGGCCGCCGCACCGGACCGCCCGATCGTCGCCGTCACGGGCGACGGCGGGTTCGGCCAGTACGCGACCGAACTGACCACCGCGGTGAAGTACGGCATCCCGATCAAGCACGTGCTGCTCGACAACAACGCCCTCGGCAAGATCAGCAAGGAGCAGCGCGCCGAGGACTACCCGGTCTGGCACACCTCGCTGCACAACCCGGACTGGGCCGCGTACGCCCGGATCTGCGGCGCGACCGGCATCCGCGTCGACCGGCGCGACCAGCTCGACGAGGCCATGACCGAGCTCTTCACCACCGACGGACCCGCCCTGTTGTGCGTCGAACAAGACGCCGAACTGCTGTAGAAGGAGTTTCCGCATGCCCAGGATCGTGACCAGCGCTGTGCTCGACGCCCCCGCGCAGGAGGTGTGGGAGCTGCTGAGGGACTTCTCCGCGATCGGCTCCTGGCACCCGTTCCTGCCGGAGGCGAAGATCGAAGGCGGTGACCCCGCCGACCGGGTGGGTGCCGTCCGCGTGTTCCCGGCGGCGGGCGGGCACCGCGAACGCCTCGTCGCACTGGACGACGCCGAACGCAGCACCCGGTACGCGTTCGAGGACACCGCCGGACTGCCCGTGCGCGGCTACGTCTCCGGCCTGCGGGTGACGCCCGCGTCCGACACCACGTCGCTGGTCGAGTGGACGGCCGACTTCGACTGCGACGCGACCGACGAACCCCAGGTGCTCTCCCAGGTCCGCGACGGGATCTTCCTGCCGGGCCTGACCGCGTTGAAGGAGCGATTCGCATGACCGACTACAGCGACCTCAAGGCGTTGTTCATCAACTGCACGCTCAAGCGGTCGCCCGACCGCAGCAACACCGAGGGCCTGGTGGACCTCAGCCGGGCGATCATGGAGAAGCAGGGCGTCCAGGTCGAGGTCCTGAGGGCGATCGACCACGACATCGCCATCGGGGTGTGGCCCGACATGAGAGAGCACGGCTGGGCGACCGACGCCTGGCCGGAGATCTACGAACGGGTGATGGCCTCGGACATCCTCGTCATCGCGGGCCCGATCTGGCTGGGCGACAACAGCTCCGTGACCAAGCAGGTCATCGAGCGGCTCTACGCGTGCTCGCACCTCCTCAACGACGCCGGGCAGTACGCCTACTACGGCCGCGTCGGCGGCTGCCTGATCACCGGCAACGAGGACGGCGTCAAGCACTGCGCCATGAACGTCCTCTACAGCCTGCAGCACCTGGGCTACACGATCCCGCCGCAGGCCGATGCCGGCTGGATCGGCGAGGCCGGTCCCGGACCGTCCTACCTGGACCCCGGATCGGGCGGTCCGGAGAACGACTTCACCAACCGCAACACCACGTTCATGACGTGGAACCTGCTGCACCTGGCCCGCATGCTCAAGGACGCGGGCGGAATCCCGGCTCACGGGAACCAGCGCTCCGGGTGGGACGCGGGATGTCGCTACGACTTCGACAACCCCGAGTACCGGTAGATTCCCGTGGATGCTGCCCGCGGACGACGTGCTCGTCGCCGGACTCCGGTCCGGTGACGAGGCGACGTTCGCGCGGCTGCTGGACAGCTGGTCGGCGTCGATGCTGAGGCTGGCCCGCTCGTTCGTGTCCACCGACGCCTCGGCGGAGGAGGTCGTCCAGGACACCTGGCTGGCCGTGATCCGCGGTGTCGATGGATTTCAGGGCGCGTCGTCGTTGCGCACGTGGGTGTACCGGATCCTGGTCAACACGGCGAAGAAGCGGGGCGTCAAGGAGAAGCGGACGGTGCCGTGGACCAGCCTGGAGCCGGACGGCGGGCCGACCGTCGACCCGGACCGGTTCCGCGGGCCCGGCGACGCCTATCCGGGGCACTGGCGGGAGTTTCCCGAGCCGTGGGTGCTCGGCGACGAGTTTCGGCACGTGGTGGGGCGGGCACTCGACCAGCTGCCGGAACGGCAGCGCGTGGTGGTGACGTTGCGCGACGTCGAAGGTCACTCGTCCGAGGAGGTGTGTGCGATGCTGGAGATCTCGGCGGCCAACCAGCGGGTGCTGCTGCACCGCGGTCGGGCGGCGGTCCGCGCACACGTCGAGAAGTACCTCGGGGGAGCGACATGACGTGTGAGGAGTTCGTCGAGCTCGTCACCGCGTTCCTGGAGGGCGCGCTGGACGAGGCGACCGAGCGTGACTTCGTCGCCCACCTCGCGGAGTGCCGGGGCTGCGAGCGCTACCTCGACCAGTTCCGCACCACCATCTCCGAACTGGGCGAGCTGCCGCCGGAGACGTTGTCCGGCGACACGCGTGAGCGGCTGCTCGACGCGTTCCGGAACTTCCCCAGGGCGTAACGTCCGGCCTGCTCGGGGGCACTGAACTCCCATGCCGGATGTGGAGTTCGTCAACCTGCTGATCGTGGCCGCCATCGCGTTGACGGCACCGTTGCTGCTCGGTCTCGCACCCGCACTGCGCGTGCCGGCCGTCGTCCTGGAGATCGTCGCGGGAGTCGTCGTCGGGCCCTCGGGGCTCGGCTGGGTGGAGATCGACCTCCCGGTGCAGATCGTCGCGTTGCTCGGTCTCGCGTTCCTGCTGTTCCTCGCCGGTCTGGAGATCGACGTGCGGCGGCTGAGCGGTCAGGCGCTGCTCGGCTACGCCGTCACGCTCGCGGCGGGGCTCGCCGCCGGGTTCGCCTTCCACGCGGCCGGCTGGGTGCAGAGCCCGTTGCTGCTGGCGGTCACCCTCTCGGCGACCTCGCTCGGTCTGATCGTCCCCGTTCTCAAGGACGCGGGCCGCGTCGACAGCGACGCGGGACAGGTCGCCATCGCGGGTGCGTCGGTGGCGGACTTCGCGGCGATCATCCTGCTGTCGCTGGCTTTCTCCATGTCCGGTGGTGGCCTCGGTGGACGGTTCGGGCTGCTCGGCCTGTTCGCGGGACTCGTCGTGCTCACCGGTGTGGTGATCGCCTTCGCCGGACGGTCGCGACGGCTGGGGACGTGCTGTCGCGGTTGCAGGACACGACGGCGGAGATCCGCGTGCGTGCGGCGGTGTTGCTGCTCGTGGCGTTCGTCGCGCTCGCCGAGGGGTTGGGCCTGGAGAGCATCCTCGGCGCGTTCCTCGCCGGTGTCGTGGTCGGTGTGGTCGACAGGGACACGACGTCGCACCCGCGGTTCCGGATCAAGCTGGAGGCCATCGGCTACGGCTTCCTCATCCCGGTCTTCTTCGTGACCAGCGGACTCCGGCTGGACCTGGGCGGCCTGTTCGCCGACGCCGGGGCGCTCGCGCGGGTCCCGTTGTTCCTCGCCGCGCTCCTGCTCGCTCGCGGCCTGCCCGCGTTCCTGCACGCGCGCGCACTGCCGCGCCGCGACGTGTACGCGGTGGCGCTGCTGCAGGCGACCTCGCTGCCGTTCATCGTCACCGCGACCCAGATCGGCGTGGCCGTCGGTCTGATGTCGCCGGTCACGGCTGCCGCGCTCACCTGCGCCGGACTGCTGTCGGTGCTGCTCTTCCCGGCCGCCGCGGTCGGCCTGCTGTCCAGGGGCGCGAGCCGTGAGCGCGTTGCCACCGATTGATGTATATGCAACACTGGGCTGGTGAAGACCTCTGCCGTCGACGAGATCGTGGGCGACTGCCTGGCGGTCCGCGCCCGGCTGATCAGCCGGGCCCTCACGAGCCTCTACGACGGAGCGCTCGCCGGTCACGGCGTGACGATCGCGCAGCTCAACCTGCTCGCGGCCGTCGGCAAAGCCGGTCCGTGCGCGCCGTCCGTCCTCGGTGACGTGTTGCAGCTGGAGAGGTCCACGGTCAGTCGCAACCTGAACCTCCTGCTCGGCCACGGCTGGGTCGAGGCCGTCTCCGCCGACGCGAAGGGGATCCGGGAGGTCGCGCTCACCGACGCCGGCCGCGCCAAGATCGAGTCCGTGATGCCTGTCTGGCGGCAGTGTCAGAACGAGGCAGCCCGCCTTCTCGGGGCCTCGGGAACCGGTGCGATCCAGGGGATCGCGCGCGAGATGGGCTATCCGCCCGGCGTCTGAGACGCGAGTTCAGGTCTCGCGTTCTTTCGACGACCGCATGTTGTAGGTACAACAGAAGGAGGAGCAATGAGCACATTCGCGAACAAGGTGGTGCTGGTGACCGGCGCTTCCCGGGGAATCGGCAGGGCGGTCGCTCTGGCGTTCGCCGCGGAGGGTGCGCGACTCGTTCTCGCGGCCCGCTCGCCGGACCGGCTGGCCGAAGTGGAGGAAGAGGTTCTGGCTCTCGGGGCCGACGCCCTGTCGGTGCAGACCGACGTGTCCGTTCCCGCGGAGGTCGCCGCGCTGGCCGACGCCGCCATGAGCCGGTTCGGCCGCATCGACGTGCTGGTCAACAACGCGGGCATCGGCAAGGTCGGCGAGGTCGCCGCCGGCACCTTCGCCGAGGACCTGCGGCTGACCGAGCGCGCGAGTCTCTTCGGGATGATCGGCGTGACGCAGCAGGTGCTCCCGATCCTGCGGCGGCAGGGGGAGGGGGCGATCGTCAACCTGTCGTCCGTCATGGGGCGCAAGGCCTTCGCCCGGTTCGGTTCGTACGCGATCGTCATGCACGCGGTGTCGGCGTTCTCCGACGCCCTTCGCCAGGAGGTGGCCGCCGACGGCATCCGCGTCTCGGTGATCCACCCCGCGCTGACCGCCACCGACCTGCTGCGGGACGCGGACGTGGCCGAGATGCCGCCGCCGTTTCGCCACATGACGCCCCTGACGCCGGACGACGTCGCGAAGGCCGTGGTGGCCGCGGTCCGGCACGGAAAGCGCCGGGTGGTTCTCCCGCGGACGGCGAACGTGCTGTTGCTGGCGGAGGCGTTTTCGCCGCGCCTGGGCGACCTGGTCGCCACCGCTCTGACGAAGCGGCGCGTCGCCTCGTTGCTCCGCATGAGCCGCGGAAAGACTTACCACGAAACGATTTCCGCGGCTCATTCGCGATGACCGGTCACCGCTTCCGGTAGTAGGCGGTGTAGGTGGTGTTGACCGCGGGCGCGATCAACGTGTGGTCCTTCGCGCCGCCGTCCGACCACGAGGAGAAGAAGTACGTGGAGCGGTTGACGACCTGGGACGTGGGCGCGCTGACGGAGTTGCTCGATCCGACGATCACGGTGGTGGTGAACGGCGTGGTCGTCGCGCCCTCGTTGAACCCGAACCCGGACAGCTTGAGGCCACCGGGGTTGGTCTTGAACGTGAGCACCACCGTCTGAGGATCGAGCCGCACACTCGTCGTGGTGGACAGCCCACCGGAGTCCGTTGCGGTCAAACGCAGTTGCAGGTACGACGGGTACTGGTGGTCAGGAGTCGCGAACTGTCCACTCGCGACACCGGAGAGCGTCTGGACAATGTGCTCGTGGCAGTCGCTCGCGCTGTAGCAGTGGTTGAGCACCAACGACCAGCTGAGCCCGGACGCGGGAACGGTGCCGTCCTGGACGTCGGTCGCGTGGCCGGAGAAGCCGATCGTGTCACCGACCTTCCAGCGCAGTGCGTTCGACGGCGTGTCGATCACCGGGGTCGGCGGGGTGTTGCCCACGGTGATCGTCACCGTCGCCGTGTTGGTGGCGCCCTGCGGGTCCGTGACGCGCAACGACGTGACGTAGTTGCCGGACGACGTGAACGTGTGGGTCGCCGTCGGTGTCGTGGCGTCGCCGAACAGCCCGTCGCCGTTGAGGTCCCAGCTGTAGGTGAGCGCGGAGCCTTCGGGATCGGTCGACGCCGTGCCGCTGTAGTTCACCGTCAGCGGTGCGTTGCCGCTCGTCGGGCTGGCGTTGATGCGTGCGGTCGGCGCCTGGTTCGCCGCCGTGTAGGTGATCCGGTGGATCGTGCCGTTGTCCATGTTGACGTAGAAGAGGTCGCCGTTCGGCCCGATCTTGAGGTCGACCGGGTGGCCCGCGGCCGCGCCGGAGGAGTCCGCGCACACGAAGCACCGGCGTTGCGCGGGGTCGGGAAGCCCGTTGGTGCCCGGCATCATCGCCCAGATCTCGTTGCGGCTGTGGTCGCCGAAGAACAGCGCGCCGTTGTACTCGGCCGGGTAGTTGCCGCCCCGGTAGAAGGTCATGCCGGTGATCGACGAGCTGCCCGTGCGGCAACCGGTGTAGGCGACCACGCACGCGCTGTGGCTGTAGGCGTAGTACGGCGCCGTCACCGAGCCGGGTGTGTTGTACAGCTGCGAGCACGAGGTGAGTCCGGCGCTCTGGTAACCGCTCTGCGGCACGGAACCCTCGTAGCACGGCCAGCCGAAGTTGCGGCCGGTGGTGAGTCGGTTGATCTCCTCCCAGGCGTTCCAGCCGACGTCGCCGATCCACAGCTCGTCGGTGCCCGGCCGCTGGGTCATCCGGAACGGGTTGCGCAGGCCGTAGCCGATCACGCGGCGCGCGTTGGGGTCGGCCGAGGACGCGAACGGGTTGTCCGGCAGGCCCGCGCCGGTGGCGGGATCGATGCGCAGCACCGCTCCGTCCAGCGTCACCGGCCCGCTGGGGCGGCGCATGCTCTGGCTGCGGAGCGCGCCGCCCTGTGCGTCCGGCGGCGTGAGCGCGGTACCGACGGCACCCGGCGGATCGCCGCACGGGTTGGCCTGGTTGCCGGGATAGTTGGCGCCGTACTGGCCGTAGTCGACGTTGTTGAAGCTCGCGCCGTCACCGCCGCTGACGTACAGAGCGCCGTCACGGCCGAACAGCAGCGTGCCGACGGAGTGGCTGGGGTACTGCTGGCACCAGTCCTGGATGAGGACCTGCTCCGCCCCGGTCGTGGTGTTGCCGTTCGCGGTCAGCCGGGACAGCCTCCCGTACACCAGGCAGCCGTCGGTCGTGGGTCCCGGCGGGGTCGGGCAGCCGTCACCCCACCGCCCGCTCGGGTCGTGGGCGTACAGCACGTACACGGACGGGTTCGCCGGGAAGGCGGGGTGCAACGCGAGGCCGAGCATCCCGCGGTCCCAGAAGTCGTGCACGTTCGCCGAAAGGTCGGCGAACGTCGTAGGCGTGGTGTCCGTCAGGCCGTCGAAAACCCTGATGACACCGTTCTTCTGGGCCACGAACACGCGTCCGTCCGCGGCGAACTCGACGTCGATCGGGTTGCTGAGCCCGCTGAACACCACCCGGTCCTGGAAGTTCGGCGGCAGCGTGGCCGCCTGGGCAGCGGGTGACACCACCACGATCGAGGGCGCGAGCAGAACCAACGCGAGCAGGGCTGTCCTCAGCCAAGGGCGCTGCGACATTGCGGCCCCCTTCCGGTCCGGTGCCGTTGACATCGCGGAGAGGGTGGAATCGTTACGTGGCAACGTTTTGTGCCCGGTCGTTGACGCCTCGTCACGAGTGTCCACTTGGGATCTTGAAATATCAGAGTTCGCTATTTCATTGACGGCCGTCAGAAATCTGCCTAACGTCGTGCTGCGTGAAGACTGGCCAACGACTGCTCATCTCCACAGTGATCGCCTCGATGGCGGTGCTGGGACTGGTGCCCGCCACTGCCCAGGCCGCGCCCGCGACCCGCTACGACGGGGTCCTGCCGAACGGTGCGACCTGGATCGCCGACGTGCCGGCGAACTGGAACGGCACGGTGCTGCTCTACAGCCACGGCTACAACCCGACTCCGGTGAACCCGCCGGTCAACAGCCCGGACCCGGCCACCGCGGAGGCCCTGCTGGCTCGCGGCTACGCACTGGCCGGTTCGTCGTACTCCCGCCCGGGATGGGTCGCCGACACCGCGGCCCAGGACGGTCTCGACACGCTGCAGGCGGTCACCGGGATCATCGGCAAGCCTCGTCGCGCCATCGCGCTCGGGACGTCGTTCGGCGGCATGGTCACCGGACAGCTCGCCGAACGCGGCGGACGGAGGCTCGACGGCGCCGTCGCGACCTGCGGGTTGATGGGCGGCGGAATCGACCTGCACAACTACCAGCTGGACGGCTCGCACGCGCTCGCCCAGCTGCTCCTGCCCGGCGAACAGGTCAAGCTCGTCCGGTTCACCAGCACGGCCGAGGCCGCGGCGACGTCGGACCGCATGATCACGGCCCTGGACCAGGCCTGGACCACTCCGGCGGGCCGCGCTCGCATCGCCCTGATCACCGCGCTGTACCAGGAGCCGTCGTGGGTGGCGGGGCAGCCGAAGCCCGTCGACGTCGACGCCCAGGTGACGGGCCAGTACCAGAACCTGCGCGCGATCCTGCCGTTCATCGTGCTCGGCCGAGCCGACATGGAGCGCAGCGCGGGCGGCAACCCGACGTGGAACAAGGGCGTGAACTACGGCCGGCAACTCGCCGAGTCGGGCCGCCTCGCCCAGGTGGCGCAGCTGTACGGGCGGGCAGGCGCCGATCTGCACGCCGACCTGAACCTGCTGACCCGCACGGCGAACGTCACGGCCGACCCCGCGGCGCACGGCTGGATGTCCAGGACGTCCACGCTGACCGGACGGTTGGCCATGCCGGTCCTGACCATGCACACGACCGACGACGGCCTGGTTCCGGTGCAGCACCAGGAGGAGTACGCCGAAGACGTTCGCCACAGCGGTTCCGCCGGTCTGCACCGGCAGGCGTACACCGACCACGCGGGGCACTGCGCCTTCACGCCCGCCGAACTGGTCGCGGCGGTGCTCACCGTCGAGGAGCGCATCGAGACGGGTCGGTGGGACGGTCTCGCCGATCCGCGCCGGTTGCAGGCCCGCGCCTCCTCGCTCGGTCTGGGCCCGGCCGCGTTCGTCAGCTTCCGTCCGGCGGAGTTCCTCGGCGACCGCTCGACGCGTCACTGAGCTTGCGCTGGGTCCGGCGGCCTTGCGCGACCATGAACGGAATCGCGCGCAACCCGAACCGGGGGAACGTGTCCGCGAACCGGGACAACGCTCCACGCCACCGCGGGATGGTGGTGACCGGTTTGGGTTTGCCGAGCACGGCGGCGACGGCGGTGACGATGTCGGCGGGCTGCAGCAACGTGCCGGAGAACGACAGGGCGGCCGCCGGATCGTCGAGCTTGTCGTGGAGCATCGGCGTCCAGATGCCGTCCGGGCAGACGCACGAGATGTCGATGTTGCGGACTCCCGCCAGCCGGAGATCGGCGAGGGTGCTGAGGCTGAAGCCGATGGCCGCGTGCTTGGAGGCGGCGTACACCGCCTCGCCCGCGACGGCCGTGATGCCGGCGAGGGACACGATGTTCACGACGTGCCCGCCGTGTCCGCGCATGGCCTCGATCGCGGCGACGGTTCCGTTGATGGTCCCGACGGCGTTGACCTCGATCATCAGCCTGCGGGTGGCGGCGTCCTGCTCCCACGCGGGCCCGGTCACCAGAACACCGGCGTTGTTGACCCAGACGTCGAGCCGGCCCGCACGGGTGACGATGTCGTCGCGCGCGGCCTGCACGGCCACGTCGTTCCGCACGTCGAGGACCCGCGCGATCGCACCGATCTCCGTGGCGGTCGCGGTGGCGCTTGCTTCGTCGACGTCGGTGACCAGGACCGTGTAGCCGCGCTCGACGAGCATCCGCGCGACCAGCTTGCCCACGCCGCGACCGGCTCCGGTGACGACCGCGCCCGCTTTCGCTGTCATGGCAGAAGTATCGCGCCTGTGCGGTCCGGCCCGTTTGTCAGCCGGACCCGAACTGGTGGACCAACTCGGTCTCGCCGCGTTGGGCGGGGTCACCGAACCGCTCGCCACCGAGCCCGGCCCGCACGGCGGCCGCGGCTTCGGGGGTCCCGAGGTGCCACCGAAGCCGCCGCGCCACGAAGGTGATCCAGGCCTCGCTCGCACGCGCGGGTGCCCACAGCCACGGCGCCAGGTTCCCCGCCCACACCTGGAACGGCCACGCCGTGCGGTCACCCCGGATTCTCCGGCCTGACGTCTACACTCGTCCGCCATGTCCGTCCTCCTGCGACTGCACGGCGTGCGGCCGGCCGAGGTGTCGGCTCGCTGTTCGGCGGCCGCCGAGCTGATGGCGTGCCTGCACGTGCTCGCGGAACCGGAGCACCACCCCGACCGAGGTGCGTGGGTGCGACGGGTGCTCACCGACCTGCCCGAACCGGCGGCGGCGGACCTCGTCGCGTTCGCGCCGCTGTGGGCCCGGTTCCGCACCCGGCTGATGCTGCCGCTGACGCAGGGAGGTTCCGGCGACCTGGACGCCGAGCTCGCTCAGATCTCCGGCCTCGACATCGGCGTGTTCATCCAGATGGCAGGCATGGCGATCTTCGGCCTCCGGCAGAACTTCGCCTGGCCGCTGGACGACGCCGCCGGTGCACAGGCCTTCGTCCGGGCGTGCGGGGAGCGGTCCACGCGGCGCGGTGTGCTGGCCGCCGAGCTGGTGGCGGATCCGGAACGGTTGCGGGTCCGGTTGATCGGGTTGCTGCACGTGGCGTCGGAGACGTTCTTCGGAGTGCTGTGGCGCAGGCTCCAGCCTGCTCTCCAGCGGTCGGTCGAACGGGTCGAGGCGTCGTTGCGGACGGAGCCGCTGCCTCTGGTCGTGGGGTCGCTCGCGCCGAACTCCGTCATCGACGTCGCGGAGCACACGGTCGAGTTCAGCAAGCTCCAGCAGGCGGCGGTGCCGGTGCGCGGCCGCGGGCTGGTGCTGGTGCCGTCCCACTTCGCGCACCCGCACCTGCTGGTCAAGGCCGAGAAGGTGAAGGGCTGGCCGTCGCAGCAACAGCCGCCCGTCGTCGTCCAGTACCCGGCGGAGCAGCACGGGCCGAGGGGAGCCGACACCCTCGACAAGATCCGGGAGCGGATGCTCGTGCTCACCGACGCCGGGCGGCTGGAGATCTGCCGGCACCTGATCAACGAGCAGTGCACCACCACCGAGCTGGCCTGGCGGACAGGGATGACGCAGCCCCAGGTGTCCCGGCACCTGCGGCGCCTGCGCGAGGCGGGCCTGGTCGTGTCCGCACGGCACGGGCGCACGGTCCAGCACCGCATCCAGACCAGCAGGCTCTACGGAATCGGCTACGACCTGGTCGCCGGCATCGTCGGCTGACCATTACCGCACCCGCGGTAACTCCGGGCGCTCCCGCACCGGGACGGACGCATACTTGGCGCCACTCGCCGCCCGACGTCCCCCAGGAGTGCCGATGAAGACGCCTCGCCAGCTGCTCGCCGCAGCACTCGTGGTGTCCACAGTGGCCGGATGCACCGCACGAGCCACTGTGGACACAGCGACTCCTCGCCGCGGCGGGGAGCTGGTGGTCGCGGGCATGCCCACCGCACTGGATCCCGTGTACTCGACGCTGCGGAGCAACTGGTCTGCCGCCGCGACCATGTGCGAGGGACTGTGGGAGAACGACGCCCGCATGGGCGTGCACAACGGGCTGGCCGAGGACTACCGGTACGACGGCGCCACCACCTACACGGTCCGGCTGCGCGGGGGAGTCACCTTCCACGACGGCCAGCCGCTGCGGGCGGACGACGTCGCGGCATCACTGCGCCGGTACGCGGAAAGCAGTCCCGGCGCGACCTTCGGCAAGATTCTCGACAAGGTGTCCGCGGCCGATGACCTGACGGTGGTCATCAAGCTCAAGCAGCCCAGCTCCGCGGTTCCCGCGCTGCTGTCCACTCCGGACACCGCCGCCTACGTCATGCCCGCGTCACTCGTGGCCGGCGTGCCGGCGAAGAAGCCCCTTCCGCGCATCATCTGCACCGGACCGTACAAGCTGCGCGAGTTCGTACCGGACCGGCGGGTGGTTCTCGACCGCTTCGACGGGTACCGGGCCCGCACCGAACCGCCGGACGGGGCCAGCGGGGCGAAGAACGCCTACGCCGACAGCGTGAAGTTCATCCCCTACAACGAGTCCAACGTCCTCAACCAGCTCAGGACCGACGCTGCGGACATCGCCCTGTCCGGTCCGCTCATGGACCAGCTGCCGAGCTACCGGCGTGACGGACTGCTGAACCCGGTCGTCGTGCCGGGCGGCCAGTTCCGGCTCGTGCAGTTCAACCTCAAGCAGGGGCCTGCGACGAACCTCGAGTTGCGCCAAGCGGTTCAGCGGGCACTCGACCCGGCGCAGATCGCCCTGCAGAGCCTCGGCTCGACCGAGAGCTTCATCGACGACTCCAGCATGTTCCTGGAGACCTCGCCGTGGCATTCGACCGCGGGCAGCGAGGTCTACCGGGCGGCCCCGGACGTCGAGGGCGCGCGGAAAGCGTTGGCAGAGGCTGGTTACGACGGCACGCCGTTGCGGATCCTGTACCGGCCCAGCCGTGATCCCCACGCCGAACTGGTCCGCCAGCAGCTCGGCGCCGCGGGGATCAACGTCGCCCTGCAGGCCACCGACGAGACCAGCTTCACCTCCCGCCGCGCGGACCCGGCGCAGTGGGACCTGTTCCTCGCCACCGGCACCAGCTACTCGGACCCGTTGACGGTGGTGTTCCTCAGCTCCGGTTTCCCCGGCTGGTGGAACACCCCGGCGAAGAACGCGCTGATGAACCGCATCCTCTCCGGCGCGGACGCACCCGCCCGGCAGGCCGCGTGGACCGAGCTGCAGCAGCTCGTGTGGACCGACCTGCCGTTCGTGAAGCTCGGCTTCGAGGGGAACCTCGCCGTCACCAGCACGCGGGTCGGCGGGTTCGCGCCGGCGCTCGGCACGGTCCGCGGCTTCTACAACGTCTGGCTCGGTCGCTAGCCCGCCTCGTACGAAGGAAATCCCATGCTGCGACAACGTTTCCAGGACCTGGTGCGCGATCGGACCGCGATGGCGGGGGCGGCGCTGCTCGGACTGATGATCGCCCTCGCCGTGCTGGCCCCGCTGCTCGGCGGCGACCCCTACCGCGTCGATCCCACCATCACGTTGCGCCCGCCCAGCGCGAGCCACTGGTTCGGCACGGACGAGAAGGGCAGGGACCTCTGGACGATGGTGGTCCACGGCGCCCGCACGTCACTGGCCATCGGCGCTGTCACGACCGCGCTCGCCGTCGTGACGGGCTACGTGCTCGGTGTCGCGTGCGGGTACTTCCGCTGGGTCGACGCCGTGGTGATGCGGGTGGTGGACGGCCTGATGTCGTTCCCGTCGATCGTGCTGGTGATCAGCCTGGTCGGTGTGCTCGGCGACGGCGTCGCCACGATGATCACCGGGCTCACCGTCGTGCTGATCCCGATGGTCACCCGCGTCGTGCGGGGTGCGGCGCTCGCGGTGAAGGCGATGCCGATGGTCGAGTCGACGCGCTCGCTCGGATCCCGCACGAGCTGGGTGCTGCTGCGCTACGTCGCACCCGAGGCGCTGTCGGTGGCGATCGTGCAGGCCGCGCTGGCGTTCTCGGTGACGGTGCTGTCCGTGGCGGCGCTGAGCTTCCTCGGCATCGGGCTGCCTCCGGACGTGCCGAGCTGGGGCACGAGCCTGTCGGCGGCCCAGCAGTACTTCTACTCGGCCTGGTGGATCGGGGTGTTCCCGGGCCTCGCCATCGTGGCGACAGTGCTCGGGCTCGTGCTGCTCGGCGACGGCCTCCGCGACGTGTTCGACCCCCGGTCGGCGAGGAAGTGAGAACCCCGTGACCAACTACCTCCTCAAGCGCCTCGGCGCGCTCCTGCCCACCGTCGCCGTCCCGATGGTGCTCCTGTTCGTGATGCTGCGGCTGGCGCCCGGCGACCCGGCAGCGGCCATCGCCGGTGATTCCGCGACCACGGAAGAGATCGCGGAGGTCCGCAGCAGGCTCGGACTGGACGCCTCGCTGTGGGACCAGTTCCTCGGCTGGCTCGGCAGGGTCGTGCGACTCGACTTCGGCGACTCGCTGTTCGCCGAGCTCAGGGTGTCCGGACTGGTGTTCGAGCACGCGCAGGTGACGGTGCAGCTCACCGTGCTCGCGCTCACCGTGGCGGTGCTGATCGGCCCGGTCCTCGGCATCGCCGCGGGCACCCGCAGGCACGGTCTTCTCGACCGGGTGCTGGTCTTCGGCTCGTCGATCGGCATCGCGGTGCCCAGCTTCTGGCTCGCCGTCCTGCTGATCGCGGTGTTCGGCGTGGTCTGGCAGGTCTTCCCGGTCGCCGGGTACGTCCCGTTCACCGAGGACCCGGTGCTGTTCCTGCACCACCTGGCGCTGCCCGCGATCTCGCTCGGACTGGTGGAGGCGGCCACGTTGTTCCGCTACAGCCGGGCGGGCGTGCTCGACTCGCTGCACCAGCCGTTCGTGACCACCGCACGGTCGATGGGGCTGCCCGAACGCACGGTGATCCGGAAGTACGTCTTCCGCGCGGCCGTGGTGCCGATGGTGACCGTCGTCGGCCTGACCACCGGCTCGTTGATGGGCGGGGCCGTGGTCACCGAGTCCGTCTTCTCCGTCCCCGGCCTGGGACAGCTCCTGCTGACCGCGGTGCAACGCCGTGACTACCCCGTCATCGAGGGCTGCATCTTCTTCATCGCCGTGGTCTACGTCCTGCTGAACCTGCTGATCGACCTGCTCTATTCGCTGCTCGACCCGCGCATCCGCTACTGAGGAGTCGGCGTGCACACCACAACAGAGCCACTACTGCGCGTTTCGGGGCTCTCCGCGCGCATCGGGGATTTCCCGCTGGTGCGGGACGTCGGTTTCGAGGTCCACCGCGGCCGGACGCTCGCGGTCGTCGGCGAGTCCGGATCGGGCAAGAGCATCACCGCCGCCGCGGTCATGGGCATCCTGCCGCCGCAGATCACCGCGGAAGGCTCGGTGTTCTTCGACGGAACGGAACTGCTCGGCGAGCCGGCGAAACGACGACGTGCCCGTGGGGGAGCGGAGATCGGTTACGTGTTCCAGGAACCGATGAGCGCCCTGCACCCGTTGCTGCGCATCGGTACCCAGATGATCCGCCCGTTGCGCCACCACCTCGGCCTGGGCCGCCGGGAAGCCCGCGACAGGGCCCTCGAACTGCTGGAACAGGTCGGCCTCGGCAGGGAACGGAAGGTGCTCGACGCCTACGTGCACGAGCTGTCCGGCGGCATGCGCCAGCGCGTCATGATCGCCATGGCGATCTCGTGCCGGCCTCGGCTGCTGCTGGCCGACGAACCGACGACGGCACTCGATCCCACCGTGCAGCAACAGATCCTGGGACTGCTCGTGCGGCTGCGCGAGGAGCTCGACCTCGCGCTCGTGCTGATCAGCCACGACCTCGGGCTGGTCGCCCGCCACAGCGACGAGGTGCTGGTGATGTACGACGGACGGGTCGTCGAACAGGGCCCGACCGCGCAGGTCGTCGACCGGCCCGAGCACCCCTACACCCGCGCGCTGATCGACGCGGCGCCGCGGCTCGGCCGTCGTCCCGACCGGCTTCCCACGATCGACGGCGCGGTGCTCGAGCAGACCCGTGCGATGGCAGGAGGTGCGCGATGACCGTGGTGCTGGACCTCGACGGCGTGGGCAAGGACTTCTCCGCCGGCCCGTTCTTCGCGCGCCGTCGCACGGCCGCCGTCACGTCGGTGAGTCTGCGCGTGCACGCCGGTGAGACGGTCGGCCTGGTGGGGGAGTCGGGCAGTGGCAAGTCGACGCTCGGCCGCATGGCGATCGGCCTGTTGTCACCCGACCGCGGCCGGGTGACGGTGCGAGGACAGGCGCTCGCTTCGTTGACCCCCGGCAAGATGCGCACGTTCCGGCGGACGATGCAGATGGTCTTCCAGGACTCGTCCAACTCGCTCAACCCCCGGATGACCCTGGAGGACCTGCTCGTCGAACCGTTCCGGGCGCAGGGCCTGCACACCCGCTCGGAACGGCGGCACCGCGCGGCCGCGCTCGCCGACGAGGTCGGGCTCGCCCGCGGAGGTCTCGTCCGGCTGCCGCACGAGTTCTCCGGTGGCCAGCGCCAGCGCATCTCCATCGCCAGGGCGCTGGCGCTCGAACCGGACCTCCTCGTCGCCGACGAACCCGTCTCCGCCCTCGACGTCTCGGTCCAGGCGCAGATCCTGAACCTGTTCAAGGACATCCAGCAGGCGCGGAAGTTCGCGATGTTGTTCGTCTCGCACGACATGGCGGTGGTCGAGTTCATCAGCGACCAGGTCGCCGTGATGCGAGCCGGCGCGCTGGTCGAGTTCGGCAGCCGCGACGACGTCTTCGACTCCCCGCAGCAGCCCTACACCCGAACCCTGCTCGACGCCGCACCTTCGCTGTGACGGCACTTCAAGAAAGGACCTGCATGTCCGTCATCGCGGCCACCACCGGCCCGCACCCCGACGTCCCCGGTTCCCGCGCGGTCGTGCTGGAGCCGTACGGCACCGACCGGATGGCGCGGTACGACTACGTTCAGGAGGAGTACCTCGTGTCCGGCACTGCCGCCGGAACTCCCTACGGCACCAGGATCCTGATCCGCCGCCCTGCCGACCTCGCGCGCTTCAGCGGCATTGCGATCGCCGAGGCCAGCCACATCTGGGGCGGCACCTCGGTGTGGCGCGCGATCAACCGGTTCGTCATGCGGGGCAACCACGTCTGGGTCGAGATCGACTCGCAGGCCCCCTCCGCGATGGGACTGGTCGCTGGGGCGGACCCGGACCGCTACCGGTCGTTCACGTTCGCGGAAAGCCCGCTCTCCCAGCAGTTCGCCGCCACGATCCCGTTCTCGCCCGACGCGGACTACGCCGAGGTGGTGGCGGAGTACGACAGGTTCATGCGGCAGTGGTGGGACGCGACACCGCAGTCGCCGGAGATCCTCGCCCAGGTCTCCGCCGCGCTGCGAGAAGGCCTGCCCGGTACCGGGATCAAGGCGCGCAAGGTGTTCCTCGGCGGCATCTCCCAGACCGGCGGGGTCGTGCGCGAGTTCATCCGCCACCACCACGACCGGCTGCGGCTCGCCGGCGGTGCGCCTGCCTTCGACGGGTACCTGCCGGGAGCGTCCGGCGGTCCCGCCCTGCCCGACGTCGACGTCCCCGTCATCGAGGTGCTCGGCGAGGCCGAGTTCCAGAGCGTCCGCCGCCGCTGCGGAGTCGGCGGGCAGGTGCGCGGCCTGAGCCACCGCCGCGCCGACAGCCCGAGCTTCCGCCTGTACGAGGTGGCCGGCATGGCGCACCGGGAGACCCGCGAGATGTCCGCCGCCGACCGCGAGCGGCTCGCCAGGTGCCCGCTCCCGGCGGGTGCCCGGTGGAGCACCTTTCCGAACAGCCACGTCTACCACGCGTTGTGGCAGGCACTGCTGGACTGGTCGGACACCGGACGAGCGCCCGCGCCGAGCATGGTGCTCGCCACCGAAGGGGACACCGACGAGATCCTGCGCGACGAGCACGGCAATGCGCTCGGTGGCTGGCGGACCACCCACGTCGACGTGCCGACGTCCACGCTGACCGCGGCGACCCCGCTCGGGCGTCCCAGCTGGTACCACGGCAACGAGATCCCCTTCGGCCCCGCCAGGTTCGAGCAGCTGTACGGGAACGTCGAGCGGTGGCAGCGCAAGGTCGCCGACCGGCTGGAGCACTACCTGCAGGAGCAGACCTACCTGCCGATCGACGCCGAGGAGCTCCGGCGCTGATCCCCGTCGCCGCCGCTGGGCACCTCGTCGAGGTACGCCTTCGCCTGCAACGTGAACAGCTCGGCGTACCCCGCCCCGGCCGCCATCAGCTCCTCGTGCGTCCCGTACTCGGCGACCTTCCCGTGCTCCAGCAACAGGATCCGCTCCGCCTGCCGCACGGTCGAGAACCGGTGCGAGATGTACAGCGTCGTGCGGCCCTCCGACAGTTCCCGCAGCCGCGAGAACAGGTCGTGCTCCGCCTGTGCGTCCAGTGCCGACGTCGGCTCGTCGAGCACCAGGATCGGTGCCTCCCGCTGGAACGCCCTGGCCAGCGCGATCTTCTGCCACTCGCCGCCGGACAGGCTGACGCCCTGGTCGAACCAGCGGCCCAGCGGGCTGTCGTAGCCCTGGGGGAGTCGCTCGATCCTCTCGTCCGCGCCGGCGCGGCGGGCCGAGTTCTCGATGTGCGGCCGGTCTTCGAGTCGGGTCAGGTCGCCCAGGCCGATGTTCTCCGCGGCGGTGCCCTGGTACGTCACGTAGTCCTGGAACATCGCGCTGATCCGCGTGCGCAGCTCCACGGGGTCGTAGGAGCGGATGTCGACGCCGTCGAGCAGGATGCGGCCGCCGGTCGGGTCGTAGAGGCGGCAGAGCAGCTTGAACAACGTCGACTTGCCCGCGCCGTTGCGGCCCACCACCGCCACCGTCTCGCCGGGGCGGATCTCGAAGCTGACGTCGTCGAGCGCGGGTTCCCCGGCGCCGGGGTAGCTGAAGGTCACCGAGTCGAACTCGATGTGTCCCTCCACTGTGGACGGCATCGGGCGTGGCGACGCCGGTGCCGTGATCTCCGGCTTCGTGCCGAGGAACCGGTACAGCGTGTCGAGGTAGAGGTTGTTCTCGTACATCCCCGAAAAGGCCGTGAAGAGACCGGACACGGACGTCTGCACGGATGCCGCCGCGGCCGTGTACAGCGCGAGGTCTCCGAGCGTGAGTCGTCCGCCGACCGCTTCCAGTGCGATGTACAACGTGATCGCCGAACCCGCGAACGTGCTCAACAGGCCCCAGGAGGTCGAGCTGATGTTGCGGTTGATCGTCAGCTTGCGCTGCCGCTCGTAGGAGACGGTGCCGAGCCGGCGGAACCGGTCGACGAAGTACGGGCCGAGCCCGAACAGCTTCGTCTCCTTGGCGTAGGTGTCCGTCGTGACCAAAGAGGACAGGTAGTCCATCCGGCGCTTGATCGGCGACATCACGAACGTCAGCCAGAACGCGCGCGTGCCGTACTTCGACTGCGAGATGAACGCCGGGATCGGCGCCAGCAGTGCGACCAGGGCCAGCACCGGACTGATCGACACGAGCAGCGCGACCATGCTGCCGAACGTGATCAGCGTGCGCAGGAGGCCCAGGGCGGAGTTCATCATCGACAGTGGCCGCGTCGGCGCTTCCTGCGCGGCCTGGCGCAGCACGTCGTACGACGCCGAGCCCTCGAAGTACGCGAGGTGCAGTTCGCTGGCGTGCGTCATCACCTGGTGGCGGATGGTCAGCGTCATGCGTTCCTGCAGCAGCGACTGCGCGATCGACGTCAGCGCGCTGCTGATCGCGATCGCGGCGAGCACGCCGAACTGGAGCAACGCGATCCTCGCGATGTCACCGGTGGTGCCGGTGTGCCCGATCGCGGCGACGACGGAGTCCAGCAGCAGCTTCGCGATGTACGCGGTCACGGTCGGCAGGAGGCCCGACAGGAGCGTGATCAGCGTCAGGACGACGGTCAGGGCCGGGCTGGCCTGCCACGTCAGCTTCGCGACCTTCGGCAGGCCGCGGACGGTCCCCGCCACGGACGTCCTCGCGCGCTTCAGCCGGGAACGCAGGTCCCGCGGTCCGTCCTCCGGCTTCGCCTCGGGAATGTCGACCGGTCCGGTGAGCCCGCTGTCCGGCACCGTGACCGCGCGCCGCCGTCGGCCGCGCCGGCCCAGCACGAACTCCACGCCGTCCGGGTTCATCCGGCCTCCACGGCGCCGTGGAGGAAGAAGTCGACCACCTGGCGCGTCGTGGGCGCGTCGTCCGACGCCATTCGGCGGCCGCCGAACAGCAGGGTCAGGAAGAGACCGGCGAGCTGCTCGGGCGGCAGCCGCAGCCGATCCTGCTCCGGCGTGAACAGCTCGACCACCGCCGCTCGGATGGCGGCCATCGACTCGCGGCGGCCGCCCTTGCGTTCGGGGTCGCGGCGCTTGATCCGGCCGGACGCGTGCAGCGCTCCCATCAGCGCGCCCATCCGTTCAAGATGCGCGCCGAGCGCTTCGGCGGCTTCGACGAGCCGGTCTTCCAGAGGTTGGTCCAGGGGGATCTCGGCGATCGCGTCGAGCACGTGGTCAGGCTTGAGGGCCTCGGCCGTGCAGGCGTCGAACAGCTCGTCCTTGTCCTTGAACGCGCGGAAGATGGTGCCCTCGCCGATGCCGGCGGCGCGGGCGATCTGGCTGCTCGTCACGTTCGCGCCGTGCTCGATCAGGAGCGGCAGCACGGCGTGCACGATCATGGCGCGCCGGTCCTCCGCGCTCATGCTCGGCGCTCTTCGCCGGGTCTCGGCTGCTGGTGTCATGCACCCATCTTGCGGAGTGAGCGCTCACTCCGTCAACGAGTATCGTCCGCGACGAGGGTGAGGATCCGGGAGATCGTCAGCTCCGGTTCCTCCAGGGGCAGCGCGTGGGTGGTCTTCGGCACGATCTCCGCGCGGAGGCGGGGATTGAGTGCCTCGACGCGGGCAGCGAGCTCGCGCGCGTCGAAGACGCCGTTGCGTTCGGCGAGCACGAAGTGGACGGGCACGTCGATCGCGCGCAGTTCGTCGTCGGTGAACACGTACTGCGGCGGGAAGTGCGGTTTGTACTTGAGCCCGCGGATCACCAGCGGGGCCAGGGTGCGGCGCGCGTAGGGATCTCCGGAGAAGATCCGGCGCAGGATCGGTGCCGGTAGCAGCCAGCGGAACATCTGGCCGAAGCTCCAGAGGACGAACCGCAGCCCGATGGTCCCGAAGCCCCCGGGTTCGATGGCGATCACGCTCGAGATCCGGTCGCCGGAACGCGTGGCGAGGTCCAGCGCCAGCCAGGCGCCGCGGGAGATCCCGACCAGGTGGAACTTCTCGTGACTCAGGCCCGCGAGCACGTCGGCGAGCCAGTCCGCCTGGTCCTGGCCGCTCTGCACGGGACGCGTCTGGACCGAGCGGCCCGGTTCGCCGATCGTGTCCACCGCGTACACCGTGTGCCGCTCGGCCAGCTCGGCGACAAAGGGGTACCAGGACAACGACGTGCCCATGACACCGTGCAGCAGCACGACCGGTGTGCCCCGCCCGGTTCCGCTGCGCCGGACCCTGGTCGGCCCGAACCGCGTCTCGACGTCCAGCTCCTCGGACGGAACCGGCCACTTCCGCAGGATCGCGTCGTACGTGGCGAAGTACTTCTCCTGCGCCTTCTGATCCACGAACCTTCCGAGCACCTCGACCCCCAAGGTCTTTTTCCAATGCAGATGCAATGTTATAGCAGCCGGCCTGCCCGGCCGACAGGAACCGGTGTGGCACAGTGATCGCGTGCCGAAACGCGTTGACCACGACGAGAGAAGGCGGGAGATCACGGAGGCGCTCTTCCGGATCGCGGCGACGCAGGGCCTCCAGGCGGTGACGCTGCGGGCGGTCGCGGCGGAGGCCGGCATCTCGATGTTCCAGGTGCAGTACTACTTCCCGACCAAGGAGCAGATGCTGCAGTACGCCTGGCAACGCATCGCCGAACTGGGCGCGGAGCGGGCAGGGCGAGACATCGCCGAGGCGATGCGGACCGGCGACGAACGCGCCGTCATCCGCGCGTGCCTGTTCGCCGTGCTCCCGACGGACGAACGCAGCCGCATGCTGTGCGCGGTGCAGATCGCCTACTTCGCCGTCGACGTCACCCGTGGCGGCCAGGCTCCGGACCAGCAGGCCATGCTGCCCCACCTCGTGCGCCTGCTCGCCGACCAACTCGGCCGGGGCCAGCAGCGCGGCAGGGTTCCCGCGCACCTCGACGCCGGGCTGGAGGCCGACGCGCTCGCGACCATGACCGCGGGCCTGCTCAGCGCGATCCTGGTCGACGCCTACGACATCGAACAGGCGACGCGGATCATCGACTACCGGCTCGGGCACCTGTTCCCCGGTTAGCGGTCACCTCGTTTAGGTACTCTCTGACCGCCTGACGAAAGGACACGGGTGGACGACTCGTCGAAGGTCGGTAGGCGTGCTCGCGCGGTGCTGGCCGCGGCGAAGACGTTCCGCGCCGAAGCGGCAGGGGTGCGCGCGGAACCGGATCGGCTGCTCGCGCTCGCCGCCGCGAAGTACCAGGCGGTGCGGGACTCGCTGGTGGCCGACCAGATCCGGGCCATGCCGGTGGACAAGCTGCGGGACACGAAGGCGAACTTGCGGCTGAGCAAGGTGAAGGCTGCCGGGTACACGACCGTCGCCGACGTCGCCGAGGCGCGCCCGGAAGAGCTCGACCGCGTGCACGGCGTCGGCAGGCAGTCGGCCGAGCAGATCGTGCGGGTCGCCCGTGCGGTCGTCGAGGGCGTCGCACGTGAGACGACGGTCCGGCTGAACCCCGACCGCGCCGACCGCGTCCAGACCGAGCTGCTGCAGCTGATGTCCAAGCTGCGCAGGGCGAACCAGCTCGTCGGGCCGCTGCACGAGCCTCTCGGCGACGTGCTGGGCCGGGTCGACGCCGACCTGCGTGCCGCGTCCCGTGCCCGGAGCCGGGTGTGGATGTTCTTCTCGTCGCGGAAGAAGCGCCAGGCCGCCGTCGACTCGCTCGAGCGGCTCGACGCTCTGCTGGCCAGCCGTGACGTGGCGGCATTGCGCGCGGTGGGCAAGCAGCTGCGCGTGCCGGACCTGGACCACCGCGCGTTGTGGCGTGACTACGAGCTCGACGCGGCTGCCTACAACACACTCCTCGCCGACGTCGCCGGCGCGGACGCGGTGCCGGATCGCAGTGCCGCCAAGGGGTTCGTCCCGGCCGACATCGAGCACGAGGTCGACGCGACCCCGCTGGACACCAGCATGCTGAAGGTGTCGCTGCGCGGCTACCAGGTGTTCGGGGCCAAGTTCGCGCTCGCCCGCAAACGCGTGATCATCGGCGACGAGATGGGACTGGGCAAGACGATCGAGGCCGTCGCGGTGATGGCGAGCCTCGCCGCAGAGGGCCGGCGCGGGTTCCTGGTGGTCTGCCCGGCGAGCGTCGTCGTCAACTGGGTCAACGAGATCGCCAGGCACAGCGACCTCGTGCCGCACCGGATGCACGGCACGGGCCGCGACGGCGCCGTCAGCGAGTGGCTGGCGCAGGGCGGCGTCGGCGTGACGACCTTCGGCACGTTGCCGAAACTGGTGCTGCCGAAGAGGTTCCGCCCGACGATGGTCGTGGTCGACGAGGCGCACTACGTGAAGAACCCGGACACGCAACGCTCGCAGGCGGTCAACACGATCGTGCAACGCGCGGAACGGGCCGTGCTCCTCACCGGCACGCCGATGGAGAACCGCGTCGAGGAGTTCCGCAACCTGGTCGCCTACCTCCAGCCGAGCGTCGCGGCCCGCACGGGCGCGATCGACGCGGTGGTGGGAGCGAAGGCGTTCCGACGCGTCGTCGCACCGGTGTACCTGCGGCGCAACCAGGAGGACGTGCTGGGGGAGTTGCCCGAGCTGCTGGAGGTGGAGGACTGGGTCGAGTTCGGCAGGCAGGACCGGCGCGCGTACCGCGACGCGGTGCGCGACGGCAACCTGATGGCGATGCGCCGCGCCGCCTACACACCGGGCACGCCCCGCGGCTCCGCGAAGCTCGAGCGCCTGCTGGAGATCATCGAGGAGTCGAAGGACAACGGCTGGAAAGTGGTGGTGTTCTCCTACTTCCACGACGTGCTGGACACGGTCGCGGACCACGTCGAAGTCTTCGGCCCACTGACCGGCGCGACGCCGGCGCAGGGCCGTCAGCAAATGGTGGACGCGTTCACGGCGCGCGAGGGCCACGCGGTGCTGGTGGCCCAGATCGAGGCGGGCGGCGTCGGCCTCAACATCCAGGCCGCGTCCGTGGTGATCATCGCTGAGCCGCAGTGGAAACCGAGCACGGAGGACCAGGCGATCGCCCGCTGCCACCGGATGGGCCAGGTCCGCAAGGTCCACGTGCACCGGTTGCTGGTCAAGGACAGCGTGGACGCGCGGGTGCAGGAGATCCGTGACCACAAGACCCTGCTGTTCGACCACTACGCGCGCGAAAGCGACACGAAGCACTCACACGCGAGCGCGCTGGATTCGGCGGTGTCGGTGGAGCAGCGAGTGGTGCAGGCGGAGCAGCAGCGCCTCGGTCTCTAAGCGGGCCGCCAAGAGTCCTGTCCGCCACTGCTCCTGTTTGGCGGGGG
>NZ_JBHRZI010000014.1:27058-43729 GCF_042649515.1 Lentzea rhizosphaerae | reverse complement strand
GCTTTCCCCGCCAAACAACAAGAGGCGACACGCCGACGGAACCTTGAACGGTCAACCTCAGTAGCTGCGCGTCCGGCGCAGCTGTCGGCGAGATCAGCCGGCCACGAGCACGGCCAGCCGTTCGGGCGCGTCGGCCAGCACGAGTGCGGCCGCCCCGCGCACACCAGCGCTGTCACCGAGTGCGCCCGGCACGACGCGCAGATCGCTGGTGTGCCAGCTCATGGCGTTGCGCTGCACGGCGCGGTGGATGGGCGCCACCAGGACGTCGCCGGCCGCGGCCAGTTCGCCGCCTATGACGACCAGTTCCGGGTTGACGATCGTGACCGCCTGCGCCAGCGCACGGCCCACCGCGTCGCCGGCGTCCTCCATCGCGCGGATCGCGCCGCGGTCTCCGGCGCGCACCAGGTCGATCAGCTCGGCGGTCGACGTGGGCTCGGCGGACAGCAGCTTCGCTATCGCGGCCGGGCTGGCCACGGTTTCCAGGCAGCCACGGTTGCCGCAGCGGCAGATCGCGCCGGACGGTTCGACGATGACGTGGCCCAGTTCGCCCGCCAGGCCGCCCGCACCGAGCAGCAGCCGGCCGTCCGAGATGACGCCCGCGCCGATGCCGGTGGACAGCCTGATGTAGACGACGTCGCCGCAGTGCTGTGCGACGCCATGACGGTGTTCGGCGAGCACGGCGGCGTTGGCGTCGTTGAGCAGCCTCACCGCGAACCCGGTTCGCTCGCGCAGCTCGTCGGTGGGGCGCACGCCGATCCAGCCGGGCATGATGCCCTCGGCCAGCAACGTGCCGTGCCGGTCGATCGGGCACGCGATGCCCACGCCCACGCCCAGGATCCGCTCCGCCGGGATGCCGGTGACGCGTCGTGCCTCCGCGATCAGCTCCGCGGCTTCGGTCAGCACCTCGCCGGAGTCGTTGTCCACCAGGCGATGCAGGTCGCGGTCCCACACCGGCTCGCCGAACAGGTCGCACAGCACGACCCGGACGTGATCACGGCCGATGTCCACGCCCAACGCGTAGGCGGCGTGCCGGTTCAGTGACAGAGTGCGTGCCGGTCTGCCGGTGCGCAGGCCGTCCTCGCGGTTCGCGTCCCCGTCGGTCACGACGCCGGCCCGGATCAGGTCGGCGATCACCGAGCCGACGGTCGCGCGGGCGAGACCGGTCCGGCGCATCAGGTCGGGCCGCGACAACCGCCGCGATTCGATCAGTGCCTCCAGGACTCGCACCCTGCCCAGGCTGCGCAGGTTGACCGGAGGGTCTGGCGTCGGCCGGACAGCGGGCACGGGGCGCGGCATCTGGTCACGGTAGCAGGACGGTTTGGCCGACTTTGACGTTAAGTGACCGCCGGGAGACCCGGATGGGCCTTGTTTTAGCGCTCAAGACAGGCGAACTCTGTGGTCCGCGCTAGCTGTCTCCGCCCAATGGCGTCGAAACGACAAGAGCAACCTGCGATGTCGGAGGTACTCATGTTCCCCAACGGTCGTCGGCGCGGATGGGCGGGTGTGGCCGCGATCCTGGTCGCGGCACTCGTGGTGCCCGCCGTGCCGACCCAGGCCGCGAGCGAACGGCCCGTCCACCTGGACACCCGGCACTCGTTCGCCGAGCGGGCCGCCGACCTCGTGTCGCGGATGACGTTGAGCGAGAAGGTGTTGCAGCTGCGCACGAACAGCGCGCCCGCCATTCCGCGGCTGGGCGTGCAGCAGTACACGTACTGGAGCGAAGGACAGCACGGGCTCAACCTGCTGGGCGCCAACACGAACGACGGCGGCGTCGGCGGTGGCGTGCGCGCCACCAGCTTCCCGACGAACTTCGCGAGCTCCATGTCGTGGGACCCCGAGCTGATGTACCAGGCCACGACGGCGATCTCCGACGAGGCCCGCGGCGTGCTGGACAAGTCGCTGTGGGGAGTGGCGCAGAACAACATCGGCCCCGACAAGGCGAACTACGGCTCGCTGACCTACTGGGCGCCGACCGTGAACATGGACCGCGACCCCCGGTGGGGCCGCAACGACGAGGCGTTCGGCGAGGACCCGCTCCTGGTCGCCAGGATGGCCGGCGCGTTCGTCAACGGCTACCAGGGCCAGAGCCGCACCGGGACGCCCCTGTCGCGGTACCTGAAGGTCGCGGCCACCGCGAAGCACTTCGCGCTCAACGACGTGGAGAACGACCGGCACGCGGACAGCTCGGACACAACCGACGCGAACATCCGCGACTACTACACCGCGCAGTTCCGCAGCCTGATCGAGGACGCGCGCGTCTCCGGGCTCATGACGTCGTACAACGCGGTCAACGGCACCCCGGCGCCCGCCGACACGTACCTGACGAACGCGCTGGCGCAACGGACCTACGGCTTCGACGGCTACAGCACGTCCGACTGCGGTGCCGTCGGTGACGTCTACGCGCCGGGCAGCCACAACTGGGCGCCGCCCGGCTGGACCACCGCCACCGTCAACGGCACGGCGATCTGGACGAACACCGCGACCGGGGCGAAGGTCTCCGGCGCCGCGGGTGGGCAGGCGTACGCGTTGCGCGCGGGCACCCAGCTCAACTGCACCGGCGCGGAAGCCACCGTCGCCAACATCCAGGAGGCGATCAACGCCGGCGTGCTCAGCGAGGCCGTCATCGACGACGCGCTGGTGCACGTGTTCACCACGCGCATGCGGACCGGCGAGTTCGACCCGCCCGGCAGCGTGCCGTACACCAAGATCACCAAGGACGAGGTCGAGCACCCGTCGCACCAGGCGCTGGCCACGAAGATCGCGGCGAACTCGTTGGTGCTGCTGAAGAACGACGCCGTCCCCGGCACGAGCACGAAACTGCTGCCTGCGGACCCGGCGAAGCTGAACAACGTCGTGGTCGTCGGCGACCTGGCCGGCGTGGTCACCCTGGGCGGCTACTCCGGTGACCCGTCGGTGAAGGTGAGCCCGGTGCAGGGCATCACCTCGGCGGTCAAGGCCGCGAACCCCGGCGCCACCATCACCTTCGACGCCTGCGGCACGTCCACCACGGCGACGACCCCGGCGAACTGCTCGCCGCAGACCCTGGCCGCGATCTCCACGGCCGACCTGGTGATCGTGTTCGTCGGCACCGACCAGAACCTCGCGACCGAGGGCAAGGACCGCACCACCATCGCCATGCCGAGCGCCTACCGCTCGTTGATCGACCAGGTCGGCGCGGCCGGCAACCGCCGGATGGCGCTGGCGATCCAGGCCAACGGCCCGGTCACCGTGGAGGACGTGCGGGGCAGCTTCCCGGCCATCGTCTTCAGCGGCTACAACGGGCAGAGCCAGGGCACCGCGCTGGCCGACGTGCTGCTGGGCAGGCAGAACCCGAGCGGGCGCCTGAACTTCACCTGGTACAAGGACGACTCGCAGCTGCCGGACATGAAGAACTACGGGCTGACGCCGTCCCAGACCGGCGGACTCGGCCGCACGTACCAGTACTTCACCGGCACGCCCTCGTTCCCGTTCGGCTTCGGCGGCAGCTACACCACGTTCGCCTACTCGCACGTGACGACGAACGCGCGCACCGCCACCGCGGACGGCCGCGTGACCGTGCACGCCGACGTCACCAACACCGGCTCGGTGCCGGGTGCCACGGTGGCCCAGGTGTACGCGGCCACGCCGTTCACCGTGCCCGGTGTGGAACTGCCGCGCAAACGACTCGCCGGGTTCCAGAAGACCGCCGTGCTGAAGCCCGGCCAGACGCAGCACGTCGCGATCCAGGTGCGGATCAGCGACCTGGCGTTCTGGGACCAGCAGCGGCAGAAGCAGACCGTCTACAACGGACAGTACGTGTTCGGAGTGGGAGCAGATGCCGAGCACGTCGTCACCTCACGCCCGGTGACGGTGAAGGGGACGATCGAGCCGCACGTCCAGTACGTCACCGTGCAGCCCGGCCAGGTGGTGTTCGCGCCGGGCCAGAGCATCGACCTGACCGGCAGGAACCCGTGGATCGCCGACACCACCGGGCGTCCGGGTGAGCACGTGATCGCGGACCGGATCGTCGAGGCGGTCAACAACGACGAGTCGTTCGTCGACCTGACGAAGGCGCGCGTCACCTACCGCAGCAGCGACCAGAAGGTGGCCACGGTCAGCAGGACCGGCAAGGTCACCGCGGTGGCACCCGGCGTGGCGACCATCAGCGTCACCGTCGACGGCGTCACCGGCACGACACCGGTCGTGGTCAAGCAGCCGTTCACGCTCACCGCGCCGACCCGCGTGTCACCGGGCACCGCCTTCACCGCCACGACCACGTTGCCCAACCCGGCGAACGCAAAGCCGTTGCGCGACGTCGTCATGACGCTGACCGTGCCGAACGGGTGGACCGCGCAGGCGACCACGCCGTCCAGGTTCGCGACCGTCGCGTCCGGGGAGACCGTGCGCACCACCTGGCAGGTGACGGCGCCGGCCACGACACAACCCGGCAAGTTCGGCGTGTCCGCCCAGGCGGAGTTCACGTCGGTCAACGGCCGCGGCAACTCGGGCGACTCGGCCGTCCTGATCCTGCCGCACCCGCCGTACCCCTCACTGGCGGCGGCGTTCGACAACGTGGCCATCACCGACGACGCCAACCCCGCACCCGGCAACATCGACGGCGGTGGGGCCAGCTTCTCCGCGCAGGCACTGGCGAACGCCACGCCCAGCCTGACGCCCGGCGCCACGTTCATCCACAACGGACTGAAGTTCACCTGGCCGAGCTCGGCGCCCGGCACCGAGGACAACGTGGTGGCCGGTGGCCCGGCAGGAGGCCAGATCATCGAGATCTCCGGCTCCGGCACGACGCTGGGCCTGATCGGCACCGGTGACTACGGCAACCCGTCGGGCACCGCGACGGTGACCTACACCGACGGCACCACCGAGTCCCACACCGTGTCGTTCGCGGACTGGTGGGCCAACGCGGCGACCGGCGGCGACATCCTCACCACCGTGCCGTACATCAACACGAGCACCGGCAGGCAGAACCAGCGGGTGAGCCTCTACTACGCCCCGATTCCGCTGCAGGCCGGCAAAACGGTGCGGTACCTGACGTTGCCGGACATCAGCAACGGCGCGAACAAGGGTGAGGCCGCCATGCACATCTTCAGCGTCGCCATCGGCTGACCAGAACAGGAGAGCACATGCGCCGGAGCACGAGCGGTGTCCTGATCACGACAGCGGTAGCGGCCGCGATGGCGGCGGTGATCGTCGCGAGTCCCGTGTCCGGGCAGGCGGCGGACGCACCCGAGTGCGCGGTGGGCTACCAGATCGACCAGTGGAGCAACGGTTTCGTGGCCCAGGTGAAGGTGACGAACAACGCCGCGCCCGTCAGCGGTTGGACGCTGACCTGGACCTTCGCCGGTGACCAGCGCGTCACCTCCGGGTGGAGTGCCGACGTCACGCAGTCGGGCGAGGTCGTGACCGCGAAGAACCAGGCGCACAACGGCGGCATCGCCACCGGCGCCTCCGTCCAGTTCGGATTCCAGGCGACCTTCCAGGGCGCCAACGAAACGCCGACCGATTTCGCACTGAACGGCGTGCGGTGCAACGACACCAATCCACCGACGACCACGACCACCACACCACCGACAACAACGACGACGACACCACAACTGCCACCACCGGGTTGTCCGAGCGGCGCGTTCTGCGACGGCTTCGAGAACCAGACCGGGACGACCCCGGCCGGGGACTGGTCGCTGAACTACCCGAACTGCCAGGGCACCGGCACCGCGACCGTCGACAGCGCCACGGCTCGCAGCGGCACCAGGTCGATCCGGGTCAACGGCAAGGCCGGCTACTGCAACCACGTGTTCCTCACGACCACCAGAGGTACCGGCGGATCCGCGCTGTACACGCGGTTCTACGTCCGGCACACCACCGCGCTGCCGGAGGCGCACGTGACGTTCCTGGCCATGAAGGACACCGCTGACGGCGGCAAGGACCTGCGGATGGGCGGCCAGAACCGCGCCCTGCAGTGGAACCGCGAGTCCGACGACGCCACGCTGCCGGAGCAGAGCCCTGCCGGGGTAGCCCAGAGCACCCCGCTGGCGGTGAACCAGTGGACCTGCGTGGAGTTCGGGATCACCGGCTCGGAACTGCGGACCTGGGTCAACGGCACCGAGGTGCCGGGCCTGCGGGCGGACGGGGTGTCCACACCGGACGTGGACGCGCAGTGGCTCCGTCGCGCCGGGTGGCGGCCTGCCCTGACCAACTTCCGGCTCGGCTGGGAGAGTTACGGCAGCGGGGACGACACGCTGTGGTTCGACGACGTCGTGCTGGCGTCGTCGCGGATCGGCTGCTCCTGAGCGACGGCCGGCACGGTCAGGCAGGCGGGTTTCCGACCGTGCCGGCCGCCGTTGCTCATGCGGTCAGCTCACCGAGGCCGAGAAGTTGTTCACGGCCAGGCCGACGCCGCCGTTCCACGGCTCGAAGCCTGCCTGGATGCTGGTGAGGTACCAGGAGTTGGTGATCGCGCCGCGGGCGCGCACGTCGTTGACGAAGTCGAGCACGTTGAACGACCACGAGTTGATCGTCGACGACGCGACGTAGGAGATGACGTTGTTGGATCCGTTGCTACCGCGCCAGACCTGCCACGAACGGCCGGCGATCGTCGTGTTGCCGACGGCGCTGCCGATGGGCTGGATCGGTCCCTGGCGGTTGAACCAGATCATGATCTCCATCTGGTTGACGCCGTTGGTCTTCGGTGTGGGGTCGAGCCAGATGTCGTACGAGGCGTTGTAGGTGCCGCCCGCGTACTGGTAGGAGATCGAGGAGGTGGCGTTGCGGATCCGGCTGACCTGCATCGGCAGGGTCGAGCCGGGGGAGCAGTTGGTGTAGTGGCAACCGAGGAAGACCGACGGGTACGACACCGGGGCGCCGTTGGTCGGGCTGGAACCCTGTTGCGTGGCGATCCGGAAGCCGGTGGACGTGACGTTGATGCATTGCTGCGCCGACGTGCCCCACCGGTTGTTCTGGACCACGTAGCGGCCCTGGATGGTGGTCGACCCGTACTGGTCGCAGATGGTCGTGTCGGCCTGTGCCGAGCCCGAGGTCGCGACGAAGATGCTCGCGACCAGCGCGCCCGCAGCAGTGAGGGCACGGATGTTCCTTCGCATGAAAACTCCTCTCGCAGGTTCTGGGAGCGCTCCCACAATACCGCGACGTCAACACCTCCGGCTCGCTGAGAGGAACGCGGTGCGGGAGGTCCGCCCTGCCGACCTCTACGGTTGTGCGGTGGCCGACACCCGACAGCGCCTGATCGACGGCGCGATCGACACGATCCGCGCGCACGGTCTGACCGGCGCCACCGCGCGGGGCATCGCGGCCACCGCCGGGGTCAACCAGGCGCTGGTCTTCTACCACTTCGGCAGCGTCAACGAACTGCTCAAGGCCGCCTGCCTCGCCGCGACCCGGGCCAGGGTCGAACCGTTCGCCGAACGCCTCGACGAGGTCACCGACCTGCGGCAGCTCCTCGCGCTCGGCCGCACCCTGCACGCCGAGGAACGCGACCGGGGCAACGTCATGGTGCTCGCCCAGCTGCTGTCCGGTGCGCAGACCGACCCCGACCTCGCCGAGGCCACCTCGGCGTCGCTGCAGCTGTGGATCACTCCGATCGAGCGGGCCCTGAGCAGGTTGCTGGCGTCGTCCCCGGTGGCCGAGCTGATCGACACGGCGGGTCTCGCACGTGCGGTGAGCGCGGGATTCATCGGGCTGGAGCTGTACGAGGGCGTCGACGCCGACGGGGCGAAGGCGGCCCTGGACGCACTTGACCGCCTGGGTGTCCTGATCGAGGTGGTGGACGACCTCGGTCCGGTCGCGGTCCGCGCACTGCGCGGCAAACTCCGCAGGACGGCGAAGAACCTGCGGTAGTGCCTGTTTGAGCATCTGCTCAAATCTGGCTACCCTCGTGTTTGAGCGATCGCTCAAACGTGAGGGGGTCACATGGCGCGGCGGCGTGCGCTCTACGTGGAGGCGGTGATCCGGGCCGATCTCGACGAGCTGTGGCGGCGGACGCAGGACCCGCACCTTCATCAGCGGTGGGACCTCAGGTTCGGCAGGATCGACTACTTGCCGAAAGCGGAACCGGCTGCGCCACAGCGTTTCCGGTACTCCGTCCGCGTCCTGCCCGGCCTGACGGTGGACGGGACCGGCGTCAGCGTCGGTGAGCGCACGAAACCCGACGGCTCGCGGACGTCCGCGCTGCGGTTCGCTTCGGCGCACCCGTTGTCGTTGATCCGCTCCGGGGCGGGCTACTGGCGGTACGTGCCGACCAGTGAGGGGATCCGGTTCCTCACCGGGTACGACTACCAGCCCGGCTGGGGCAGGCTGGGCGCGCTGGCCGATCGGCCGTTCCGGCTGCTGCTGGGGTGGGCCACTGCCTGGTCGTTCGACCGGCTTCGACTGTGGCTCGAACGCGGTGTGCCGCCAGAGGTGTCGCTTCGGCGGGCGCTGCTGGACGTCGGCGCCAGAGTCGCCGTCTGCGCCGCCGCCTGGTGGGCCGCGCCGGTCGTGCTCGCCGCAGCCCTCACCCTCGGCACCCTGCTGATCCCGCCGTCGCCGTCGACCCCGGCTGCCAGGAGGTGCCGGCGGAGACCTCCTGACCGCCGTTCGTCGGTGGCGCCGTCCACCCTGTCCACTTTGGAGCAACCGTGACGTCGATCTTCCAGCGCGCCCTCGGCGACGACTTCGACCGCCTGCACCCGCAACTGCGACGCCGGTTCGGCTTCGCCACCGACGACGGTGTCGCCTGCGTCGGCACCGGCACGATGGACCGGGTGTGGCACGGCCGCGGTTTCACCCGGCCGTTCCTCCTGCTCGGTGCCCAGCGCCACATCCTCGTTCCCGGTCGTGGCAGCGACATCCCGTTCACCATCGAGAACTTCCCCTACCGCGACTCGCTCGGCCGCGAGACGGTGACCTTCGCCCGCACCTTCACCTTCGACCGGCCCCGGCGCTGGGACGCCACCATGATCTACAGCCCTGAACGGGGCTGCGTCGTGGACTACCTGGGTACGCACCAGCACGTCTCCGTCGACCTGCACCTGTCCGTGGACGAACGCGGCGGGCTCGTGATCCGCAGCGGCGAGCAGCGCTTCCACGAAGGTCCGCTCCACTTCCGCATCCCCAGCCTCGTGACGGGCACCGCCGAGGTCCGGGAGTCCTACGACGACGACCTCGGCCGGTTCCGCATCAACGTCGAGGTCGCCAACCACCGGTTCGGACCGCTCTTCGGCTATCACGGCACCTTCACGTGTTCCTTCCCCGAGGGGGAACTCGTGCCGGACGCCGTCAAGCCGGTCCGGGAGCAGGCGAGGGTCTGACGTTGCGCATCCTGGCGTTGAGATAGCGCTGCTCGGGCCGGCTCGTCGTGAGCTGGGCGGCCTGGCGGTAGCTGTCGACGGCACCTGCCACGTCGCCGGCCATCTCCAGCAGGTGGGCGTGCACGGCGTGGGTGCGGTGGTGCCGCCGCATCGCCGGATCGTCGAGCAACGGCTGGATGACGGCCAATCCGGACTCCGGACCGAGCGCCATCCCGACCGCGACCGCTCGATTGAGCGTCACGACCGGGCTGGGCGCGACCCGTTCGAGCATGGCGTACAGCAGGCAGATCTGTTGCCAGTCGGTGCTTTCCCACGTGGTGGCTTCGGCGTGCACGGCGGCGATCGCGGCCTGGAGCTGGAACCTGCCGACGTGCCCGCGGGGCAGGACCCGCTCCAGGATGCGCACTCCTTCCGCGATCCGCTCGTGGTCCCACCGCGAACGGTCCTGTTCGGCCAGAGGCACGAGGTCGCTGCCGTCGGTGCGTGCGGCCGCGCGGGCGTGCGTGAGCAGCATCAGGGCCAAGGCGCCAGCCACCTCGTCGTGGTCGGGGATCGCCGCGTGCAGCTGCCTGGTGAGCCGAACGGCTTCCCCGGCCAGGTCGGAGTCGACCACCGCGTCGCCGGTGGAACGGGTGTGTCCCTCGGTGAACAGGAGGTGGCACACGTCGAGCACCGCGGCGATGCGCGAGGGCAGTTCGGTCTCCGTCGGCAGCCCGAACACCGCACCCGCCGCCCGCAGGGTGGACCGCGCCCTGGTCAGGCGCTGTGTCATCGTGCGCTCCGGCACGAGGTAGGTGGCGGCGATCTGGGCCGTGGTCAGGCCCGCGACGGCGTGCAGGGTCAGGGCGACCTGCGAGGAGCGGCTCAAACTGGGGTGGCAGCACAGGAGCAGCAACCGCAAGGTGTCGTCGTCGTGCTGCACGTTGTCGGCCGGGGGAGCGAGGTGGGCGTCGCCGGGCTGAGCGGCGGCCACGGCTTCCTCACGCCCCGCCCGAGCGCTGTCGGCGCGAAACCTGTCGATCAGACGCCGGGAGGCGACCCGGATGAGCCAGCCGCGCGGGTTGTCCGGTACGCCGTCGGAGTCCCACTGCCGTGCCGCCGCTTCGGCCGCCTCCTGCGCGGCGTCCTCGCAGTCGCCGAGGTCGCCGTAGCGGCGCAGCAGGGCGGCGAGGACGTGAGGCGACTCGCGCCGCCACACGTCCTCGACCACCCGCGGGTCCATCAGGCGTCCCCGCCGGGCCACATGGTCGGCCGCAGCTCGACCGTCTCGCCCGGACCGGCGAAGCGTGCCGCGATCTCCTCCGCGCGGGCGTGGCTGTCCACGTCGATCAGGAAGAAGCCGGCCAGGTGCTCCTTGGCCTCCGAGTACGGCCCGTCGGTGACCAGCGGCTTCCCGTCGGCCCACCGGTAGAGCCGCGACGACTCGGGCGCTGCCAGTGCCTCGCCGCCGATCAGCTCGCCCTTCTCGTGCAGTTCACCGAGCATCTTCTCGAACTCGGAGTTCAGCCGGTCCCGTTCCGCCCGCGGCATGTCCTGGTAGTGGGGCAGGTACTCGGGCGTCGGGTGCCCCCACGGCTGCGGGTTGGAGTGGATCAGGATCACGTACTTCACCATCGGCTCCTCGGCCTCGTGGATGCGTCCGGACGACCATCCTCGCGGGAGACGTCGATGCCGCGCTCGTCACGTCTACATCCCCCGGCACATTTTTCGCCGGCTCCTGATCTCAGGTGGATGAACGGCGCTTTTGTTCACCTCAGGTGGACAAAAGCGCCGTTCATCCATGTCGGGACGCCCCCGAGTTCGGCGAGGTTTGCTACTCGAAAACCCCGTAGCCCGCGACGGCGTGTGCCCGCACGCCGTCCATGTCGAGCTCCACACCGATGCCGGGGGTGTCGGGCAGCGTGATGTAGCCGTCCTTCACGATCGAGCCGCTTCCGTCGGGGGCGTGGACGTAGCTGTCCCACACCTCCCGTTCCTCCAGCGCGTGCCACTCCTGGACGTAGAAGTTGGGAATGGCCGCGCACTGGTGCGACGTCGCCATCGTGCCCAGCGGCGTCGACACCAGGTGCGGCGCGAAGGGGATGTAGTGCAGCTCCGCGAGGTTGGCGATCTTCTTGGCCTCCGCCAGTCCGCCGCACTTGGGCACGTCCGGCTCGATCACGTCCACGGCGCCGCGTTCGAGCAGTTCGCGGAAACCCCACCGCAGGTAGAGGTTCTCGCCCGCGCAGATCGGCGTGCGGGTCTGGTCCCGCACCCGCACCAGCGCGTCGACGTTCTCCGCGGGCAGCGGTTCCTCGAGCCACATCAGGTCGAACGGTTCGAGCTCGCGCGAGATCCGGCACGCGCTCGGCACGTCGTAGCGGGCGTGCAGGTCGATGGCCAGGTCGACGTCCGGTCCGATCGCCTCGCGGACGGCGGCGACGCGCTCGACCATCGACTGCAGCTCCGCGGCGTTGATCGTGTGGTTGAAGTCGTCGAACTTGGCCGGGTGGTGGAGGTTGTCGACGTCGAACTTGATGGCGGTGAAGCCCTCGGCGACCATCCGCCGGGCCCGGTCCACGCACCCGGAGACCGAGCCCGCGGGGTCGTCGCCGTCGCCGCAGTCGGCGTAGAGGCGGATCCGGTCGCGGAACTTGCCGCCGAGCATCCGGTGGACGGGCTGGCCCGCCGCCTTGCCCGCGAGGTCCCACAGCGCGAGCTCGATCCCGGACAGGGCGATCACGAACACCCCGCCCTGCGGTCCCGCGAAGACCTTGCTGCGGCGGAGTTTCTCCCAGCAGCGCTCGACGTTGCGCGGATCCTCGCCGATCAGCAGCGGGGTGAGGAATTTGATCATTCCGACGACGCCGCCAGCGCCGGCGTCGGGATTGGCCTCGCCGAACCCGCTGAGGCCTTCGTCTGTGTCGATCCGGACCAGGGTGGCCTCACCGTGGTAGGCGACCACTGCCGTGGTGACGTTCACGATCCGCATTGCTCTCCCGTCGCCGGGTGGTGCAGGTGAACGGACTCTGTCGCGATGTGGAACTTGTCCTATAAGCTGATGACATGCAAAGGGGACAAGAGTCTCCGGACGTTGTCAAGGTCCGCACTCTGCCGGTGCAGGTGGCCGCACACCTGACCCGGCGCATCGTCAACGGCGAGATCTCCGACGGCCGGGGGCCGTCGGAGCTCGACATCGCGCGGGAGTTCGGGGTCTCCCGCGTGGTGGCGAGGGAGACGCTCAAAGTCCTCGCCTCGCTGGACATCGTCGACGTGGCTCAGGGCCGTCGCGTCGTCGTGCGCCCACCGGCGGAGTGGGACTACCTGAGTCCGTTGCTGATCGAGTGGCTGCCCGCCGAGGTCGTCGGCGAACTGCTGCAGGAGCTCGACCAGATGCGGATGCTGCTCGAACCCGAGCTCGCCGCCATGGCCGCCGCCCTCGTCACCGACGAGACGCTGGAACGGCTGAGGGACGAGATCGGCCGGATGGCGGCGCTGGAGGGGGATCCGAACGCCTACCTCGAGGTCGACCACGAGTTCCACATGGAGATCTGCCGGGCGGCGAACAACCGCATCCTGGACCGGATCATGTACTCGGCGCGCTGGCTGGGCACGGCCAGCAGGCGCATCACGAACGAGGACTCGGACGCGCTGTGCAAGGCCACGGCCGACCACACGGAGATCTACGAGGCGCTCGTGGCGCGTGACCCGGACCGGGCCCGCGCGGCGATGCGCAAACACCTGGCCAACAACTCTGCGCTCCTCGCGAAAAAGGGGCGGCGTACCAAGCGGCGCTAGCGCTGTGCCGTGCACGAAGTTCGTCGGCTTCACCACATGAACGACCCGGCAGCGGGTGCACGTCCCGCTGTCCCGCCGGTTGCAACGTCGCCCCGTCGGCACGCGTCCGTTCGACCGGACGCGGGAGGAGTTGGTGTCATGGAAGAGAATTCGGACTTATCGCGGCGCGCCGTCATCAGGCTGGGCGCGCTGGGCGTGCTCGGTCTCGCCGGCTGCGGGACAGGCGGCCCCGCCACACCGCAGGTAGACGTCCAGGTGCCCCAGGCCCTGCTCGACCAGGCGGCACCGCTGCGCGGCGGATCGGTCGGAATGCTGTCGCAGAAGCTGTACTCGGAGAGCGCGAACAAGGCGCTGGACAAGTCGCTGCAGGTCTTCGCGCAGGCCACCGGCACCACGGTCCGCAACGACCTGGTCTCCGGTGACGCGGGCGACATGGTCGCGAAGATGGACGCCGAGGTGAAAGCGGGCACCAGCCGCGACTTCGCCTTCGTGAGCGACCGGCGGTTCGTCGGCCAGCTCCACAACCTCGGCGCACTCACCGACGTCACCGACGTGGTGGAGGAGATGCGCAAGCTCTACGGAGAGCCCGCGACGGAGGCGACCAACTACTGCGTGTTCGGCGGGCGCTGGTTCGCGATCCCGTACCACTTCATCGCGTCGGCGATGTACCTGCGCAAGGACTGGTACCAGGAGAAGGGTCTCCCGCTCAAGCCGCACTACACGTGGGAAGAGCTGCGCGACAACGCCCTGGAGGTCTCGGACCCGTCGAAGAAGCGCTTCGGCTGGGGTCTCACGGTGAACCGCTCCGGCGATGCCAACGGCTTCATCGGGAACGTCATCAACACCTACGGCGGGGCGATCGCGGACAACACCGGCACGAAGGTGGTGTTCAACTCGCCCGAGACCGTCGCGGCCGTCACGTTCATCGGCGACATCTACACGAACCCCAAGTACACGCCGATGCTGCCGCCGGGGATCGGCAGCTGGACCGACTCGAGCAACAACGAGAACTGGCTCGCCCAGATCCTGGGGCTCACGCTCAACCAGTTCAGCGTTTACGCCGACTCGAAGACCAAGAACAACCCGGTGTACGGCAACACCCACCCGTTCAACGGCGCCACCGGACCCGCGATCGACAAGCCGCTCGCGTTCGGCGAGTCCAACTCGTTCGTCGTGTTCAAGGGGGCCAAGAATCCGGACCTCGCCAAGCTGGTGGCGAAGTACATGGCCAGCGGCACAGCACTGCTCGGTGTCGCGAAGGGAGCGCCGTGCCTGGTGAATCCTTCGTGGGACAAGGTGTGGGACTCCGACCCGTACTACACCAGCGGTGACCCGGCCTTCCCAGCGCTGCGGGAGCAGACTCGCACGCAGCTCCCGATGACCACCAAGACAGGCTTCAAGTTCCCCCAGGCGCCGAGCCCCGGGGACCAGGCCGCCACCGCCGCCTACGTGCTGACCGACATGATGCAGTCGGTCATCCAGGGCACCAAACCGGCCGACGCGGTCGCCGCGACCCACGCCCGGATCGTCCAGATCTTCGAGCAGCAGGGCTACAAGCAGTGACGGACCTGCGCACTCGGCCGGCGCCGGTCCGTCCGGCGCCGCGCCCGGCGCCCTCGCTCAGCCCGTCACAACGGCTGCTCGGACGCGACTGGCGCCTCGCCGCGATGTTCGTCGGGCCGACGCTGGTGCTGGTCGCGGGCCTGATCCTGTTCCCGATCGTCGACTCGGTCGTCACCAGCACCACGGAACGCCACGGCGCCGAGACGGTCTTCGTCGGGCTGGACAACTACACCGCGCTCGTCGGCGACACGTTGTTCCACAAAGGAGTCCTGAACTCGTTCGTCTTCACCGCGTACGCCGAGATCTTCAAGGTGACCCTCGGCCTCATCGCGGCGTTGATGCTGCACCACATGCGCCGCGGCCGGGCGATCGTCGCCGGGGTGATCCTGCTGCCGTGGGTGGTGCCGACGGTCGTCACGGCCTTCACCTGGCGGTCCCTGTTCGACCCGATCTTCGGCAGCGTCAACACTCTGCTCACCGATTCCGGCATCGGGCCTGCACTCGCCACGATCGGGCTCGTCGACCGGTGGCCTGCGGAGTGGCTGTCCGATCCCGCGCTCGCGATGCCGTCGGTCATCCTGGTCAACGTCTGGAAGGGCATCCCGTTCTTCACGGTGACGTTCCTCGCCGGGCTCAAGGCGATCGACAGCCACCTCTACGAGGCGGCGATGGTGGACGGTGCCTCGCCGTGGCAACGGTTCCTGCACATCACGTTGCCAGGACTGCGCCACGTCATGATCGTGACGGTGCTGCTGTCGTCGATCTGGACCTTCAACAACTTCGACCTGATCTGGCTGATGACCCAGGGCGGGCCGGGCGACGCCACCGCGCCTTACGTGATGGTGGCGTACTCGAAGGCGATCCAGCAGTTGCAACTGGGCGCAGGCGCCGCGGTGACGCTGGTGATGCTGCCGATCATCGCCGTGCTCGTGGTGATTCTCGTGCGGATGATGCGCCGCAACGATTTGCCCGGCGCGAGCGACCTCGGGCGCAGGCGGTTGAGTCCCGGCCAGCGTCGAGCGCTGCCGTGGGTGATCGTCGTGCTGTCGGCGCTCGTGCTGGTCTGGGCGTCGCCGCACATCGTGTGGAAGGCCGCGCTCGTGCTCGCCGTGTTCGTGGTGCTCGCGGCCGCGGTCGGACGTCTCGTCTCCGTGCTCGCCGCCCGCGGCAACCGGCTGGCCGCACGCGTGGTCGGCGGCACCAGTTCGGGCATCGCGCTCGTGGGACTGCTGGGTTTCGTGCTTGCGCCGCTGTACTGGATGACGGTCACGGCGTTCAAATCCGACGACCAGATCGTGGCGCGCACCGACGACCTGTGGCCGACCCCGTGGACCACCGAGCAGTTCACGAACCTGTTCACGGGCAGGGCGTTCGGCACCTGGTACCTCAACACGATCCTGGTGTCGGTGGCGTCCACCGTGATCGCCCTGATCTGCGCGGCGCTCGCGGGCTACGCGTTGGCGCGCTTGAGGTTCCGGGGTTCGGAGAGCTTCACGGTGACGATCCTGCTCACCTACGTGATGCCGGGCGCGCTGCTGTTCATCCCGCTGTACCAGATGATGAGCGGGATCGGCCTCAACGACTCCTTGTGGTCGCTCGTGCTCGCCTACCCGACGTTCACGCTGCCGTTCGCGACGTGGCTGCTCGTCGGCTACTTCAAGTCGATCCCGGCGGACCTCGAGGAGGCCGCGCTGGTCGACGGCTGCACGCGGTTCGGCGCGTTCCTGCGAATCGTTCTACCGCTGGCGAAACCGGGCCTGCTCGCGGTCGCGCTCTTCACGCTCACCAACGCGTGGAACGAGTTCCTGTTCGCGTTCGTGTTCATCACCAAGGACGACTACAAGACGCTGCCCGTCGGCATGCAGTCGATGATCTTCGGTGACGTCGTGCCGCAGGGGCAGCTGGCCGCGGCCTCGCTGCTGATCAGCATCCCGGTCGTGACGATGTACGCGTTCGGGCAACGGTTCTTGACCGAGGGGCTCACCGCGGGAGCGGTGAAGGGATGAGGCTGGTGCCACAACCGGCAGGGTTG
>NZ_JBHRZI010000014.1:0-26959 GCF_042649515.1 Lentzea rhizosphaerae | reverse complement strand
CAGTAGCGGACAGGACTCTTGGCAGCCCGCTTAGCCCTTGCCTTGCTCGGCACGCCACCGCTCGTACTCGGGCCGCGCCTCCTCGGACAGCGGGTAGTACCGTCGCAGGTCGCCGCCCTCGGCCAGCCGGATCCGGGAGAACTCCTCCCACTCCGCGTGTTCCTGGGCGACGGCGACCAGCGCGGGCGCGAGCTTCACCGGCACCACGACCGCCCCGTCGTCGTCGGCGACGACGATGTCGCCGGGCTCGACGAGCGTGCCGCCGCACGCCACCGGCACGTTCACGGCGGTCGGGACGATGCCGGTCTGGGCGTGGAAGTTCGGTGTGGCGCCCCGGATCCACAGCCCGAGACCGAGTTTCTTGGCCTCACCGATGTCGCGCAGGCATCCGTCGACCACCACGCCGACACCGCCGCGGCCCTTGAAGTAGGTCAGCATCATCTCGCCGAACACGCCGCTGCTCATGTCGCCGCGCGCGTCCACGACGATCATGTCGCCGGCCTGCGCGTGGTACATCACGTGCCGGTGCAACTGCTTCTCGGGCTCGGCGTACTCGTCGTCGGGGTAGAGGTCCTCCCGCTTCGGCAGGAACTGCAGCGTCAGCGCAGGCCCGGCCACGCGAATCCCGGGCGTCACCGTGATCGGCCCGCTGATGAACGCGCTGCGGATGCCCATGCGACTGAGCTCGGCGCTGGCCGTCGCGCTGCCGAGCGCCGCGAGGGCGGTGCTGAGTTCTGCTGGCGGGCGAACGATGTCGTGCGTCTCGACCACGTCGGTAGCTCCCTCGGATTCGCGATGACCGCCGGTGAACTCGGCTCGAGCCTAGTGCAGACAACCGTTGTGCAGAGCCAGAAACGACAGCGCTCTCGAAGTTGTGGTGATCGACAGGCAGTGTGGCGGTGATACCCGAGGACCTGGTGCAGTGGGGCGGCACGGACAGCGGCGACTCGCAGCTGTGGCTGCCTGCGGGCGAGCGCGACGACTGGCCGACGACGATCGTGCTCGGCCTGCTCACCGGTGCAGTGTCCGCCTCGCCGTTCCCGGACGACTTTCCCAGCGGCAGGCCGCAGTTCTCGACGAACTCGTACGCGTGACTGCGTAAAACTTGGCGACGTCACTCAGAGGTCACGCACCGACGATTGGAAGAGGTGCACGAAGCGATAAACCCGCAGGGTGGGCACCTTCAATCTTTCGCCTGACAATTTTCGATTCCCGCAGCACCCGGTGCGATGTGCAGGTCAGGAGCTCGCCCGGGTTTCGGTACCCCGCAGAGGGTGCAGCTACCTGGACCGACCGGCTCAATCCCGCCGCGACGTCGAGAGGCGCGGATCCTCCCGACTCTCGCATTCGACGAATTCGATTGTCGGCCGCCTTGACGGTGAGGCGTGAACGCTGTTAGGAATGTTTCCTGGGAGCGTTCCCAGGGCGGTTGCACTGACAACCGGCCGGACATCCGACGTGTTCCGATCCTGAACGAGAACAGCTTCGTGGAGATGTCATGACAGAGCATTCAGAAGACGTGGGTTCGCATCCTTTACGCCGGCGGACGTTGCTGGCGGCGGGTGTCGCGTTGCCTGCGCTGGCGGTCGGGATACCGGCTGCCGCGGCCACCTCGGTGGTCGTCGAGCCGTCGAACGTGCAGCAGACGATCCTCGGCTTCGGCGGCATGAACCACACCGTGTGGATCAGCGACCTCACCGCCGCGCAGCGCGAAACGGCGTTCGGCAACGGTGCGGGGCAGCTCGGGTTCACCGTTCTGCGCATCCCCGTCCACGAGAACCGGGCCAACTGGAGCCGCGAGGTCGCCACGGCGAAGCGTGCGGTCGAGCTCGGGGCCAAGGTCATCGCCTCGCCGTGGAATCCGCCTGCCTCGATGACCGAGACGTTCTCCGGCGGCAAGCGGCTGCGTTACTCCTCCTACGGGGCTTATGCGCAGCACCTCAACGACTTCGTCGCGTTCATGGCGAACAACGGGGTGAACCTGTACGGGATCTCGGTCCAGAACGAACCGGACTACGCGCAGGAGTGGACGGCGTGGACGTCCGCGGAGATCGTCAGGTTCCTGCGCGAGAACGCGGGCGCGATCAACGCCAGGGTCATCGCTCCCGAGTCGTTCCAGTACCGCAAGAACCTCTCCGATCCCATTCTCAACGACGCCGCCGCGCTGGCGAACGTGGACATCATCGGCGCACACCTCTACGGCACCCGCACCGCGGACTTCCCCTACCCGCTCTTCCAGCAGAAGGGCGGCGGCAAAGAGCTGTGGATGACCGAGGTCTACCACCCCAACAGCACCGACTCCGCCGATCTGTGGCCGCAGGCGCTCGATGTGGGCGAGCACATCCACCGTGCGCTGGTCGACGGCCGGTTCCAGACCTACGTGTGGTGGTACATCCGCCGCTCGTACGGGCCGATGCGGGAGGACGGGCAGATCAGCAAGCGCGGCGCCAACATGGCCCACTTCTCGAAGTGGGTTCGTCCCGGTTGTTCGCGCATCACCGCGACCGCGAACCCGCAGGCCAACGTCTACATCTCGGCGTACAAGAGCGGGTCCAGGATCGTGATCGTAGCCATCAACAAGAACACTTCGCCGGTCGACCACGTGGTCACCATCCGGGACGTCGGTTCCGCGACCGGCTCCAGCTGGTTGACGAGTGCGAGCGCGAACCTGGCGCGCTCCAACGACTTCACCGTGTCGAACGGAACCTTCAACACCCAGTTTCCTGCCCGCAGCATCAAGACGTTCGTCCTGAACTGAGTCGCCCCGCAACTGTGTAGGAGAACTGTAGGGGTTGTCGCTTCCCCGCAGGCTGCACGCGCCGCCAAGGTGGCGCGTGCAGCCGATCTCCGAGGGGGCCCCATGAGCAAGCGACTGTCCCTGTTGCGCAAGGGAATACTGCTGACCGCCTTGCTGGCGCTGGCCTCGACCTCGGTCGAGGCGGTGCGGCCGGAAGCGCTCGCGGCCGGGGCGCCCGCCCAGGCCAGGGGGCCGCAGGTGGCGTCCAGGCCCGACGTCGTGTCCGCCGCGGTGTCGGCGAGAGCGCAGGGCTCCAGGGTCGAGGTGGAGGAACTGCGCACCGAGACCTCGACGACCTGGTCGAACCCGGACGGCACGATGACCACCGAGGAGCACGGTGCGCCGATCCGGTTCAAGGACAAGGGCGGTGCCTGGACCGGCATCGACCTGAACTGGCGCAGGGACTCCAGCGGCGCCGCCACGACCGGCGGGCACCCGCTGGGGCTGAGGCTGGGCGGCAAGGCCGCGAAGACCGGTACGTCGTTCGTCGCGGCCGCACCCGACGCGGACCGGCAGGTGGACTGGGTCGCGCCGTGGACGTTGCCGGAACCCGTGCTGGACGGCACCAAGGCCACCTACGCCGAGATCCAGCCAGGCGTCGACCTGGTCGTGCACTCACGGCGGTCGGGCTTCGAGTACGACTTCGTGGTGAAACGCAGACCCGCGGCCGCACCCAGCTGGCGGATTCCGTTGCGGCTCAAGGGACTGACCGTCAAGCCGCAATCCGACGGCTCGATCGACCTCCTCGACGCGGCGGGCAAGCCGCACTCCTCGATCCCGGTCGCGTACATGTGGGACGCGAAGACCGACGAGCGCAGCGGTGAGCCGGTCAACCGGACGAAGGTGGACCTGCGCGTCGAGGGCGGCGAGCTCGTGGTGACGCCGGACGCCAAGTGGTTCATGGACTCCGGGCGCAGCTTCCCGGTCACGGTCGACCCGACCTACGCGGCGGTGACCGCGAAACCGAGCTTCGACACGTGGGTGCAGACCGACTACTCCAGCGACCAGTCCGCGTCGGAGGAGCTCAAGGTCGGCACGTACAACGGCGGTGCCGTGAAGGCGCGTTCGTTCCTGAACTTCCCGACGGCACCGTTCAAGGGCAAGCAGATCGTCAGCGCCTCCCTGTCGCTCTACGAGACGTGGTCGTACTCCTGCACGGCCTCGGCGGTCGTGGTGAAGAGCGCTCAGCTCGCCTCCACGTCGACGCGGTGGACGGCGCAACCGACGATCGGCAGCCAGTACGGGTCGGCGTCGTTCGCCAAGGGCCACGACAGCGGCTGCCCGGCCGGCCGCACGGCGGTGCCGGTCACGGACCTCGCCAAGGCGTGGTCGGCCGCGTCGTACGCGGTCGGCGGCATGGCCCTGATGGCGGGCAACGAAGCCGACTCGAACTCCTGGAAGCGGTTCCGCTCCAGCGACAGCGCCACCCCGCCGTTCATCTCCTTCACCTACAACCGCGCGCCCGCGACGCCGGCCAAGCCGACGATCGTCAACGCCGTCCCGTACGCCGCTCCTGGCGGTGCGACCTACCTCTACACGGCGAACCGGCGCAACTGGGTGTCGGCGAAGGCCACCGACCCCGACGGCAACACCGTGCGCTACAACTTCGAGTTCCACACGTCCACCGCGGGCACGGCCGCGACCCTGAAGGCCACCTGCACCAGCTCCACCTACCCGTCCGGCACGACGGCGGGGTGCCAGCCCAACGCCGACCTGCCCGACAACACCGCGATCGTCGTCAGGGCCAGGACCAACGACGGCACGCTGAACTCCGCCTGGTCGGAGTGGGCGCTGTTCCGCGTCGGCGCCGCGACCCCGGCCGCACCGGCGATCACCTGCCCGTACGCCAACGGTTCGTGGACCGACACCCCGCCGAGCGCGGTCTTCACGTGCACGATCACCGCGCCGGGCACCGGGTTCAACGCGCCCGGCCACGTCAGGGTCACCGTGGACGGCCAGCCGCGGCCGACGAACTTCACCGGTGGCGCCCCCGGCCAGCTCAAGATCACCCCGTCGGCGGACCCGAACGTCGCCAAGGCGACGATCACCATGCCGGTCACGCAGGGCCTGCACACGATCAAGGCGCAGGCGGAGACCCCGGCCGGGAAGCTGTCCACCGCGGCCGGCTACTCGTTCGGCTACGGCGGCGCGACGCTGAGCAGCCCGGCGGTCAACCCCAGGCTCACCACCACGGGCGGCGTGCGGATCACCGCGTCCGGACCGCCCAAGGGCAGTTCGGCCACGCCGTCCGCCTCGGTCCGCTGGCGGCTGTCCGGCTACGGCGGCACCAGCGAGACGACCGGCTGGAACACCTCCGCGAACGCCCCGCTGACGGTGACCGACAACGGCGCCGCGGGCGTGACCGTGACGGGCATCTGGAACACCGCCGCGGAGACGCAGGACGGCCAGCTCGACGCCGATCCCGGTGCCGCGGGCGTGCAGCCGACCCAGCTCAACGAGCGAGTGCCCGCGCTGCTGGACGTCCAGGTGTGCCTGACCTACACGAGCACCACCCAGTGCACCTGGTCGCAGAGCAAGAGCACCGTCCTGCGGGTGCCGCACGCGTTCGGCAAGGGGTTCCCGACGGCCGACGCCGGCACGGGTGACGTCGCGCTGTGGACCGGTGAGTTCCACACCCAGGAGACCGACATCGAGGTGCCCGGCTACACCGGTGACCTGACGATCTCCCGTTCGCACTCGACGTTCGCCGGTGCGACGGACACCGTGACCGGGGTCTTCGGTCCCGGCTGGACCGCGGAGTTCGACGGCGCCGAGGCGGGCGCCGGCGGCCTGCAGGTGATCGACAACACCCGGCTCGACGGCACCATCGCCCTGCTCGACGGCGACACCACGGCGATGGTCTTCGAGTCACCGAGCGGGAAGCGGCGCACCACCGCGACGCTGGAGGCGGGCACCTGGGTCGCCGCGGAGGAGGACGCCGCGCAGGCCAGGGCCAAGCTCACGGTGAGCGGAACCGGTGCGGCGACCACCATCGCCTACACCGAGGAAGACGGCACCGTCACGACGTTCGTCACCACCGCGTCCACCGCGCCGACCACCACGGCCGCCGGCAGGTTCCGGCCGTCGGCCATCGCGGAACCCGGCGTCGCCGGCAAGACCGCCTACTCCTACGACGGCACCGGCCGGGTCGCCCGCATCGTCGCCCCGCCGGCCCCCGGAGTGTCCTGTGTGGACGCTCAGGGCGCCTACGCGGGTGCGCCGGGATGCCGGTCGCTGCGGTTCGACTACGGCACGTCCGGTTCGTCGAACGGCCGGATGGTGGCCGCCTGGCTGGACATCTACCAGCCGGAGAAGCAGGCCGTGGACTCGATCAAGGTCGCGGCGTACGGCTACGACAGCGCGGGACGGCTCACCGGCGTGACCGATCCGCGCAACAACCTGACCACCGGTTACGGTTACGACTCCGGCAACCGGCTCACCTCGGTGACGCCACCCGGTCAGGTCCCGATCCGGTTCAGCTACACCGCCGCGCCGAACGTGAAGCTGGCCGGAGTGCAGCGCGACCGGCCTGCCGGCGACCCGGCGGGCGGCACGGCGAACCTCGCGACGTTCGTCTACGACGTGCCGCTCACCGGTGCGGGTCTGCCCGACCTGTCCGCGTCCTCAGTGGACCGGTGGGGGCAGGAGTCGGCGCCGGTGAAGGGTTTCGCGGTGTTCGGCCCCGAGCACCCGGTCGGCTCGACGCCCGCGGTGGGGGACTGGGAGTTCGCGCAGCTGCAGTACACCGACGGTCAGGGCTACACGGTGAACACCGCGGAGTTCGGCGCGGGCGCGTGGCAGTACACCGCCACCGACTACAACGCCAAGGGCAACGAGGTGCGGGAGCTCGACCAGCGGGCCCTGCGGCTGATCATCGACGGGAAGCAGACCTCGGCCGACCAGCTCGCGTCGATCACCGTCTACAACGACGACCAGACGTTGATCACCGACACCTACGGCCCCACCCGCACGGCGACCCTGCGCAACGGCACCGCGATGCCGTTGCGCACCCACCGCCGGATCGAGTTCGACCAGGGCGCGCCGAACAACGGGGTCAACCCCGCCTCCGGCATGCCGTACCGGCTGGCCACGACGGAGACCACGTTCGCGCACGACCCCGGCACCGGCCAGGACGTCGAACCGGTCGCCAGGACGCTGACCGACTACAACCCCGTGGTGGCGGGCGATCCCGACGGCTGGGCGAGTGGCCTGCCGAGCAGGACCACCACCGACGTCGACCTCGACGGGGCGGTCTCCGCCGCGGACGTGGTGGGCGTGACCCGCTACGACAGCGAGAACCGCGTGGTGGAAACGCGGCAGCCCGCCTCCGGTGGCGCGGACGCCGGCACCACCAGGACCGTGTACTACACGGCCGCGGCGAACGGCACCCAGTGCGGTGGCAAGCCGCAGTGGGCGGGCCTGGTGTGCACCCGAGGCCCGGCCGCGGCACCGTCCTCCGGCCCGCCGTTGCCGACGACGACCAACACGGCGTTCAACTACCTCCTGGAGCCGTCCGCGGTCACGGAGAAGTCCGGAGCGGTCACGCGCACCCGGACCACCACCCACCTCCCCGACGGCCGGGTGTCGTCGGTGCGGACCGAGGTCACCGGACTGGCCACCTCGACGCCGAACACGAAGAAGGAGATGAGCTACGACCCGGCGACGGGTGCCGAGACCGCGGTCACGGCGCTGCGGGCGGACGGCAGCGTCGCCTCGTCGGTGCGGACCACGTTCGACGGCTGGGGCAGGCAGATCGGCTACCAGCCCTCCGGTGAGTCGACGACGACCACGGTCTACGACGCCTCAGGTTCGGTGGCCACCGTCACCGACGCCAACGGGTCCACCCGCTACACCTACGACGGCACCGACGCCTCTGGTCAGACCGAGCGGCGTGGCCTGCCGACCAAGGTGGAGGTCACGACCGCGGGCTCGACCTGGACGTCGACCGGCGGGTACGACGCCAACGGCGACCTCGTCGTGCACGAACTGCCGGGCGGGCTGACCCAGCAGATCGAGCTGGACCACACCGGATCCCGGGTCGGGCTGAGCTACCGGGGATCGGAGGGCGGCTGGCTGGCCTGGTCGCAGGACGTCGACGTGACCGGGCGGATCGTGCGGGAGTGGACGCCCGACGGCGCCGCGTTCACCGGCCCGCCCGCGGACGGTGATCCCTCCGACGTGGGTGACGCGGTGCCCTACGACCGCGCCTACGCCTACGACGGGGCAAACCGTCTCGTCGAGGTGCGTGACCGGACCGCGGCGTCCACGGGCGTGGACCTGGGCGACCCGGAGTCGGTGGTGCCGTGCGTGACCCGCTCCTACGCGTTCGACCGCAACGACAACCGGCTCGGCAGGACCACCAGGCCCGCCGCGGAAGACGGTTCGTGCGCCACCACGGGCGGAACGACGGTGACGCGCGCGTTCGACAGCGCTGACCGGCCGACCACGGGCTACGGCTACGACGAGCTCGGCCGCACCCTGACCCTGCCCGCCGCCGACGCACCACGACCGGCGGACGGCAACGTCACGATCGCCTACTACGACGACGATCAGGCCGAGTCCATCAGCCAAGGCGGCATCACCACGTCGTTCACGCTGGACGCGGCCGACCGGCGCTCCGCCGAATCTGTGGTCGAAGGCAGCGAGTTCAGCACGACCACCCGGCACTACACCGACTCCTCCGACAACCCCACGTGGGTCAGCGCGGGCAGCTCGGCACGCCGGTACGTCGAGCTGATGGGCGACGACCTGTCGCTGATGGTCGACGAGAACGGCGCGGGAGCGCTGTCGGTCACCAATCCGCACGGCGACGTGGTGTCCACTGTGGACCTCGCAACGTCGTCCACCACCGCCACTTCGCTGACCGCCTGGAACACCTTCGACGAGTACGGCAACCCGGCCTCTGGCAACACGAACCGGACTGGTCCCGTGCAGTACGGCTGGCTCGGCGGTCAGCAGCGGGCGGTCTCCGGCGCCGGGCTCACGTTGATGGGTGCCCGGCTGTACAACCCGGCCACCGGTCTCTTCCTGTCGGTGGACCCGGTGCGCGGCGGTAACACCAACGCCTACAACTACCCGGCTGACCCCGTGAACCGGGCCGACACCGACGGCAGGATCAACAAGGAGGTAGGTGGTGGTGGCGGCGGGTGCTGCACGCGCAAGGGTCTGAGAAGCCTGCTGAAGAAGGCGAAGAACGCGGTCAAGAAGGCCACCAAGCGTGTCAAGAAGGCGTCCAGGAAGTACCAGAAGCGGCTGAAGAGGTTGCTGCGCAAGGCGAGCAGCTCGCTTCGGCGGATCAACGCGAACCGCGTGGACCCGGTGAAGATCCTGCTCTGCGGCCTCGCCATCGCGTTCCTGATCGGCTTCATCCTCTTCATCGTCGGCACCTTGACGCTCACCCCGTGGTCGCTTCCCGTCATCTGGGGAATCGTGATCCAGGGCATGGCCTACTTCGTGGCCGCCGTGGTCGCCTGCTTCGCCTACGGCGGCCCGAGGGGCGGAGGGAAAGACTGAGCTGAGGTTCCGCGCACGGCCCGTCCTCCTGGGCGGGCCGTGCGCTCAGTTCTCGTTGTGTCCCAGCAGTTCCGTGACCTTCTTCTCCCTGACCGGGTCGCCGAGCCGGCGCAGCAGCACCAGAGCCTCGGCCAGCACCTCCCGTCCGGCGTCGGGCTGACCCGCGACGAGGAGGGTCTCGCCCAGGTCCGCCAGCGTGTTCGCCTCGCCTGGTGCGTCGGCGATCCGGCGCCACTGCTCGGCGCTGCGCCGCAGGGTCTCGATCGCTTCGGGGTAACGGTGGTCCGCGCGGAGTGCCAGGCCCTGCACGACGAGCGCGTACGCCATGCCGTGGGCGTCGTCCAGCGGCTCGAGGTGGGCGATGGCGTCCGCGAGGTGGCGGTGCTGGGTGGCGCGGTCACCGGCCAGCGCGTACAGCTCGGCGAGGGTGACCATCGTGATCCCGCACCGGCGCATCGCGAGGGCGCGTTCGCCGAACCCGATCGCTTCCTCGACGGCTCCGCTGAGCCGGAACACGTAACACGCGTTGTTGAGCGCCCGCGCCGTGATGTCGTCGTCGCCGTGCTCCTCCAACAGCGCGATGCCGTCGCGGATGTGTTGCCGGGCGACGCAGAAGTCGCCGTCGCCGCGGTGCGCGAGTTCCGCCTCCGCCAGGGCCAGGTCGCTGAGCAGCGACGCGCGCGCGAGCCGGTCGCCCGGCTCCACGAGGGCCGCCTCGCACACCTGCCGCCAGTCCCGCCACAGCCCGCGGGAGCGGTAGAACTCGAACAGTCCCAGGGCGAGGCCGGCGATCAGCCCCCTGTCCACCTCCGGATCCGCCACCGCCTGGTGCACCACCGCGAGCAGGTGGGTCCGTTCTCCGTCCAGCCAGCCGAACGCGTCGGCGACCTCCGGTGCGGCGGTCGTGCGCGGTGCCCTGGCGAGACGCGGCGAACCGGCGCTCGACCGGGCGAGTCCGCGCCAGGTGACCGCGCTGTACAGGTCCAGCAGGCGGCTCACCGCGGTGGTGCGCTCAGCCGGGCCGGCGAGCCCGGCTCCGTACACCCGCAGCAGGTCGTGCAGCCGGTAGCGGCCGGGCGCAGGTGTCTCCAGCAGACAGGCCGCAGCCAGTCGTTCGAGCAGTCGCTCGGCCTCTTCCTCACCGAGACCGAGCGCTGCGGCCGCCACCGGGACGGACAGGTCCGGCACCGCGGGCCAGGCCAGCAACGGGTAAGCGGCCGCGGCGGCGCGGTCCACCGGGTCCTCACTGCCCGCCAGACCGTCGATCGACAGTGCGAAACACGCCCGCACACCGGCCTCGTCCTGGTCCAGCTCCTCCAACCGGCGTCCTGCGTCGGCCAGCCGTTGCGCCAGGTGGGACACCGGCCAGGCGGGCCTGGACGCGAGCCGTGCGCCCGCGAGCCGGACCGCGAGCGGCAACCGGCCGCAGCGGCGCACCACCTCCGTCGCCGCGTCCGGTTCCGCGGCCACCCGCTCCCGGCCCGCTGAGACGGCCAGCAGCGCTACCGCGTCCGGTTCGGCGAGGACGTCGAGGTGCACCTGACGCGCCTGCCGCACGGCCAGCACCGCCCGGCGGCTGGTGATGATCGCGGCGGAGCCCGCCGTGCCCGGCAGCAGCGGGGCGACCTGCCCTGAGCCGGCGGCGTTGTCGAGCACCAGCAGAACGCGCCGACCGGCGAGCTCGGTCCGCAGCCGTGCCGCGGCCTCGTCGACCGTGCCGGGAACGCGCTCGCCCGCCACACCGAGCGAGCGCAGGAACAAACCCAGAGCTTCGAGCGGCGGCACCGGCTCGCGGGCGCCCTGCAGGTCGACGTAGAGCTGGCCGTCCGGGAAGTCGGCCGCGAGCAGGTGCGCGACGTGCACGGCCAGCGACGTCTTCCCGACCCCGCCCATGCCGGTGATCGACACGACCGCCGCGGCGGCCGGGTCGCCCACGATCTCCGCGACCAGCTCGGCCTGGCCGGACCGCCCGGTGAAGTGGGGGACGTCCGCGGGCAGCTGCCGCGGCGCGGAACGAGCGGGACGCCGCGGCGTGCCCTTGCGCGACGCGGCCCGCGCGAACTGCTCCCGCCGCGGCCCCGTCAACCCCAGCACACCGACCAGCCGGTCCACCGTGACGGCCTGCGGATACCGGCGGTCCCCGCGTTCCAGCGCGCCGATCGCCTGCTCGCTGAGCCGGGCCTTCTCCGCGAGCGCCTGCTGGGTCAGCCCCGCCTCGACCCGATAAGCGCGTAGCAGCTCGCCGAACGTCTCGATCACGTGCCCAGTCTGCCCGTCCGGCGGCCCCGCGTTGGGCTGTACGGCGGATTCCACCCCGTTGCCGCACGGTTCATCCGACCGTTCCGGTGTTCCTCCGCTCTTGGCAGGGCGCGGGAACAGGTGCGATGGTGGGCGGAGCACGGCAGACCAGGAGGCCCGCAATGGCGCTGGCAGACCACGAGCAACGTGAGCTGGACGAGATCGAGCAGCGCTTGTCCCTGGAGGACCCGAGGCTCGCCGCCAAACTCACCCGGCCGTCCGCGCTGGCCTCCGTGTCCAACCGGGCGCTGCGGGTGCTCGGTGTGTTCGCCGCCTATTTCTGCGGGCTGCTGGCGGTGATGGCAGGGGTGACCTGGTCGTCGGTTCCGCTGATCGCGCTCGGGGCTCTCCTGTGCGTGGGCGTGTTCGCGGGCTTGTTCGTGCACGCGTGGCGGAAACGCCGCGACTGACTCTCAGCTCTCGGGTCTCAGCCAGGCTGTTGAGTCGGCTTGGACGCCTGCTGAGCCGCGTTCAGCTGCTGCCGCAGGTCGTCGACCTGCTGCTGAAGCGTTGCGATCTGCGCGGCGTCCGTCTCCGGCAGCTTCTTGCCGCCGAACAACAACAGGATCACCGCGCCGCACTGTCCACTACGGACAGCTCATCACAGATCTGCGGAATCGGCGGTATGCCGGGAGGTGTCGTCACTCGGTCGTTCGCGTCGATTTTCCGGAGCTGAGGCGGTGGTGGCAGGACTGACCGCTCAGCAACCGGCCCTCTCGTCAAGGGAAAAGTTGGCCGATATGTGCCACTTCAGCAACCTTGACCAGGCAAAGAGCGGCTCATTAGCTTTAAGCCTCCGCAGGTCAAATTCCCTTTAGGCACAACGGTTTCCGGGGCCCGGAGGACTCAATGACGAGCTCGCGCGTGCCTGTCCGCTCGTGGACAGGGGTGATCCGATGAGGGCCACAGCCCTGCTGTCGGTCCGAGGGCTGGTGAAACGCTTTCCCGGTGTGACGGCACTGCAGGGCGTGGACTTCGAGGTCCGCGCGGGTGAGGTGCACTGCCTGCTCGGGCAGAACGGCGCCGGCAAGTCGACGCTGATCAAGGTGCTGTCCGGCGCGCACCGGCCGGACGAGGGAGAGATCACCTGGCGGGGCGAGGTCGTGTCGTTCGGCAACCCGACCGCCGCGATGCGCAGCGGTGTGGCCGCCATCTACCAGGAGCTGGACCTCGTGGCGGGCTTGTCGGTGGCGGACAACGTGTTCCTCGGTCACGAACTGTCCACCGCCGGCTTCACCCGGCGAGCACAGCAGCGGCGCAGGACCCGAGCCCTGCTCGACCGGCTGGGACACCCGGACATCGCACCCGACCGCGATGTCGGCCGGTTGTCCGTGGCGCACCAGCAGGTCGTCAGCATGGCGCGGGCGCTGTCGCTGGACGGGCAGCTGCTGATCATGGACGAGCCGTCGGCCGTGCTGGACCCGGACGAGGTGCGGGTCCTGTTCGGGATCATCAGGGAGCTCACCGCCCAAGGGGTGGCGGTGATCTACATCTCGCACCGGCTGGCCGAGATCAGGGAGATCGGCGACCGCGTGACCGTCCTCAAGGACGGCCGCACCGTCGCGACGGGCCTGTCCGCGCGCGAGACGAAGACCTCGGAACTGATCGGGTTGATGACCGGACGTGTGCTGGACAACGTGTTCCCGCAAAGGAAACCGGTCGACCCGGCCGCTCCCGAGGTGCTGGTGGTGCGCGGACTGTCTGACAGCGACCGCTTCGCCGGCGTGGACCTCACCGTCCACGCAGGTGAGGTGGTCGGGCTCGCGGGTCTGGTCGGGTCCGGCCGTTCGGAGATCCTGGAAACCGTCTACGGCGCCAGGAAAGCGGCCGAGGGCACCGTGGAGGTCGACGGCAGGAAGCTGCGGCGGGGGAGCGTCGGCGCGGCCGTGCGCGCGGGGATGGGGTTGTGCCCGGAGGAGCGCAAGAGCCAGGGGTTGCTGCTCGACCAGGCCGTCTACCGCAACATCACCGTCTCGTCGATGTCGTCGTTCGCCCGGTTCGGTTTCCTCGACGACCGCGCCGAACGCGTCCGCTCGACGAAGCTCACCGAGACGCTGGACGTCCGGCCGGCCGGTGTCGACCGCGTGGTGCGCGGACTGTCCGGAGGCAACCAGCAGAAGGTCGTGCTCGCGCGGTGGTTGCTGAGGGAGTGCCGCGTGCTGTTGCTGGACGAACCCACCCGCGGCGTGGACGTGGGCGCGCGCAGCGAGATCTACGAGCTCATCCGCGAGCTCGCGGACTCCGGTGTGGCCGTGGTCGTCGTGTCCAGCGACGTCGAGGAGGTCCTGGGCCTGTCCGACCGGGTCCTGGTGGTGCGCGAGGGCCGGGTGGTCCACGACGGTCCGGCCGACGAGATCGACGAGTCCAGGGTTCTCGACCTGGTCATGGAAGGACACGCGGCATGAGCGAGGACACCGCCGCCGTGGCGGCGCAGCAACAGGGAAGAGCTCCGGCCGTGCGGCAGTCCGGCGCCTCCGGCCTGCTCGGCTCCGCGGCCGGGCGCAACGCCGGTCTCGTGGTCGCGCTGGTCCTGTTGTGCATCGGCGGTGTGGTCACCGCGGGCGACCGGTTCGCCGACGTCGACAACCTGCTCACCATCCTGCGGCTCGCGGCGGTGATCGGCGTCGTGAGCGTCGGCATGACGTTCGTGATCACCGGCGGCGGGATCGACCTGTCGGTGGGCGCGATCGTCGCGCTGTCGTCGGTGTGGGCGACAACCCTTGCCACCCAAGGGATAGCGAACAACACGCACTGGATCGTCATCGTGTTCACCGCGTTGGTGGTGGGTGGGGCGTGCGGACTGGTCAACGGCGTGCTCATCGCCTACGGCCGGGTCGTGGCGTTCATCGCGACCCTCGCGAGCCTGGCCGCCGCACGCGGCCTGGCCGAGATCATCTCCAACCGCAAGACGCAGATCGTGAACGTGCCGGGCTTCGCCGCGTTCTTCGACGCCTCGGTGCTGGGCGTGCCGGTGCTGGTGGTGATCTTCGCGCTGGTCGCGGCGGGCGGGTGGGTGCTGTTGAACCGCACCACGTTCGGGCGCCGGACGTTCGCCGTGGGCGGCAACCCCGAGGCGGCGCGACTGGCGGGCATCGACGTGCGGCGGCACACCGTGTGGCTCTACACGTTGCTCGGCCTGTGCTGCGGGCTCGCGGCCGTCATGCTCGTCGCCCGCACCACGACCGGCAGCGCGACCCACGGCGGCCTGTACGAGCTGGACGCGATCGCCGCGGTCGTGATCGGCGGCACGCTGCTCACCGGCGGTCGCGGCACGATCGCGGGCACCGTCTTCGGTGTCCTGATCTTCACGACGCTGTCGAACGTCTTCACCCTCAACAACCTCTCCATCTCCGCCCAGGCCGTCGCGAAGGGCGCGATCATCGTGGTCGCCGTCCTCCTTCAGCAGCGGTTGGCAAGACGTACCTGAGGAGCCGGAAACCATGCCACTCAAGAGAATCGCCGCTCTCGCCGCGTTAGTTCTCGCCCTCACCGCCTGCACGGGCAACACGCCGCAGAACACGGGCGGCGGCAACCAGGGCGGGGTGAAGGTCGCCAACGACGAGCCGGGCAAGAAGGTCGTCATCGGTTTCTCCGCACCGGCCGCCGACCACGGCTGGATGGCCGCGATCACCAACGCCGCCAAGGCGGAGGCGGGCAAGTACTCCGATGTGGAACTGCGCGTCGTCGAGGGCACCAACGACGTCAACCTGCAGATCAGCCAGGTCGAGACGTTCATCAACGACAAGGTGGACGCGATCGTCCTGCTGCCGTTCGACGGCGCCGCGCTCACCCCGGTCGCGCTCAAGGCGATGAAGGCCGGCATCACCGTGATCAACGTGGACCGCCAGTTCGACAGCCCGTTCGCCGCGCGGTCCACCGTCCTGGGCGACAACCACGGCATGGGCGTGTCCGCGGGCAACTACATCTGCGAGAGGCTCAAGGGCAAGACGGACGCCGTGGTCGCGGAGATCGCCGGCATCGACTCGCTGCCGCTGACCCAGGACCGCAGCAAGGGCTTCGCCGAGGCGCTCGCGAGCTGCGGGCTGAAGGTCGCCAACCGCGTGGCGGCCGAGTTCACGGTGGAGAGCGGCGAGAAGGCCGCCGCGAACCTGCTCCAGGCCGCGCGCAAGATCGACGCCATCTGGAACCACGACGACGACCAGGGCGTCGGCGTCACCGCCGCGATCAAGAACTCCGGCCGCAGCGAGTTCTTCATGGTCGGTGGCGCGGGATCGGCCAACGTCATGCGGGAGATCAAGGCGGACAACGGACCGCACAAGGCGACCGTCATCTACCCGTCCACCCAGGGCGCGGACGGCATCCGGCTCGCCCGGCTCGCGGTGCAGGGCAAGAGCCTCGGCGACCTGGTCGAGGTGGAGGTCCCCCGTGAGGTCCAGCTGTACGCGCCGGTCGTCACCAAGGACAACGTCGACCGCTACCTGCCCTCCGCCTTCGAGTCCTGAGAGGACCGAACAACGTGACTGAGCTTGGCATCGCGATGGTCGGCCACGCCTTCATGGGAGCCGCGCACTCCCAGGCGTGGCGGGTCGCGCCGCGCTTCTTCGACCTGCCGGTGCGGCCGGTGATGTCCGTGCTGTGCGGCAGGGACGCCGACCGGACACGGGCCGCCGCAGAACACCTGGGGTGGGCCGAGGCCGTGACCGACTGGAAGTCCGTGCTCGACCGCGACGACGTGCACGTGGTGGACATCTGCACACCCGGTGACACGCACGCCGAGATCGCGGTCGCCGCTCTGGACGCCGGCAAGCACGTGCTGTGCGAGAAACCGATGGCCAACAGCGTCACCGAAGCGGTGGCCATGGCCGAGGCCGCCGAACGCGCCGCACGGCGTGGGGTGCGCGCGATGGTCGGCTTCAGCTACCGGAGGGTGCCTGCCCTGGGCCTGGCCAGGGATCTGGTCGCCAAGGGCAGGCTGGGGAAGATCCACCACGTGCGCGCCCAGTACCTGCAGGACTGGATCGTCGACCCCGCCGCGCCGCTGTCGTGGCGGCTCGACAAGGAGAAGGCCGGCTCCGGCGCGCTCGGGGACATCGGCGCGCACGTGGTGGACGCCGCCCAGTTCATCCTCGGCGACACCGTCCGCGAGGTGTCCGGGACGATGGAGACGTTCGTGTCCGAGCGCCCGCTCGCGTTGTCCCACTCCGGGTTGTCCGGCACGGCCTCCGACCAGACCGGGCCGGTGACGGTGGACGACGCCGTGCTGTTCCTGGCGCGCTTCGCGGGCGGCGCGCTGGGCTCGTTCGAGGCCACGCGGTTCGCCAACGGCCGCAAGAACGCGCTGCGCATCGAGGTCAACGGCTCGGCGGGCAGCCTGGCGTTCGACCTCGAGGACATGAACGTGCTGCAGTTCTTCGACGGCACGGAGGACCCGGCCGTCGCAGGGTTCCGCCGGATCATCGTGACCGAGCCGTCGCACCCGTACGTCGGCGCCTGGTGGCCTGCCGGTCACGGACTGGGATACGAGCACGCGTTCACGCACCAAGCCGTCGACTTCGTGCGCGCCATCGCCGCGGGAACCGACCCGGTGCCGTCGTTCGCCGACGGGCTCCAGGTGCAGCGCGTCCTCGCAGCCGTCGAGGACAGCGCGGCGTCCCGCACGTGGCAGCAGGTCTGAGGAGGGAACCGAGATGGCACGTCCGATCACGTTGTTCACCGGTCAGTGGGCCGACCTGCCGTTCGAGGAGGTCGCCCGGCTGGCCGCGGGCTGGGGCTACGACGGCCTGGAGATCGCCTGCTGGGGCGACCACCTCGACCCGTGGCAGGCGGCGGAGGACGACGACTACGTCGCGGACCGGCTCGCGATCCTCGCCAAGCACGACCTGAAGGTGTGGGCGATCTCCAACCACCTCACCGGTCAGGCCGTCTGCGACGACCCCATCGACGAGCGGCACCAGGGGATTCTCTCGGCCCGCAACTGGGGTGACGGCGACCCCGAGGGCGTGCGGCAGCGGGCGGCGGAGGAGATGAAGGCGACCGCGCGAGCCGCGGCCAGGCTCGGCGTCGACACCGTCGTGGGGTTCACCGGCTCGTCGATCTGGAAGACCGTCGCGATGTTCCCGCCGGCGCCCGCCTCGATGATCGACGCCGGCTACCAGGACTTCGCCGACCGCTGGAACCCGATCCTGGACGTGTTCGACGAGGTCGGCGTCCGGTTCGCGCACGAGGTTCACCCGTCCGAGATCGCCTACGACTACTGGACCACTGTGCGCGCGATGGAGGCGATCGGGCACCGGCCGGCGTTCGGCCTGAACTGGGACCCGTCGCACTTCGTGTGGCAGGACCTCGACCCTGTCGGGTTCCTGTGGGACTTCCGCGACCGGATCTACCACGTCGACTGCAAGGACGCCCGGCGCCAGGTCGGCAACGGCCGCAACGGCCGGCTCGGCTCGCACCTGCCGTGGGCGGACCCGCGCCGGGGCTGGGACTTCGTCTCCACCGGACGCGGTGACGTGCCGTGGGAGCAGTCGTTCCGGATGCTCAACACCATCGGCTACTCCGGGCCGATCAGCGTCGAGTGGGAGGACGCGGGCATGGACCGGCTCGTCGGTGCGCCCGAGGCACTGGAGTTCGTTCGCCGCAACGCGTTCGACCCGCCCTCGGCGTCCTTCGACGCGGCGTTCAGCTCTGGAGGCTGACCCGGTCGCGGGCTGGTTTCCGGTACCGATGGGACAATCGCTCGATGGAGAGCACCTTGGGTGTAGAGGCTGGATCGCCGGCCGCCGTGCTGCGCATGCTGATGGACGGCAGCCCGCGCACCCGAGCGGAGATCGTGGACGCGACCGGTCTCGCCCGTTCCACGGTGCGGGCCAGGCTGGACCTGCTCGTGGCGGCCGGCCTGGTGACCGGGAGCGGCACGGGGGAGTCCACCGGCGGCCGCCCGGCCGGCCGGTTCGCGTTCAACCCCGGCGCCCACCTGGTGCTGGCGGCCGAGGTGGGCGCCACCCACGCCACCGTCGCGGTCTCCGACCTGGCGTGCCGGTTGCTCGCCGTCGAACAGGTGGACCTCGACGTGGCGGACGGCCCGGCGGCGATCCTGCCGTTCCTCGTCACGACCTGGCGCTCGTTGCTGCACACCGTGGACGCCGCCGAGATCGCCGGCGTCGGCATCGGACTGCCCGGCCCGGTCGAGCACTCCACCGGCCGTCCGAACAACCCGCCGATCATGCCGGGCTGGGACGGGTTCGACGTGCCGGCGGCGATCACGGCGGAGTTCGACGTGCCCGTGCTCGTTGACAACGAAGTCAACCTGGAGGCACTGGGCGAGCACACCGCCTCGTACCCGGACGTGCTGCACATGATCGTGGTGAAGGCGGCGACCGGCATCGGTGCCGGGCTGATCAGCAACGGCGTGCTGCACCGCGGCGCGGCGGGCGCGGCGGGCGACCTGGGGCACATCAGGGTGCCCGAGGGTGGCGGGGCGCTGTGCCGGTGCGGCAACACCGACTGCCTGGAGGCGGTCGCCGCCGGTCCAGCCCTGGCGGCGAAGCTGCGGGACCTGGGCCATCCGGCCGCGTCGACGGCAGACGTGGTGAACCTGGTCCGCGCCGGCAACCTCGAGGCAGGCCGGGTCGTGCGGCAGGCGGGCAGGGACATCGGCGAGGTGCTCGCGGGCTGCGTGAGCATGTTCAACCCGTCCCTGGTGGTCATCGGCGGCCTGCTGGCGGAGGCGGGCGAGATGCTGCTGGCGGGCGTGCGCGAGTCGATCTACCGGCGCTCGCTCCCTCTGGCCACGGAGAACCTGCGGATCGTCGCGTCGGGCACCGGCGAGACAGCCGGCGCACTGGGCGCGGCGGCGATGGTGGTGCGGCACGTGCTCTCGCCGGAGGTGCTGGACGCGCGGCTGGGCGAGGTCGCAGCCGGTGGCCTCGCGCGTGAGGTGGAGCTGTCGTCCCATGCCACCTAATGACGGCACACATCCGTAAGGCACGTGCGCTTTGACGGTGAAGTGCCGACTTTTGATTGACAGCCGCCAATAGTCACGCCTACCGTCGCCTCATGACTATGACCCGCGTAACACCGCGCGTGGCTGTGGGCAAGGAACCCACGGTGGCGACCCGGCGTCTGCTGCGGCTCATGCGCACCGGCGCGACCGACCGCGCGATCGCCCGCGAACTGGACGTCAGCCTCCGCACCCTGAACCGGCGCATCGCGCGCCTGCAGTCGTTGCTGGGCGTGCAGTCCCGGTTCCAGCTCGGGGTGCTCGCGGCGGAGCTGCAGTGGCTCGCGGTGCCGTCGCAGGCAGTGGGCGAGCGACCGTCGGGTTCCCGCTGACCTGGGCGCGCTCGCCGGGGTGACCGCGCAGTGGCTGGTCGACGGGTGGGTCCGGTTGCGGCGCCGGTGGTGCCGGCCTGCCCTCGTCACGAGTCGGCTGCCGAATTGCGGGCTGGTGCGCCGGGCTTCAGCCCGGTGCTGAAGGCCCGCGCGGGAGGCCGGTCACGGCCGAGCGTGCACCACTGTCAACGTCGTCAACCCAGGGTTCATCCGCACGCCGATCAACGACGACGCCTTCGGCGATCCCGCGCAGGTACAACGCGTCTCCGAGCGCATTCCGTTGGGGTGCATGGGACATCCCGACGAGGTGGCCGGACGGCGATCGGCGCGGTCGCGTCCCCGAAGAAGACCGGGGGAGCGATCTCTTGACTGTTCAGTGGCGGAGACCTCATGATCTGGGTCACTTTCCACGGCCCGCGTGAGTGACGCTCACGGCGAGCGGGCCGGGGCGGTGTCCAGGTGGCTGCCTGGTGTCGCGACGACGCGAAGGGGACCACACTGTGCACCGCATTCTTCTGGCCTCAAATGTTAACGCTAACAATGACTGCCTGCGCCGGATCCGCAGTAGCTGACCTCCCTGAGTGCAGTCGCGTTGACGTTCACCTCGAAGTTGGTCCGCGGAGGGCTGAATGCGTTCGAATCGTTCGACGACCTGGCGTCGGTCATTGACGGTGGTTCTCGGAGTTGCAGCCCTCACAGCGTCGTCGATGAGCGTCACGCACGCCGCCGGTGCGGACACGACGGTCGACAAAGGACTGGTCGTCCGCTACGACCTCGCCCAGAGCTCCGGCACCACCGTCGCCGACACGTCCGGCAACGGCAGAGACGGCACGCTGAGCGGTGACGCCACCTGGCAGGACGGTGCGCTGAGCCTCGGCGGCTCGAACGGTCACGTCCGGCTGCCCGACAACGTCATGCGCGGGCTCACGGACATCACCGTGTCCGTCCAGGTGAACGTCGCCACCGACCAGGGCACCCCGTATTTCGTCTGGGGCTTGGGAAACACGCTGAACGGCACCGGGAACGGCTACCTGTTCACCACCGGTGACGGGTACCGCACGTCGATCGCGTCCGGGAACTGGTCGACCGAGCAAACGGTTTCCACCAACCGCAACCTCGCGCGTGGCAGCTGGCGCACGCTCACCTACACCCTCGCCGGTGGTCTCGCCGTGCTGTACGAGGACGGCATCGAGGTCGCCCGCAAGACCGACGTGACGATCACTCCGGGATCGATCGGCGGCGGCACCACGACCGCCAACTACCTCGGTCGTTCGGTGTACAGCGGGGACAAGTACCTCAAGGGCCAGGTCCGCGACTTCCGCATCTACGACCGCGCCGTGACGGCGGCGGAAGCGAACGCGCTCGGCGAGCGGACCGCCGCCGGCCGTGCCGCCGCCGACGCCGCCGCGCTCAGCCTCGGTGACACCTCCGCCGTGACCGGGAACCTCACCCTGCCGGGGAAGGCAGCGGGCGGTTCGGTGATCACCTGGTCCTCCAGCAACCCGGCCGTGGTGTCGGCGACCGGTGTGGTCACCCGGCCCGCGCCGGGCTCCGGCAACGCGACCGTGACGCTGACCGCGACCGTCACCTACGCCGGACACTCCGCCACCCGCACGTTCACCGTGACGGTGATCGCGGACATCACCGACCGGCAGAAGGTCCGGAACGCGTTGAAGGACATCGTGATCTGGGACCAGAACGCGGTCCGGGGCAACGTCACGCTGCCGGCGAAGGGCGCGGGCGATGTCACGTTCACCTGGCGCAGCGACGACAAGCGCGTCGTTTCCGCGGACGGTGTGGTGACGCGGCCGCCGTACGGTTCCAAGCCCCGCAAGGCACATCTGAGCGTCCGCGCGACCAAGGGGAAGGCGAGCAGCACCCGTGACTTCATCCTGACGGTGCTGCCGCTGCCCAAGCAGGAAGCGAAGGAAGGCTACGCGTTCGCGTACTTCACGGGTGAGGCCACTCAGGACACCGAGCAGGTGCACTTCGCGGTGAGCCGGGGCGACGACCCGCTGCACTGGGACGAGCTCAACGGCGGCAAGCCCGTGCTGAAGTCGCAGTACGGCGAAACCGGCGTGCGCGACCCGTTCATCATCCGCAGCCCGGAAGGCGACAAGTTCTACCTCGTCGCGACCGACCTGCAGATCAACGACGGACGTGGCTGGGGAGCGGCCCAGCAGCACGGCAGCAAGTACCTGGAGATCTGGGAGTCCACCGACCTCGTGACCTGGTCCGAGCAGCGCCACGTGCGCGTCTCGCCCGACACGGCGGGCATGACGTGGGCACCGGAGGCGACCTACGACCCGACCATCGGCGCCTACGTCGTCTACTGGGCGAGCATTCCGTTCGCGGCCGACGACCCGGACCACAACAACTGGTCGTACGCGCGGATGTACTACTCGACCACCCGCGACTTCCGGACGTTCACCGAGCCGAAGGTCTGGAACGACCCCGGCCAGGGCGTCATCGACTCGACCGTCATCAAGGACGGCGACTACTACTACCGCCTCACGACCGATGAGAAGGTCATCGGCAAGTGCACGCGCGACATCGTGCTCGAGCGTTCGAAGGACCTGCGCGCCGTCGACCTGCCGACCACGAAGCCTCGCAACTGGGAACTGGTCGACGACTGCATCCGCACGCCGCTCGGCACGGACTGGGTCGAAGGGCCGACGTTGTTCAAGTCCAACGACGGCAAGAAGTTCTACGCGTTCATGGACGAGACGCCGAACCGCGGCTACATCCCGTTCGTCACCGACTCGCTGGCGAACCCGAACTGGCAGATCCCGGCGGAGTACTCCCTGCCGCGCGCCCCGCGGCACGGCACCGTCCTGCCGGTGACCAAGGCCGAGCTCGAGCGGCTGCGCAAGGGCCCGCTGCCCGTCACCGCGAACAAGAAGGGCGTCATCGCCGACTACGACCTGACCGGCGGCTCCGGCACGACGGTCGCGGACGGTTCCGGCAAGGCACGCAACGGCGTGCTGCACGGTGACGTCACCCGCTCGTCGGACGGCCTCACCTTCGGTGGCACCGACGGTTACGTGCACCTGCCGAACAACCTCATGACCGGGCTCGACGCGATCACCGTGTCGGCACGCGTGTGGGTCGATCCCGGCCAGCAGACGCCGTACTTCCTGTTCAACCTCGGCAACAGCACGAACGGCGCCGGCGACGGCTACCTCTTCGCCAGCGGGGACAGCTACCGGGCGGCGATCGCGTCCGGCAACTGGTCGACCGAGCAGAACGCCAACAGCGGGCGCAACCTCGCCAGAGGTGCCTGGCACACGCTGACGTACACGCTGGCCGGTGGGAAGGCACGCCTGTACGACAACGGCGTCGAAGTGGCCCATGTGGACGGTGTCACGACGAAACCGGGTGACCTGGGCAACGGCATCACGACGTCGAACTACATCGGCCGGTCCGCCTACGCCGCGGACAAGTACTTCAAGGGCAAGATGAGCCGCTTCACGGTCTGGAACCGCGGCCTCACCACGTCGGAAGTGCTGGAGCTGCCGGGCAACGAGACCGCGGTCGCGTCGGTGAGCCTGGACGCGCTGAAGGTTCCGGCGGTCGTCGACAGCCAGGCCGGCACGATCCTCCTGCCGGTCAAGCCCGGCACGGACCTGCGCCGCCTGTCGCCCCGGCTCGAGGTCGCGGACGACGCGAAGGTCTCGCCCCGCAACGGATCGAGGCAGGACTTCACCAAGCCCGTCACCTACACGGTCACCGGAGCGGACCGGAGCCAGCGGATCTGGACGGTGCGTGCGGCCGTCATGAACAGCCCCGTCCTTCCCGGCTACAACGCGGACCCGAACATCGTCCGGTTCGGCGACAGCTACTACATCTACGCCACCACCGACGGTTTCCCCGGTTGGTCGAGCACGTCCTTCAACGCCTGGTCCAGCAAGGACCTCGTGAACTGGACGAAGCACGAGAAGATCCTCGACCTCGGGCCGGGAGTGTCCTGGGCGGACAGCCGGGCCTGGGCGCCGACGATCGCGCACAAGAACGGCAAGTACTACTTCTACTTCTGCGCCGACGCCAAGATCGGCGTGGCCGTCTCCGACTCACCCACCGGCCCGTTCACCGACGTGCTCGGCAAACCGCTGATCGCGTCGAACCCCAACGGTGGCCAGGCCATCGACCCGGCCGTCTTCACCGACGACAACGGCCAGAGCTACCTGTACTGGGGCAACGGCGAAGCGTACGTGGTGCCGTTGAACGCGGACATGACCTCGTTCGACGCCACGAAGATCAAGCACGTCACCGGGCTGGACGGCTTCCGCGAGGGACTGTTCATGACCAAGCGCGGCGGTATCTACCACCTCACCTGGTCCATCGACGACACCGGCAGCGAGAACTACCGGGTCGGCTACGCCACGGTGACCGGTCCCATGCTCGACGGTCTGGTGAACCGCGGTGTCATCCTGGAGAAGGATCCGTCACTCGGCATCCTCGGCACCGGACACCACAGCATCGTCCAGGCGCCGGGAACCGACGACTGGTACATCGCCTACCACCGGTTCGCCATCCCGGGCGGTGACGGCACGCACCGCGAGGTGACCGTCGACCGCCTCCGGTTCAACCCGGACGGCACGATGGCGAAGGTCGTGCCCACGCTCCAAAGCATCACCCGCTGACACCGCTTGGTCATCCAGCCTGTGGGACAGCCCCGAAGACGAGCTTTGGTCGCGTCATCGCCGCTTCGCGACGATTGCGATTGGGGCTTGACTTCGGGGCCCTTGCGAGGCGCTCATCGGCCTTGAAAAGCCGGGCAATAAGAGCCCGGCCGATCCGACCAGCATAGCGCCTCGCACCCAAAGTCAAGCCCCAATCGCACTCGTGCGTGGTCGCCTTTGTTGGTCGGCTCACCTCATTACCGCTTGCCCGCGTTCGCATAGCCCTGTACGGCTCGGCTTCGCCTTCGCCGCTTGCCTGCGGCTTCGCGGATCACGTTGCTCGGCTGGGTGGTTCACCCTATCGTGTTCCGCTTTACCCGTTATCTTTTCGTGATCTTGCGGTAGATTAGAACACGTGATCGAAACCCGCCTCCTCTCCACCGACGAGCTACTGCGCAGCCTCGTCGACGAGGTGACGGAAATCCGCGTCCGTGAAAATGCCGCGTTGCAGATCGTCGCCGAGCTGGATCGGCGCGGAGCCGCGAGCGAACTCGGGTACAGGAATTTGCCGCAGGTGTTGCGGCATGTTGTCCGCTGGGATCTGCATGTCGCCACGCGGTGGATCGACACCGCCGCACTGCTGACCAAGGACATCACCCCGACCGGCAGCGAGCTCGCCCCGGTGCTTCCGCTGACGGCGGAGGCGGTGGCCGAGGGCGCGTTGTCGGTCGAGCATGTGGCGGCGGTGGCCGCGGTGATGAAGACCGTGCCCGCCGAACACGAGGCGACCGTGGTGGGCTACGCCCGCACCTTCGAGCCCCGCACCGTGCGCACCCTGGGCGGGAAGCTCGCCTACTCCCTCTATCAGAACGACCCCGAGCCCCGCGAGCCTGACCCGACGCCGCCACCTGCGAATGAGCATTTGATGCAGTGGAAGAACGGGCGGCTGGAGATCCGGGCGAAGCTGGACAAGGTCACCGGCGCGAAGTACGAGGCGCTGCTCGATCCTTTGGCCAAGCCGCGCCCGGACACCGGGGAGGGCCCGGACCCGCGCACCCGCTCGCAGCGTCAAGGCGACGCCCTGGCCGAGCTGATCGAGCTGATGCTGCGCGCCGACCAGCTGCCCGAACACGGCGGTGAGCCGGTCACGATGACGGTGACCCTGCGCTACGAGGATCTGGTCAAGCAGGTGGGCGAGGCGATGCTGGACACCGGCGAGCACCTCCCGGCCGACCAGCTCCGCCGGGTGGCCTGCGACGCGGGCATCATCCCCGCCGTACTGGGCGGTGAGGGCCAGCCGCTGGACATCGGCCGCAAAACTCGTACCTTCCCCGCCCGGATCCGCCGGGCCCTGGTTCTCAGGGATCGTGGCTGCGCCTTCCCGGGCTGCGACCGGCCGCCCCGGCACTGCGACGGCCACCACGTCCGGCATTGGGCCGACGGCGGGGACACCTCGGTCGACAACGCGGTGTTGCTGTGCCGTGCGCACCACACGCTGATCCACCAGAGCAAGTGGGAAGTCCGGATGATCACCGGCATCCCGACCTTCTACCCGCCAGCCTGGCTCGACCCCCAACAAAGACCCAGGCGCAACCTCATCAACACCGCCTGACCACGGCCAGGCGGTGCCGATGAAGGCCGCCTGACTGCGGGGAGGCAGGCTGATGAATGCTGCCCAGGTAATGGCCAGGAGCCTCCAGGCGCCTCGTACGTGACGACGCCCAGGCGGACAGCGCCCCCGCGAACCGCCCACGCTGCCTGATCACGGCGAGGCATCCGCGCGAACACCGACTGACCGGCGGCTGCGTGGGTGGCGGCCGTTTCTTCCTCCCGTTGCGGTGGGGCCAACCCCCGCGACGACAAACCGCGAGGCAGCAATCCCGTGAGTCAATCCCGCAAGGCTACATCTAGCACAGCTGATCACCCGAAGCCGAAGGTGAACGGCAATGGCGTAGCCGAGCCGGACAGAGCAATGCGTCATCGGGCAAGCGGTGATGAGGTGAGCCGAACAACCCGACGCAACCACGCACGCTTGCGATTGGGGCTTGACTTTGAGAGCGAGGCGCTAGCCTTTTCGCGGATCGGACGGGTGCGAAGAATCCGACCTTTTCCGCCCGATTCAGCGCCTCGCAAGGGCCCCGAAGTCATCTATGAAGGAGCGGGGGCGGTCAAGTCCTCGTGGAGCTTGGTTTCGAGGGGTTTTCGGCTCCGTGTGGCATGGCGTGTCCGGCGGGCGGGGTCAATGACAATGCCGCTAAGTTAAGCGACCCTGCCGAATATGTGCAGCTCGGGCGGCATATCGTGGCGAGTTCCCGTGTGGGTAGCTCGCTTGATTACCTTGTCTCCTGACCGGACTCGTTTAACCACGCGGGGATAAGAGCGGTGCCGGCGTCCGCTACTGCGACGATGCCGGATCTCCTCAATCGTCTCGACTATC
>NZ_JBHRZI010000013.1:0-105729 GCF_042649515.1 Lentzea rhizosphaerae | reverse complement strand
GGCTGCGCTCATGATCAACCAGGGTGCAGGTCACCGCTGCCGAGGTTAAAGATCAAGCTAAGAACCACCACCCAACCGGCGGCCACCGCACGGCACTCGACCACGCCCTGCAACGACCAGAGCAAGGTGACCACAGAAATTCGGTCCGGCACAGGCCCGACGAAGGAGGGCATGTGCCGGGTCGGCGAAGCCGCAACCCGCTCAGCTCGCCGACGCTGAACTGGTCACGCCGGTGGTGATGCAGGCGTTGCTTGGGTTCGGACCTTCACGGTCTCGGTCGTCCACACGGACGGCCTCACCTCCGGGTGAAGGCCAGTCCGGCCAGGGCGACGATCGCGGTGACCGCACCAAACCCGGCCGCCGTGGCCGCCGCCCCGACGACACCGATGAACACCCCGGACACGACCGCCGAGACACCCATCGCGAGGTAGCCGGCGAGGAAGATCGCGGTGAACAGGCCCGCGCGCTCGTGCGGTGCCACCTCGGGCACGAGCCCGCGGGTGGTGCCGCCGAACGAGAAGCCGATGCCGGATCCGCCGAACACCGCGGCGGCCCAGAGCAGCGGCAGCGAGGTGGTGCCGATGCCGGCGATGAACAGCACCGCGCCGATGATCATCGCGGTGGTCCCGACGGTGCGCAGGCGAGGGGCGCGCACCCGGCTCGTGAGGCCGGACGCCAGTGCCGCGGCGCCGAGGGCGACGAAGCCGGCCAGTGCGCCGACGACGGGGCTGTTCACCTTGAACACCGCTACCAGCACGACGGGCACGAGTCCCATGTAGAGCGTCATCGTCATGAACCCGCCGACGATGCCCGGCACCGTCGTCCAGTACAGCCGGCGCACCTGAGCGGGCAACGAGACGCGCGGGTTGAGCGAGGCCAGCGCGCCCGGCTTGCGTGCCGCGGTCTCCGGTGTGACCAGCGCGAAGATCGTGCCGAGTGCCATCACCACGGCCAGCACCAGCCACACGTCGAACACGGCGTTGTCGGCGAACTCGGCCAGCACACCTGCGAAGAGCGCGCCGATCCCCAGGCCCGCGAGCGGCGCCATGCTGGTCATCTGCGCGCCGAGCTTCTTGTACCGCTCCGGCGCGAGCTCGACGACGGCCGCGCTGAGCGAGCTCGACGCGGCGCCGGTCGCGACGCCCTGCACGACGCGGGCGGCGATCAGCCAGCCGATCGAGGGCGCGAAGAGGAACATCACCATCGCGACCAGGTCGATCGCGAGGGCGGCGATCATCAGGGGCCGCCGTCCGACGTGGTCCGACAGCGAGCCGATCACCATGATCGCGACCAGCAGCGAGAACGCGTAGACGCCGAACGCGAGGGTCAGCATCCACGGCGGGAAACCCCACTGGTGCTGGTAGATCGGCAGCAGTGGCGCCGGCGCTCCCGCCGCCACGAGAACCACGACCATGGCCGCCGAGATGCCGGCGAAGCCGATGCCCCGTGACACGGACGGCCGGCGCGGGGCGGTGACAGCGCGGTCGAGCACAGCGGTCATGACGGTTCCTTCACTGGTGGGGATGCGAGCGAGAACGACGCTAACCAGTGCACTTCGTTTTTGCAAGTAAACTTTTCTTTGAACAGTTCGCTAGGTATGGGCAAGCTTGCTACGCTCGATGCGTGAAGCGACGTGATTACGGCCAGTACTGCGGTCTCGCCCGCGCGCTGGACCTGGTGGGGGAGCGCTGGGCGTTGCTGATCGTCCGCGACCTCACCATCCGCCCGCGCCGCTACACGGACCTGCAGGCAGGCCTGCCGGGCATCCCGACGAACGTGCTCTCCACGCGCCTCAAGGAACTTGAGCAGGCGGGCGTGGTGGAGCGCCGCGTCGCACCGGCCCCCCAACGCGGCGTCGTGTACGCGCTGACGCCGGTGGGCCAGGACCTCGAACCGGTTCTGCTGGCACTGGGCCGTTGGGGTTCCTCCCAGCTCGGCGACCCGCGGCCGGGCGACGTGATCAGCCCGGACGCGGCGGTGCTGAACATGCGCGCCAACTTCCAGCCCGCGGAGGCGGCCGGCGTCACCGGGTCGTGGGAGATCCACGTCGGCGACCTGGTGGCGTACGCCGTGCTGACCGACGGCGAGTTCGAGTCGGGCATCGGCCCGGCGCCCGGCAAGCCCGATCTCGTGATGACCGCGCGCCTCGGTGCCGACGACGTGCCGTCCTACCGGGCGTTCGTGAAGGCGGCGAAGTCCGGGAAGGTCGACCTGGTCGGGCCGCGCGAGCTGCTGGACACGTTCCTGCGGGTGTTCACGGTTCCGAAGGCGGCCTGAGCGCGGCCGAGCCCGCCAGCAGCAGTCCCGCGGCGACGAGCAGAGCGTGCGGCACGAGCAGACCGGCTGCCACGAGAGTCACCGCGGTGGCGTGCAACGGCCAGGTGCGGGTCATCGGCGCCTCCCAGCTGAGTCGCGTCCCACCATCCGTCATCGAGCACGCCCCTGACGATCCGTCCTGCCACCCAACGTGAGCGTTGCGAACATGGGTGTTGCCACGGATGGACACGTGGCGTCCTCGCCCGTCAGCCTCGCAGGCGTGGCGGGAAGTGATCACGGAGAGGCGGCGCGCGTGTCGTTGTTCGGGCGGATCTTCCTGCTCAACGCCCTGGTCCTGGTCGCGGCGGCCGCGTTGCTCGTCTTCGGGCCCGTCACCGTGTCGACGCCCGCGCTCCTGCGGGAGGTGCTGGTGCTCGCGGCCGGGCTGGTGGTGATGCTCATCGCGAACGCCGTGCTGATCCGCGTGGGGCTCGCGCCGCTGGGCAGGCTCACCCGCGCCATGACCACCATCGACCTGCTCAAGCCGGGGCCGCGGCTGGCAGCCAGGGGCCACGGTGAGATCGCCGAGCTGATCACCACGTTCAACAGCATGATCGACCGGCTGGAGGCCGAGCGCGGGTACAGCGCGGCCAGGGCGTTGTCGGCGCAGGAGGCCGAACGGCGGCGGGTGGCGCAGGAGCTGCACGACGAGGTGGGGCAGTCGCTGACGGCCGTGCTGCTCGGGCTCAAGAGGGTCGCGGACCAGTCGCCGCAGGACATGCGCGAGGAGCTGCACCAGGTCCAGGAGATCACGCGCAGCACGCTGGACGAGATCCGCCGCATCGCGCGCAGGTTGCGGCCGGGCGTGCTCGAGGAGCTCGGCCTGGTCAGTGCGCTCAAGGCCCTCACGGCGGAGACGGGCCTGACCGTCAGGCAGTCGTTCGACAAGAACCTGCCCGCGCTCGACGCCGAGACCGAGCTGGTCGTCTACCGCGTGGCCCAGGAGGGCCTCACGAACACGGCTCGTCACGCGCAGGCCGACGAGGTCGAGCTCACCCTCCGCGGCCGTCCGTCCGAAGTGGAGCTTCGCCTGCGCGACAACGGCCGGGGGATACGGGACAACGCGGAAGGTGCGGGAATCAGAGGTATGCGGGAACGCGCACTGCTGGTCGGCGCCGAGCTCGCCGTCGGGCCCGCGACACCGAGAGGCACGGAGATCACGCTGGTGGTCAAGGCGAAGGAGGAGCGCGGATGACCGTGCGCATCCTGCTGGCCGACGACCACGCGCTCGTCCGCCGCGGTGTCCGGCTGATCCTCGACAACGAACCCGACCTCACCGTGATCGCGGAGGCAGGCGACGGGGCCGAGGCGATCAGCATGGCCCGCGCCGAGAAACCGGACCTGGCGATCCTCGACATCGCCATGCCGCGGCTCACCGGCCTGCAGGCGGCCCGCGAACTGTCGAGACTGCTGCCGGACCTGCGAATCCTGATCCTCACGATGTACGACAACGAGCAGTACTTCTTCGAGGCGCTCAAGGCGGGTGCGTCCGGGTACGTGCTCAAGTCCGTGGCGGACCGCGACCTGGTGGAGGCGTGCCGGTCGGCGATGCGCGGTGAGCCGTTCCTCTATCCCGGTGCGGTCAACTCGTTGATCCGCAACTACCTGGAGCGAGGCCTGCCGCCGAAGGCCATCACCGACCGCGAGGAGGAGATCCTCAAGCTCGTCGCGGAGGGCCACTCCTCCAAGGGGATCGCGGACATGCTCGTGATCAGCGTCAAGACCGTCGAGCGGCACCGGGCCAACCTGCTGCAGAAACTCGGGCTCAAGGACCGTCTCGAACTCACCCGGTACGCGATCCGCGCCGGGCTCATCGAACCCTAGGAACCCCAGAGTGAACGTCGAAGTGACGCCCCTGCCCGGCATAGGGGTCAGGCAGGACTTCTCCATCCGCGCCGGCCGCCGGATCGGGGTGATCTCCTACCGCGACGGCAAGTTCGAGCTCATCCTGTCCAAACAGGACGACCCGGACGCCACCGCCGCGTCGATCCCGCTCGCCCCGGAGGAGGCGGGGACGCTGGCCGGTCTGCTCGGCGCGCCGCAGCTCGTGTCGCAGCTCGCGAAGCAGCACCGCGACATCACCGGCATCACGACCCGTCAGCTGCCGGTCACCGCGTTCGCGAGCCGCACACTCGGGGACACCGCCCTGCGCACGCGCACCGGGGCGTCGATCGTCGCGGTCGTGCGGGCGGGCAACGCGCATCCGTCGCCGGGCCCGGACTTCCTCTTCGAGAACGGCGACCTCGCTGTCGTCGTCGGCACCGCGGAGGGCCTCGATGCCGCCGCGGACATCCTGACGGGCGGCTGAGCCAGTGCACGACACCACGATCGCGCTGATCCAGCTGGGTGCGGTCTTCTTCGGCCTCGGTCTGCTCGGCCGCGTCGCCTGGCGGTTCGGCATCTCGCCCATCCCGCTCTACCTGGTCGGAGGGCTCGCGTTCGGCTCCGGCGGGCTCGTCCCGTTGCACGGCATCGAGGAGTTCGCCCACCTCGCCAGCGAGATCGGCGTCGTCCTGCTGCTCCTGTTACTGGGCCTCGAGTACTCGGCGTCCGAGCTCACCACCGGCCTGAAGAAGTCGTGGATGGCGGGCGTGCTCGACATCGTCCTCAACGCGGCACCCGGCGCGGTCGTCGCGCTGCTGCTCGGCTGGGGCCCGGTCGGCGCGCTCGCGATGGCGGGCGTCACCTACATCTCGTCGTCCGGGATCATCGCCAAGGTCCTCGGCGACCTGGGCAGGCTCGGCAACCGCGAAACGCCCGTGATCCTCTCGGTGCTGGTGTTCGAGGACCTCGCGATGGCGGTCTACCTGCCGGTGCTCACGGCGGTGCTCGCGGGCGTCAGCTTCCTCGGCGGGCTCACGTCGGTCGGGATCTCGCTGCTCGCGATCACCGTGGTCCTGGTGGTGGCGCTCAAGTACGGCCGCGTCATCTCGGCCGTCGTGGACAGTCCCGACCACGAGGTGTTCCTGCTCAAGCTCCTCGGTTCCGCGCTGCTCGTCGCCGGAATCGCGTCCGAGCTCCAGGTCTCCGCCGCGGTGGGCGCGTTCCTGCTCGGCATCGCGATCTCCGGTTCCACGGCCGAGAACGCCACCCGCCTGCTGGAGCCGTTGCGCGACCTGTTCGCCGCGATGTTCTTCGTCGTGTTCGGTCTCAACACCGACCCGCGGACGATCCCTCCGGTGCTGTTGATGGCCGTGCTGCTGGCCGTGATCACCACGCTGACGAAGGTCGCGACGGGCTGGTGGGCGGCACGGCGCCAGGGCATCGGACCGATGGGCCGGGCGCGTGCCGGTGCCGCACTGGTCGCGCGCGGCGAGTTCTCGATCGTGATCGCGGGACTCGCCGTCGCGTCGGGCCACGTCAGCCCGCAGCTGGCCGCGCTCGCGACCGCGTACGTGCTGCTGATGGCGATCATCGGCCCGATCGCGGCGCGTTACGTGGAACCGGTGGGCGAGTTCTTCCTGCGCAGGCGGGCAGCGGCTCGGTGAGGTGGCCCGCGCTCCTGCTGGCTCTGCTGCTGGCGTTCGTCGGCACGAGCACGCGTCACGACGCGGCGGGAGAGCAGGGTTCGGGGCTGAACGCGCCGGTCTCGGCCGTGCACGGGCAGGCGACGGCGTCACCCGACGCCTGCTGGGCGTTGTGCGGCACCGCGACCGGCCCGCAGCCACCGCGGCAGGAGGTGCACACCGGCGCGGCGCGTGCGGTTCATCTCGACACGACGTTCTCAGGTCCGTGGTCCAGCAGGGCACCGCCGGGGGAGTCCGTTCCCGACTCCACCCACCCCTGACCTGAGGACCTGAGACATGTCGATTGCCGTGCTGGTGTTGCTGATCGCGTCGATGCTCGCCGGTGTCGGTGCGCTGGCCGCGATGGTGACGAGGAAGGACCCGTTCTACGGCGTGGTCGGTCTCGTCACCATCTGCGTGCCGAGCTCGCTGCTGGCGTTCCTGTACATCGCCGTCGCCTGATCCGCGGACGGGCCGAGCTGGGCGATTCCCAGCTCGGCCAGGTCCTGCGGCCGCAACCGCAGCCGGTCGGCGGTCTCCTTCTCCTGTGCCGGGTCGCGCTTGAGGATGGCTGCCGCGAGCTCCGGCGAGATCACCGCGAGGTAGCTGTCCGGGGTCGCCCACGTCCGGCCGGGCGCTGCGAACGCGAGTGCGCCACCGGAACCGCCCTCGCCGATCAGCAGCGTTGTCACCGGCACGCGTGCGGCCGCGACGGCGGTGAACATGTCCGCGATGGCGGCGCCGACACCGGCGTTCTCGGCGGCTTCGTCGTTGGCCGCACCCGGTGTGTCGACGAGCGTGAGCACCGGGATGCCGAGCCGGTCGGCCAGCCGGACCAGGCGCGCCGCGGTGCGGAACCCGGCGGGACGCGTGGCCGTGCCGTCTTGTGCCGCGTAGGCGATCGTTCTGCCGTCGCGGTGCCCGAACCCGCACAGCACTCCGGGATCGACTCCGCCGCTGCGATCGCCGCTCACCGGTTCGAGCCAGTCGAAGTACGCCGCGAGGTACTGGCCTGCGCGCGGCCGTTCCGGGGCGCGGGCACGTCGTACCGCCTCCCATCCGGTTTCCGGCAACGTCGTCGCGCCCAGCGCCGGTGGCACAGGTGCTGGACCGTTGCCGGGCGTGGTGAGCAGGTGCAGCCACCGTTCCAGCCGTGCGCGCAGCTCGTCCGGTTCGACGAGCTGGTCGACCAGACCGGCCGCGAACTGTTGTGTCACCGAGTAACCCGGCGGGCGCACGCGGGAGCCGGCGAACCCGACCTGGGCGCCGTGCAGGCCCAGCACGACGTCCGCGCCCGCACCGAGCGTGGCCCAGCCGCCGCCGGTGGTCGGGTCGCGCAGGACGGAGATGTGCGGAAGGCCCGCCTCACGGGTGAGCGTGATCTGCCGTGCGATCCGTGGCAGCTGCATCAGCGCGAGCGTGCCCTCCTGCATGCGGCTGCCGCCTGTCGCGACCAGCGACACGACCGGAACGCGCAGCTCACGTGCGTGCGTGAAGGCCTGCTCGATGCGCGCGCCGGTGCGGGTGCCGAGTGATCCGCCCAGGAACCCGAACTCGAACGCCACCACCACCGCGGTGACGTCACCGATCCGCGCGAGACCGCAGACGACGGACTCGGACTCACCGGTCAGGTCAGCCGCTCGGGTGAGCTGCTCACCGTAGCCGGGCCAACCGAGCGGTCCGTCCACTTCGGACAGCGTGTGGTCGTGCCGCAGCTCGGTGAACGCCGACGCCACCCGGCCGATCAGCTCGCGGGCCGGCTCACGTTCCGAGGGCACGTTTCATCACCTTGCCCATGTCGTTGCGTGGCAACGACTCCACGAAGCGCACCGAGCGCGGCCGTTTGTGCGGGGTGAGCAGCCGGGCGACGTGGTCGGCGAGCTCCTCGGCGGAGGGTTCTTCGCCCGAGGGCACGATCCAGGCGACGATCCGTTCGCCCAGGTCGTCGTCGGGCTCGCCGGTCACCGCGACCTCCTTGACCGCGGGGTGCTCCAGCAGGGCGTTCTCGATCTCGCCCGCACCGATCTTGTACCCGCCGCTCTTGATGATGTCCGTCGCCTTGCGCCCGACGATGCGGAAGTAGCCGTCGGCGTCGCGGGTGCCCACGTCGCCGGTGCGGAACCAGCCGTCCGCGAACGCCTCCGCGGTGGCGTCGGGCCGGTTCAGGTACTCGGTGAAGAGGTTCGGCCCGCGCACCTGGATCTCGCCCACCGCACCGGTGTCGTCGAGCGTCACGCCGTGGTCGTCGACGAGCCGCACCTCGACCCCCGGCAACGGCAGGCCGACCGCACCGGGCCTGCGGTCGCCGTCCGCGCGCACGCTGGTGTTCATCAACGTCTCGGTCATGCCGTACCGCTCGACGACCCGCTGCCCGGTCGCCGCCGCGATCCGCTCGTGGTCGCGCACCGGCAGTGCCGCCGACCCCGACACCAGCAAGCGGGCTTTCTCCAGCGCCGCGCCGAGTTCGGCGTTCTCGCCGACCTCCTCCGCGATGCGGTGGTACATCGTCGGCACGCCGAACATCATCGTGCCGTCACCGGCGAGGGCCCGCGTCAGCTCGGCGGTGGAGAACTTCCCGAGGTGGTGCAGCGTGCCGCCCCGCCGCAACGGCCCGAGCACGCCGAGGATCAGCCCGTGCACGTGGAACAACGGCAACGCGTGCACGAGCACGTCGTCCCCGGTCCACTCCCACGCCTGCGCCACGGCGTCCAGTGTGGACACGATCGCCCGGCGCGGCAGCACCACGCCCTTCGGCGCCCCGGTGGTGCCCGAGGTGTAGACGATGAGCGCGGGCGCCTCGGCATCCGGCTCGTCCGGCAGCTCTGGGGTGTCACCGTCCAGCGTGACGTCCAGGCGTGGCACCGAGTGCAGCCCTTCCGGCAGTGGGGCCTGGGGCGCCGCGAGTACGGCCGCCGGCGCGCTGTCGGCCACGATGTGCGCGAGCTCGCGTTCGCCGACCTTCGGGTTGACCGGCACGGCGGGTACCCCGGCGAGCAGCGCCGCCACGACCGCCACACAGGTCTCGATGGTGGGCGTCGCCCACACCGCCACCCGCGGCAACCCGGTGAGCTGCCGCGCCAGCGTGCCGGCACAGGCCGCCAGCTCGGCGTGGGTGAGGGTGCGGTCGCCGAAGCGGAGTGCGACGCGGGTGGACTGCAAGGGGAACATGACCTCACCAGATTCCGGGGACGACGAGGGCGAGCCAGACCAGCGGCGGCGCCGCCGCGACCATGATCCCGCCGTAGACCATGAGCTGCTTGAAGAACCTGTCGCGGTCGACGTCCTGCGCACCGGCCAGCACCAGCGCGCCGTTGGTGGAGAACGGACTGACGTCGACCACGGTCGCCGACACCGCCAGCGCCGCGATCAGCCCGACCGCGCTGACCTCACCCTGCAGCAGGAACGGCACGGCCAGCGGAATGAGCGCCCCCATGATGCCCACCGACGAGGCGAACGCCGACACGATCGCGCCGATGTAGCAGATCAGCAACGCGGCGAGCAGGGGAGCGCCGACACCCGCGACCGAGTCGCCCGCCCACTTGATCGTGCCCATCGTCTGCAGCACGGCGACGTAGGTGAGGATGCCGCAGATCAGCAGCACGGTCGGCCAGGTGATCTGGGTGATGGCCTGCTTGGAGGTCTCCGGCCACACGACGCTCAGCAACACGGCCACGGTGATCGCGGCGAGGCCGACGTCGAGATCGAAGACGAGGGCCGCGACGACGAGGACGGCCAGGCCGACGAGGGTGGCGATGCGGGGCGCGGTGAGGGAGATGCGCTCGTCGGGCTCGGTGACGGCACCGCCACCCGCGCTCCCACCACCAGCCGCGCCTGCACCGCTCGCACCGCCGCCCCCAGCCCGCACGAGCGCCGCCGCCTCCACCGGCTGCCGAGCCAGCTTCATCCCGCCCAGCACCACGAACACCACGGCCGCGATCAGCAGGTTCACCACGAGACTGGCCAGGAACAGCACGATCTCGTTCCCCGGCAGCCCCTCCTTGGCCACGATCCCGTTCACGATCGTCCCGTAGATGCTGATCGGCGAGAACCCGCCGGCCTGCGCCCCGTGCACCACCATCACGCCCATCAGCAGCGGGTTGATCCGGTACTTCGCGGCGAACCCCATCGCGATCGGGGCGACGATCGCGACCGCGGCCGGGCTCACCGCGCCGATCGCCGTCAGCACTCCGGTGATCGCGAACATCACCCACGGCATCAGCGCGATCCGTCCGCCGACCAGCCGGATCGCGAGGTGCACGAGCCAGTCCGTGGTGCCGTTGGCGCGGGCGATGGCGAACAGGAACGTCACGCCGACCAGCACCACGAACAGCGAGCCGGGGAAGCCCTTGAAGATGTCGTCGGTCTTCATGTCCGCGACCAGCGTGCCGACCCCGAAGGCCGCGGCGAACGCGAGCGCCCCCATGTTGATCGACCTCGTCGTGGCTATCACGAACACCACGACCAACACGAGTATCGAGATGAGTTCGGCGGACATGCAGGGCTCCCGTCGTTGGGGCTCGTCCTAGTGGCAAAGTGGCTGAGCCACTTTCGCCCGCAGTCCACCGGCTGTCAAGAGGTGGCCTAGTGGCTGAGCCACTTGGCCGGATATCCTGGGTCCATGTCCGAGGCATTGCGGCCCATGGTCAAGTCCCGCCTGTACGAGCAGGTGCTCGAACGGCTGCGCGCGTACGTCACCGAGGCGGGGCTCGAAGCGGGGGACCGGCTGCCGGCCGAACGCGACCTCGCGGCGAGCCTCGGCGTGAGTCGCGCGTCGGTCAAGCAGGCGATCGTGGTGCTGGAGGTCCAGGGGCTGGTCGAGGCACGGCACGGGGGCGGCACGTACCTCGTTCGCGACACGCTCGACGTCGAACCGGTCGAGCAGCTCGTCGAACGCCGCAAGCGCCTCCCCGAGGTGCTGGAGGCGCGCGAGGCGCTGGAGACCAAGCTCGCCGAGCTCGCCGCCGAACGCCGCACCGACGCCGAACTCGACGACATCCGGCAGGCGCTCGACTTCATGCGCGACGAGATCGCGGGCGGCGAGAACGGCGTGGAAGGGGATCGCCGCTTCCACGCCGCCGTCACCGCGGCCGCGCACAGCTCGCTGCTGGCCGACTTCATGAAGACCATCGCCCGCCAGATCACCGAGAGCCGCACCGAGTCGCTGCGCCAGCCGGGTCGTCCGTCCCGCTCACTGGCGCAGCACACGGCGATCTACGAGGCCATCGCCGCGGGCGACCCGAAGAAGGCCGCCGCCGCCATGCGCAGGCACGTCCGCACCGTCGCGAAGGTGCGGCTGCTCACCTGGGTGCCCGAAGACTGATCACCGCACCCTTCGCCCGCACGACGTGGCTGGACCCGTCCGCGTGGTGCACGACGAACTTCCAGTCCCGTTTGGACAGTCCAGACACGAACGCGAAATCGCCAGATTGAACGACCCGGGTGCGCCTGTGGTCCTCGTACAACGTGAACTCGCCCGAAGCGCCGGCCGTGACGTGCACGGTCAACGAGTCGGCGCGCACGTCGTGGGCCACATCGGCTGAACGTTCGACCAGCATCCCGCCCGCGCGCAGGAACACCGGCATGGTGTCCAGGCTGGCGCGAACCGTTGCCCAGGTGTTGCCCTGGTAAACCTGCCCGGTGAAGTAGTCGGTCCACTGACCGGGCGGGAACCACACCCGCGTCTCGCCACTCTCACCAGGTGTGGTGATCGGTGCGACCAGCACGTCGGGCCCGAGCAGGAACTGGCTGTCCACTGTGGAGTAAGCCTCCGGACTGCCCGGGTACTCGACGTAGGCGGGCCGCACGACCGGTACTCCGGTCCGATGAGCCTGCTCCGCCAACGTGTAGATGTACGGCACCAGCCGTTCCCTCAGGTTCAGGAACTTCGTCGCCGACGCCTGCGCGGCCGGGCCGTACTGCCACGGCAGGCGGTCGCCGTGGTTGCTGTGCAGCCGGGTGATCGGCTGGAACGCGCCCAGCTGCACCCAGCGCGCGTACAGGTCGTCCGGCAGCTTGGTGGTGTAACGCAGCTGACCGTTGTCGAGGTACGTCTCGGATCCGCGCAGACCGGTGGTGTCGTTGTGCCCGCCGATGTCGTGGCTGATCGCCGACATCCCGGTCGACACCGCCTCGCCCGAGGTGTAGCCGATGGTCGCCTTCATCGCGCCCCACGTCGACGAGGTGTCGCCGGTGAAGTGCAGCGTGTGCCGCTTCTCCGCCCACGGGCCCGTCGGCAACGGCCCGGAGCCGCTGTAGCCGCCCGCCTGCAACGACCCGAACCCGCGGGAGAACGCGAACCCGCCGAGCTTCGCGTACTGCTCGTTGATCCACGTGTCCGGCGTGACGCCCCGCAGCGACGAGCCCGAGCCGTCGCAGCACCAGTCGAGCCACCAGAAGTCGGTGGGCATGCTCCGGTGCAGTTCGACGTACGCGCGCAGCTGGTCGGGATCGGCCCAGTCGAACACGTAGCAGTCGGCACAGGAACCCTTGGCCAGCTTGCCCTTAGCGGTCGCCTGCGCCCGCGCGAAGTCCGGGTCGGAGCCCTGGATGCTCGGGTGGATGTTGAGCGTGCTGTGCATTCCCTCGCTGTGCACCCAGTCCAGGAACCCCTGCGGATCCGGGAACTTCGAGGAGTCCATCCGCCAGCCGTTCCACGTGTTGTGCGCCTTGAAGTCCGTGTCGACGACCAGGACGTCCAGCGGCACGCCGTGCTGCCGGAACGCGGGCAGGATCCGGTCGCGGTAGTCGGCCGCGGTCCGGTCGATGTACTCGGAGTACCAGACGCCGTAAGCCCAGCGCGGCAACAACTTCGGCCCGCCGGTCAGCGCCGCGAGATCTCCCAGCGCGGCCTTGAGGTTCTGGCCGTAGCCGAACACGTACCCGTCCTGGTAGGGCTGCGCGCCCCGGTCCACCCGCGGAGTTCCGTTGAGCAGCGCGGAACTCGTGTCGTCGAGCAGGTACCAGCCGTCGCGGTACGTCAGTCCCGGAGTCACCCGCGGATCTCCGCTGGTGCCGGTGTAGCCGTCCAGCGAGCGCCGGTAGCCCCCGAGCGCCAGGTGCGGTGACGAGTTGCTGATCCCGATCGTGTCGAGGTTGACGTGGCAACCCGAGTCCGGGCAGGTGATGTCCAGACCGGAAGTGCCTGCGGGCAACGGGATCTGCGCGGTCGTGGTGGCCCACGTCGCCCAGTTCGCGGTCACCGGGACCGTGATCGCCTGCCCGTTGACCAGGACGGTGCGCGGCTCGTGCTTGCCGTCACCGCCGACCCCGTTGGCGTAGCGCAGCACCACCGGATAGGTTCCGGCGGCCGGAACGCCGGACACGCGCTGACTCGACCCGGTGCCGCCGACCAGCTCGGCGACGAACCCGGTGCCCGCGAACCCCGCGTGCTCGTCGGCGATCTTCGCGGCACCCGTGAGCACGCCGTTCTCGGCCTCACAGCTCGTGCCGAACCGGCAGTCGTCCACGGCCCGGACCACTGGATACGCCTGACCGGCGGTGAGCAGGGCGAGGCTGTCAACGTTGACGTTGCCCGAATCCGCCGCACGCCGCGTCAGAGCGACGCGGTGCTCGCCCGCGGACAGGTCGACCTCGGTCTCGACCTGCCTCCAGTCACGCCAGTCCGCGGTCGCCGGCAACGTGACCTGCCGCGGTGCCTGCCCGTCGACGCTGAGACCGAGCGTGCGGTCCTCGTGTTTGCCGTCGCCGCCGCGCCCGTTCGCGTACTTCACGACGAGTCGGTGCCTGCCCGAGCTCGTGGCACGCACGGTGGCGGTGACCCCGTTGTTGGCGTAGGAGAACCCGGCGACGAAACCGGCGCCGGTGTGGCCGGGGTGCTCCGAGGCGACGAGCACGCCTTCTCGGTGCTGGTCCTCGGCTTCGCAGAGCTGCCCGGTCGCACAGACCACCCGCCGCCACGGGGACGCGGTCGTGCTCGCGGTTCTGAGCTCGAGGTTGTCCGCGCGGAACGGGCCGGAACCCACGCGGTAGCGCAAGGTCAGCGCCGACGTGGTGATGACCAGCCAGCCGTCCTCGACCCGCGAACGGTAGGCCGTGCCGGGGAAGGTGCGATTTACAACGTTGTAAGTAGAGGCGTTCTCGAATCTGCGATCCCCGGCGTACTCGGTGCGCACCAGGGTGGGGGACAGGATCTGGAACCTGGCCTGGCCCGACACGACCGTGCCGGACGGCTGGGCCGTCGCTGGGGCGGGCAGAACCAGGCTGAGCAGAGCCAGCAGTGGGACGACTGTCGCGCGTTTCCGCATCCGTGCTCCTCGTCTGACGCCGTCGGCTTCCGAGGTGTTCAGGTACGTGAACGTCTCTCACCTTGGCGTGACGGTGTTGAGCGATCAAGAGGCCGAATGCCGCAGCCGGCGAACGGGCCGAATCCAGGCGAGTTTCCGGTACGCGATGTTGAGTCGGGCACGATCCGCACCGCCGTCCACAACGGACTCAACGCTGGTTGGAGACCGTCGGCATCGCTCGATTGCCGGGCGCCCGTCCGGACCCGAACATTGCCCGGCGATGCATCCGCGCGGAGTTCTCCGGTGATCGCGAATCCGGGTTCTGGGCCCGTCACCTGCGCTGCGCACGCGAGAGGAACCGGAACTCCCAGGTAGTGACTTGTCCCACAACCACCGGTATAACTTGTTCTCATGTGACGACAGTGAGGAAGATCACATGACTCGCACAACGACGTGTGACAACGGTTTCAAGGGTCCAACCCGCCGCTCGTTCATCGCAGGAACAGGTTCTATTCTTGGTGCCGTCGCCCTCGGCGGCGTGACTCCTGCGGCACGAGCGTCCACTGAGATCTCCGACGCGGCCGTGGTTCCGGCCCTCGTGATCGGCACCGGTTACGGCGGCTGTGTGGCGGCCCTGCGCCTCGCCCAGGCCGGCGTCGACGTCCACATGGTCGAGATGGGCATGGCCTGGGACACCCCCGGTGCGGACGGCAAGATCTTCGCCAACACGACGACTCCCGACCAGCGCTCGTTCTGGCTGCGCACCAGGACCAAGCAGCCGCTGAGCAACTTCCTCGGTTTCCCCATCGACAAGGCGATCCCGCGCTACACCGGCATCCTCGACGCCGAGGAGTTCGCCGGCATCACCGTCTACCAGGGCCGCGGAGTCGGTGGCGGATCGCTCGTCAACGGCGGCATGGCGGTCACGCCGAAGCGCGAGTACTTCGGCGACGTCCTGCCGATGATCAACGCCGACGAGATGTACAACGTCTACTACCCGCGCGCCAACGCCGAGCTCGGCGTCGGGCTGATCGACCCCGCCTGGTTCGACACCACCGCGTGCTACCAGTACGCGCGGGTCGGCCGGAAGCACGCCCAGCGGTCCGGCTTCCCGCACGTCTTCGTGCCCACGGTGTACGACTGGGACTACATGGAGCAGGAGGCCGCCGGCACCGTCCCGAAGTCGGCGCTGATCGGGGAAATCCTCTACGGCAACAACTACGGCAAGAAGTCCCTGCAGAAGTCCTACCTGCCCAAGATCAGGGCGACCGGCCGCGTCACCATCTCGGCGCTGCACAGGGTCGTCTCGGTGACGCCCGCGGCCGGTGGCTACGCCGTCACCATCGAGCAGCTCAACACCAACGGCGACCCGATCGCCACCAAGCAGGTCACCGCGGCCAGGGTGTTCTTCGCGGCGGGCAGCGTCGGCACGAGCAAGCTCCTGGTGAAGCTCAAGGCGACCGGCGCGCTGCCGAACCTCAACGGCGAGGTCGGCAGGGGCTGGGGCGACAACGGCAACGTCATGTGCGGCCGCGCCAACCACATGTGGGACCCGACCGGGGCGCTGCAGTCGTCCATCCCGACGATGGGCATCGACAACTGGGCGGCGGGCGGCGCGTTCGCGGAGGTGGCGCCGCTACCGACCGGGATCGAGACCTACGCGTCGTTCTACCTGTCGATCACCAAGACCCCGAACCGCGCGGAGTTCTCCTGGAACGCCGCCACGGGCAAGGTCGACCTGAACTGGCAGACGGCCTGGAAGCAGGTGTCGATCAACGCCGCGAAGAGCATCTTCGACAAGATCAACTCGAAGGAGGGGACGATCTACCGGACCGATCTCTTCGGTGTCTACAAGGTCTGGGGCGACCACCTGACGTACCACCCGCTCGGTGGCGCGATCCTCGACAAGGCCACCGACAACTACGGGCGCCTGCACGGTCATCCCGGCCTGTACGTGATCGACGGCTCGCTGATTCCCGGCAGCACCGTGGTGAACCCGTTCGTCACGATCACGGCGCTGGCCGAGAGGAACATCGCGAAGATCATCGCTACCGACCTGTGACGTCGTCAGAACTTCGGTAGCACGCACATGGCGTCGAGACCGAACACGCGGTTCAGCCTGCCGAACGCGAGCCAGGCCCCGATGCTCATGGTCAGCTCCACGATCTCCACCTGGCTGTAGTGCTCGGCCATGCGGGACCAGAACTCCTCGTCGAGGCCGTGGTGATCCAGTGCGTACCGCTCGGCGTACTCGGCGGCCAGTCGCGCCCGGTCGTCGAAGGCGTCGGTGGTGCGCCACTGGGTCACCGCGTCGATGAAGTCGTCCTCGACCTTCACGCCGTCGCGTTCGGTCCGCCAGTCCAGGCAGAACATGCAGCCGTTGATCTGCGCGATCCGCAGCCGCGCGGCCTCGAACTCCCGCAGCCCCAGCGTGGTGTGCTGGTACACGGCCAGTGAGAGGCCGGCCGCGGCGACACCGATGCCCGGCACCATCTCGCCCCACACGTACCCGATGGGGTCTTTGCCCTCGGGGATGTCGATGTTCATCGCGGGCTCCTTCCGAGCTTGCCCGCCACAGGCCGCAACGGGACGTCGAGCGCGTCGTAGAGTCCGGGCTCCGCCTCGGCGAGCCAGTCGATGGCGTTCACGATGCGGCCGACCGCCGTCGCGTTGCCGCCAGCGGAACGGTTCTCGCCCTCGTCGACCGCCTCGACCGAGACCTCGATGCGCGGCCGTCCCTCGATGATCACCTTGTGCGCGCCGTCGCCCGAGGGCGGCATCGGCCAGTCCGTGGCGCACGAGGCGTGGATGCGCGTGACGTGCTCGATGACGATGAGCGGTTCGCCGCCGACGATTCCCTGCACCTCGAAGCGGATCGCGCCCTGCGTGCCCGCCGCGAACTCGCCCATGGTCCTGGTCGTCACGTCCGCGTCGAGCGCCCGCCGGTCGACGGTCTCGCGGATCTCCTCGACCTCCACGCCGAGCGCCCTGGCCATCAACCGGATCTGCCCGCCCCAGACCATGGTCGGCACCGTCGGCATGAGCATCGGGGCCTGGTAGTCGAGCGGCTGCCCGAAACCGATCAGCCACCGCACCGCGTCCTGCTGGTCGTAGGTGGAGTAGTCGAAGATCTCCTGGCAGCGCACCGCGTCGATCCGGCTGCCCAGACCGCTGATCATCAACGGCAGCACGTCGTTGCCCCAGCCGGGGTCGACGCCCGAGACGAAGAGCGATCCGCCGCCCTCCGCGATGGCGGCTAGAACCGGTTCTCGCAACTCCGGTGGCGCGCTGCGGTGGTCGTACAGCGCGTACAGCGACGGCGTGGCCACCACCGCGCCCGCGCGGATCGCCTTCGTGATGTCGGCGAGCGCGTCGTCCGGCCTGATGTCACCCGACGCCGCGTAGACCACGGCGCGTGGGCTGGCGGCCAGCACCGCGTCGATGTCAGTGGTGGCCGTGATCCCGAGCTCGTGGTCCAGTCCCGCGAGATCACCGGCGTCCCTGCCCTGCTTCGCGGGGTCGTGGACGATCACGGCCGTCAGCTTCAGTCCCGGATGAGCCTCGACGGCGCGAATCGCGGCACGGCCGACGTTTCCGGTGCCCCACACCACTGTGGTGATCATGCCGGTAGACTAACTAGAACACGTTTCAGTTTTCAAGCGTCCATCAGGTTTACGGTCCAGAAACCGGTCCAGCACCTCGTTGAACCCCGGCGCCTCCGGCACGAGGTGGTCACGGCCTCGGCAGACCGCCCGTGCGGCACCGGTCTCGCGGGCGATCGTGTCGCAGATGATCTCCTGCACCTCGCTGTGACCGCCGGAGACCACGAGGACCGGGAAAGCGGCGTCGCGCAACGCGTGCAGCGGTGGCTCGGCCTCGTCCGGTGAACGGGCGCCCAGCAGCTGCCGCATGCCCTTCAGCAACGTCTCGTGCGGCTCGTCCGGCACCTCGACCGGCACGCCCGCGAGGGGGAAGAACCGTCGCAACCCCTCGACGGGGTCCACATCGGACTCGACGAGCGCGCGGACGGCGGCGGCGTACTCGTCGACCGCGGGGACGCCGCGTGCCACCCCGGTGGACGGCGGCTCGACGACGGTCAACGACAGGACGTTCTCCGGCCGCAGCGCCGCTGCGTACATCGAGACGATCGCCCCGTAGGACAGCCCGACGAGGTGGCTCGGCTCGTCGAGCAGCTGGTCGGCGATGAGCGCCGCCTCCGGTTCGAAGTCCTGCCGCGCGGGCGGTGACTGGCCGTGCCCCGGCCGGTCGGGCGCCAGCAGCGTCCACCGCTCGATCAAGGGCCGCTGGGCTCGCCAGGCTTCGCGGCCGCCGAGCACGGCGCCGTGCACCAGTACCACCCGCGGACCCTGGCCCCATCGGTGAACGTGCAGTCGCATGGTCGGGGAGCGTATGGGGTCAGTCGGGGAGCAGTGGTACTGAAATTCCAGGTTCGCGGCCGAGCAGTGCCGCCCGCGTCACGGAGGCGGTGCCGAACCGGTCCCGCACGTGGTCCAGCGCTGCGTCGAGCGCGCCCGGCTTCTGCTCCTCGAACGGCAGCGTCATCTGCATCGGCGTGTCGTTCTGGAGGTTGGTGAGGGAAACGCCGAGCAACGTGATGCCGCGGCTCTCGATGAGAGGCATCGCGGCGTCGAGCAGCTGCCTGGCCGCGTTCAGCAGCACCTCCGTCTCCGTCGTCGGATGCCGGACGGTGTGCGAACGGGTCGCCCTCGTGAAGTCGGCGAACCGCAGGCGCAGCACCACGGTCCGGCACGCGCGGTGGGCGGTGCGCAGCCGTCGTGAGATGCCGTCGACGAGCGAGGCGAGGACGGCTTCGAGATCTTCCCGTGTGCGTTCCCTGCGGCCCAACGCCCGCTGCGACCCGATCGACCGGCGACGGCGTCCTGTTTGGACCGGACGTGGATCGTGGTTGCGCGCCAACGCGTGCAGGTGCCTGCCCGCCGCCCGGCCGAGGATCGAGACCAGGTCGCTCTCGTCCAGCCGGGCGACCTCGCCGACGGTTCTGATGCCGAGCGAGTGCAGCTTGGCCGCGGTGACCTCACCGACGCCCCACAGCCGTTCCACCGGCAGCGGGTGCAGGAACTCGAGCTCGCCCTCCGCCGGCACGACCAGCAGCCCGTCCGGCTTCGCGACCCCGCTCGCGACCTTGGCGAGGAACTTCGTCCGCGCGACCCCGACCGTGATGGGCAGCCCGACCTGGTCGAGCACCCGTGCGCGCAGCCGGGCCGCGATCACCTCCGGCGGCCCCGCCATCCGGTACAGGCCGCCGACGTCCAGAAAAGCCTCGTCGATGGACAGTCCCTCGACCAACGGCGTCGTGTCGCGGAAGACCTCGAACACCGCCTTGCTCGCGGCGGAGTAGGCCGACATCCGCGGCGGCACGACGATCGCACGTGGACAGAGCTTCAACGCCCGCGCACCACCCATTGCGGTGCGCACCCCGAACGCCTTGGCCTCGTAGCTCGCGGCCAGCACCACGCCACCGCCCACGATCACCGGACGACCGCGCAGGTTCGGATCATCCCGTTGCTCGACCGACGCGTAGAACGCGTCCAGGTCGGCGTGCAGGATCGGGGTGCTCACGAACACATGTTCGCATCCGTCACCCGTTCAGAACAGTCACGACATGAGCGCGCGGGCGATCGGCCAGGCACCGGGCGCGGTGTTGGACAGCACGGTGATCGTGGTGCCCGTGTGCGGGTCGTGAGTGGACTTGAACGACGCGCCGGCGTCGTACCCGGCCAGGATGACCGTGTCCGACGTCTGGTGCAGCCAGAAACCGAGCCCGTAGCGCAGCGACTCCTCGGGGACGTCCAGGCGCGGCCGCACGAACTCGTCGACGTCGTCCCTGGTGAACAGCGTGCGCCAGAACTTCGACATGTCGCCCGCGGTGGTGTGGATGCCGCCGTCGCCGTTCGCGACGACGGGCAGGTGGAAGACGTTCGAGCGGTCCATCCCGTCCAGGTAGCCCACGGCGGCGTCGCCGGGCAGTTCGTCGGAACGCAGGAAGTCCGTCCTGGTCATGTCCGCCGGGCGCAGCACCCGTTCCCGGACGAGGTCGTGGTAGCTCTGCCCGCTCGCCCGCTCGGCCAGCAGCGCGAGGACCACGTAGCCGCCGTTGCAGTAGCCGAACCGTTCACCCGCCTTGAACTTCGTCGGGATCCCGTCGAGCCGCGGCAGGAACGACTCGGTCGTGGTCAGCTCGTGCACCGCGCCCATCACGTAGTCGTTGGCCTCCCAGTCACCTTCCTCGTCCAGGTAGTCACCGATGCCGGACGTGTGCGTGAGCAGGTGCTCGACCGTGACGTCGTCGGCGATCAGCGGGAGGTCGTCGCCGAGGAGGGAGCGTGCCGTCGTGTCGAGGCCGAGCGCGCCTTCGTGGACGAGTGAGAGCACCGTCAGCGCGGTGAACCCCTTGCCGCCGCTGGCGATGCCGAACCTGGTGTCGACGGTGTTGGGCACGCGGTACGCCCGGTTCGCCAGCCCGTAGGCCTTCGCGAACTCGACCTCACCCGCGCGGTCGATCTGAACGACACCGGAGAAACCGGTGTCCTCGGCGATCTTTTCGATGTCTTCCAACGGCATTCGCGCAGGCTAGCCCGGTGCTGCGGGTGCTTCGAAGCGAATTTTCCGTTCACCGGACCGTCCGGCGATACAACCCATCCGGCGGGTATCCCGTTTCCGGTGTATTGAGCTTGTTCAGCCTGAAAGGACTTCACGCTTGTCGCTCGCCGCGATCGCCTCACCGCGCACCGCCGACGTACCCGCGCCGGCAGCTCCGCGACGGTTCGGCTGGCTGCTCGTGGCGGTGCTCCTCGGCCAGATGGCGATCGTCATGGTCACGACGGCCGTGCAGCAGACGCCGACGATCGACGAGCCGGTCTACGTCGGTGCGACGGCGGTCTACCTGGACCAGCACAGCCTGAGGTACAACCCCGAGCACCCACCGCTCGGCAAGCTGATCATGGCGACGGGCCTGGTCTTCGCCGACGTGCACGTCTCCCGCGCCTTCGTCGGCGACCAGACCGAGCTCGGCCGGTACGTGCTGTACGAGTCGGGCCACGACCCGGGACGGCTGTTGCTGCTGGCCAGGCTGCCGATGATCGTGCTGACGCTGTTGTTCGGACTCGTCGTGTTCCTGTTCGCCCGCGACCTGACGGGCGACAGGGGCGGGTTCGTGGCGCTCGCCCTGTACGCGTTCTCCCCGGACCTCGTCGCCCACGGTTCGCTGGCCACGCTCGACGTGCCGGCGGCGGGCTTCCTGCTGACGTCGGCCTGGCTGCTGTGGCGCGCCAGAACCCGTCCGGACCTGTACCTCCCGCTGGCAGGGCTGGCGTTGGGCGCGGCCCTCGCGACGAAGATGAGCACGCTGGCCGCGGTTCCGGTGCTGCTGGTCCTCGCGGCACTGTTTACTCGGCACCGGACGCGCGCCGTGGCCGTCGTCGGACTGGTCGCCCTCGCCGTCGTGTGGGCGTCCTACCTGGCCGTGGATCCGTTGCTGCGCTGGGAAACCCCGCCGGGCCTGCCGGCCGCGTTCGTCGACTGGCTGCCGTTCCCCGAGCCGTACCGCGACGGGATGCGCGTGCAGTTCGGCTTCGAGAACCGGGTGTGGGGCGGCTACCTGTTCGGCGAGCACTACGAGGGATCGCGCTGGTACTACCTGCCGGCCGCGCTGCTGGTGAAGACGCCGCTGGGTGCGCTGGTGCTGTGGTTCGCCGGGATCGCCGCCGTCATCGCGCGCAAGCGTGCGGCGGTGCCGTACGTTCTTGTTCCCGCCGCAGTGCTGCTGGTGACCGCCATGAGCGGCAGCCGCGACCTGGGCGTGCGGTACGCGATCTTCGTGCCGATGTTCCTGGCCGTGGCGGCGGCGTGCGTGCGGTGGCGCTGGATGGTGGCGGGGCTGCTGGCGTTCGTCGCGGTGAGCTCGCTGCGGACGTTCCCGTACTACCTGCCATACTCCAACGAGGCCTTCGGCGGCCCGGAGAAGACCCACCTGCACCTGCACGACTCGAACGTCGACTGGGGCCAGGACCTGGGCCGTCTTGCAGACCGCCTGAAGGAGCACCCGGCCGGGCGGACCTGGCTCGTCTACAAGGGAGCCGGGGTGCCGGAGCACTACGGGATCCACGCGGAGGATCCCCGGAAGGTGCCGCCCGACCAGGTGCACGGGTTGCTCGTGGTGTCGGACTCGGCCGCGGCGAAGGCGGACGACCGGCTCAAGGCGCTGATCGCGAGCAGCACGCCGATCGACGAGGTCGGCCACTCCATCACGATCTACCTGCGCCGTTAGAGCATGGGCGGCATCAGGCGGTAGCTCTCCGCGTAGTAGTCGTCGGTGCGACGCCGGTAGCCCTCGTCGTCGTCCGGGTCGTACTCGGGAGCGTTCTTGATCTGCTCCTTCGTGCGGTCCACGAAGACCTTGCGCTCCTCGTGGTCCACCCGCTGCACCGTGCCGACCGGCAGCACGACCTTGCGGCCGAAGATCCACGGCCCGGTGTCGACCATCAGGCAGTCGTGCGGCACCTTCGCGTTGTCCTCGTCGACCTTGCCGATGCCGCCGTCGGTGGCCTCGACCTCGTAACCGATCAAGCCGGTGTCCGGTCGCTGCGCGAGCTCTTGCTCGTCGTGCTCGGGTTCGCCGGCCCACGACGGGTCGCGCCACACCCACGGGACGAACGGGACTGGTTGCATGTCGGCCTCCTAGGGTCTGCCGACCGGGTACCCCGCCCGACCCCGCTGTGGAACTTCCTCGATGAGTTCTGGCCGTGTGCCGGGTCAACACGCGCATGGACCTGTACAGCGTGATGTGCGTGCGTGACCAGGCGAAGTCGCTGAAGTGGTACGAGGTGTTCTTCGAACGGTGTGCGGCACGTGGAGGTGCTGGATCCCGACTCGAACAGCCTGTCGCTGGCGGCAGTTCCTGACGGATCGTCGTAGAGTCGGGTGGATGAGTGACGAGAACGTGCTGAGCCGCATCAACGAACTGGTCGACGAGGAGCACAAACTGCGCGAGCAGCTCGCCGCCGGTGAGATCACCACGGACGAGGAGCACGCCCGCTTGCGCTCCCTGGAGGAAGCCCTCGACCAGTGCTGGGACCTGCTGCGCCGCCGTCGGTCGGCACGGTCGCTCGGCGGGGACGCGGACGACGTCTCCGCGCGTTCGGTCGGCGAGGTCGAGGGGTATCTGCAGTAGTCACCTGCTTTCGCGGAAGATGATCCAGCGCATCACGCTGTACATGAACGCGGCCTCGCAGGCACCGGCGACGACGCGCGACAGCAGGTACTGCAGGCCGATCGCCGTCAGCGCGCTGCCGACGCCGAGGATGAACGCCAGGTAGTTCAGCAGGATCGCCACCGCGTACAGGCCTGCCTGCGGACCGACCGGCGCGTGCGAGCGGAAGTTGAGCGCGCGGTTGAGCACGAAGCTCAGCCCGAACGCCAGCACGTAGGCGATCGTGAACGCGAGCGGCACGGGTAGTCCCAGCCCGCTGCGGAGTCCCGCGAGCAGCAGCAGGTCGACGCCGAACGTGAACCCGTTGATCGCCGCGAACCCGAGGAAGCTGGGCGCGACCACGCGGGAGAGGCCGAAGGGCAGCCACCTCACGACCTTTTCCATCAGGTCGTGGAACCTGGTTCCGAGGGCGTCGTCCTTCGCGGTGCTGCTGATCATGACAACGACAGTGCCAGCACCCGCGGGGGCGAAGCCGGTGAAGCACCCACCGGTCCGCCGGAGTTCAGGCGCTGTTCAGGTGGTTGAACCGCCGCCAGCTCGTCGGGCTCATCCCGTGCCGCTTGCCGAACGTCCTGGCGAAGTACCCGGCGTCCGGGAAGCCCACCTGCCTGCCGATGTCGCCCACGGGCAGGTCGGTGGCGGCCAGCAGCCGCCGTGCCTGCACCATGCGGCGTTCGGTGATCCAGTCCTGCACCGTGCGGCCGGTCCGCCTGCGCACTGTCGACGTCAGGTGGCCGGGGGAGATGCTCACCGCGGCGGCGACCTCGCGCAGCGACAACGGTTCCGGGTAACGCCGTTCGATCACGTCGAACACCTCGGCGAGCAGCGGTTCGGCGTTCTCGCGCAGGTCGCCGACGACGTCCGCGGCGAGCCGTGACACCGCGACGAGCAGCAGCACCAGGTGCGCCGACACCGCCTCCCGGTAGCCGTCGCGGCGGTGCTCGAGCTCGTCGCGCAACGCTTCGATGCGAGCGGTCCACTCGTGGCGCTGCGCGGCCGGGACCTTGAGCCGCAACGCGCCGGTCGCCCCGCCGTGGACGAACGGGAACAGCAGCGGGTGGGTCCGCCACGCCAGGTGCGCGCCGGGGGTGTCCCGGCCCAGGGCGTCGGCGGTGAAGAACACGCCCCAGCCCTGCGCTCCGACGAGGTCGTCGCTGGCGGCCTGGCCCATCACGTCGCCCGGCGCGACGACCAACAGGTCGCCGGCCTCGACGTGGCGGACCTGCCTGCCGGTGCGCACGATGCCGCCGGGCTCGCTGAAGTAGGCGATGCCGGGGAAGTCGTGGGAATGGGCCTCGTGCGCCCCGTTGATACCGGGGGCGTGGCCCAGCTGGACGACCGCCACCGCCAGCTCACCGGGGGAGGGTTGCCAGGAGTAGGTCGCCGGCTGGTCCCCGGTCGGTGTCAGTCGTCGCGCTCGCACAGTCAGATCGTCCCACTCAAACCGCGAATCGACACAGAAATCCTGCTGGTGAGCCGGTCAGAATGGGTTCATGGCCGAAACATCGTCCCAGGAGCGGGACTACCTGCCCGGCATGGGCAAGCACTACCTGCTGCCCCTCTACGACGTGGTGCACCGGGTCTCCGGGCTGAGCGCCGTCCACCAGGAGATGATCACGGCGGCCGGGTTGCGCGCGGGGCACCGGGTGCTGGACGTCGGCTGCGGAACGGGGAACCTGTTGCGGGCGACCGGAAAGCGGCACCGCGACGTGGAGCTCTTCGGCGTGGACCCCGACCTGAAGATGCTCGCCAGGGCCGAGCGCAAGTTCCGCAGGGGCGGGTTGACGGTGCGGCTCGACCGCGGGTTCGCCCAGGAGCTGCCGCACCCCGACGACTCGTTCGACCGCGTCTTCTCCAGCCTGATGCTGCACCACCTGGACAGCGCGTCGAAGGACGAGATGCTCGCGGAGGTGCGTCGCGTCCTGAAGCCCGGCGGCCTGCTCGTGCTCGCCGACGCCGTGCTGCACGACCACGGCCACCACGGCCACAGGAAGATGAAGGAGCACCTGCTCGACAACGTCGACGGCGCGGTGGCGAAGCGGATCGTCGCGGCGGGGTTCACCGCGGAACCGACCCGCAGGCGCAAGCTGCGGATGTTCGGGGAGGTCGGGATCGAGGTCGCGACAGTCCACTAGCGACAGGTCCATTGTCGACCGATTGAATCTGCACGATGTTTCTTGTGTACCAACAGTTCCGGTACTTCCCGAACTTCCTGGATACCCGCGAACGGGAGCCTGTTCCCATCTAAGCTGCGCGCCGTGACAGATGCGACGGGAAGTCTGGTGGCGCAGCGCTACCGGCTCGTGCAGGTGATCGGCACCGGCGGCATGGGCCGGGTCTGGCTCGGCCGTGACGAGGTCATCGGCCGTGAGGTGGCCATCAAGGAACTGCTGCTGCCCGCCGGGCTCGACGCGCAGCAGCGGGCCGTGCTGTGCCAGCGCGCCATGCGCGAGGCGCAGCTGGCCGGTCAGCTCAACCACCCCGGCATCGTCACCGTGCACGACGTCGTCGAGTACAACGGCACCCCGATGATCGTGATGGAGTACATCAGGGGCGGCTCGCTGTCCGACGCCATCAAGGCCCACGGCGCGCTGCCCGCGGACCAGGTCGCCTACGTCGCCACGTCGATGCTGAGCGCGCTGCGGGTGGCGCACCAGGCCGGGATCGTGCACCGCGATCTCAAGCCCGCCAACGTGTTGCTGTCCGGCGACCGGGTGGTGATCACGGACTTCGGCATCGCGAGGCTCACCGGCGACGTCCCGCTGACCACGGACGGCTCGATCGTCGGCACACCCGCCTACATGGCGCCGGAGCAGGGCACCGGCGCCCCGATCACCCCGGCGACGGACATGTGGTCGCTCGGCGCCACCCTGTACGCGGCCGTGGAGGGCAGGCCTCCGTACCAGGGCCAGGACTTCATGACGACGCTGTCGATGCTGCTGACCCAGGAGCCGCCACCACCTCAGCGCGCTGGGCACCTCTCGTCGTTGCTGGGAGCGTTGCTGCGCAAGAACCCGTACGAGCGCGCGTCGGTCGACCAGGCCCTGGCGCTGCTCGCGGGTGCGCCCGTCGTGCTGCCGGTCCCGGTCAGATCCGGCCCCAGCAGACGCACGCTGCTGCTGGGCGGCGTCGGCGCGCTCGCGGTGGCGGGCGGCGGCACCACGTGGTGGCTGATGTCCAGGAAGAACGGCGGTGAAGGCGCGGAACTGCCCTCCACCAACGACAAGAAGCTCGCCTCCGACAAGGAGGGCGGTTCCGAGCAGTCGACGACCTCGTCGGTGGCGCAACCGGGACGGCCGGAGGAGATCACCGAGCACGTCCAGCTCTCCGACCACAAGGACACCGTCACGTCGATCGCGTGGAGCCCGGACGGCAAGTTCCTGGTGAGCGGCGACGACAGCCTCGACGGCGCCGTGGTCCGCATCTGGGACGTCGCGGCGGCCAAGGTCCTCGGCACCGTCCAGAACCCGGACGGACCGGGCGGCGCGTCGGCGTGCGCGGTGGCGATCAGCCCCGACGGCAAGATCCTCGCTGCGGGCGGCAACCGCACCGGCGACAGCACCACGTACCTGTGGAACCTCGCCGACCGCACGCAGATCGGCACGCTGGAGGACGCCAGGGCCATCATGAAGACCCTGCGCTTCCACCCGGACGGCAAGACGATCGTCGGCCTCACCCACGGCGGCGGCCTCAAGGTGTGGGACGTCGCCACCCGCAAGGTCAAGATCGGCCTGACCGAGGCCGACGGCGGCAGCGAGCTGGCGTTCAGCAAGGACGGGTCGCTGCTCGCCTACGGCGGCACGAAGTTCCAGGAGATCAAGCTGGTCGACCCGGCGACCGGCAAGACCGTCAGGACCATCAACGACTCGACCGCTCCCGGCATGGCGTTCTCCCCCGACGGCAAGACCCTCGCGATCCCCGATGACGACGGCAAGAACAGCATGCAGCTCTGGGACGTGGCGACCGGGCAGAGCAAAGCCGTCTTCGACCGGACCGAGGGCGACGACATCATCACGAAGGCCCTGTACCACCCGGACGGCAAGACCATCGCCACCTGGGGGCACGGCAACGCGGTGCAGCTGTGGGACGTGGCGTCGAAGTCGGTGCGCGCGATGGTCATCGGGGCCGGTGCGCGGATCGAGGACGTGGCGTTCGACCCCAAGGGGGAGCGGATCGCGTGCGCGGGCGCGGACAAGTCGATCAGGATCTGGAAGCTCTAGAGCACCTGGTCAGAGCGAGCCCTTTCGCTCGTCGTGTCTCAGGCGGCGGAGCGTCCACAGTCCGTGCAGGGCGAGCAGCGGTTTGACGATCAGCCACTCGCCGGGACGGTAGTCGTCCGCGGGCACGAGCCTTTCGGCGAGATCAGGGCGCTGCCGCCTCAGGTACGCGCGGGCTTTGAGCGCGTGAGCCGGCTGGGAGGCGATCTTGATGCGGTCGACGTCCTTGAGCAGCGGGATCACGTTCGTGACGTTCTCCCAGGTCGTCGTACTTCGGTCTTCGAGGAACACCGTGCCGTCGAACCCGAGCACGGACTTCGCGTAGTCGGCCATCAACTGGGCCTCCGCAGCGCCGGTGCCGGTCACGCCGCCGCTGAAGATCACGCGCGTGTCCCGCCCGTCGGCAGCGGAGATGGAGCGAAGGCCGGCACGAACTCGCCAGCGGTTGACGAGGTTCGCCGTCGCTTGGGGGTTCCGGTACCCCAGCACGACCACCGCCTCCGAGACGCCCCCGCTGTGCCCCACGAGTGTTCGAGACCAACGCCAGTTCAACCACTCGCCCCAGCCCAGGGCTACTGCTCCGGCTATCGCCAATCCTGTCCGTCGTCTCACGCGGCGACTCTAGGGCGCTTCCAGTTCGGCCACGTCGATGCCGTGGCGGTCCAGCGTGGCCGCGGCCGCTTCATCGGCGCGCCTGCGCTCCTTCATGAACGCGACGAGATCATCGGTGGCGCCGACCGCAGCGTCCCGTGGCCGTCACAGTCGCGGTGATCGGTTGAAACGCGGGCTTCCCAGCGCCGAGGGTCATGGCCGTGTGGTGTGCGGGGAGTCCTATGAGAGGCCGGACATGACGGCCCGCGCGCTCGGAGGCGAGATCTGCTCGCTGTGCCTGAGCACCGATCGTGAAGGACGTCACGTGCTGCCCGCCTGACCCTCACGAGCAGGGTCCGTCCTCATCAGACAAACTGCACGCCATGCAGGAACTCGCGTTGCTCGCCGTCGCGGGCGTGCTGATCATCGTGGCGGTGTCGTACTTCGCGCCGAAGCTGGGCGTGGCGGCACCGGTGCTGCTGGTCCTCGTGGGCATGGCGTGCAGCCAGTTGCCCGGCGCGCCGCGCGTGTTCGTCGAGCCGGAGCTGATCCTGGTGGTGGTGCTGCCGCCGATCCTCTACGCGGCGGCGGTGAACGTGCCGGTCGTGGACTTCCGGCGCAACCTCAAGACGATCGGCTCGCTGTCGGTCCTGCTGGTGGCGGTGTCGGCGTTCGGCACGGGCCTGCTGATCTGGTGGCTCCTGCCGGACATCGGCTTCGCCACCGCGCTGGCCATCGGCGCGGTGATCAGCCCGCCGGACGCGGTGGCGGCCACGTCCATCGGCAAACGGCTCGGGCTGCCGCCGCGGCTCGTGACGATCCTGGAGGGCGAGGGCCTGGTCAACGACGCCACCGCGTTGGTGCTGATGCGCACGGCCATCGCGGCGATCGCGACCACCGTCTCGTTCGGCAGCGCTGTGGGCGACTTCGCCTTCGCCGTGGTGGTCGGTGTGGTGATCGGGGGTGCGGTCGGTGTCGTGTCGGTGTGGGTGCGCTCGAAGATCCAGAGCCAGCCGGTGCTCACCACCGCGATCTCGTTCGTGGTGCCGTTCCTCGCGTTCATCCCGACCGAGGAGCTGCACGCGTCGGGCGTCATCGCGGTCGTCACGGCCGGCCTGATCACGGGCCACCAGAGCGCACGCCGGTTCGCCGCGCACGACCGCATCTCCGAACGCACCAACTGGCGCACGATCCAGCTGCTGCTGGAGAACGGCGTGTTCCTGCTGATGGGCTTCGAACTCACGTCGGTGGTCAGCGACGTGGCGGACGAGGGCCTGGCCCGGACCCTGGTGCTCGGCCTGCTGGTGACTCTTGCCCTGGTCGTGCTGCGCGGAGTGTTCGTGGTCCCGCTGATCGCCTTGTTGCGCCATCAGCAAAAACGCGCCGACCAGCTGACGGACCGCATGGAGGAGCTGGTCGACGGCTTCGCGGCACGAGGCCCGCGCCCCGGCGAGGAGCAACGGTTCGACCGGGTGACCCGCTCCCTGCAACGCCGCCAGGCCGACATCAACTTCTACGCCAGCGAAGGCCTCGGCTGGCGCGGCGGCGCAGTGCTCGCCTGGTCGGGCATGCGCGGCGTCGTGACCCTGGCAGCAGCCCAGTCGCTGCCAACGGACGTGCCGCACCGAGCGGAGCTGATCCTGATCGCGTTCACGGTCGCGATCCTCACCCTGGTCGTGCAGGGCGGCTCGCTGCCGCTGGTGATCAGGTGGCTCGGCATCCGCGGCAACGACGAGGAGCACTCGCGCCGTGAGTACGCGAGGCTCGCGGGTGAGCTGGTGGCGGCTGCGCAGGCGCTGCTGGAGAGTCCGACTTTGGTGCGGGACAACGGAAAGCCGTTCGACGACGAGGTTCTGGCGAAGGCGCGGGAGCGGAGTCTCGTCATGGGGGAGGTGATCGACAGGATGGTTTCCGAGCGGGATCCGGACAGTCGGTTGCAGCAGCAGCGGGAATTGCAGCGGGTGATGATGGAGGCTCAGCAGAGTGCGCTGCTGGATGCTCGGGCCGGGGGGACGTTCAGTTCGCACACGTTGGAGCGGGCACAGGTGTTCATCGACAGCGTGTCGGCCCGGTTCACCGCTTGATCAGAACGGGTCGTTGCCCACCCGCGCCTGCACGTCCACCGTCTCCCGAGGCGATCCCCCGAGCGTCAGCCGAGACACGATCCGATACCTGTCCCCGCGATAGATCGAGTGCACGTACTCGACGTGCCGCCCGAGCGAATCCGTCGTCAGCCGCTCGAACAACAGCGCCGGCGCCAGCACCGGCACCCCGAGCAGCGACGCCTCCGACTCGTTCGTCACCGTCGGCTCGATCGACTGCACGGCCTCGGAAACGTGCACCCCGTGCTCGCGCAGCCGTTCGTAGAAGTCGCCGGACTCCATGTCGTGCAACGTCAACGAAGGCGCCAGAACGGCGGGCACGTGCAGGTACTCCAGGGCCATGGGCTCGCCGTCGACCAGGCGCAGGCGGGCGATGTAGTGGATCTCGGCGGCGGGGGAGAGGTGCAGCCGGCGGCCGACTCGGGCGCCGGCCGGGATGCGGGCGTGTTCGAGGACGCGTGACTCCCAGGTGCCCGAGGCCTGGGGGAGGGACATGGAACCCGTGCCGGAGACCATTTCCTGGGTGATCTTGGCTCGGTTCACGAACGTGCCGCGGCCGTGCTGGCGGACCAGCAGGCCCGTGTTGACCAGTTCCTCCACGGCCGAGCGGACGGTGGGGCGCGACACCGACAGTTGCTGGCACAGCACGCGTTCGGCGGGGATCGGAGCTCCCGCCGGGTGGGTCTCGATGAGTTCGAGCAGGTGGTCGCGGACCCGCTCGCGTTTGAGGATCGCCTCGCCCATGCCTCTCCTGCTCGTCGGCCGCCAGTATGGCATACCAGTGGTAAGTAACCAGTTCGTGTAAGATCGAGAGCGCTCTCACCGCCTTGAACTGGGTATTGACCGGCAGAGTGGTCTGTGCCACTTTCTACCTCACCCGTTGAGACCTGACCAATTGGTCACATCCCCAGCGAGAGGTGAGTCGTGTCGCGCTCCGCTGCCCTGCTCGTCCTGGCGCTCACGTTGTCCGCCTGCGGCACGTCCGCGGGAGGGGGTGAGAAGCAGGAGATCACCGTGTGGCTGATGAAGGACACGGCCACCGACGAGTTCGTGTCGAGGTTCGAGAGCGAGTTCGAACGCGACCACGCGAACCTCGACCTGAAGATCCAGATCCAGGAGTGGAACGGCATCACGCAGAAGGTGACCAGTGCTCTGGCCAGCACCGATCCGCCGGACGTGATCGAGGTCGGCAACACCCAGGTCGCCCAGTACGTGGCGAGCAAGGGCGTCACGGACCTGTCCGGCAAGAAGGAAGAACTCCAGGGCGGCGACTGGATTCCGGGCCTGTCCGAGCCGGGCGCGGTGGACGGCAAGCAGTTCGGGATCCCGTTCTACGCCGCCAACCGGGTCGTGATCTACCGCAAGGACCTGTTCGAGGCCGCCGGGGTCACGCCGCCGAAGACCCGCGACGAGTGGATCGCGGCCACGACCAAGCTCGACCAGGGCGACCAGCAGGGAATCTACCTGCCGGGACAGAACTGGTACACGCTCTCCGGCTTCGTCTGGGACGAGGGCGGTGACCTCGCCGAGCAGGACGGCGGCAGGTGGAAGGGCGCGCTGAACACGCCGGAAGCGTTGGCCGGCATGGACTTCTACAAGAAACTCCAGGCTCTCGGCGACGGGCCGAAGGACTCCGACGAGGCCAAGCCGCAGCAGACCGACGTCGTCGCGGGCGGCAAGGTCGCGCAGTTCATCGCGGTGCCGGGTGCGGCGAAGCTCGTCACCAAGGCCAACCCCGAACTGGACGGCAAGATCGGCTTCTTCCCGATCCCCGGCAAGACCGCGGACAAGCCGGGTGCGGTGTTCACCGGAGGCTCCGACCTGATCATCCCGCTCGCGTCGTCCCGCCAAGAAGGCGCGTACGAGGTCGTCAAAGCGCTCGCCGGCGAGAAGTGGCAGGTCGAGCTCGCGAAGGCGATGAACTACGTGCCGAACCGCAAGTCGCTCGCCAAAGACGTCGGCGGCGATCCCGGCACCGCGGCGATGGCCGTCGGTGCGGCCAACGGGCACGCCACGCCGAACTCGCCGAACTGGGCGGCGGTCGAGGCCCGCAACCCGATCAAGGAGTTCCAGACCGCGGTGCTGACCGGCGCGGACCCGAAGGCGGCGGCCGCCAAAGCCGACGAGGTCATCACCCAAGCGCTCAACTCCGGCAAATGACGCTCGTGGCCGAACGGCCGGTGCGGGCGACCGTGCCGGCCACCCCGAAGCGTCACAAGCGGGTCAACGTCCTGCCGTACCTGCTGATCGCGCCAACGCTCGTCGCCACCGCGTACCTGCTGCTGTACCCGCTCGTCCGCAACGTGGTCATCTCGTTGCAGGAGTTCGGGTTGCCGCAGCTGGTGCGCGGGGACGCGAAGTTCGTCGGGCTCGCGAACTACATCGAGGTGCTGCACGATCCCGAGTTCTGGGCCGTGGTCCGCAGGACGTTGTGGTTCACCGCGATCAACGTCGTGCTGATCATGGTTCTGTCCACGTTGGTCGCCTTGCTGCTCGTCAGGCTCGGGAAGTGGTTGCGGCTGCTGGTGATGGGCGGGCTCGTGCTCACCTGGGCGACGCCGATCATCGCCGCCACCACGGTGTTCCAGTGGCTCTTCCAGTCCCGGCTCGGCGTCGTGAACTGGGCGCTCGCCGCGCTCGGCTTCGAGGAGTACCGGAACTACACGTGGTTCGCCGACGGCGAGGCGACGTTCGGGATCCTCGTGACGCTGATCGTGTGGCAGTCGGTCCCGTTCGCCGCGCTGTCGCTGTACGCGGCAATGATCACCGTGCCGCAGGAGCTGTACGAGGCCGCGCGCATCGACGGCGCGGGGGCGTGGCGGGTGTTCTCCACCATCACGTTCCCCATGCTGAAAGCCATGTTCGGGCTGATCACGTGTCTGGAGGTGATCTGGGTCGTCAAGGCGTTCGTGCAGATCTGGGTGATCAGCCAGGGCGGTCCCGGCCAGGCCACGACGACGTTGCCGGTCTACGCGTTCCAGGTCGCGCAGTCGTTGCAGCGCTACGACCTCGGCGCGGCGGTCTCGATGCTCATGGTCGTGCTGCTCGTGCTCGCGCTGCTGGCCTACTTCCGCCAGCTCTACCGGCAGGAGCGCGAAGCATGATCGGACGGATCTCCCGCACGGCGGCGGCGCTCCTCGTCTTCGCAGTCTCGGTCTTTCCCGTGTACTGGATGGTCCTCACGGCTTTCAAGCCCACGAAGGACATCCAGAGCGCGACGCCGACGTTCCTGCCGGCGTCCGTCACGTTCGACCACTTCGGCACCGCGATCGCGGCGAAGGGCTTCTTCTCGTTCTGGCGCAACAGTCTCCTGGTCGCCGGGGGAGCGGTCCTGTTCGCGCTGCTGGTCGCTCTGCTCGCCGCGTTCGCCATCGCGCGCCTGCACTGGAAGGGGCGCCGGGCGTTCGTGCTCATGGTGTTCGTCGCGCAGATGACACCGTGGGAGGCCCTGCTGATCCCGATCTACGTGATCGCCAGGGACACCGGCATGCTCGACACCCTCTGGATGCTCACGCTGGTGTACTTCATGATCACGCTGCCGTTCACGATCGTGACGCTGCGCGGGTTCCTCGCCGCGATCCCGGTCGACCTGGAGGAGGCCGCGCAGGTCGACGGCTGCTCGCGCGGACAGGCGTTCCGGCGGGTGGTGTTCCCGCTGCTCGCGCCGGGACTGCTCGCGACCTCGCTGTTCGGCTTCATCACCGCGTGGAACGAGTTCGCCTTCGCCAACGTGCTGATCATCAAGGACCAGGACGACCGCACGCTCCCGGTCTGGCTGTCGTCGTTCAACAACACCTTCGGCACCGACTGGGGCGCCACGATGGCCGCCTCGACGCTGTTCATGCTCCCGGTGCTGCTGATCTTCGTCGTGCTCCAGGGCAGGGTCACGACCGGCATCGTCGGAGGGGCGGTGAAGGGGTGATCGTTCCGCTCCCCACCAGGGTCGTGCGGCGCAGCAAGGGTTTCACCCTGGACCGCGCCACGAGCGTGCGGGTCACGCCCGGCGCCGAACACGCGGCGAGGCTGCTCCGCTCACTGCTGAGACCCGCAACCGGACTGCCGTTGCCGATCGCCGACAACGGCCAGATCGTCATCGCGCTGGACGCCAAGCTCGTCGGCCTCGGCGCGGAAGGCTACGCGCTCACCGTCAACGAACACGGCGTCCTGCTGCGCGCCGGAACCACTGCCGGGCTTGCGCACGGCATCCAGACGATCCGGCAACTGCTGCCCACAGAGGTATTCCGGCCGAGCCGGGTGTCCGAAGTGGACTGGACGTTGCCCGGCGTCGACATCCGTGACGTGCCCAGGCTGCCGTGGCGCGGGTTCATGCTCGACGTCGCACGGCACTTCCAGCCGGTGCACGTCGTCAGGCGGTTCATCGACCTGATGGCCGTGCACAAGCTCAACGTCCTGCACCTGCACCTGACCGACGACCAGGGCTGGCGCATGCCGGTTCCGAGCCACCCGCTGCTCACGTCGATCGGCGGCTGGCGCACCGAGACCAACGGCGACGGCGTCCCGCACGGCGGCGCCTACACCCGCGGCGAGCTGGAAGGCCTCGTCGCGCACGCCGCCGAACGCGGCATCCGGATCATGCCGGAGATCGAGATGCCCGGCCACGCCCGTGCCGCGCTCGCCGCGTATCCGGAGCTCGGCGTCGCCGGAGAACCGCTGCCGGTCTGGACCCGTTGGGGCATCAGCGACTCGTCGTTCGGCCTGCACGCCATCGGGTTCGTCCGCGAGGTGCTGTCCGAGGTGCTGGAGGTGTTCCCCGGCTCGCACGTCCACCTCGGCGGCGACGAGTGCCTGCTCCCGTCCGACGTGCACGGCGAGTTCCTCCGCCAGGCCGGCAACCACCTGCTGGACCACGGCCGGGTCCCGGCGGCGTGGGAACCGACGGGTGATCCACGAGCGCTCGTGATGCCGTGGAAGGACGAGACGCAGGCAGCAACAGCGCTGGAGCGCGGCCAGGACGTCGTGATGGCGCCGCACACCTCCACCTACCTCGACTACCCGCAGTCCGACGGCCCGCACGAACCGCCCGGCCAGCCCGGACACGTCGTGACCAGCCGCGACGTCTACCACGTGCCGCTGCCCGACGGCGTGCTCGGCGCCCAGTGCCAGCTGTGGACCGAGCACGTCCGCACGAGAGAACACCTGGAGCACCTGGCTTTTCCTCGCCTCGCCGCGCTGGCCGACACCCTCTGGTCACAGCGCCCCGAGTGGGAGGGCTTCACCACCCGGATGCGTCACCACGCATCGAGGCTCGCCGCACTGTCCGTCCCTGCCGAAGTGAGGAGAGAACCTTGCGAGCACTCATAGCCGCTTTCTGCGCGGCGCTGACCGCGATCGCACTGGCCGTCGCACCGAACGCCTTCGCCGCCGACGCCGTCACCGCCCAGTACCGCACCAGCGCGCCCGGTGCGACCACCGACCAGGTCGAACCGTGGCTCAAACTGGTCAACTCCGGCACCACGAGCGTGCCGCTGGCGGAGGTGAAGATCCGCTACTACTTCCGCAGCGAAACACCGGACGTCGGCCACCGGTTCGCCTGCTCGTGGGCCGTCCGCGGCTGCGGCAACGTCACCGGCCAGTTCGGTACCCTGACCGGCGGCACCGCCGACCGCTACCTGGAGGTCGGATTCACCAGCGGCGCGGGCACTCTGGCACCCGGCGCCGACACCGGCGACCTGCAACTGCGGTTCTACCGCACGAACTGGGGCCCGATCACCCAGTCCGACGACTACTCGTTCCGCGGCGAGAGCACGTACTCGACGTGGAACCGCGTGACGGTCCACCGGGGCAGCACCTTGTTGTGGGGCACCCCGCCCGGCGGCAGCCCGCCCACCACCACGACGACGACCTCGACACCGCCCAACCCCAACGGCCCGGCCATGTTCGACGACTTCAGCTACACCAGCTCCAGCGACTCGCGGATCGCCCAGCGCGGCTGGACAGTCCGCTCGGGCGCCGGCGGCCCCGGCGTGCCCGGCGCCGAGTGGGACCCGTCCCGCGTGACGTTCCCGGCCGTCGACGGCCAGAAGGTCCTGCGCCTCGACTCGTGGAACAACGGCTCCGCGGCCCGCCAGACCGAGATGTTCCACCAGCGCAAGTTCTTCGAGGGCACCTACGCGGCCAGGGTGAAGTTCAGCGACGCGCCGGTCTTCGGCCCGGACGGCGACCACGTCGTGCAGACCTTCTTCACCATCACGCCGCTCAACGCCCCGATGGACCCGGACTACGGCGAGATCGACTTCGAGTACCTGCCCAACGGCGGCTGGGGCGAACCGGCCAACGTCATGTACGAGACCACCTGGGAGACCTACCAGAACGAGCCGTGGGTCGCCGACAACGTCCACAACGAACAGCGCGTGAGCTACAACGGTTGGCACGACCTGGTGTTCCAGGTCGGTGGCGGCAGGGTGAAGTACTACATCGACGGCGTCCTGGTCGCCGACCACGGCGACAAGTACTACCCGGAGACGCCGATGTCGATCAACTTCAACCTGTGGTTCATCTCCGGCGGCCTGCAGGGCAGCAGCGCCGAGCGCGCCTACCAGCAGGAGGTCGACTACGTGTACTTCGCCAAGGGGCAGGTGCTGAGCCCGGCCCAGGTGAAGACCGCGGTGCAGAACTACCGCAGCTCCGGCGTGGAGCACGTCGACAACGTGTGATCACAGCAGTTTGTCCAGTGTGATCGGCAGATCGCGGACCCGGACGCCCGTCGCGTGGTGGACGGCGTTCGCGATCGCGCCGGCCACCCCGACGATGCCGAGCTCGCCGATGCCCTTCGCGCCGAGCCCGCTGATCACCGCGTCCGGGTGGTCGAGGAACCGGACGTCGATGCGTGGGATGTCGGCGTGCACCGGTACGAGGTACGAGGCGAGGTTGGCGTTGGTGAACCGGGCGCCGGCGTCGATCTCGGTGGCCTCCAGCAACGCCTGGCCGATGCCCATGACCACGGCGCCCTGGATCTGGCTGCGGGCGGCCTTGGCGTTGACGATCGTGCCCGCGTCGCACACCGACAGCCAGCGCGTCACCCTCGGTTCGCCCGTCAGGCGGTGCACGCGGACCTCGCAGAAGTGCGCGCCGAACGAGCGGAAGCCGTGTTCGGGGTCCACCAGCCGGGGCGAGGTGCCGACCGCTTCGACGCCGCCCACGTCGCACGTCGTGAGCAGGGTGCCGAAGCTCATCGTCAGCCCGCCGGAGGACACGCTTCCGTCGCGGTAGGAGACTTCCTTGCCGTAGAAGGGCGAGCGGGGGTTCGTCGTGGCCAGGGTGATCAGTTCGGTCTGCACGGCTTTCGCGGCGACCTGGACGGCGGGACCGTTGGTGCACGTCGAGTTCGAGCCACCGGCGTTCGCGGCGGCGGGGGACGTGGAGTCGCCGAGGTCCGGGCGCACGCGGGTGACCGGGATGCCGAGCTCGTCGGCGGCCAGGATCGCGAACACGGTGTACTGGCCTGTGCCCAGGTCCGCCGCGGTGCCGGACACCGAGGCCGTGCCGTCCGGGTGCAGCCTGACCTTGATCGACGCTTGACCGCGGGAGGCGCCGTAGGTCGCCGTGGCCATGCCGGTGCCGACGAGCCAGTCGCCGTCGACGGTCGCGCGCACCTGCTTCGGCCGCTTCGACCAGCCGAACTCCTGCGCACCGAGGCGGTAGCACTCGTCGAGGTGCTTGCCGGACCACGGTTTCCCGGTGTTCGGCACGAGGGTCGCGTAGTTGCGCAGCCGCAGCTCGACGGGGTCGACGCCGAGCTGCCCGGCGAGCTCGTCCATCGCGCTCTCCAGGGCGAACGACCCGTTCGCCTCGCCCGGCGCGCGCATCACGGTCGCCGCGCCGAGGTTGAGCGGCACGACCGTCTTGGTGACGCGGATGTTCGGGCTCGCGTAGGTGGTGAGCGTCCAGTTCGCGACGGACTCGGAGAAGTTGCCGCCCAGTCCGCGGCTGGTGACGCCGTCGTTGACGATCGAGGTGAGCTTGCCGTCCTCCGTGCACGTCATCGTGAGCGTCTGCTTCGTCCTCGGCCGGTGGCCCGCCATCGCGAACACCTGCTCGCGGGTGAGCACCGCCTTGACCGGCCTGCCCAGCGCTCTCGACGCCGCGCACGCCAGCGGCACCTGCGCCCAGTTGCCCCACTTGCCGCCGAACCCGCCGCCCACGTGCGGGCTGAGCACGTGGATCTTCGCCGCGTCCACGCCGAGGGTCTCGGACAGCCTGCGCTGCACCAGAAGTGCGCCCTGGGACACGGTGTGAACCGTGAGGTGGTCGCCGTTCCACGCAGCCACGGTCGCGTGCGGTTCCATCGCGCAGTGGTGCTGGAACGGCGTCGTGTAGCTCGCGGTGAAGGTGATGTCGCCGACGGCCTGCGTGCCGATGACTTCCTCGACCTCCTCGAACGCCTGGAGCGTCCGGCCGGGGAACTCGGTGACCGGTGGTTGCCGGTCGTAGGTCGCGGTGACCAGACCGGCGGCGTCACGGGCCTGTTCCCAGGTCTCCGCGACGACGAACCCGATCGCCTGACCGAAGAACCGGATCTCCGTGTCCTGCAACGGAGGGAAGCGTTCGTCGTTCTGCTCCTGCACGTACGCGAAGAGCTTCAACGGGTTGAACGGCGTGTACACGGCGAGCACGCCGGGGGAGGCCAGCGCGGCGGCCGTGTCCATGCTCAACAGCCGTCCGCGGCCAACGGTGCTGGTGACGAGGTAGCCGTAGGTGACGCCGGGGATCTTCGTGTCGGCGGCGTAGGGTGCCGCGCCGGTGACCTTGATGCGGCCGTCGACGCGGTCGACAGAGCGCCCGATCATCGCGCACCTGCCGTTTCGAGCAGTGCGCGGACGATGGCCCGCTTCAGCAGGATGGTCTTGAACGCGTTGTGCGCCAACGGTCGTGCTTCGTCCACAGCGGACTCCGCAGCCTCGGCGAAGGTTCGCTCGATCGCCACCCCGCCCCTGAGCGCCTCCTCGACGGCGCGCAGCCGCCACGGTTTCGTCGCCACCCCGCCCGCGGCGAGACGGACGTCCTGCACCACACCGCGTTTGACGTCGACGGCCGCCGCCACGGACGTGAGGGCGAACTCGTAGGACTGCCGGTCACGGATCTTGAGGTACGTCGAATGCCGCGCCCACGGCAGCATCGGCACGACGACCTCGGCGATCAGCTCACCCGGCCCGAGCACGTTCTCCCGGTCGGGTGTGCCGCCGGGCAGCCGGTAGAACTCCTCGAGCGGCACGACCCGGTCGCCGTCCCTGCTCCGGAGCACGACCTGGGCGTCCAGCGCGACGAACGCGACGGCGACGTCGCTGGCGTGCGTCGCGACGCAGGAGTCGCTGGTGCCGAGAACGGCGTGGTTGCGGTTGACGCCCGTGAGCGCCGGGCAGCCGCTGCCGGGCCGGCGCTTGTTGCAGGCCGACGTGACGTCGCGGAAGTAGTCGCACCGGGTGCGCTGCATCAGGTTTCCGCCGATGCTCGCCATGTTCCGCACCTGGCCGGAGGCGCTGAGCAGCAACGCCTTCGAGATCATCGGGTGAATCGACCTGACGACGGGGTGGGCGGCGACGTCGCTCATCCGCTCCAGCGCCCCGATCCGCAGTGCGCCTTCGTGCAGCCGGATTCCCTTGAGCGGCAAGGCGTTGACGTCGATGACCCGGTCCGGCGTCATGACGTCGAGCTTCATCAGGTCGACCAGGGTGGTGCCGCCGGCGAGGAACGCGGAGCCGGGCCCGGCGAGGTCGAGCGCGCCCCGGACCGTCGAGGCCGCGGCGTAGTCGAACGCGTGCATCAGCGGTCACCAGCCTTGGCCTGCTTGATCGCCTCGAGGATGTTCGGGTAGGCGCCGCACCGGCAGATGTTGCCGGACATGGCCTCCCGGATCTGGTCGTCGGTGCGCACCTCGCGTTCCTCGACGACCTTCACGGCGGACATGATCTGACCGGACGTGCAGAAGCCGCACTGGAACCCGTCGTGGTCGATGAACGCGCGCTGCACCGGGTGCAGGTCGTCGCCGTCCGCGATGCCCTCGATGGTGGTGACCTCCTTGCCCTGCAAGGTCGCCGCCAGCGTCAGGCACGACAGCACGCGTCTGTCGTCGACGTGGACGGTGCACGCGCCGCACTGCCCGCGGTCGCAGCCCTTCTTCGTGCCGACGAGCCCGAGCCGTTCCCTCAGGGTGTCCAGCAGGGTCACTCGCGGATCGAGCCGGAGCTTCTGACGTTCGCCGTTGACCTCGAACACCACGTCGACGAGGCCCGCCGGCGCGGGCTCGGCGGCGAGTGCCTCCACCGCCGGTGTGGACAGTGCGACTCCGGCCGAGACCGCCGCCGCCTGGCCGAAGAACTGCCGCCTGCTGGTTGTCATGTGACCCCCTGTGCTCGGGGCCACACAAGCAGTATCGACCCGATGGGTCAAGGCGCCAACGTGCCGAATCCGGCTGGTAACCGCATTCCCGGTACAAAGACATCGGAGGTATAGCGGCGATTTGTCCGGTTGGCGAGTCCATGTCGTTTCACCCGGCTGAAAGAGCTGACCTGTGCCACGATGGCGCGGCGGTCGGAGGTGGTCGTGGAACCTGACCTCGAACACGGGCGCCGGTGCTTCGCCGAGGCGAACTGGCGAGAGGCTCACGCCGCGTTGGCCGGGACGGCCCGGGAGGCGGCGGACCTGGAGCTGTTCGCGCAGACCGCGTACATGCTCGGCCGGGACGACGAGTACGTCAGCGCCCTGGAACGGGCACATCGAGCCCATCTGGGGGCGGGTGCGCCGGCTCGGGCGGTGCGGTGCGCGTTCTGGATCGGGCACAGCTGGTTGTTCCGCGGGCAGATCGCGCCCGCGCAGGGCTGGTTCGCCCGTGCGCGGCGGCTGTTCGAGCGGGAGGAACGTGACGTCGCCGAGCGCGGCTACGTGCTGCTGACGGACATGCTCGGCAACCTGGTCAACGGCGAGATCGAGGCGGCGGGCGCGCTGGCCGCCCAGGTCGTGGAGGTCGGCGAACGTTTCGGCGACGACGACCTGGTCGCGCTGGGCATGATGGAGCAGGGGCACTCGCTCGTGAGGCTCGGGCGCCTGCCGGACGGACTGCGGTTGATCGACGAGACGATGGTCGCGGTCACGTCGGGAGAGCTCTCGCCGATCGTCGCCGGGATCGTGTACTGCAACACGATCTCCTTCTGCCGCGAGGTCTACCAGCTGCGCCGGGTCAAGGAATGGACCTCCGCACTCACGCGGTGGTGTGCCCGCCAGCCGGACATGGTGGCCCACAAGGGTGTTTGCCTGGTGCACCGCGCGGAGGTCATGACGCTGGGCGGGGCGTGGGACGACGCGCTGGCGGAACTCGGGCGCGTGAGCGAGGAGCTCACCAGAGGCGCGCTGAACCAGCTCGCGCGCGGGGACGCCGCCTACCGCGAGGGCGAGGTCCGCCGCCTGCGCGGAGAGTTCGCTCTGGCCGAGAACGCCTACCGCAGGGCCAGTTCCCTGGGCAGGCAACCGCAACCCGGTCACGCGCTGCTGCGTCTGGCACAGGGCAGGACCGACACGGCGGTCGCGATGATCCGCAGGGTCGTGGCGGAGACGTCCCGGGGGTTGCCCCGTGCCGCACTGCTGCCGGCCTACGTCGAGATCGTGCTGGTGGCGGGTGACCTCGACGCGGCCGCCGGTGCGTGCCGGGAGCTCGCCGAGATCGCCGGGCAGCAGGAGAACGAGGCCATCGACGCGATGTCCTGGCAGGCCTGGGGCGCGCTGGCACTGGCCGCGGGTGATCCCGAGGTGGCGCTGACCGAGTCACGGCGTGCTTGGCAGGCGTGGCAACGGATCGAGGCGTCGTACGACGCCGCCCGCAGCCGTGTGCTGATCGCCAGGGCGTGCGCGCTGCTGGGCGATCACGAGTCGTCCGGCCTGGAGCTGCAGGCGGCGCTGGAGACGTTCACGGCGCTCGGTGCACGGCCGGACGTCGAGTCCCTCCCGCAGGGCAACTGGTCGCGGCACGGCCTGAGCGACCGCGAGATCGAGGTGCTGCGCCTCGTCGCCACCGGCCGCAGCAACCGCGAGATCGCCGCGGTGCTCTTCCTCAGCGAGCACACCGTGGCCCGGCACCTGCAGAACATCTTCGGCAAGCTCGGTGTCTCCTCACGGACCGCGGCGGGCGCGTTCGCCCACGAACACCACCTCGCCTGAGACGTGTGGTCAATGCTGGTGATGCCGTTCCGCCGGAGTTGGTGAATCCGAGCGAGGCGGGGCGTGGCCCGTCCTGCCTAGCGTCGTGTCCATCAGCTCGAACGAGGAGGCACACGCCATGTACATCGTCGTCCACCACCACATCAAGAACCCCGAGGCGGCTTTCCAGCGCGGGCAGCGGCTCATCTCGGGCGACGGAGCGCCGGACGGTGTGAAGGTGCTCCAGTTCTACCCGAGCGAGGACCTGACCGAGGTCACCTGCCTGTGGGAGGCGGACTCGCTGACACCGGTCCAGGGCTGGGTCGACATGGTCCTCGGCGATGCGAGCGAGAACCACTGCTACCCCGTGGCGACAGAGCAGGCGTTCGCCGAACATCCCCTGGGCCTGGCGGCCGCACCGGTGCTCACCGCGTGACGCGCGACGGCCAGTTCGCGGATCCTGCTCCGAGAGGGTGAAGCGAATTGGCCAATTGATGGACAATCAGCGGACTCTGCTGTCCCATCTGGCCGAACCGCGGATAGCTTGCGGCATGTCGTTTGGACCACCCGGTTTCTTCCTCTCGTACACGCAGGCCGATGCGGCGTACGTGAAGCGGCTCGCCGAGCACCTGGAGGCAGCGGACCTCCCGGTGTGGCTCGACGCCAAGCTCGGCTGGGGCACCAGGGTGCCGGGAGAGATCCGCGACCGGCTGGCCGCGGCGCCCGCCATCATCGTGATCATGTCGCCTGCCTCCGAGCAGTCGGAGTGGGTCGAACGGGAGATCCTCGAAGGCCAGCGCTACGGTCGGCCGTTCCTGCCGATCCTGCTGCGCGGGTACCGGCACTTCCTGTTGGCCGCCACGAACTTCTTCGACGCGAGGGACGGCGGGCTGCCGGGCGAGCAGGAGATCCGCAGGCTGCGCGACCTGGTGGACGGCCACGCCGCGCCGCCACCGAACCCGCGGCCGGGTCCCGTGGTGCCGGTGGCGGTCGTGCCCTCGGAGACCTCGCTGCGCAAGCTGCGCAACGCGTTGGAAGAGGGCCAGTTCGTGCACGCGGACATCCTGACTACGTCGTTGTTGCTCGACGCCGTGCAGCGACTGGACAAGGGCTGGCTGCGCCGGACCGACAGCGCGCGGCTGCCGACCGGGCTGCTCGCCGACATCGACACCGTCTGGTCGAAGTTCTCCCAGGGGCAGCAGGGATTCGGCGTTCAGCTGGCGCGGCACCCCGGACCACCGCCCGGAGCGCCGCCCGGCAGGCACCGCGACTTCCTCGGGCTGGCCCTGTCGGTGGGCTGGAAGGGCCTGCGCGGCGAGGTTTCCCCCGTCTACGAGGAACTCGTCGCCACCGACTTCTTCCCGCCGGGCTTCTTCCCGACGATGCGCAACCCCCAGCTCGAACGGTTCGAGAGCTGGCACGACAAGTGGACGGACACCGTGATGGCCGTGCACACAAGACTGCGGAACAGCGGGGTAAGAGGCTGATGGAATTCCTGATCGTCGTCGTTGTGATCGCCGCCGTCGCGGGCGTCGTCTGGGTGAAGAGCCACCAGTCGGTGCCGACCGGCAAGATCGGCCTGGTCTACAAGCGGTTCGGCAGCCTCAAGAACGAGAAGTACCCGGTGCGGGTGCACGGCGGACAGGGCGTGCAGGTCACCACGCTCCAGGCCGATCGCCGGTACCGGCTGCCACCGCTGCTGTACCGCGTGGAGGCCGTCGACCGCACCCACGTCCCGACCGGCACGATCGGCCTCGTCATCGCGAAGGTCGGCGCGGTTCCGTCCGTCGAAGAGACGCTGTGCCGTCACGTCGAGTGCGACTACTTCCAGGACGGCAGGAAGTTCCTGTTGCGCGGCGGGCAGATGGGCAAGCAGCCGATGGTGCTGCCGGGCGGTGCCTCCTACGACATCAACCCGGCGCTGTTCGAGGTCATCACGGTCGACACGCTGGGAGACGAGGAGAAGTACGAGGTCACCCGGTCCGACCTGACGGACATCAGCATCCCGGAAGGCGCCACCGGGGTCGTCATCGCCAAGCACGGCGAGTCACCCGACGAGGACGAGAACACCAACACCGTCGGCCCGGTGGTGGAGGGTCACTCCAGCTTCCAGAAGCCGTGGGAGTTCCTCGCCAACGGCGGTCGCCGCGGTGCGCAGGCTGAAACGTTGTCGCACGGCGGTGTGTACCGCATCAATCCGTGGTTCGCCCGCATCGCGATCATCCCCACTCGCGAGCTGACGCTGGAGTGGGAGCGGAAGGAGGGCGAGTACACCGACCGGTTCGACGCCGCGCTGGGCCAGATCGTCGTCAACGTCGAGGGTGAGCGCATCAAGTTCACGATGTCCCAGATCATCCGCATCCCGGCGAAGGCGGCTCCGCGACTGGTGCGCCGGTTCGGTGAGGACACCGACATGACGGGGCTCGGTGACGTGCAGAGCCCCACCCCCGTGCAGCGATTCGTCGCACGTGTGCTCGGCCGCACCGTCGAGGGGTACTTCCACAGCTGCGCCTCGGAGTACGAGGTGCTCCGGTTCCTGGAGAGCCACAACGAGGTGCGGATGGAACTGGAGTCCAGGGTCGCGGAGGCCCTCGGCGAGTGGGGCGTGCAGGCGGGCCGCACGACGCTGAGCGACTTCGAGCCCGAGAACCCGGAGCTCGACCAGCGGCGGCGCAGGAAGGCGGAGGAGCGTGACCGGCAGGAGGAGTTGGGCTACCAGCGCAGGAACGCCGAGCTCGAGGAGGAGATCAGGCGCATCCGTCTCGCGACCGACGAGATCGAGGTCGCGCTCCCGGTGGCCGAGATCAAGGCGAGGGCCGAAGTGCTCGGACCGGAGTTCGTCGGGATGAAGGAGGTGATGGGCGAGCTCGCCAAGATGCAGAGCCCGAACACCTACATCGGTGACGTCGGGGCGGCCGGCAGCATCGTCCCCACGGTCATCGGCCAGGAGATGCTCAGGGACACGCTCAAGAGCCTCAACCCCGAGCAACCGCCGCAGCTCGACCGCAGGAAGAACGGCCAGATCGAGTCCGGTGACAGGCCGGACGAGGAGGAGTGATCAGGTCGCCGTCACGGCCTTGCAGCTGACCTGCTGACCGGGCGCGGCGGTGGCCTTGGCGAGCTCCTTGATGCCGTCGAGCAGGATCCGGCACGTCAGCACCTGATCACCTTTGGGCGTCGCGGAAACCTCGGCCTTCTCGCCGTAGTTGATCACGGCCTCGTACGTCCACGGCAGCGGCTTCGAGATCGTGATGGTCTGCGGCGCTTCCTTGCGGTACCGGTCGGGCGACTCGGTGTACGTCACGTCGACGGCCGTCTCGGCGGGCTGGGACGACACCTCGTAGGTGATCGCCCAGGCCTTGCCGATCAGCGTGTTCCAGCCGCCGAACGAGTTGACCAGGACGACGGTCCCGCCACCGACGACCGCCACAACGCCGAGCACCACGAGCAATGTCTTCACGGCGCATACGCTATTCGGGTGAACGACGCGCCCGCATCATTCGCTGGAGTGACCGGCGTGTCATTCCCCGGGACGACCCTTCGCTCTGGGTCCGGTGGCTGAGGAACACGCGCACGCCCGAGATCATGACGCTTGCGCCGCCGAGCTGTCACGATGTGCGCGTGCCCTTGTACCTGCGTCCCGGCGTCTACGTCGAAGAGACGGAGGCGGACTCCTTCAAGAGTCCGCGGCTGCGCCGTCCCTACGAGCCGTCGCGGCCGTTGAAGCCGGGCATTCCCGCCAAGTGGCTGGCGGAGCACTCGGTCGCCGCGTTCATCGGCCGTGTGTCCAGAGGGGAGCACACCGAACCGGCGTTCGTGACGAGCTGGGACGCGTACGTCCGCCAGTTCTACGAAGAGAACAGGCACATGCCGCGCGCCGTGCAGGGCTTCTTCGAGAACGGCGGCACGGGGTGCTGGATCATTCCGACCGATGACGTCCACGAGGCCTCCGCGATGCTGGAGCGCATCGAGGACGTCTCCACGGTGTGCATGCCGGACCTGCCCGAGGACGACGAGTCGGCGCACGAGGCGCGGATCGGCCTCATGGCGCACTGCGAGTTGATGGGCGACCGCATCGCGCTCCTCGACCCGCCGCCGGGGCTGGGCGCGGAGCAGGTCAGGGACTGGCGGACCAAACGCGGCTACGACTCGAAGTTCGCGGCGCTCTACTTCCCGTGGCTGCGGGTCTTCGACCGCACCGGTCTGGTGTCCGTGCCGCCGTGCGGTCACGTCGCGGGTGCCTTCGCGCGGTCGGACCTGCTGCGTGGGCCGCACCGCCAGGCCGCGAACCTCGAACTCCGGGGTGTCCTCGGCCTGGAGCTGGACCTCATGAAGATGGAGCAGGACATCCTCCAGCCGTGGGGAATCAACTGCCTGGTCTCCATGGCGAGCGGCATCCGGGTGTGGGGTGCTCGCACGCTGTCGAGCGAGCCGGAGTGGCGGCAGCTGAACCGGCGGCGGCTGATGAACTTCATCGGCCGCAACATCGTCTCGGGCACCAGTTGGGTGATCTTCGAGAACGCCCACGACGAAGGGCTGCTCCAGCGGATCGAAGGTGCCCTGGACGAGTTTCTCGGACTGTTGTGGCGGGCGGGCGTGCTGGAGGGCGAGACAGCGGCCGAGGCCTACTCCGTGCGCTGCGACGAGGACGCGAACCCGGCCGAGAGCAGGGACGCGAACCAGATCGTCGCAGAGTGCGGCATCACCGTCGGGCGAGCATCGTCGTTCTTCCGGGTGGTCTACTACCTCGGCTGAACGTCGACGCCGCGTTCGGCCAGCCCGAACACGGCTGCCGGTGTGCCGATTTCGGACAGGGCGCGGACGGCCAGCTCTCGTGCCCGCTGGTCGGGCCGGGAGACGAGATCCTGCAGCCACGGCACGGCATCGCCGCCGATCCAGCGCAGCGCCAGCTGCAGCGGGTACTGCACGTCCGGGTCGTTCACCAGCGGAGCCAGCAACGGCAACACCTCCGCGCCGATCTTCCCGATGCTGCGCGCGGCCACAAGACGTACAGCGTCGTCCTCGTCCTTGAGCAGCTGCACCAAGGCGGCGTTCACCGCGGGAGAAGGCCAGGCCTGGAACGCGGCCGCCATCGCCCTGCGAGTGGGCAGGTCCGCGTACCGGAGCATCGACAAGGCGTGATCGGCTGAGTCCTCCATCAGCAAGGCGACCGCGGCCTCGTGCGCCGGTCCCTCGAGTTCGAGGATGTCGTTGAACGACCCCGGCCACCTTTCCAAGGCGTCCATCGCCCTGAGCCACACCCGTGGACGTTCGTCGTGCAACGCGGCCACCAACGCTCGGGATCCCGCTTCGCCGAGCCTGCTCAGAACCTGTGCTGCGGCCACCCGCCCTTCGCTGGGCCGTGGCGACGTGAGGACGGCCTGCAACGGCGCCACCGCAGCCTCACCGTGTCGCACCAACGCGTCGGCGCTGTCCGGCAGCTGACCGATCAACTCTTCGACGGGATCGGTGTGCCCCAACGTGTCGAGCGCGTCGCGCACCCGCCAGGCCACGTCGGCGTCCAGGTCGTACCGCGCCGCCAGCAACGCCGGGATCGCGCGTTCGTCCAGCGTGCCCAGCACCTCGGTGGCCGCCGCCCGCACGCTCGCGCTCTGGTCGTGCAGGGCGCTGATCAGCGGTTCGGGTGCGTCGGCGCAGATCGCCTGCAGGGCGCGGAGTGCGTCGGTGCGCACGCGGAAGTCGTTGTCGCGCATGGCGAGCAGCAACGGGCTCACCGCCGCCTCGCCGAACGCGCCGAGCGTGCCGATCGCCTGCCAGCGGATGTCGACGTCGGCGTCGCTCGCGGCGGCCGCGAGGATCGACTGGGCCTCGGCACCGCCGATGGCGCGCAGGCCGCCGTTGGCGAGGGAGCGCACTCGGTCGTCGGGGTCGTGCAACGCGCGGCCGAGCGCGGGGACGACCTGGGGGTCTGTGGTCTGCCGCAACGCGCTCAGCGCGGCGAGCCGGACGTCGGCTGAGGGGTGGTGTGCCGCCGCCTCGGTCAGGCCGATGATCGACGCCGGGGCGAGCCTCGCGAGGGCGGCCGCCGCGGCCGTGCGCACCGCCGGTGTGCCGGTGAGCATGGCGTCGAGCAGTTCCGGCACCACGTACACGCCGATGACGCAGAGGCGGTCGGCGATGTTCTGCCGCCGGTAGCCCTCCAGCGCGGGTGAGGTGAACTCCGCCAGCAGACGTTCGTGCTCCGGCCTGATGAACTGCTCCAGCTCCGGATCGAGGGCCGGCTGCAGGCGGGCGATCATCTCGTACACCGGTTCGAGGCGTTCGTGTTGCCACAGGTAGGCGTCCGCACGGCCGGCCTCGGCCCATTCCCGCGCGGCGGCACGAACCCGGCGCAGCAGGACCAGGTCGTCCTGGGCCAGCTCGATCCACTGACGCAGGCGGCCCCAGCTGCCGAACAACGCCTCGTGCGCCGCCGACACCACCGGTTCCTGGCCGGCGTCCGCGCTGCGCACCAGCAACCTGGCTTCGACGAAGACGTCGATGAGCCGCTCGGCGTACGGGTCCGTGACCACAGTGGACAGTGGGGCGCGGCGCCTGGCGACGTGACCGTGTTCGTCGATGTCGACGAGCTCGCGGAACACGGCGTCGAAGGTGGCGCGGGTGGCGTCGTCGAGCTTGCGCTGGAACACGTCCTCGGCTCGGGTGCCGATCGCGCCCGCCACGCCGCCGAGCCGTTCGTACGCGCTGTGGGTGAGCGTGCCGGGGCAGACGCGGTGCAGCTCGTCGAGCGTGTAGGCGAGCAGCGGGAGCGTGCCGGGTTGCTTGCCCGCGTCGTCCAGGATCCGGCCCGGCAGTCCCTCGTCGAACTCCAGGCCGGCGCGCTCGGCGGGTCTGGTGATCATGTCGACCAGCGTGTCGGTCGGGGTCGAGAGCGGGAACTGGCCGGTCTCCAGCAGCTTCGCGAGCGCGGGGATCTCCAGGCACCGGTGGTAGAAGTCCGATCGGACGGTGGCCACGACGTGGGCGGGCCCGGGGTTCGCGAGCAGGGCCACGAACGGCTCGACGTGGTCGGGCGCGACGGTCGTGAAGAGCTCCTCGAACTGGTCGACGAAGATCAGCGTCTCTCCGTCGAGGTGTGAGGCGAGATCACCCCGCTTCAGCTCGCGCGCCACCTCACGCGGGATGCCGCCGAGCTTCGCGGCCAGCGCGAGGAACGGGTCGTCGCCCAGCTCCCCGGGTGTGAACCGCGGACCGATCCACTGCTTCCCGTTGTGCTCGGGCACGGTCCACCCGCGCGCGGCCAGCCGCGGGATCAGCCCGGCGCCCACCAGCGAGGACTTGCCGGAACCGCTGGCGCCGACCACCGCCACGAACCGGCTGGCGTCGACCCGGCTGACCAGTTCGTCGGTCTCGCGGCCGCGTCCGAAGTAGATCGGCGCGTCCTTCGGCGTGAACGACCGCAGCCCGGGAAACGGCGACCCCTGCCACCGCGGCCCCGCGTCCTTCCCGGCCGGGCCGACGACCAGCCGGTGCAGCACCTCGCGCAGGTCGGTGGTGAGCTCGTCGCGGAAGTGCTCGGGAGCCGTGTACTCCTTGTGCCCCCGCAGGATCGCGCCGGTCGCGGGGTCCTTCAACCGCGCGAAGAAGTCCTGCACGAGGTCGTACTGGCGCTCCTTCTCGGCCCGTTCCGGGTCGGAGAGTTTGATCGACACCTCGGTCGTGCGCCGGTAGAGCAGCACCTGGCCGCTGCCGCTGACACCGTCCTCGAACTCCCACTCGGTGCCCGACGCGTACGGCTGACCGTCGGCCCGCTGGTAGTCGGGGAACGGCAGCGGAGTGCCCATCCTGGCCCAGAACAGCACCACGACCACGTCGCAGTCCCGTGGCCTCGGGAGACCGCTGTCGATCGAGGCCTGCGGGGTGCGCGTGGCGAGGATCGGGGCGCCGGCGCCGGGCTTGTCCCACGCGACGACTTCGAGCGCCACTCGTCCGCGCAACGCCGGCTCGTACGGGAGCCGGTCGAGCACTTCCAGGGCGATCGCGCGTTCGTCAGCGACGTCCCCCGGGGAGGACAGGAACACACGGATCCGCTGCACCTGCCCAGGGTATTGCTCGGTTGGGCAGTGGGCGCACCGGCGAGGTCGGGACGACCTGTGCGGCGAGGTGGACCCGTGCCGCCGATCACTTCAGCAGCAGCCGCACCGTCAGCTCGAGCCGGTTCGCCACATCGGTCGCCGTAGCCCGCCGCGTAACCCACGCGACCAGGTTGGACAGCCACACGTCACCGATCACCCGCGCGATCGCCTTCTGCTCGTCCGTCGGCGCGTCCTCGCTCATCGCCTTGGTGAACATGCTCTCCATGAGCCACGCCACGCGGTCGACCTCGGCGCCCGCGGAGGCGTCGGCGAAGGTGAACGCACGCGTCATCGCCTCGGTGAGGTGCGGGTTGCGCTGCAGGCCCCTGGTGATGCGGCCGAGCACGAACAGCACGCGCTCGTAGGCGCTGTCGCCGGGGACGGTGGTGCGGTCCATCTTCTCCTGCGCGCGCTCCAGCTCCACGGCGAGGCTGGACACGAGCAGGTGGACCTTCGACGGGAAGTAGCGGTACAACGTGCCCAGCGCGACGTCCGCCCTGTCCGCGACCGCGCGCATCTGGACGGCGTCGAACCCGCCCTTGGACGCCAGCGCGATGGTCGCGTCGACGATCCGCTTGCGACGCTCGCGCTGGGCGACGGAGCTGAGCTCCTCGCCCGCCATGAGTGCGTCGGTGCGCGACTTCGAAGGTGACACGGAGATGATCCTCCTGGAACGTGTTGCAGCTGCCCCCTCATCGTACTAGATCGGTTTCCCAGCCATGATCTGTTGCTCGAATTAGAACACGTTCTATAAACTCCTTCACGTATTGGAGGAGGCTGCATGCCGATCGCCACGACCGGGGAACAACGAGCGTTGCGGGACAGCGTGGACGCGGCCAAGGGCGAGTGGGCTGATCTCGTCCGGGTCGGGTTCTTCGAGGTGACGCGGGAGGGCGGCACGGTCGCCGATCTCGCGGTGATGCTGGAGCGGGCCGCCGAGAACCTCGTGCCGGGGCCGTTGCTGCCCACGGCACTGGTGTCGGTGCTGGTCCCGGACTTCGACGGGGTCGCGGGGTTCGGGTTCTCGCCGGAGCACGTGGTGGGCGCGGCGGAGGCGACGCACGTGCTGGTCAAAACGGACTCGTGGCGGCTCTTTCCCGCTGGTCAGGTGACCGAGCTGCAGTCCGTGGACCTGTCTCGTTCGCTCGGTTCGGTGGTGGCGAGCGAGCCCGGTGTCGAGGTCGCGGACCCGACCGACCTCGCGGTGACGCTGATGGCGGCCGAGGCGAGCGGGGTGGCGGCGTGGTGCCTGAACACCGCCGTCGAGTACGCGAAACAACGTCAGCAGTTCGGGCGTGTCATCGGGTCGTTCCAGGCCGTGAAGCACCTGTGCGTGGAGATGCTGTGCCGCGCGGAGCAGGCGAGCTCGGTCGCGTGGGACGCGGCCAGTTCCGTCGGCGAGGACGAGCACCCGCTGGCGGCGGCGGTGGCGGCCGCCGTGGCGTTCGACGCGGCCGTGCGCAACGCCAAGGACTGCATCCAGGTGCTGGGCGGCATCGGCTTCACCTGGGAACACGACGCGCACCGCTACCTGCGCCGGGCGCTGGCGTTGCAACAGCTCGCGGGCGGTGTCGCGCGGTGGCGCCGGCGGGTCGCCGAGCTGGCGCTGGCCGGGGCACGTCGGTCCCACGCCGTCCAGGTCGAGTCCGATCCCGAGGTGCGGGCGTTCGCGGAGGAGATCGCCGCGCTGGACCCCGCCGCGCAACGGGAACGGCTGGCGGACAGCGGTTTTCTCGTGCCGCACTGGCCCCGGCCGTACGGGCAGGACGCCGGACCGGCACGGCAGATGGTGATCGACGACGAGTTCGCCCGCGCCGGTGTCCGCAGGCCTGACCTGATCATCGGGGGCTGGGCGGGGCCGACGATCCTGCGCCACGGCACCGCCGAGCAGCAGGAACGGTTCGTCCGGCCGACGCTGAGCGGCGAGATCACCTGGTGCCAGCTGTTCAGCGAACCGGAGGCCGGTTCGGACCTCGCCTCGTTGCGCACCAAGGCTCTCGAGGTCGACGGCGGCTGGCGGCTCACCGGCCAGAAGGTGTGGACGTCGCTCGCGCACCAGGCCGACTGGGCGATCTGCCTGGCCCGCACGGACTCCTCGGTGCCCAAGCACAAGGGCATCACGTACTTCCTCGTCGACATGCGGTCGCAGGGCGTCGACGTGCGGCCGTTGCGGGAGATCACCGGCGACGCGCGGTTCAACGAGGTCTTCCTGGACGACGTTTTCGTGCCGGACGACTGCGTGGTCGGCGAGGTGAACGACGGCTGGCGGCTCGCCCGCACGACGCTCGCCAACGAGCGCGTGGCGATGGGCCGTGGTTCGTCGCTGGGTGAGGCGCTGGAACAGGTTCTGAAAACTCCGGCCGCCGCGGATCACGCGGAACGGCTCGGCGCGCTCGTCGCGGAAGGTCTCGCGGTGTCGGTGCTGGACCTGCGGGCGAACCTGCGGGTGCTGAGCGGGCAGGAGCCCGGCGCGGAGTCCAGCGTGCGCAAGCTCGTCGGGGTGCGGCACCGGCAGGACGTCGCCGAGTTCGCCGTGGAGCTGCTGGGTCCGGACGCCGCCGTCGACGGCGAGCTGGTCCACGAGTTCCTGCTGACGCGGTGCCTGAGCATCGCGGGAGGGACGACACAGGTGTTGATGAACCTTGCTGGAGAACGGATTCTCGGTCTACCCAGGGAGTCTTGATGGATTTCGAGCTCGACGACACCCAGCGGGAGATCGCCCGGCTGGCGGCCGACGTGCTGGGCAGGGAGAGCGACACCCCCTGGAAGGCCTTGGGGGAAGCGGGATTGCTGTCCCTCGCCGTTCCGGAACGACTTGGTGGTGACGGGCTCGGCGTGCTGGAGACGGCCGTCCTGCTCACCGAGGTCGGCAGGCGCGCGGCAGACGTTCCGGCGCTGGCGACACTCGCGCTGGGCGTGCTGCCGATCGTCCAGCACGGGACTCCGGAGCAGCAGGACGCCTTGCTGCCACTGGTGACCGAACAGCACGCCGTGCTGACAGCGGCGCTGAGCGAACCGTCGGCACCGCTACCGGCCACCCCGAGTACCACGGCCGGGCCGGACGGGATCACCGGCGTGAAGATCAACGTGCCGCACGCGGGCGAAGCGCGACGAATTCTCGTCAGCACCGACAGTGGAGTTTTCGTCGTCGATCCCGCACAACCAGGTGTGTCCACACAGGACGGGACAGTGCGTTTCGAAGGCGCTCGCGGTGAAGAGCTGAAAGGCTCGGCCGCTGACCTGCGCCGGTTCGCCCTCGCCGGGGCCTGCGCGGTCGCGGACGGTGTCCTCGCCGGCGCGCTCGACCTCACCGTGCGGCACGTCGGCACCCGCCACCAGTTCGGCAAACCGCTGGCGACGTTCCAGGCGGCGGCGTCCCAGGTCGCCGACGTCTACATCGCCTCCCGCACCCTGCACCTCGCCACCCTGGCGGCCTGCTGGAGCCTCGACGACAACGACCTCGACACCGCGGCCTACTGGCTCGCGGCCGAGGCGCTGCCCGCCGTCCACACGTGCCACCACCTGCACGGCGGACTCGGCCTCGACATCACCTACCCGATGCACCGGTACTACGGCATGGCCAAGGAGCTGACGCGGTTCGTCGGCGGAGTGGAGCACCGCTTGGGGGCCATCGATGTTCATTGACCTCACCGCCGAGCAGCGCAGGCTGCGGGACGAGCTGCGCGAGTACTTCGCGAACCTCGTGTCCGACGCGGAACGCGAGGCGATGCTGACCGAACGGCACGGCACGACCTACCGGGAGCTCGTGCGCAGGCTCGGCCGCGACGGACGACTCGGCGTCGGCTGGCCGCAGGAGTACGGCGGCAAGGGGTTCGGGCCGGTCGAACAGCAGATCTTCGTCAACGAGGCGGCGCGCGCGGACGTCCCGCTGCCGTACGTGACGCTGCAGACGGTCGGACCGACGTTGCAGGCGTTCGGAACCCAGGAGCAGAAGGACTTCTTCCTGCCGCGCATCCTCGCGGGCGACCTCCACTTCGCCATCGGCTACACCGAGCCGGACGCGGGCACCGACCTGGCCTCGTTGCGCTCCAAGGCCGTCCGGGAAGGTGATCACTACGTCGTCAACGGCCAGAAGACGTTCACGACGGGCGGGCACGACGCCGACTACGTGTGGCTGGCCTGCCGCACCGGCACGCCGGACTCGCGGCACAAGGGCATCACGATCCTGATCGTGGACACGAAGGATCCCGGCTACTCGTGGACGCCCATCATCACGTGCGACGGCGCGCACCACGTCAACGCCACCTACTACAACGACGTCCATGTGCCCGAAGGCATGCGCGTCGGCGAGGAGAACAAGGGCTGGCGGCTGATCACCACTCAGCTCAACCACGAACGCGTCATGCTCGGCCCGTCCGGGCGGATCGGCGTGCTGATCGAACGGGTCCACGGCTGGGCCGCCGAACGGAAGTTGCTCGACGAGCCGGACGTGCGACGGGCGCTGGCCGAGGCGAAAGCGGTCCATCGCGTGAACGAGCTGCTCAACTGGCAGGTCGCTTCGGGTGACGTCGAAGTGGCGGACGCCAGCGCCACCAAGGTGTTCGCCGCCGACCGCACGCAACGCGTCGGCAGGGTGCTGGAGGAGCTGGTCGGACGCCACGGCGCCGACGCGGAGCTCGTCCGGTGGCTGGACGTGCAGGCACGGCGCAACCTCGTGCTGACGTTCGGCGGGGGAGTGAACGAGATCCAGCGCGAGCTGATCGCGAACATCGGGCTCGGTCTGCCACGGGTGGTGCGATGATCGACATCGAGAAAGAGGCAGCGCGCATCGCCGAACGGGGCGAGTCGGCCCCACGGCTCGCGCGCGACCCGGTCAACCTGCCGATGATCAACAACTGGCTGGAGGCGATCGGCGACCAGCACCCCGGCTACACCGAGGTCGCGCCGCCCGCGATGGTCCAGGTGTGGACGATGGGCGGCCTGCACGGCCAGCGCAGCGCGGACGACCCGCTGGGCGCGATGATGGCGATCCTCGACGAGGCCGGGTACACGTCGGTGGTCGCGACCAACAGCGACCAGACCTACCACCGGTACCTCAAGATCGGCGAGCACCTGTCGGTGACGTCGACGCTGGAGGACGTGACCGGGCCGAAGAGGACCGGGCTGGGCGAAGGCTGGTTCGTGACCACCAGGAGCACCTGGTACGTCGGCGACGAACCGGTGGCGGAGATGCGGTTCCGGGTGCTGAAGTTCAGGCCCGCCGAGAAACCCGCACCTCAACCGCAAGCCGCGAAGCCACAAACCATCCGGCCTTCCGTCAACCGCGACACCGAGTACTTCTGGGAAGGCTGCCGGAACAACGAACTCCGCATCCAGCGGTGCGGCGGCTGTGGCCTCCTGCGCCACCCACCCGGCCCGATGTGCCCGGAATGCGGTGCCACCAAACCGAAGTACCTCGTCTCGGACGGTCGCGGCGTGATCTACAGCTACGTCGTGCACCACCACCCGCAGGTGCCGGGCAAGCAGACCCCGTTCGTCATCGCCCTGGTCGAGCTCGACGAGGGCGTGCGGATGCTGGGCGAGCTCGACGGTGAGCCGAGCATCGGGCAACGCGTCGAGGTCGTGTTCACCAAGGTCGACGACGACCTGACGATGCCGAGCTGGAGGACCTGTGCGGATCGGTGATTCGCTGCCCGAGTGGCACGTCGAGGCCACGCCCACGTTCGTGATCAGCACGGCGATCGCCACGCGCGACTTCCAGGACGTGCACCACGACCGCGACCTCGCGATCCAGCGCGGGTCGAAGGACATCTTCATCAACATCCTCACCACGACCGGGCTGGTTCAGCGCTACGTCACGGACTGGGCGGGCCCGGAGGCGTTGGTGCGTCAGGTGAACATCAGGCTGGGCGCGCCGTGTTTCGCCTACGACACGTTGAAGTTCTTCGGCCAGGTGGTCGAACGCGAGCAGCAGGACCTGACCATCGAGGTGGTCGGCAGGACCGCTCACGGCGACCACGTCACCGGAACCGTGAAGATCGAGGTGCCCGCGTGAACGCCGCGATCGTCGGAATCGGCGCGACCGACTTCTCCAAGGACTCCGGCCGCAGCGAGCTCCAGCTGGCGGCCGAGGCCGTCAGGGCGGCGCTCGACGACGCGGGGCTCACACCGTCCGATGTGGACGGTCTGGTCAGCTTCACCATGGACACCAACGCCGAGATCGCGGTGGCGCGGGAGCTCGGCATCCCGGAGCTGACGTTCTTCAGCCGCGTCCACTACGGCGGCGGGGCGGCGTGCGCGACGGTGCAGCAGGCCGCGATGGCCGTCGAGACCGGCGCGGCGAAGGTCGTCGTCTGCTATCGGGCGTTCAACGAACGTTCCGGCCACCGGTTCGGCCAGGTGCAGACCGCGGCCGCGGCCAACATCGACAACAGCTGGTCGTACCCGATGGGGCTGGGCACACCGGCCGCGATGGTCGCCATGTTCGCCCGCCGGTACATGCACGAGTACGGGGCCACGAGCGAGGACTTCGGCCGGATCGCCGTGATCGACCGCAAGCACGCCGCCACGAACCCGCACGCGTGGTTCCACAACCGGCCGATCACCCTCGAGGACCACCAGAACTCCCGGTGGATCGCCGAACCGCTCCACCTGCTCGACTGCTGCCAGGAGACCGACGGGGGTGTGGCACTCGTGGTCACGTCCCAAGAACGCGCCCGCGACCTGCCCAACACCCCCGCGCACGTCAAGGCCGCCACCCAGGGCAGCAGCGTCGACCAGTTCACGATGACGAGCTACTACCGCGACGACCTGACCGGGCTGCCGGAGATGGGCGTGGTGGCGCGCGGCCTGTGGGAGAGGTCCGGCGTCGGTCCGTCCGATGTGGACGTCGCCGTGCTCTACGACCACTTCACGCCGTTCGTGCTGGTCCAGTTGGAGGAACTGGGCTTCTGCGGCAAGGGTGAGGCCAAGGACTTCGTGGCGTCAGGAGCGTTGGAGCTGGACGGGTCGCTGCCGCTCAACCCGCACGGCGGCCAGCTCGGCGAGGCCTACCTGCACGGCATGAACGGCATCGCCGAGGGTGTGCGTCAGGTGCGCGGCACCGCGGTGAACCAGGTGGCGAACGTCGAGCACGTCCTGGTCACCGCGGGCACCGGCGTCCCAACCAGCGGCCTGGTGCTGGCCCGATAATCGAACCGGTTCGACCACAGGCGCCTTCGTTCGACGTGGATGTCTTGCTGAGCACCGTCAACTGCGGGATGTTGTGCAGTTGACGGTACTCAGCCCTAGCCTTCGGGTCTTGACGAACCGGTTCGACCCGGGGCACCCCACGGAAGGCATCGACAGGCATGAAAGGTCGATCAAGCCGCTTCACCGTCGTCGTTGCGGCGTCACTCGCGCTCGCCGCCTCCGGCATCGCTCTTCCTGAAGAGCCGAGCGCACGTGCGGCGGCATCCGGTCCGTGCGACATCTACGCCACCGGTGGCACACCCTGTGTGGCCGCGCACAGCACCACGAGAGCGTTGTACGGCAACTACAACGGTCCGCTTTACCAGGTCAGGAGGTCGGACAACACCACGCGGGACATCGGTGTGCTCAGCGCGGGCGGTGTCGCCGACAGCGCCGTCCAGGACGCGTTCTGCGCCACCGCGACCTGCCTCATCAGCATCATCTACGACCAGTCGGGCCGCGGCAACCACCTCACCCAGGCGCCACCCGGTGGCTTCCCCGGCCCCGAGCCCGGCGGATGGGACAAGCTCGCCGACGCGAAGGCCGCGCCGGTCACCGTCGGCGGCCAGAAGGCCTACGGCGTCCGCATCACGCCGGGCACCGGCTACCGCAACAACAAGACGAACGGCGTCGCGACCGGCGACCAGCCGGAAGGCATCTACGCCGTCGTCGACGGTCAGCACTACAACCAGTGGTGCTGCTTCGACTACGGCAACGCGCAGACGACCAACACCGCCGACAGCCCCGCCATCATGGAGACCGTCTACTTCGGATCCAGCAAGCAGTGGGGCTACGGCGACGGTCCCGGCCCGTGGATCATGGCAGATCTGGAGTGGGGCCTGTTCTCCGGCGTGAACGCCGGCTACAACAGGAACCCGACGATCAACCACCGGTTCGTGACGGCGATCGTCAAGGGCGAGCCGAACCACTGGGCGATCCGCGGCGGCAACGCGCAGTCGGGCGGCCTGTCGACCATGTTCGACGGTCCGCGTCCCAAGGGCTACCACCCGATGAAGAAGCAGGGGGCGATCCTCCTCGGCATCGGCGGTGACAACAGCGTCACCGGCGCCGGCACGTTCTTCGAGGGCGTGCTCACCTCCGGCTACCCGACGAACGCGACCGAGGACGCCGTGCAGGCCAACATCACCGCGGCCGGTTACGCGCCGTCCGGCGGCAACCCGCAGCCGGGCGTGCAGATCGTCGGCAGCCAGTCCAGCCGGTGTGTCGACGCACCGGCCGGCACCAACGGCACCCAGGTGCAACTGCTGGACTGCCAGAGCGCCGACCGGCAGCGCTTCACCTACACGGCGGACAAGAGGCTGCAGGTCTTCGGCAACAAGTGCCTCGACGCCAACGGTCAGGGCACCACCAACGGCACCCAGGTGATCATCTGGGACTGCCACGGCGGTGCGAACCAGCAGTGGAACGTCAACTCGAACGGCACCATCTCCGGCGTGCAGTCAGGCCGGTGCCTGGACGCCAACGCAGGCGGCACCGCCAACGGTACGAAGCTGATCCTCTGGGACTGCCACGGCGGCACGAACCAGCAGTGGGCTATGCGAGGCTGAGCACCCGTGACAGAGTGATCATCCGCGTCGCCTGCGTTTGTCCCGGCAACGCCGCCCAGGAGGAACTCCGGCAGCATCACGGCGTTGTCGGGACTCTGCTCCAGAGTTCCAGTTCGTGACACGGGAGACGGAAAGTGGCTTCGCCCGGCTTGTCGAACTCGCTGAACTGGGCTGCCAGGTCGTGATCACTAACGCACTCGCCGATCCTGCCGGGCACCACCGTCCACGAGATCGCCGATACCGGCGGGACCGAACCGGTGACCTACGACGAGATGTTGCCCGTGCGGCTGACTCGTGACTTCCTGTGATGGCCCTTCATCCACCACGCGGGTCCAGTCCTCAAAGTCCTGTCCGTCCCTGTTCCTGTTGGCCAGCGAGGTTGCGGGCAGGAGTTCGCATCCGAGGTCCGGTGGCCACTGCGGCTGCGACTTCCCGCCTGTCCTGGGGACGGCAGGAATCGTGCTGCTGCGCCAGATCGTGAGGATGGAAAGCTAGGGTTTCGTTGCTTTGGCCGCATTTTCACTCGATCGTGAGGCCCTGAGCCCCCTTTGCGGTTTTTGATCACGAATAAAATTGTGGGCATGGAAACGGTCGAGGTCCTCGATGCTCTCGATTATCACCACAAACAGATTGCCTATCATCAGGCGCAGTCGTTGCGTGTGCTCGCGGACTACGCGATCGCGTGTGAGGGCGAGGAGTTCTTCGACGCCGAGATCGCGGCGGCGATGCGCTGGACGTCGCGCTGGACCACCGACCAGATCACCCTGGCCCTGGACCTCGCGTCCAAGCTGCCGCAGACGCTGAACGCCCTGGAGAAGGGGGAGATCGACCTCTACAAGGCTCGCGTGCTGCACGAGAAGACGATGCCGCTGTCGGCTGAGTTGGCCGCCGAGGTGGAAGAACGGGTGCTGGCCAAGGCTGCGGGCCAGACGGGTGCGCAGATGCGTCAGCTGACCCGTCGTGTGGTGATGAAGGTCGACCCGGAAGGCCACCAGGAACGGGCCGAAGAACGCAAGAAACAGCGCTGCACCGGTCTGGACTCGCTCGAGGACGACATGGCCAGGATCTGGGCTTTCCTGCCCGCGCATCTGGCCGCCGCGTGCTCGGCGCGGGTCGATGCGATCGCGCGTCAGGCCCATACGCCGTCCGATCCGCGCACGCTGGATCAGGTTCGTGCGGACGTGTTCGCTGACCTGCTGCTCGCCACGCCCGACAAGACCAGCGCGGTCAAGGTCGAGCTGTACGTGACGGTCTCGGCGGCGACTCTGATGGGCTTGTCCGCGCAGCCCGGTGAACTTGCGGGCTATGGCCCGATCACCGCTGAGCTGGCTCGTGAGCTGGCCTGGGACGCGACGTGGCGGCGGCTGCTGACCCATCCGGTCACCGGCGAGGCTCTGGAGTTCGGCGCCACCACGTACCGCCCACCCGCGGCGTTGCGCCGCTTCGTCTGGACGCGGGACCGGACTTTCCGCTTCCCAGGTTGCATGCGCCCGTCACACGAGTCGGATCTGGACCACACGGTCCCGTTCCCACGCGGGTCGACCACGGCGGCGAACCTGGGCGCGTTCTGTCGCAGACACCACCGCGTGAAGCACCGCACGGCCTGGCAGGTCAGCCAGCCGAAACCTGGCAGGTTCTGCTTCCGCAGCCCTGCCGGAAAAACTTACGAACGCCACCCCGAACCGGTACTCGGCGACCCGCCACCGTTCTAGCGCCTGTATCGAAGTAGAGCTACCGGACCTATTTTTTTGCGCGGACTAGTGGCTCTGCTCGCAACGCTGAGCAGACAATTCGACCGTTCGCATCTGTAGTGCGCGATCAAGGGGCGCTTGTGGTGGTTCACACTGTGGCTGGTCTCTGCTGATGGACGCGAAGCGAGCTGATCACTTGTCCGGGCAGCGTGCACTGGCCGGACGAGCTGGCCGGAGCCTGTTGACACCGGTTGCAGTAACTCATCTCTTCGAAGAGGTGACCGGTGACGGCTACTGGCACGTCGCTGCGTAGATTCGGACGCGAAGTACGACGGTTGGGAGGTCACGCTGACCGCCGGCGAAGGGCAGCAACCTTGCTGTTGATGGACTCAGCAAGGACGGTCCATTGTGGCTAGCGGTGTGCCACGCCGCCTTGGCCGGGTAGTGGGACCAGGTTCGGATCGGTGAGTCAGCGGCGAATCTGGTCTTGGGCACGGCTCGGGTGTTGTGTCAGCGGATGTAGGCGGCGATCGCGGCGTTCTGCTCGATGTGGCTGCGGGGTCGGTGCCGCCTGGGAAGGAGTGGCGCAGCGCGGCGAACTCGGACTCGATCCAGCTCAGCCATGGCGAGTAGGTGGGCACGAACATTCACCCGCAGTGAAGGGTGAGCACGGCATCAGCGAGCACGGGACGGTCCCCGGCCGAGGTCGTGAGCACGAGCCGCGGACCGTCCCTCCAGACCCGAGTCGTCAGCGTCTCGCCGGGGTAGACCACGCCCGCGAACTTCGCGCCGAACGACAGCACCTGTTCCGGCCCGTCGAGCACCGCGTCGATCACCGCCTTGCACACCACGCCGTACGTGCACAGGCCGTGCAGGATCGGCTGGTCGAACCCGGCGAGCCGGGCGAACTCCGGATCGGCGTGCAGCGGGTTCCGGTCACCGCACAACCGGTAGAGGTAGGCCTGCTGGGGCAACGTCGGCGTCTCGATCACGAAGTCGGGCTCACGAGAAGGCGCCTCGACCTTGCCGGAAGGCCCGCGGTCGCCACCGAACCCGCCCTCGCCACGCGCGAAGATGCTGGACCGGGTCGTGTACAGGGCGGTCCCGTCCGGCGTCACGGCTGTCGACTCCTGCACGATGACCGCCGCTTTCCCCTTGTCCCACACGTCCGCGATCCGCGTCCGCAGCACCGCCTCGCCCTCGGACGGCAGCGGACCGTGCACGGTGATCTCCTGCGTCCCGTGCAGCACCCGCGCCAGGTCGATGTCGACACCGGGGAACGACACGACTGGGGGAGCGGTCTCGTGGAACCGAGGCGCGACGACGCCGAACGTCGGCAGCACCCGCAACCCCTGCTCGTAGACGTAACGAAGTTCCGTCGCACCCAGCGCCAGGTGGTAGAGCAGCACGTCGGACTGCGTCCAGGCGAACTTGATCTCGGGGAGTTCGGCCCCCACGGCCACAGCCACGTCGATCGGCATCAGGCGCCCCTCACTCGTAGGTGATCTTCACGGTGTCGGTGACCGGAACCGACTGGCACGCCAGCACGATGCCGTCGGCGATGTCCTCGGGGTCGAGCACGTCGTTGTTGAGCATCTTGACCTCGCCGTCGACGAGCCGGCACGCGCACGCGCTGCACGCACCCTCACGGCACGAGTACGGCGCGTCGAGTCCCTTCTCCAGCAACAGGTCGAGCAGCTTCTGCCGCGCGGGCCACGGAAATCGGTGGTGCTCACCGTCCAGCGAGACCTCGACCACGGCGTCCGGCCGGTCGTCCGCCACCGCCACGACCTCGGAGAACGGATCGCTGGACAGGGACACGAATTTCTCGACGTGCACGACCGCAACGTCGTGCAGCGCCTTGCGCGCAGCCTCCATGAACGGCGCGGGCCCGCACACGAACGCCTCGTCGCAGGTCCGGACGAACGCCCGCAACCCCGCCACGTGCGGCAGCCCCTGCACCGACTCCAGCCAGTGCACGACGGTCAGCCGGTCCGGATGCGCACGAGCCAGTTCGTCGAGCTCGCGAGCGAAGATCACCGACGCCTCGTCGCGGTTGGCGTACACGAGGAAAACGCGGCCGGAGCCCTGTCCGAGCACCGCCCGGATGATCGACATCACCGGCGTGATCCCGCTGCCCGCCGCGAACGCGAGCAACGAGGAGTCCAGCGACGACGGTGTGAACACCCCGGCCGGAGCCAGCACGTCCAGCTCCGCGCCCACCTCGACCGACGAGCACATCCACACCGAGCCGTACCCGTCCGGCGTGCGCTTGACCGTGATCTTCAACGGCTCACCCGGCGCGCTGGACAGGGAGTAGCAGCGCGCGACGTCACCCGCCCGCACGGTCAGGAACTGGCCGGGCTTCACCGCGAAGTCCGCCCCGGACAACACGAAGGAGCGCGCGTCGGCGGTCTCCTCGATCACGGCGTCGACCCGCAGCCGGTGCACCTCAGCCATCGGCGACCTCCAGCGTTCCCTCGCGAACCGCCTTCTCGATGCTGTCCCGCAGCCGCAGGCAGGTCGGCACGAAAGCGGACCTGGGCCCGCAGATCTCCGGGCAGTCGCGGGTGTCGGACAGCCACTGCACGCTGGTGTGCTGCGGGCTGTTCTTCTTCACCAGCACCCGGTTGCCGCAGTCGCACCGGACCGGCACCATCCCGCCGACCAGGAACTCGTCGCGCTCGTTCACGTCGCCTGCTCCTGAGGTGCCGGTTGTTTCCTGGCGAGGTTCTCGGCGACCTCCTTCTCCCAGACCTCGACCGCCCGCGAGGTGTCGACCTCGAACTCGAAGCGCCGCACCATGTCGTCGGTGACGTCCTCGACGTCGACGTAGAACTGCTCGTACCAGCGCCGCAGCTGGTAGACCGGCCCGTCCTCCTCGCACAGCAACGGGTTGTCGATGCGCGTCTTGTTCTGCCAGATCTCCACGTCCTGCAGGAACCCGACGCCGATGCCGCGTGCGAACTTGGCCGCGATCTTGTCCGCGTGCACGTCGTCGACACCCGGCAGCTTCTTCACGATCGCGCCCCACTGGAGCTTGAACGACGTCGGCGAGATCGGGTAGTGGCAGTTGATCAGCACCGTCTCGATCTCGATGCCCTTGTAGTCGTTCCACAGGTAGTCGATCATGTAGGACGGCCCGTAGTACGAGGCCTCCGACCGGACTTCCACGTCACCGGTGTAGTTCGAGCCCATCGCCACGTCCGGGCGTCCGCGCGTGGTGAGGTACTGCGACGCGACGTGGCCTTCCATCACGTTCTTGAAGTACGTCGGGAACGCGAAGTGGATGTAGAAGAAGTGGGCCATGTCCACGACGTTGTCGATGATCTCGCGGCAGTTCGCGTTGTCGATCACCACCGAGTCCCACGTCCAGTTGCTCCACTCGTTGCTGAACGCGGCCTCGATGCGCGGGATCGTCACGTGCTCCGGCGGCGGGTTGCCCTGCGGGTCGTTCCACACGAAGAGCTGCTTGTTCTCCTCCAGCGTGATCCACGACCGGGTGCGGGCCCGCAACGGAACCCTTTTGGCGTAAGGGATGTCGACGCACCTGCCGTTGCCCGCCCAGCGCCAGTCGTGGAACGGGCAGGCGATGTTGTTGCCCTTGACCGTGCCCTGGGTGAGGTCGCCGCCCATGTGCCGGCAGTACCCGTCGAGCACGTTGATCTTGCCGTCCTCGCTCGCGAACACGACGAGCTTGGTGCCGAACGCCTCCACGGCGTGGGGTTCGCCGTCGCGGAAGCTCTCGGCCAGGCCGAGGCAGTGCCAGCCGCGTGCGAACCGCGCCGGAGGTGCGCCGGAGTCGATCGTCCGCACGGTGTCCTGCGTCATCGCGTTCCTCCAGAGATGTCGAGGCCGGCGAGATAACCGAACGTCATCGCCGGTCCGAGGGTGGCGCCCGCGCCCGCGTAGGTGTGTCCCATGACGGACGCGCTGGTGTTGCCCGCCGCGTACAGGCCCTCGATCACCGAACCGTCCTCGCGCAACACCCGCGCACGGGTGTCGGTGCGCAGACCGCCCTTGGTGCCGAGGTCGCCGGGCACGATCTTGACCGCGTGGAACGGCCCGGTCGTGAGCGGCGCGAGGTTGGGGTTCGGGTGGTTGCGGGGGTCGCCGTAGTAGCGGTCGTACGCGCTGTCGCCGCGGCGGAAGTCGGAGTCCTTGCCGTCGTAGGCGAGCGTGTTGAACCGCCGGACGGTGTCGAGGAGCTCGGGGAGATCGGCCTCTTGGGCGAGTTCTTCGAGGCTGGGAGCGGTGATCACGGCGTCGCGCCAGCGCCGGGGGAGCGGGCGGCGCGGCGGGAGGCCGCAGAACGGGTAGCGGCTGCGGTAGGTGTGGTCGAAGACGAGCCAGGTGTCGCCGGTCATCGCGTTGACCACGTCGATGTAGGGCGCGGCCTCGTTGACGAACCTGCGGCCGGTCTTGTCGACCAGAAGACAACCGGGGAGGGACCGTTCGGCGAGCAGGAAGTACGGGCCGCGCGGCAACGGGACCGACGGGCCCCACCACGCGTCGTCCATCAGGCCCACCGCCGCGCCCGCCCTGATGCCGGCCTCGATGCCGTCACCGGTGTTGGCCTCGGCGCCGACCGTCCACTCCGCACCGATGTCCTGGTGCTGTTTGCGCAGGCGTTCGTTGCGCTCGAACCCGCCCGCGGCCAGCACGACGTTCTTCGCCAGGATCAGCTTGTCGCCGACCGTGATCCCGGCGACCTCGCCGTTCTCGTAGTGCAGGTCGGTCATCGCCGTGTTGAGCCTGACCTCGACGTTCAGGGCCTTGAGCCCGGCTCGCAGTCCTGCTGCCAGCGCCTGGCCCATGCTGAGCCGCCTGCCCGGCAGGAACCGGCGGGCGAACACCTTCGCGGCGGTGACCAGGCCGCGCGGGTGCCTGCCGATCAACGTCAGCCAGCGGTAGTCGGTCTGGGTGATCACGATGCCCGCCGGTGTCGGCACGTACGGCGGTTCGAGGTCCTTGAGCTCCTCGCCGAGGAGCTTGGTGTTGAACGGCAGCGGTTCGACCGACCGGCCGCGCGGCTGGCCGCCGGGCGCTTCCGGGTAGTAGTCGGCGTAGTCGCGGACCCAGCGGAACTCGAGCGGTGTGTGGGCGCAGACGAACGCGAGCATCGCCGGTCCCGCGTCGAGGAACGCCTCGCGCAGGTCTGCTGGCACGTCCCCGGCGATGTGCGCCAGGTAGGTGCTCGCCCGCTCCGGTGAGTCGGGTACGCCGTTGGCGGCGAGCACCGCGTTGTTCGGGACCCAGATGCCGCCGCCGGACCGTGCGGTCGAGCCGCCGAAGTGCTCGGCCTTCTCGACGACCAGGGTGCGCAGGCCGTGTTGAGCGGTGCAGAGCGCGGCTGTCATGCCCGCCGCGCCGCTGCCGACGACGATCACGTCGTACATCGCACCTCCCCGAGGCTTCAGACTAGAACAGGTTATAGTTCTGAGCCGGTTTGGCGCTATGGTGTAGGAGTTCCAGGCAAGTCGACTCGCTGAGAACACGTTCTGGGAACCTGTTTCTGGAGGGTTGCGTGGAGGTCACCGCTGACGTGGTCGTCGTCGGCTTCGGTGCGGCCGGCGCGTGCGCCGCCATCGAGGCTGCGGCGGGCGGTGCGTCCGTGGTGGTCCTGGACCGGTTCGCCGGTGGTGGCGCGACCGCGTTGTCCGGCGGCGTCGTGTACGCGGGCGGCGGGACGCGGCAGCAGGTCGAGGCCGGTGTCACCGACTCGGCCGACGCGATGTTCGCCTACCTGAAGCACGAGGTCCGGGACGCGGTGTCCGAGGCGACGCTGCGGCGGTTCTGCGAGGACAGCGCCAAGTCGCTGGCCTGGCTGGAGGACCAGGGCGTGCCGTTCTCCTCGGCTCTGTGCCCGTTCAAGACCTCGTACCCGACCGACGACTACTACCTCTACCAGTCCGGCAGTGAGGACGCGGTGTTCGACGATTCTGGGCCGGACCCGGTACCACGCGGGCACCGGACGAAGGCGAAAGGCACGTCGGGCAAGGCCTTCTTCACTCGTCTGGCGGAGGCGACCCGGCGAGCGGGCGTCCGGATCATGACGCAGACCCGCGCGGTCGAACTCGTCCTGGAGGACGGTCGGGTGGCGGGTGTGCGCTGCCGGACCCTCACGGGTTTGCCGCGCGCCCTGCACAGCGCGTTGTCGAGGGCCGGTGCCAAGCCGTGGATCTACTACCCGCCGGTCGGCAGGAAGCTGTTCGGGCTGGCGGCGTTGCTGGAACGCCGGTTCGGCCGCCCGCTGACGGTGACCGCGCGGCGCGGAGTGGTGATCTCGGCGGGCGGTTTCATCGCCGACCGGGCGGCGATCCGCGAGCTGGGTCCCGCCTACCGGGGTGGTCTCGCGCTCGGTACGCCCGGCGACGACGGCGGCGGAATCCGGCTCGGGGTCGAGGCCGGCGGGAAGACCGCGCGGATGGACAAGATCTCGGTGTGGCGGTTCATCACGCCACCCAGCGCGTTGCAACGCGGGGTTCTCGTGGATTCCGAGGGCCGCAGGTTCGGTGACACGACCCGGTACGGCGCCGCCATCGGCAACGAGATCATCGAACGCGGCGGCAAGGCGTGGCTGCTCGTCGGCGACGACGTCCTGCGCGTCGCACGTGCACAGGTGAAGACGCAGACCTCGCCGTTCCAGCGGTGGCAGGTGCGTTACTTCCTGAACCGCGGCATGGTCACCGCGCCGACGATCGAGGAAGTGGCGGCCAAGGCGGGAATCGGCACGCCCGAACCGTTCGGGACGCCGCCCTACTCGTTGATCAACGTGTCCGTGCGCGCGGGGTTCGGTTATCCCTGCCCGATGCTCACGCTCGGCGGGCTCGTCGTCGACGAGGAGACCGGTGAGGTGCGAGGAGTTCCCGGCCTGTACGCGGCGGGCAGGTCGGCCGTCGGGGTGTGCTCGGAGTCCTACGTCAGCGGGCTCTCGCTCGCCGACTGCGTCTTCTCCGGCCGCCGCGCAGGGCTTCATGTGGTGAAGGAGGCCAGGTGCTGACGATCCAGTCCAGGGAAGCGGCGGCCGAGCTGCTGCGCGTGGCCGAACGCGACCGCGTGCCGATCAAACCGCTGGTCGAGCTGTATCCGGACATCGACGTGGTGGACGCCTACGAGATCCAGCTGCTCAACGTCCGGCACCGCAACCGCGACGTGATCGGCCACAAGGTCGGCCTGTCGTCGCTGGCGATGCAGCAGATGATGGGCGTCGACGAGCCCGACTACGGCCACCTGCTCGACGACATGCAGCTCGCGGGCACGGCGGACGCGTCGGCGTACCTGTATCCGCGGGTCGAGGTGGAGATCGCGTTCCTGCTCGCCCGCGACCTGCCGGGCGAGGGGTGCACGGTCGAGGACGTGCTGGCCGCCACCGAGTTCGTCGCGCCGGCCATCGAGCTGATCGACAGCCGGATCGAGAACTGGCGGATCGGCCTGCAGGACACCATCGCCGACAACGCGTCGTCGGCCGGTTTCATGCTGGGCTCCGAACGCGTCCGTCCGTCCGAAATAGACATCGGTGCGGTCGCGGCCACGTTGCGCCGCAACGGCGAGGTGGTCGCCGAAGGCCGTGGTGACGCGGTGCTGGGCGACCCGGCGATCGCGGTGGCGTGGCTCGCCGGGAAGGTCGCTTCGTTCGGTGTCCGGTTGCTGGCGGGCGACATCGTGCTGCCGGGTTCCTGCACGCGCGCCATCGACGCACGTCCTGGTGACGAGTTCCACGCCGAGTTCGCCGGACTTGGTTCTGTCGACCTGAAGTTCGAATAGAGGTGAACGGGTGAAGGCGGCCATCGTCGGCTCCGGCAACATCGGCACCGACCTGCTCTACAAGCTCTTGCGTTCCGAAGTGCTGGAACCGCGTTGGATGGTGGGCATCGACCCGGCCAGCGAGGGTCTCCAGCGCGCGGCGTCGCTGGGCCTGGAGGTCTCGGTCGACGGCGCGGAGTGGTTGCTGCGTCAGGACGAGCTGCCGGACATCGTGTTCGAGGCGACGTCCGCGGCGGTGCACCGGGTCAACGCCCCGCGCTACGCCGAGGCAGGCATCCGGGCGATCGACCTGACACCGGCGGCGGTCGGGCCGTACGTCGTGCCGCCGGTCAACCTCGGCGAGCACCAGGACGCCCCCAACATCAACCTGATCACGTGCGGCGGCCAGGCCACGATTCCGATGGTGCACGCGGTGTCCCGGGTGGTTCCGGTGTCGTACGCGGAGATCGTCGCGAGCGTCGCGTCGGTGTCCGCGGGGCCGGGCACGCGGGCCAACATCGACGAGTTCACCCGCACGACCAGCAAGGGCATCGAGGCGATCGGGGGAGCCGAGCGCGGCAAGGCGATCATCGTGCTCAACCCCGCGGACCCGCCGATGATCATGCGCGACACGATCTTCTGCGCTGTCCCGCAGGACGCCGATTCCGACGCGATCACGGACTCGATCGCGCGGATGGAGGCCGACATCCGTTCGTACGTACCGGGTTTCCGGCTCTTGAGAGAACCACAGTACGACGCCGGTCGGGTGGCGATCTTCGTGGAGATCGAGGGCGCCGGCGACTTCCTGCCGCCGTACGCGGGAAACCTCGACATCATGACGGCCGCCGCGACCAAGGTGGGGGAGGAGATCGCTCGTGCAGCAAAAGAATCCAGCACTGCGGTTGACCGACACGTCACTGCGTGACGGCTCGCACCACAAACGACACCAGTTCACGGTCGAGGACGTCCGCTCGATCGTGGCGGCACTGGACGGCGCCGGGGTGCCGGTGATCGAGGTGACGCACGGCGACGGGCTCGGCGGTTCCTCGTTCAACTACGGCTTCAGCCTCACGCCGGAGCAGGAGCTGATCAAGGTCGCGGCGGAGACCGCGCAGCAGGCGAAGATCGCCGTGCTGATGCTGCCGGGTGTCGGGGTGAAGGACGACATTCTCGTGTCCCAGGACAACGGCGCGTCGATCGTCCGGATCGCCACGCACTGCACCGAAGCCGACGTCTCGGTGCAGCACTTCCAGCTCGCCCGTGAGCGCGGGCTGGAGACCGTCGGGTTCCTGATGATGGCGCACTCGCAGCCGCCGGAAGCGCTGGCGAAGCAGGCGCGGATCATGGCGGACGCCGGTTGCCAGTGCGTCTACGTGGTCGACTCGGCGGGAGCCCTGGTGCTGGAACAGGTGTCCGACCGGGTCGCGGCGCTGGTCGACGAGCTCGGGGACGACGCCCAGGTCGGGTTCCACGGCCACGAGAACCTCGGGCTGAGCGTCGCGAACTCCGTCGCCGCGGCGAGGGCGGGCGCGAAGCAGATCGACGGCAGCGTGCGCGGATTCGGTGCGGGCGCGGGGAACACGCCGCTGGAGGCGTTCGTCGGTGTGTGCGACAAGCTCGGCTTCGGGACCGGCGTCGACTTTTTCAAGATCGTGGACGCGGCCGAGGACGTCGTCCGGCCTGTGATGCCCGAGGAGTGCCTGCTCGACCGGATGGCGCTGATGATGGGCTACGCGGGCGTCTACTCCAGCTTCCTCAAGCACGCGTACACGCAGGCACAACGCTACGGCGTGTCCGGCGCGCAGATCCTCGTCCGCGCGGGCGAACGCAAGCTCGTCGGCGGGCAAGAGGACCAGCTGATCGACATCGCACTGGAGCTGAGCAGGGAGAACGTCCGATGAGCGAGGAAATCCTCGGCAAGGTGCGGGAGCTGCTGCCTGCCCTGCGCGATCGCGCGGCCGAAGCGGAGGAACTGCGCAAGGTGCCGCCGGAGTCGGTGAAGGCGTTGCAGGAGACCGGGTTCTTCCGGATGCTCCAGCCCGTCCGCTACGGCGGGTTCGAGACGCACCCGCTCGCGTTCTACGAGGCGGTCAGGCTGATCGCGAGCGCGTGTGGGTCGACGGGCTGGGTCGCGTCCGTGCTGGGCGTGCACCCGTGGCACGTCGGGCTGTTCGACGTGAAGGCGCAGGACGAGGTCTTCGGCGAGGATCAGGACACCCGGATCTCGTCGTCGTACGCGCCGGTCGGCAGGGCGACCCCGGTCGACGGCGGGTTCCGGTTCAGCGGCAAGTGGAGCTTCTCGTCGGGCTGCGACCACGCCACGTGGGTGCTGCTCGGCGGGCTGGTGATGAACGAAGAGGGCAAGCCCGTCGACTTCCGCACGTTCCTGCTGCCGATCGCCGACTACACGATCAACGACGTGTGGGACACGGTCGGGCTGCGCGGCACCGGCAGCAACGACATCGTGGTCGAGGACGTGTTCGTGCCGGAGCACCGCACGTTGAGCATGCTGCACACCGCGCGATGCATCTGCCCTGGCCAGGACGTCAACCCCGGGCCGTTGTTCCGCATGCCGTACGGGTCGATCCACCCGTTCGCGATCACCGCACCGATGATCGGCATGGCGTACGGCGCGTACGACGTGCACGTGGGCGCGACCCGCGAACGCGTCCGTGCCGCCTACATGGGCGAGAAGTCCGTCGAGGACCCGTTCGCGCAGGTGCGGATCGCCACCGCGTCCAACGACATCGACACCGCGTGGTGGCAGTTGGAGAAGAACATCAACGACGAGTGGGAACACGCCGTCGCCGGCACGAAGATCCCGTTGGAGCTGCGTCTGCGGGCCCGCCGCGACCAGGTCCTCGGCAGCGCGCGGGCGATCTCCGCGATCGACCGACTCTTCGAGAGCGCGGGCGGCAAGGCGATCAACGCCGGCGGGCCGCTGCCCCGGTTCTGGCGCGACGCGCACGGCGCACGCGTGCACGCGGCCAACGACCCGGAGCGCGTGCTCGTCCTGTACGGCAAGGGAGAGCTCGGTATCCAGGTCCGCGACGGGCTGTTCTGAGGGGGCGTTGATGAACGTGCGGCTGCACCACCACGAGGCCGGTTCCGACAATTCCGAGACGCTGGTCCTGCTGCACGGCGGCGGGCCCGGCGCGTCGGCGATGAGCAACTTCGCCCGCAACATCCCGGTGTTCGCGAAGTCGTTCCGCGTGCTCGCGGTCGACCTGCCGGGCTACGGCCAGTCGGACAAACCCGCCGAGCACGACCAGTACTTCACGTTCGCGGCGCGGGCGTTGAAGGACAAGCTCGACGAGCTGGGCGTCGAACGCGCACACGTCCTGGGCAACTCGCTCGGCGGCGGCACCGCGGTCCGGTTCGCTCTCGACTACGGCAAACGCGCCGGACGGCTGGTCCTGATGGGACCGGGCGGCCTGTCGGTGAACGTCTTCTCGCCGGATCCGACCGAGGGCGTGCGCAAGCTCAGCGCGTTCGCCCGCACGCCGACGCGGGAGAAGATCGAGGAGTTCCTGCGGATCATGGTGTTCGACCAGACGCTGATCACCGACGAGCTGATCGACGAACGGTTCGAGGCGGCCAGGCAGCCGGAGTCGTTGCGCGCCATGGCCGCTTTGGGCAAATCGTTCGCCGGTCCCGATTTCGAGCAGGGCATGCTCTGGCGTGAGGCGTACAAGCTGCGGCAGCGCGTGCTGCTCGTGTGGGGCCGCGAGGACCGGGTGAATCCTCTGGACGGCGCGTTGCTCGCGTTGAAGCTGATCCCGCGGGCCCAGCTGCACGTGTTCGGCGGCTGCGGCCACTGGGCACAGCTGGAGAAGTTCGACGAGTTCAACCGGCTCGCCCTCGACTTTCTCACGGAGGCGTGATGGGCATCCGATCGCTCGGCTACCTCCGGATCGAGGCCACCGATGTGGACCGGTGGCGCGAGTTCGGACTGAAGGTCCTCGGCATGGTCGAGGGCAAGGGCTCCACGCCCGGCGCGTTGTACCTGCGGATGGACGACTTCCCGGCGCGGCTCGTGATCGTGCCGGGGGAGAAGGACCAGCTGCAGGCGTCGGGCTGGGAGGCGGCGACCGAAGCCGAACTGGAAGAAGTGGCGAAGCGGCTGGCGTCGGCCGGGGTGTCCTACGTCGAGGGCACCGCCGAGGACCTGGCCGAGCGGCGGGTCAACGGGCTGATCAGGTTCGACGACCCGTCCGGCAACACGCTCGAGGTGTTCCACGGGGCAGCGTTGGAACATCGGCGGGTGGTGTCTCCGTACGGCCATCGCTTCGTGACCGAGGAGCAGGGCCTGGGTCACGTCGTTCTGTCCACTTCGGACGACGAAGCCGCGTTGCACTTCTACCGCGACGTGCTCGGCTTCCGGCTGCGCGACTCGATGCGCCTGCCACCGCAGTTCGTCGGGCGTCCCGCGGACGGGCCGCCCGCGTGGCTGCGGTTCTTCGGCTGCAACCCGCGGCACCACAGCCTCGCGTTCCTGCCCATGCCGACGCCTTCCGGCATCGTCCACCTCATGGTCGAGGTCGAGAACACCGACGACGTCGGCCTGACCCTGGACCGCGCGATGCGGCGCAAGGTGCCGATGTCGGCGACTTTGGGCCGACACGTCAACGACCTGATGTTGTCGTTCTACATGAAGACACCCGGCGGGTTCGACGTCGAGTTCGGTTGCGAGGGACGGCAGGTGTCCGATGAGGACTGGATCGCACGGGAAAGCACGGCGGTGAGCCTGTGGGGACACGACTTCAGCGTTGGCCACCAGAAGTAATGCAGTCAGAAGTGGCGGCCCGCTACCGCTCCGTTCTCGGTCACTTCTGCACGGGGGTGACCGTGGTGACCGGCACGTCCCCGGACGGGCCGGTCGGGTTCGCCTGCCAGGCGTTCGCCGCGTTGTCGCTGGACCCGCCGCTGGTGCTGTTCTGTCCACAACGGACTTCGCGGAGCTGGGCGGCGATGGCGGCTGCGGGCTCGTTCTGCGTGAACGTGCTCGCGGAGGACCAGCGCGACGTGTCGACGGTGTTCGGCAAGGCGGGCGCGGACAAGTTCGCGAGCGTGTCGTGGACGCCGTCGGCCACCGGTGCCCCGGTGCTCGACGGCGCCCTCACGTGGGTCGACTGCGAGGTGTCGGTGGTCCACGACGCCGGCGACCACCACATCGTGATCGGCTCGGTCGTCGAGCTCGGGCCGGTGCGGGACGCGCAGCCGCTGTTGTTCTACCGCGGCAGCTACGCCAGGCACGCCGAGCTCGACACCCGTGGCTGGTCGGGCGAGGTCCTGGACAACCTCTTGACCTGGCAGCGCCAGTCAGAGTGGATTTAGGGCCTTGATCTCCCAAGCGGCGCTGGGGAAACTGACCTGCCCGTCCTTGACGAACGGGTCGAACGCGCGCAGCACGGTCTTGAGGACTTCGTCGCGTTCTTGCTCGTCCATCGTCTGGAGCGCCCGGCCGACCGGTCCGAGCATCGTGAGGTACTGCGGCAGCACGTCCTCTGGCATCGAGCAGGTCAGGTCGACCTCGCGGAAGTCGACCCCGGTCCAGCCGCTCTCGTCGAGGACCTTGCGAGCCCGATCCGGGTCGGCGAGCCCGTACGGCCCCGGCCCGTCGGGGGCGAACGTCGGCAGGTCCGGCATCAGCGGTGCGACGGCCCGTTCCGCGGTCGTCATGAACGGGTTCTCGTCCTTGTCGCGCCAGACGACGACCCGCAGCTCGCCACCGGGCTTGGCGGCCTTCCGGAGGTTGCGGAACGCCGCCACGGGGTCGTCGAAGAACATGACCCCGAACCGCGACACGATCAGGTCGAACTCGGCCTTGAACGGGTGGATCTGCGCGTCCGCCTCCACGAACCGCGCGTTCGCGGTCTCCTGGGCGACGGCGATCTGCGGACCGGAGATGTCCACGCCGAGGCACGGCACGTCACCGAGCGCGGCCGCGATCGCCCTGGTCACACCGCCGGTGCCGCATCCGACGTCGAGCACTCCGGTGCGCGGGCGTTCGCTCGCGGCCGCGACGAGCAGGTCCTCGTACGGCTGGAGAACCACGTCGACCATGTCCCGCGCCGCGGCCCAGCCGTGGCCGCCGGGGCCGTTCCACAGTGCCGCCTGTTCGCTGTTGACCTCAGGTGTCATGCTCCTACCGTCCTACTTCAAGTCGGCTTGAGGTCAAGTGTGGTGGAAGAACTCGGAATCGGCGAGGTGGTGCGGCGCTCCGGCGTCCCCGCCTCGACCCTGCGCTACTACGAGGAGCGCGGGCTGATCGGCTCGGTGGGCCGGCGGGGCCTCACGCGCGTGTTCGGGAAGGAGGTCTTCCAGCGGCTGGCGCTGATCTCGGTCGGCCGTGCCGCGGGCTTCACCCTCGACGAGATCGCGCGGATGTTCGCGCCGGACGGCCGCCCGCAGCTCGACCGCGCGTTGCTCACGAGCAAGGCGGACGAGCTGGACGCGACCATCCGGCGGCTGACCGTGATGCGGGACGGGCTGCGGCACGCGGCGGCCTGCGCGGCGCCGAGCCACATGGAGTGCCCGAAGTTCCTGCGCCTCCTGGAACGCCTGACCTAAGCACCGGGGTCCACACCCAGCTGGCCGGTTTTGGCGCGAAAAGCACGTTCGGGCTGCTAGATGGCCCGAATGTCACGTTCGCTCCCCAGGCTCGTTTGGCGCGAACGTGACGTTGGTGCCGCTAGATCGCCCGAACGTGCTTTTCGCGCCAACAGGAACAGGAGCGGAACGGTTGGGTTGGAGGCTCCAGATCTGCGGTGCGACCGTCACCGCGGCGGCCTGGTACGGCGGCAGCAGCCTGCCCTCGATCACGACCTCCAGCGGCCACTTCTCCTTCAGCACCACCCACAACCGTCCGGAGAGCCCGGCGAACGCGCCCAGCAGGTTCGCGGTCTCCGACGTCTGCAGCACGTAGACCCACTTCGCGGTGTCCGGGGCGCCGTCGAGCGGTTCGCGCCACGCCCGGCGCAAGCGGCGGCCACCGTGCCGGGCGGCGTCGGCGGACAGCACGACGTCGGCCTTGCTCGGGTCCGGTGCGGAGGCGGGCGCCTGAGCGCTGAAGCGGTACGGCACCGGGGGCACCTCGTCGATGCTCGGCATCGCGGCGAGGTCGGGGCTGTCCGGATCATCCAATGTGGACGCGATCAACGCGCGTTCCTCGGCCGTGATGCCGATGTTCTCGTACGCCATGGACAGCAGCAGCGTCACCTCGGCCTGCGCCGGCTCGCCGCCGAAGTAGTCCTCGCGCACCGAACGCAGGGTACTTTGCCGGAGCCCTGTCCTTCAGGGTCGAGTAGTTGACTTCTTCTTGTACGGGGATGAACAGCTTTGCCTCCGCCACCGGAGTCCAGGCACCGGAACGACTACCGGTGGGCGAAACGGGTGAGGCGACGAATGTGATCTTGAGGACTGCCGAACAACTGGCGGCTGCCGTGCGCCCGTTTGAGGTACAGGTGCGCGTCGTGTTCCCAGGTGATCGCGATGCCGCCGTGCAGCTGCACCATCTCGGCGGCGACGGAGAAGAACGCCTCGGAGCAGTAGACCTTCGCCACGGCCGCGGACACCTCGTCGTTCGCCGCGAGTGCCGCCGACCGCGCGGTCTCGACCAGGACGTGCAGGTCGGCCATGCGGTGCTTCAACGCCTGGAACGACCCGATCGGTTTGCCGAACTGGACCCGTGTCTTCGTGTACTCGACGGTCAGCTCGAGCGCTCTGGCGGCCGCGCCGACCTGTTCCGCGCTCAAGGCTGCCAGTGCGACGTCACGGACCTGGCTGGACCACGGGCCTGTCTTCGTCTTTTCGGCGTTGGTCAGGTCGACGCGCGCGAGGCGGCGGGTCGGGTCCATCGTGGGGGTGTGCTCGCGGGTTGCTCGGCTGACCTCGTACAGGTCGGTGCCGTCGGAGAGCAGGAGGATCTCGGCGAGGTCGCCGTCGAGGACGTACCGCGCCGGGTCGTCGTTCCACGGCCAGATGAGCGTGGCAACGGTTCCGTCGGCGATCCGCGGGAGAAGCCGGCTGCACACCTCGTCGTTGCCGGTGGCCAGCAACGCTTGGACCGCGATCGTCGAGGCGAGGAGTGGCGCAGGTGTGAGGGTCCGGCCGAGCTCTTCCAGGGCTATGCGGGTTTCGTCGAACGTGGCCCCGGATCCGCCGTACTGCTCGGGGATCGGGAGCACACCGATCTCCGTCAGCCTGGCCCACAGATCCTTGTCGTAGCCGTGCGGAGTCTCGACGGCCGCGCGCACGTCGGAATGCTTGTCGAGCAGACTGCGGACGGCGTCACGCAGGGCGAGTTGTTCCGGTGTCACAAGGCCTCCAACACGCGCGCTCGATGCAGGGACGGACTACCCCACGCGGTGCGCAGGGCGCGGGTCTGCAACAGGAACCGGCTCAGCTCGTGCTCGGCGGTGTAACCGATCGCGCCGTGCAGCTGGAGGGCGATGCGGGCCGTGTTCCAGGCCGCGTCGGAGGTGGCGACCTTGGCGGCCGAGATGTCACGGGTGGTCATGGTGACCGCGGCGCCGTGGACCAGAGGGCGGGCCAGTTCCAGGCCTATCAGGACGTTCGCGAGGTGGTGCTTGACCGCCTGGAACTGGCCGATCGGCTTGCCGAACTGGGTGCGGGCCAGGGCGTGGGCGGTGGTCATCTCGAGCATGGCGCGGCCGAGGCCGAGGAGTTGGGCCGCGCACATCAGAACGCCGAGGTCGAAGGCGTGGGTGGGGACTTCGGTCGCGATGACCGGGCCGGCGGTGAGTTCGAAGAGGCGGCGGGTGGGGTCCACCGAGGACAGTTCGGTGGTGGGAGAGGCTTCGCGGAGGGTGTCGCCCTCGACGAGGAGGTAGTGGTCGGCTTCGACGGCGTGGGGGACCAGAGGCGGGAACGCGACGGACCAACTACCTTCGCCCACCCCACTCGTCAGCGCCGGCACCACCGCCAACGTCTCGATCAACGGCCCTGCCACCGCGTGATGCCCGACCTCCTCGAACACCACCACCAGGTCCACCGGATCGGTGACCTCATCGACGACCGAGGCCAGATCCCGCCGCCCAGCAGCGAAGAACCCGTGCAGCACCCCGGCAAGATCCGTCTGCTCCTCCGACAGCGTGAAGTTCATCGCGGCAACCCCAGAATCCGCTCGGCGATCACGTTCCGCTGGATCTCGTTGGTCCCGGCATAGATCGGCCCGGCCAGCGAGAACAACCACCCGTCCCGCCACCCCGGCGCCGCCTCGCCGAGCAGGTCGAGCGCCGTCTCGTGCAGCGCCACGTCCAGCTCGGACCAGAACACCTTCGTCACGCTGGCGGCAGGCCCCGACAGAGGACTGCTCAACGCACCGAACGTGTGCAGCCGATACGCCTGAGCCCCGATCCACGCGTCCACAACCCGGTCGCGCAACGCCGGGTCCGGGTTCTTCCGGTACAGCTCGACCAGCCGCCCGGCAGCCGCGAGAAACCGGCCAGGGCTGCGCAAAGTCAGACCACGTTCGTTGCCCGCCGTGCTCATCGCCACGCGCCAGCCGTCACCGACGGCACCTACGACGTCGTGATCAGGCACGAACACGTCGTCCAGGAAGATCTCGGCGAACCCCGGCTCGCCGTCGAGCTGCGCGATGGGACGCACAGACACGCCCTCAGCTCGCAGGTCGAACAGGAGGTAGGTCAGGCCGCGGTGGCGTTCGCCGGGGCCGGTGCGGAACAGGCCGAACGCCCGGTCCGCGAACGCCGCCCGCGAGCTCCAGGTCTTCTGGCCGCGCAGCAGCCACCCGCCGTCGCACCGGACTGCCGTGCTGCGCAACGACGCCAGGTCCGACCCCGCCTCCGGCTCCGACCAGGCCTGCGCCCACACCTCGTCGGCGCGCGCCATCGCGGGCAGGATCCGTGAACGCTGCTCGTCGGTGCCGTGCGCGAACAACGTCGGTGCCAGCAGGAAGATGCCGTTCTGCGAGACACGGCCCGGCGCGCCCGCCGCGTGGTACTCCTCCTCGAAGACCAACCACTGCAACAGCGAAGCCTCACGGCCACCGAACTCGGAGGGCCACGAGACCACCGACAGACGCGATGAAGCGAGCTGTCGTTCCCACTCGCGGTGCTCCTCGAAGCCCGAAGCAGTGTCCATCGAGGACAGAGGACGAACGTGCGCAGCCAGCCACGAACGCACCTCCGCCTGGAACTCCACCGTCGCAGCATCCAGCGAGAGATCCATCAGCCGGAGGCCTTCTTCATCGCACGGGCGTCCATGCCGGCCAACGCGTCCGGGCTGACCTCGGCGTTGTGCGCGTGCGCGAAGTGGTGCAGCCCGAACACCGAGTCCATCCCGGCCCGCAGGCCCATCAGGTCCTCGGACTGGTTCACCGCCTTCTTGGCCAACGCCAACCCGAACTGCGGCATCGCGGAAATCCGTCCCGCCAGCTCGAAAACGCTGCTCTCCAACGACGACCGCGGCACCACGCGCGAGACCATGCCCCACTCGTAGGCGCGCTGGGCGGAGAACCTGTCGCCGGTGAACAGCACCTCCTTCGCGGCGCGCGGGCCGAGCACCCACGGGTGGGCGAAGTACTCGACGCCCGGAATCCCCATGCGCACCACGGGATCGGCGAAGAACGCGTCCTCGGAGGCCACGATCAGGTCGCACACCCAGGCCAGCATCAGGCCGCCCGCCACGCACGCACCCTGCACCATCGCGATCGTCGGCTTGGGGATCTCCCGCCACCGCCGGCACATGCCGAGGTAGACCTCCATCTCGCGGGCGAACCGGAGATCACCGCCCTCACGGCCGACGTGGTCCCACCACATCACGGCCTTGCGCTCGAACGAGGTGTCGACGTCGCGGCCCGGCGAACCGATGTCGTGACCGGCGGAGAAGTGGTCGCCGGCACCGGCCAGCACGATCACCTTGACCTCGGCGTCATCGACCGCGCGGGTGAAGGCCTCGTCCAGCGCGTAGGTCATCGCCGAGTTCTGCGCGTTGCGGTACTCCGGGCGGTTCATGGTCACGACGGCGACCGCGTCCCGCCGCTCATACTCGACTGTCACGCGTTCTCCTTGCGCAGTTGGTGTTTGAGGACCTTGCCGCCGGCGTTGCGGGGGAGCACGGGGTGGAACTGGACCGCGCGTGGCACCTTGTAGTTCGCCAGCCGCTCCCGGCAGAACTCGATGACCTGGTCCTCGGTCAGCGAGAAACCCGGCAACGTCACGACGTGCGCCACGCCGACCTCTCCGAGCCGTGCGTCGGTCATCCCGACCACCGCGGACTCCGCGACTCCCGGCAGGCGCGCCAAGGCCTGCTCGATCTCGGCCGGGTAGACGTTGAAACCGCCGCAGATGTACATGTCCTTGAGCCGGTCGGTGATCGAGAGGTAGCCGCGCTCGTCCACGCGCCCGACGTCCCCGGTGTGCAGCCAGCCGTCCGCGTCCACCGCGGCCGCGGTCGCGTCCGGGTCGTCGAGGTACCCGAGCATCACGTTGGGGCCGCGCAGCAGCACCTCGTCCTGCTCGCCCAGCCGGAGCTCGAACTCCGCCAACGGCCGACCGCACGTGTGCGCGACGGTCTCCGGCGAGTCGCCAGGACGGCACATGGTGGCGACGACGGCCTCGGTCAGCCCGTAGGCGGTGAGCACGGTCAGCGACAGCTCGGACTGCATCCGCTCGATCATCGCCACCGGCACCACCGCCGCACCGGTCACCGCCAGCCGCAGGCTCGACAGGTCGAACGAGGCGCGCTCGGGGTGGTCGAGCAACGTCTGGAAGATCGTCGGCGGGCCGGGCAGCACGGTGATGCGTTCCCGTTCGATCAGCCGCATGGTCTCCACGACGTCGAACACGGGCTGCGGCACCATCGTCGCGCCGGTCAGCAGGCAGGCCAGAATCCCCGCCTTGTAGCCGAACGTGTGGAAGAACGGGTTGACGATCAGGTACCGGTCGGCGGACGTCAGCTCACCGCACTCGGCCCACGCCGCGGCCACCCCGAGCGACTGCCGGTGCGCGCTCATCGCACCCTTGCTGCGCCCGGTCGTCCCGGACGTGTACATGACGTCGCACAGCTGATCCGGCCCCACGTCGGGCAGATCCACGTCGGGAGCGACCCACTCGGTCGGCAGCCGGACGAGGACCGGAGGCAGGTCAGGGGACAACGCGCGCAGTTCGGCCAGCCGGTCGCGACCGAGGAACTCGGCTTCCACGATCAACGCGCGCGCGGCGCTGCGCTGCAGCACGTCGAGAGTCTCGGTGGCGGTGAACCTGGTGTTGATCGGCACCAGCGCGGCGCCCGCGTGCAACGCCCCGAGCGCCGCGATCACCCAGTGGTGCGAGTTGGGGGCGCACAACGCCACCCGGTCGCCCGGCCGTACGCCCATGCCGACCAGCGCGCGGGCAGCGTTCAGAACGGACGCCCGCAGCGCCGGCCAGGTGAGGCGAACCTCCCCGTCCACCAACGCCTCCGCGTCGATGTACGAAGCAGCAGCGCGGTCGAGCACGGCTGAAACCGTTTGCCTGCTTGGATCTACGGCCACAGAAGCCTCCACGGGGCCCTCCAAAGCAAGTGCTTGGTAGGTTAGAGTATGGCGCATGGAGTCCTTCCGGCGCGAGGTGCGGGAATGGTTGTCCGCCAACCTCGTCGGTGAGTTCGCTGAGCTGCGCGGCCTGGGTGGACCCGGCCGCGAGCACGAGGCGTTCGAGGGCAGGCTGCGGTGGCACCGGCACCTGGCGGCGCACGGGTGGACGTGCCTCGGCTGGCCCGGCGAGCGCAGCGTCGAGGAGCAGGTGATCTTCCACGAGGAGTACGCCGAGGCCGACGCGCCCGCGAAGGTCGACATCGTGGGTGAAGGACTGCTCGGCCCGACGCTCATCGCGTTCGGCACGCCGGAGCAGAAGGAACGCTTCCTGCCCAGGATCAAAAGCCTCGACGAGCTGTGGTGCCAGGGCTACTCCGAGCCGAACGCCGGTTCCGACCTCGCGTCGGTCCAGACGAGGGCCGCCCTCGAAGGCGACCGGTGGGTGATCAACGGCCAGAAGATCTGGACGTCGAACGCGCACTACTCGGACTGGATCTTCGTCCTGTGCCGCACCGAACCGGGTTCGAAGCGGCACCAGGGCCTCTCGTACCTGCTCGTGCCCATGAACCAGCCGGGCGTCGAGGTGCGGCCGATCCGCCAGCTCACCGGCACGTCCGAGTTCAACGAGGTCTTCTTCGACAACGCGGTCACGGCGAAGGAGAACGTCGTCGGGCAGCCGGGCGAGGGCTGGAAGATCGCCATGGCCACGCTCGGCTTCGAGCGCGGCACCGCGATGCTCGGTCACCAGGTGAGCTTCCGCCGCCAGCTCGACGCGATCACGGCGCTGGCCCCCGACGACGAACGTCTCACCAGGGCGTGGCTCGAACTGCACGTGATGCGCTCACACACGCTGAGAACCCTGAACGACGAACCCGGCCCGGAGGCGTCCGTGCTGAAGCTCTTCTGGTCGGGCTGGCACCGCAGGCTGGGCGAGCTCGCCATGGACGCACTGGGACCGGAGTCGATGATCGACGGCAACGAGTGGCAGCGGATGTTCCTGTTCAGCAGGGCCGAGACGATCTACGGCGGCTCGGACGAGATCCAGCGCGAGATCATCGCTCACCGGATCCTGGGGCTGCCGCGATGACCGGACACGACCTGCTCAAGGGAAAAATCGTCGTCGTGACGGCCGCGGCCGGTACGGGTATCGGCTCGGCGACCGCGAAGCGGTGCCTCGAAGAAGGCGCGACCGTGATCATCAGCGACTGGCACGAACGCCGGCTGAAGGAGACCCACGAGGCGCTCGGCTCCGACCACGCGATCCCGTGCGACGTCACGAACGAGCAGCAGGTGCAGGCGCTGGTCGACGAGACGGTCGAGCGGTTCGGCCGGATCGACGTGATGGTCAACAACGCGGGCCTCGGCGGTGAGAAGTCCGTGCTGGAGATGACCGACGACGAGTGGTCGCGGGTCCTGGACGTCACGCTCAACGGCACGTTTCGCTGCACGAGAGCAGCGCTGCGCCAAATGGTCGTCCAACGAAGCGGTGTCGTCGTCAACAACTCGAGTGTGATCGGCTGGCGCGCCCAGAAGGGTCAAGCCCACTACGCGGCAGCGAAAGCGGGCGTGATGGCGTTGACCAGGTGCGCGGCGATGGACGTCGCCGAGCACGGCATCCGGGTGAACGCGGTCGCCCCGAGCTTGGCGGCGCACCCGTTCCTCGCCAAGGTCACCAGTGAGGAGTTGCTGACGGAGCTGGCGTCCCGTGAGGCTTTCGGGCGCGCCGCCGAGCCCTGGGAGGTCGCGAATGTGATCGTGTTCCTCGCGAGCGACTACTCGTCGTACCTGACGGGCGAGGTCGTCTCGGTGAGCAGTCAGCACCCATGAGGAAGGAACGACCGGTGAGCAACCGAAGGGCGGAGCTGCTCGCGTTGGCGGCGAAGATGTTCGCCGAACGCGGGTACGGGCAGACGACCGTGCGCGACATCGCGGACGCGGCGGGCATCCTGTCCGGCAGCCTCTACCACCACTTCGACTCGAAGGAGTCGATGGTGGACGAGATCCTGCGTGGCTTCCTCGACGAGCTGTTCACGCGGTACCGGGAGATCGTCGACGCCGGCCTCGGCCCGAAGCAGACGCTGAAGGCGCTGGTCGTGGCGTCGTTCGAGGCGATCGACACCCGGCACGCCGAGGTCGCGATCTACCAGAACGAGTCCAAGCACCTCATGCCGCTGGAGCGGTTCTCCTACCTCGACGACCGCAACGTGGAGTTCCGCAAGCTCTGGACGGTGCTGCTGGAGGACGGCATGGGCGCGGGCGTGTTCCGCGCCGATCTCGACGTGGATCTCGCGTACCGGTTCATCCGCGACACGGTGTGGGTGGCGGTGCGGTGGTATCGGCCGGACGGCGGCCTGTCCCCGGACGCGGTCGCCGACCAGTACCTCGCAATCCTGCTCGACGGCATCGCCACGGGACGCCGGACGAACTCGAAGACGTAGAAGGAGGGCCCTCGTGGCCGAGGCGTACATCATCGAGGCTGTGCGGACTCCGGCGGGCAGGCGCGGTGGGGAGCTCAGCCGCGTGCACCCCGCCGATCTCGGCGCGCACGTGATCACGGCGCTGCTCAACCGCGTGGACGTCGACCCGACGGACGTGGACGACGTGATCTTCGGCTGCGTCGACACGGTCGGTCCGCAGGCGGGCGACATCGCGCGGACCTCGTGGCTGGCCGCGGGTTTCCCGGAGCAGGTGCCGGGCGTGACCGTCGACCGGCAGTGCGGGTCGAGTCAGCAGGCGCTGCACTTCGCGGCGCAGGCGGTGATGAGCGGCACGGCCGACGTGATCGTTGCGGGCGGCGTGCAGAACATGTCGCAGGTGCCGATCGGATCGGCCATGACCGCCATGCCACAGGTGGCCAGCCCGTTCGAGGGGTGTGAGGGCTGGCAGCACCGCTACGGCGACGAGGAGGTCAACCAGTTCCGCGCGGCCGACCTGATCGCGGTGCGGTGGGACCTGTCGCGGCGCGAGATGGAGGAGTACGCGCTGCAGAGCCACCTGCGGGCGATCACCGCCATCAAGGAGGGCCGGTTCGACCGCGAGATCGCGCCGGTCAACGGTGTAGCTGCCGACGAGTGCCCGCGCCCGGACACCAGTGCGGAGAAGATGGCGGCGCTGCAACCGTTGCGGCCGGGCGGGCGCACGACGGCTGCGTTGTCGTCGCAGATCTCCGACGGTGCCTCGGCGGTGCTGGTCGTGTCGGAACGGGTGGTGCGCGAGCACAAGCTGACGCCTCGGGCTCGGGTGCACCACATCTCCGCCCGCGGCTCCGACCCGATCTACATGCTGACCGCGCCGATCCGTGCCACGAAGCACGCGCTGGAGCGGGCCGGGATGTCGATCTCGGACATCGACCTGTTCGAGATCAACGAGGCGTTCGCGTCCGTGGTGCTGGCCTGGGCCAAGGAGCTCAAGGTGGATCTTGCGCGCGTGAACGTCAACGGGGGAGCGCTCGCGCTCGGACACCCGATCGGCGCGACCGGCACGAAGCTGTTCACGACGTTGCTGCACGAGTTGGAGCGGACCGGTGGCCGGTACGGGTTGCAGACCATGTGCGAGGGCGGCGGTCAGGCGAACGTGACGATCATCGAACGTCTCTGAGACTCTGTCCCATTCTGGCGAGGATCTTCTCGGCGTCGGTGACGATGCCGTTGATCAGTTCCTCGCACGTCGGCAGGTCGCTGAGCAGACCGGCGACCTGACCCGACGCGAGCACGCCCGCGTCGGTCCTGCCCTCGACCAGTCCGGCGCGCAGCAGCATCGGCGTGTTCGCGGCCATGATCACCTGTGACCAGGTGAGGTCCTTGCCGTGCTTCATGGCCAGGCCCTCGCGGATCATCGCGCGCCACGACAGCCCGGTGTGCTCGCGGAACCTGGCCGCGTTCGTGACGGCGCGGACGAGGCTGCTGAGCCTCCCGGACCGTTCGAGGTGCTCGACGAGATCGCTGCGCAGCACCCGGTGCGGCAGGCCGTCGACGCGGGTCGTCACGACCGTGCCGTTCAGATCCCGTTGCAGGTAAGCCTGTTTCACCGCGTCCGGCACCGTGCTCTCCCGGGTGAGCAGGAACCTCGTGCCCATCGCGATCCCGGCCGCGCCGTACGCGAGCGCGGCGGCGAGTCCCCGTCCGTCGAAGAACCCGCCGGCCGCCACGACCGGGATGTCGACGGCGTCCAGCACGCTCGGCAGCAGCAACGTCGTTGCCACGCCACCGGTGTGGCCGCCGCCCTCGCCGCCTTGGACGATCACGGCGTGCGCGCCCCACTTCGCGACCTTCTCCGCGTGCCTGGCCGCGCCGATCGACGGGATCACGACGACACCGGCGTCGTTGAGCTTCGCGATCATGTCGGGTTTCGGGGCCAGTGCGAAGGAAGCGACCTTCACCTGCTCGCGGATCAGCAGGTCGATCCGTTCGGGCGCGTCGTGGGCGTCCGCTCGGAGGTTCACGCCGAACGGTTGTGTCGTGCGGGCTCGGGTTTCCTTGATCGCGGCTTCGAGCTCGGAGTAGGTCATGGTGGCGGAGGCGAGGATGCCGAGCCCACCGGCCTCGGCGGTCGCGGACACCAGGCGTGGCCCGGCGACCCAGCCCATGCCGGTCTGGATGATCGGGTGTCTCACCCCGACCAGGTCGGTGAGCGCGGTCCTCACGACGGGACTTCCTTGTCCCGCTTGCCCTGCGGATCGAGCCGGGTCCTGATCAGCTCCAGCTCCTCGTCGGTCGGCAACCGGGTCTCGGTGACCTCGCCGACCACGAGCGGGAACGACGTCTGCTTCTGCACCTCGTCGACCGACACCCCGGGATGGGTCGAGACCAGGCGCATCGAGTGGTCAGGGGTGTCGAAGTCGAGCACGGCCAGGTTCGTGACGACCCGGTGCACGTCGTGGAACGGGCCTGCGGCGCGGTCGTAGCCGACGCCGGAGACCACGTCGACCGCCTCGACCAGCACGCGCGGGCTGTGCCGCGGCACCCAGTAGCTGGTGCGGTGGTTGACGGTGTTGCCCGGCGCGCCGCGGAACCCGAGCAGCTGCCGCGTCGGCTTCGCGTGATCGCCGATCGCGGAGATGTTCTGGTTGCCGAACCTGTCGACCTGGTTCGCGCCCATCACGACGTGCCGGCGGCCGTGCGCGACGACGTCGAACACCTTCCGGTACGGCAGCCAGCCCTCCACAGTGGACTCCGGGGTGAGCAGGAACGCCTCGCCGTCGCTGAGCAGCAGGTCGGGCTCGGTCGTCAGACGGGCGAGTTTCGCGCCGAGGGACGGGATGAGACCCATCGGGCTGGCCAGCGTCTCACCGGCACCGGCGAACAGGTCGGCGCAGGCGGCGACGCAGACCTCCGCTCGCGTGATGTCGCTCATCCGAGGAACCTCTCGTAGAAGGCCGGCCACTGCTCCAGATCGGTGGCCGCGTTGGCGTACTCGCGCTGGAGGGCCTCGTCGCGGCCGTAGTCCGGGACGCAGCTGGTGAACGCCGCTCCACCCGGTGCCTCCACCACGCCGTCGACCATCATCCGGTTGAGCAGCAGGGTTTGCGGCGGCCCGTCGAACGTCTCGACGATCTGCTCGCACGAGACGTACCGCCGGTCCGCGGCCAGGCAGAACAGGTCGTCGAAGTACGGGTCCGGCCCGAGGTACTGGGCGTTGCCGTGCCTGTCCGCGCGGTTGAGGTGCACCAGCGCCACGTCGAGCTTCAACGCGGGCATGGCGACCAGCTCTTCGCCGTCGTCGTAGGGCGAGCGAACGGTCTTGAGCTCGGGCGCGTACTTCAGCACGTCGGAACCGAGTCCTGCCCTGATCGGCAGGAACGGCAGCCGGTGCCCGGCGGCGCGCAGGCCCGTCTGGAACATGCCCTCGTCGAGCTCCAGCACCTCGATCGCGCCGGTCTCGCGCGCCCGCTTGAACCACGGGTCGTACGGGATGGAGTCGAGCGAGACGAAGCCGTAGACGAGCTTGCGCACCTTGCCCGCCGCGCACAGCAGCCCGGCGTCCGGGCCGCCGTAGGTGACGACGGTGAGGTCCTTGATCGCGGACCGCAGAATCGCCTTGACCAGGGCCATCGGCTTGCGCCGCGAGCCCCAGCCGCCGATGCCGACGGTCATGCCGTCCTTGATCTCGCCGACGACCTCGTCAGCTGTCATTCGCTTGTCGCGCATGGTTTCCGTCCAGGAAGGCCTGCCGGGCGTGGTCCGACACACCGGTGAGGTTCAGCTCGAAGGTGAAGCCCTGCTCGTAGCGGTAGCTGGTGTGCACGCGCTGCGGGTCGATGCCGTTGATCGCCTCCTTGGCCGCGCGGATCACCGCGGGGTCCTTCTTCGCGATCTCCTTGGCCAGCTCGCGGGCCGCGTCGTCGAGCTGTGCGCGGGGCACGACCTCGATGACGCTGCCGTGGTGGTGCAGGGTCTGCGCGCTGACGTTGCGGGCCGTGTAGTACAGCGTCCGCATGAGGTGCTGCGGCACGAGCCGGGCCAGGTGGGTGGCCGCGCCGAGTGCCCCGCGGTCGACCTCGGGCAGTCCGAACGTGGCGTCGTCGGACGCCACGATGACGTCCGCGTTGCCGACCAGCCCGACACCACCGCCGAGGCAGAAGCCGTTCACCGCGGCGATCACCGGCACCTCGCAGTCGTAGACGGCCGCGAAAGCCTTGGCACATCCCCTGTTCGCGGCCACGAGCGCGTCGTACCCCGTGGACCGCTGGATCTCCTTCAGGTCGACGCCCGCGCAGAAGCCGCGGTTCTCCGCCCTGAGGATCACCACCCGCGCCTCGGGGTCCTCGCCCGCGTACGTGATCGTCTTGGCCAGCTCGAACCAGCCGCGGGATCCGATGGCGTTGACCGGGGGATAGTCGATGGTGACTTCGATGATGCCGTTTTCGGTGTGGCTGCTGGAGATTCCCATCGCGCCGCCTTCCGAACCAAGCGATTGCTTGGTAATTTAGCAGTGCCGGAGCGACCGGGGTAGGTGCTTGTGGAACTGGACCTCGACGGAGCAGTCGTCCTCGTGACGGGCGGGGTGCGGGGAGTCGGTCTCGGGATCACCCTTGCGTTCCTCTCGGCGGGTGCGGTGGTGGTGACCTGCGCCCGGCGTCCCGCTGAGGTCGAGGGCGCGTCGTTCGTGCCGTGTGACGTCCGTGATGCGGACCAGGTCGCCCAGCTCGTGAACGGGATCGTGGCAGAACACGGCCGGTTGGACGTGGTCGTCAACAACGCGGGTGGAGCGCCGTTCGCGTTGGCGGACAAGGCTTCTCCGCGGTTCCACCAGAAGATCGTGGAGCTGAACCTGCTGGCACCGCTACTGGTGTCGCAGGTGGCGAACACGGTGATGCAGTCCCAGCCGTCGGGTGGTGTGATCGTGAACGTCAGCAGTGTTTCCGGCCGCCGGCCTTCACCGGGAACCGCTGCTTACGGCGCCGCGAAGGCCGGACTCGACAACCTGACCGCTTCGCTGGCCGTCGAGTGGGCCCCGAAGGTGCGGGTCAACGCGTTGGCGGTGGGCATGGTGCGCACCGAGCAGTCGCACCTGCACTACGGCTCCGAGGCCGGGATCGCCGCCGTCGAGAAGACCGTGCCATTGGGCAGGCTCGCATCACCGGACGAGGTCGGCGCGTGTGCGGTGTTCTTGGCTTCGCCGTTGGCGTCCTACGTGAGTGGCGCGACTTTGGTCGTTCATGGCGGGGGAGAAGCACCCGCGTTCCTGACCGCAGCCGATGGGGGTTCCTCATGAACCGGGTCGTGATCGTGACGGGGGCCGGGCGTGGCATCGGTCGTGCCCACGCACTGGCGTTCGGTGCCGCCGGGGCACGGGTCGTGGTGAACGACCTGTCCGCGGAGGTCGCGGGCGAGGTCGCCGAGCTGATCGGGCCACGGGCGGTCGTCAACACCGACGACGTGGGCACGTGGGCAGGCGCGCAGCGGGTGGTCGAGACCGCGGTGTCCGAGTTCGGCGGGCTGGACGTGCTCGTGAACAACGCCGGCATCGTGCGTGACCGCATGATCGTCGGCTGCGGCGAGGAAGAGTGGGACGAGGTCGTCCGCGTTCACCTGAAGGGCCACTTCGCGACGCTGCACCACGCCGCCGCGCACTGGCGTGCCGTGCACAAGGCCGGTGGCGCGGTGAGCGGGCGGGTGATCAACACGTCGTCCGGTGCGGGACTCTTCGGCAGCGTCGGACAGGCGAACTACTCGGCCGCGAAGGCGGGCATCGCCTCGATGACGCTGGTCGCGGCCGCCGAACTGGCCCGCTACGGGGTCACGGTCAACGCCATCGCCCCGGCGGCCCGCACGAGGATGACCGAGGCGACGTTCGCGGACATGATGGCGGCGCCGGAGGAGGGGTTCGACGCGATGGCGCCGGAGAACATCTCGCCGCTGGTGGTGTGGCTCGGCAGCGAGGAGGCCGGCGACGTGACCGGGCGGATGTTCGAGGTCGACGGTGGCCGCGTGTGCGTGGTGCACGGCTGGCAGCGCGGGCCGGAGATCGACAAGGGCGAACGCTGGTCACCGGACGAGCTGGGCGAGGTGGTCCGCAAGCTGGTCGCCGCCGACCACCCGGTCCCGGTGTACGGAGCCGAGTAACTTCGATCATGTGACCCGTCTGGCCTCCCACGCCGCCGTCTCGGCCGCGCTGTCGTTGCTCAGCGACCACGAACTCCGTGACCTGGTGGAGCGTGCCCGGCCGAGTGGAGCGGGCATCGGCGGGCCGACGGCGTTGCTGGAGGTCGAGGGCATCCCGGTGTTCGTGAAGCGGGTGCCGTTGACCGAACTGGAGCTCAGGCCCGAGAACGTCGGGTCCACGGCGAACCTGTTCGACCTGCCCATGTACGCGCACTACGGCGTCGGGCTGGTCGGAGCGGCGGGCTTCGGCGCCTGGCGCGAACTCGCCGCGCAGATCATGACGACGAACTGGGTGCTCGCCGGCGAGCACGAGGGCTTCCCGTTGATGTACCACTGGCGGGTGCTGCCCCACCCCGGGCAGACACTTCCCGAGGAACTGCACCGGGCGGTCGGCTACTGGGGCCCGGCGATCAGTCCCCGGCTCGAGGCACTGCGCGCGTCGACGTCGAGCATCGCGCTGTTCCTGGAGTACCTCCCGCAGAACCTGCACGACTGGCTGAACGGCCAGGACGACCTCGAACCGGCCTGTGAGATGGTCGAACGGGAGCTGCGCACCGGCGTGGAGTTCATGAACTCCCGCGGACTCCTGCACTTCGACGGCCACTTCCAGAACGTCCTGACCGACGGCGAACGGCTGTACTTCGCCGACTTCGGCCTCGCGATCTCCTCCGAGTTCGACCTGTCCGAGGAGGAGATCGCGTTCTTCGCCGAGAACCAGGACTACGACCGCCACTACACCGCGACGCACCTGGTCATGTGGTTCGCGTACGCGCTGCGCTCACAGGGAGTTCCGCCGCGGGTCGCCGCCGTTCTGAACCGCCACAACGAGGCCGCCGCGGTGATGAAGGACTTCTACCGCCGTTTCCAGCACGAGAGCAGGCGAACGCCGTACCCGGCGGCAGACCTCAGATCCGTTCGATGATCGTGCCGGTGGCCAAGGCCCCGCCCGCGCACATCGTGATCAACGCCGTGGTCGCGTCGCGGCGCTCCAGCTCGTGCAGCGCGGTGGTGATCAGCCGCGTGCCGGTGCTGCCCACCGGGTGACCGATCGCGATCGCACCGCCGTTGACGTTGACCCGGTCCAGGTTCGGCCGGTGCACCGCCGCCCACGACAGCACGACGGACGCGAAGGCCTCGTTGACCTCGAACAGGTCGATGTCGGCCATCTTCATGCCGCTGCGCTCCAGCAGCCGCGCGGTGGCGTCGACCGGTCCGTCCAGGTGGTAGTACGGATCGGATCCGACCAGGCACTGCGTCACGATCCGCGCCCGCGGCCGCAACCCGTGCGCCTTCGCGAACTCCTCGTCCACCACCATCACGGCCGACGCGCCGTCGGAGATCTGCGACGACGTCCCTGCCGTGTGCACCCCGTCGGGCACCACGGGCTTCAATGCCGCCAGCGCCTCCAGTGAGGTCTCGCGCAGGCCCTGGTCGGTGTCCACCAGGTCCTCGCCGACCTTCACCGGCACGACCTCGGCGGTGAACCGTCCCGCCGCCCACGCCGCCCGCGCGCGGTTCTGCGACTGGACGCCGAACCTGTCGACCTCCTCGCGCCCGATGCCGCGCCGTGCCGCGACCCGTTCGGCGGCGACGAACTGGTTGGGCAGGTCGATCGTCCACGACTCGGGGCGGGGCATGCCGGTCTCGCCGATGTTCGACCGCAACGGCACCCGGCTCATCGCCTCGACCCCGCACGCGATGCCGGCGTCGATCGCCCCTGCCGCGATCAGTCCGGCGATGAGGTGCGTGGACTGCTGGGCCGAGCCGCACTGCGCGTCCACGGTCGTGCAGCCGGTGGTCTGCGGCAGGCCCGCGTGCAGCCACGACGTGCGGGTGATGTTGTTCGACTGCTCGCCCGCCTGCGTCACCGTGCCACCGATGACCTGTTCGACAGTGGACGGATCTACACCCGTCCTGTCGAGCAGACCTCGTTGTGCCGCACCGAGGAGCTCGGCGGCGTGCAGGCCCGACAACCAGCCGTTGCGCCTGCCGATGGGCGTGCGCACCGCTCCCACGATCACCGGACTGCCCACGCGAGCCTCCTCCACCTAGAAACTAGAACACGTTCCTGTACGGCTCCAGATTGGCGGCCTGGGGGCTTCAACACAAGGCGCAAGCGTGTTTGAATCAGATAGAACGCGTTCCATCTAGGAGGTCCCTGTGGGCAGTCCGCGCATCCCGGAAGGCTTCGACTTCACCGACCCCGACATGTACGCGAGTCGCCTGCCCGTGGAGGAGCTCGCCGAGCTGCGGCGGACCGCGCCGATCTGGTGGAACTCCAAACCGTTCGGCCAGGGCGGGTTCCCCGACGAGGGTTACTGGGTGGTGACCAGGCACCACGACGTCAAGGAGGTCTCGCGCAACAGCGAGGTGTTCTCGACCCGGGAGAACACCGCGATCATCCGGTTCCGCGACGACATGCCGCGCGACAACATCGAGATGCAGCGGTTGCTCCTGCTGAACATGGACCCGCCGACGCACACGAAGCAGCGCGGCATCATCTCCCGAGGGTTCACCCCGAGGGCGATCAACGCGCTGAAGGACGCCCTGCACGACCGGGCGGAACGCATCGTGGCGGAGGCGCTGGCCAAGGGCACCGGCGACTTCGTGACGGACGTGGCGTGCGAACTGCCGTTGCAGGCGATCGCCGAGCTCATCGGCATCCCGCAGGAGGACCGCCGCAAGATCTTCGACTGGTCCAACCAGATGATCGCCTACGACGACCCCGAGTTCGAGATCGAACCGCTGGCCGCGGCCACCGAACTGCTCGGCTACGCGTGGACGATGGCGGAGGACCGCCGCAAGTGCCCGCGCCACGACATCGTCACCAAACTCGTCGAGGCCGATGTGGACGGCGCAGGCCTCGCGTCGGAGGAGTTCGGCTTCTTCGTGCTCCTGCTCGCCGTCGCCGGCAACGAGACCACGCGCAACGCCATCACGCACGGCATGAAGGCGTTCTTCGACCACCCCGACCAGTGGGAACTCTTCAAGGCGGAACGCCCCGCCACGGCCGCCGACGAGATCGTCCGGTTCGCCACGCCCGTGGTCGTCTTCCAGCGCACCGCCATGCAGGACACCGTGCTGAGCGGCGTCGAGATCAAGGAAGGGCAGCGGGTCGGGCTGTTCTACTCGTCCGCGAACTTCGACGAGGAGGTCTTCGACCGGCCCGAGCAGTTCGACATCACCCGCGACCCCAACCCGCACCTCGGATTCGGCGGCAGCGGCGCGCACTTCTGCATCGGCGCGAACCTCGCCCGGTTGGAGATCGACCTGATCTTCAACGCGATCGCCGACGCCATGCCGAACATCCGGCAGGTGGCGGAACCGCGGCGGCTGCGGTCGGGGTGGCTGAACGGGATCAAGGAGTTCCAGGTCAAGTACGGGTAGGCGGCAGGGCGTCGAGCCGGCGCCGCACCCGAGCGGCGTCCTCGTCGCGCCCCTGTTCCCGGTACAGCTCCAAGGCCTCCTCCCACACCTCGCGGGCCCGCTCGTGCTGTCCGAGGGCCAGATGGGGACGGCCCATGCTGTCGAGCGTGTCCGCGACCCGGTAGGCGTAGCCGAGGGCGCGGCGCAGGGTGAGGGCCTGGTGGTAGTGGTTCACGGCCTGGTGGTGATCGCCGGTGAGGTGCTCGATGAACCCGAGGCTGTCCAGGGTGTTGGCCTCACCAGCGGGATTGTGGTGCTGCCGGTGCAGGGCGAGGGCCGCGTGGCAGTGGTCGCGGGCCGTGTCGGCGTCACCCGTGCGCGCGGCGAACCAGCCCACCGCGTTGAGCGCCTCGGCTTCCAGCACCGGCTGGTCGAGCGTGCGGTGGAGGTCGAGGGCGTGCCGGGCGTGGTCCATTGCCCGCTGGTCGTCGCCCCGACGTCCCCAGGCGGCCGCAAGTGCTCGGTGGGTGTGTGCCTGTTCGACGAGGTCGTGGTGGCGCACGGCCTGGGCCAGGGCCTGGTTCAGGTGCCTGGTGGCTTCCTCGTGCAGATTCAGCTGGGACCAGGCGTTGCCGAGGTTCCGGTGCGCGCGACTGCGGGTGGCGGGGTCGGGCAGGTGTGCGGCGGCGTCCAGGGCGGCTTGCCACGCGGCGAGCGCATCGAGCCGGTGACCCCGCCGTTGGTGGAAGTTGTCCAGTGCCCAGGCCAGGTACCAGACGACGTGGTGGCGGCCGAGTACGAGGGCTGCGCGCTGGGTGGCCAGGAGGGTGGCGTGCTCGGCCTGCAACCAGTCCAGCGCGGCTGCGGCGTCGGGCAGCGGGTGTGGACGGACGCTGTCCGCGGGCGGATCGGGTGGCAGGAGCCGGCGGTGGGGGTCCAGGAGGCGGTCGGCGGTCTGGGCGGTGTGCAGGTAGAAGTCCATCACCCGGACAAGAGCCGCCTGCCGCACGTCGTCGGGCAGATCGTGAGCGGTGGTAGCGGCGTAGGCGCGGATCAGGTCGTGCATCGCGTAGCGGTCGTCCCGCCGCTCGACCAGAGATGCCTCCTCCAACGCCGACAACGCCTTGCGGGCGCGGGCTGAGGGCAGACCGGTGAGGGCGGCCACGGCCGGCAGGGTCGTGTCGGGACCGGGCGTGATGCCCAGCAGTCCGAACACCGTGCGGTGTTCACCGGTGAGCCGGCGCAGGGACCAGGACAGCACGGCGGACAGGCTGGCGCCGGGATCCGTGCTGTGGTCGAGCATCTCCAGGCCCAGGTCCCGAAGCTCGGCAGCCACCTCGGCGAGAGTGTGGTCGGCGGCGTGGCGAGCGGTGATCGCCAGCGCCAACGGGTAGCCGCCGCACAGGTCGATCAGCTCGTCGACGGCATCGCTTTCAGCGGCGACGCGGCGTGTGCCCAGACGTGCGGCGAGCAGCGCCCGCGCCTCGGTGCGGGCCAAGGCGTCCAGCCGGAGGTGGCGGGCGCCGTGCCGGTCGATCAGCGAAGCGAGCACGCTGCGGCCGGTGACGAGCACGGTGCAGCCCGGGCCGCCGGGCAGCAGCGGCGCCACCTGGTCGGCGGTGGCGGCGTTGTCGAGCACCACGAGCAGCCGCCGGTCGGCGATCAGGCTGCGGTACAGCGCGGACCTGGCGTCGAGATCGGGCGGTACGCGGTTCGGAGCCACACCCAGCGCGGTGAGGAAGCCGAACAACGCCGTCTCGGGAGCGACGGGTTGTTCGGTGGGGTTGAAGCCGCGCAGGTCGATGAACAGCTGCCCGTCGGGGAACCGTCCGGCGTGCTGGTGTGCCCAGTGGAGTGCCAGCCACGTCTTGCCGATCCCACCCGCACCGCCGATCGCGGAGATCACCACGGTGCTCCCGTCCGCCAGCGCTTCGTCCAGACGAGCCAGTTCGGTGCCCCGGCCGGTGAACCACCGCGGCCGTCCCGGCAACTGCCTGGGTGCGGGCGTTTCCGGCGAGGACCGGGTGTGCGCAGGGTCGTTGTCCAGGATTCGTTGGTGCACCTCCTGCAGTGCAGCACCGGGATCCGTGCCCAGCTCGTCGACCAGCCGCTCGCGCAGTTGCCGGAAGTGGGCCAGCGCGTCAGCCGTGCGGCCTGCCCGGTGCAGGGCGAGCATGAAGTGGGCTGCCACGCGTTCGTCCAACGGCCACTGCCCGCTGCGGGCGGTCAGTGCGGCCACGAGATCCTCGCCGTGGCCGAGGCGCAGCTGAACCTCGGTCAGGTCGCACTCGGCGTCGAGGAGCTGCTGGTGCAGCCGGTTGCGTTCGGCTGCCGCCCACTCGCTCTCGACGCCGGTCAGGGCTTCTCCCTGCCACAGGTCCAACGCCTGCCTCAGCAGCGCTTCCGCCTGCCGGTCGTCGGCAGCGCGAGCCCGCACGCACAGCTCGCGGAACCGCAGCAGATCGATGTCGGAGCGCTCGACTTCCAGCGTGTAGCCCCCAGGTCTTCGGACCACGGCTCCATCGAGCAGCAACCGCAGGCGGGACAGGTAGTTCAGCAACGTCGCCCTGGCCCGCAGCGGCGGCTCGTCGCCCCACACCCGCTGCATCAACCGGTCCACCGACACCACACGGCCCGCGTCCACCGCGAGCGCAGCCAGCACGCACCGCTGCCGCGCCGGCCCCAGATCGAGTGCGGTGTCGCCGGCGAGCGCTGCTATTCCACCCAGAAGAACAAGTTCCATGACCAGCTCCGCGTGTGCGATCGGTCATATCAGCACTGAGCAGCGGATTGTTGAGAATCGCTGAAGATTCACGGAGACGGCGGCACACAGTCGAGGGGACGCACCGGATCACATCGGAGGGGGATCCACATGTTCTCAACGCTCAAGAAGGCCGGCCTGGCCGTCGCACTGACCGCTGCCACAGCCAGTACGGCCGTCCCGGCCTCAGCGGCTGCCGACCCGATCCAGATCACCGCCAGCTCTCGCTGCCTCGTCGGGTGGAGCGGCGACTGCACCACCGCCGTGGTCGGTGCCCACCCGTCCGGGCACTGGATCGACTACTGGATCAACAACGTCGGCCGCCCGTCCCGCTGCCCGTTCCGCGTGCGCGACGTGAACACGAGGGCAGTGGTGCGCTCCGGCACGGTCGGCGTCAGCGGCCTCACCGCCGGGAGGGTGCCCGGCCTGTACGGCTACTACCAGCTGGAGCTGCGAGGTTGCAGCGTCTCGGCGGAAGGTCTGCTCGACAACGACTGACGACCGTCGAGCGGGGGACTGGCACGTCTGGGGGGTCGTGCCAGTCCCTTTCAGCCGTCCTGACGAAGGGTGGCCATCGCGCGTTCGGTTTCCCAGAACGCCCGCACGGACCGGATGAGCCCGTCCTCGCCGACGCGATAGACGAACACGCCCTCGGTGTCCACGCGCATCCCGCCCGGCAGGAACGCGGAAATGGTCCCGACGTTCGCGCACTCCGACCCGGCCGCGAACGAGTCGTGCATCGCGAACTCGAACCGTTCGACGTTCGCGATCGCGAGGTCCCAGAAGGCGCCGATCGCCTCCTTGCCGTGGTGTCCCTTGCCTTCCGCGTCGAACATCGACGGGCCCACCGGGTCCTCGACGACGGCGTCCTCGGCGAACAGCGCCAGCCACTCGTCCTTCGCGCCCCGCGTCACCGCGTCCATCGAGCGCCACGACGCCACGCGGGCCGGGGTCTCGGTCTTCGAAGCCTTCCAGGTCACCGCGGTCATGCGAACTCTCCGATCACCTCGTCGGCGAAGCGCCGAAGTCCGTCCTTCTTGGCCTCCAGGCTGCCGTCGAACCCGACGCCGTAGAACAACCAGGGCACCACGATCACGTCCGTCACGCCGATCTCGTCGAGCTGCCGGTAGCCGTCGAGCCCGAACCTGTCGACGCACACCGCCTGGATCTCGAACGGCCGCTCGAACGCCCCCAGGTCCTCCAGCTGCGCGATCACCGACTTCAGGTCCGCGAACTTGATCATCGCGGACGTCCACCCGTCACCGACGCGGGCGGCCCGCTTCAACGCCGCGGGGGAGTGGCCGCCGACGTAGAACGGCACGGGCGCGGAAGGAGCAGGCGACATCTGCAGGCGGTCGAAGTCGAAGTACTCGCCGTGGTACTCGACCATTCCGCCGCCCAGCACGAGCTTCAGCACGTCGATCATCTCGTCGACCCGCGGGCCGCGGTTGCGGAACGGCGCGCCGCACCACTCGAACTCCTCCGGCGACCAGCCGAGCCCGACGCCGAGACCGAAGCGGTTGCCGGTCATGTGCGCGACCGAACCGACCTGCCGCGCCAGCAGCAACGGGTTGCGGGAGCCCAGTTTGAGCACCTGCGTGTAGAAGTGGATCCGGGACGTCACGGCGCCCATCGCGGCGGCGGCGACGAACGGGTCGACCCATGGGGTGTCCGCGTTCCACATGCGGGAGCCGTCGGGCGTGTACGGGTAGTCGGCGGACACCTTCTCGGAGAAGAAGAGCGAGTCCGGCAGGGCGATCGAGGCGTAACCGCACTCCTCGGCGCACTTCGCCAGCTCGGTCAGCTGGTCGAGTGGGCTCATGGCGATGCCAACGGTGAACTTCACGGTTTCTCCGATCCGACGACCCACATGGCGAAGAACTGCGAACCGCCGCCGTACGCGTGACCCAGAGCGGTCCGCACGCCGTCGACCTGGTGTTCCCCGGCGGTGCCCATGACCTGCATGGCGGCCTCGGCGAACCGCAACAGCCCGGAGGCGCCGATCGGGTTCGACGAGAGCACGCCGCCGCTCGGGTTCACCGGCAGCCGTCCGCCGATCTCGGTCTCGCCGGCCTCGGTGAGCTTCCAGCCCTGCCCGGCGTCGGTGAAACCGAGGTTCTCGAGCCACATCGGCTCGAACCACGAGAACGGCACGTAGATCTCGGCGGCGTCCACTTCGGACAGCGGGTCGGTGATCCCCGCCTGCTTCCACAACGCACGGGCGGCGTCACGTCCGGCCTGCGGGTTGACCTGGTCGCGTCCGGCGAACGTCGTCGGCTCGGTGCGCATCGCGGTCGCCCGGATCCACGCGGCACGGCCGGAGGTCTCCGCGGCGGAGATCACCACCGCACACGCGCCGTCCGAGGAAGGACAGGTCTCGTCGTAACGGATCGGGTCCCACAACATCGTCGACGCGCGCACCGACTCGACCGTGATGTCGGGCTGCTTCAGGTGCGCGTACGGGTTCAGCGCGCCGTTGCGCCGGTCCTTGGCGGCGACCATCGCACCCACGTGCTCCGGCGCGCCCGCACGGCGGATGTACGCGCGCACGTGCGGTGCGAAGTAGCCACCGGCGCCCGCGTGCACCGGCATGGTGAACGGAGTCGGCACGGACAGCGCCCACATCGCGTTGGACTCGGACTGCTTCTCGAACGCCACCGCCAGCACGCGGTCGTGCACGCCGGACTGGACGAGCGAGGCCGCCACGTTGCCGGTGCTGCCGCCGACCGAGCCCGCGGTGTGCACGCGCAGCAACGGTTTGCCGACCGCTCCCAGCGCGTCCGCGAGGAAGAGCTCGGGCATCATCACGCCTTCGAACAGGTCGGGCGCCTTGCCGAGCACCACGGCGTCGATGTCCGGCCAGTCCACGCCGGCGTCGGCCATCGCGCGGTCGATCGCCTCGCGGCACAGGCCCGCCATCGACACGTCGAGGCGTTTCGCGGCGTGGTGCGTCTGGCCGGTGCCGACCACAGCTGCCGGTCGCATCTATGCCCGCCCTTCCATCACGCAAACGAGGTTCTGTTGCAGCAGCGGTCCGCTCGTGGCGTGTCCCAGCACCTTCGACGCCGTTCCGTTGTGCACCCGGCGTGCGGCTTCACCGATGCGGGCCAGTCCGGCAGCGAACATGGGGTTGCCCGCCAGCACTCCGCCGGACGGGTTCACGACAACGTCGTCACCGAGTCCGAGCGCCTGGCGCAGCAGGATCTCCTGGTGCGTGAACGGCGCGTGCAGCTCCGCCACCTCGACCCCGTCGGCTCCGGCCGCCTTGCCCGCGGCCACCGCGGAGGGAGACGTCGTCAGGTCGCGCGTGCCGAACGACGGCGAGTCCACGCGGTGCTCGAACCCGGTGATCCACGCCGGACGCTCGCACAGCTCCCGTGCGCGATCACCCGCGGCGAGCACGATCGTCGCGGCGCCGTCGGTGATCGGCGCGCAGTCGTGGCGCCGCAACGGATCCACGACGTACTCGGCGGCCAGCAGATCGTCCACCTCGAACGATCCGGACAGCTGTGCCAACGGGTTCGAGAGAGCGGCAGCACGGCTCTGCGCGGCCACCGAGGCCATCGCACGTTCGTCCCAGAGCCCGGCCTCGATCCCCATCCGGGCCTGGATGCCCGCCAGGCCGAGCGAGTCCGGCCACAACGGCGTGACGACGTACGGGTCGAGCTGCATCGCCATGACCCGCCGCAGCTGCCCCGCCGACGACTTGCCGAAGCCGTAGACCAGTGCGGTGTCGACCTCGCCGCACAGCAGCTTCACCCACGCCTCGTACAGCGCCCACGCCGCGTCCATCTCGACGTGCGACTCCATGATCGGCGGGAACGCGCCGATGGCGTCGACCGCCGACACGAACGAGAACGCCCGCCCCGCCAGGTAGTCCGAGGAGCCCGAGCACCAGAACCCGATGTCGGACTTCGTCAGTCCCAGCGAACCGAGCACCTCGTGGAAGATCGGCACCAGCATCTCGACACCGTTGGTGGTGCCGTCGGTCTCGCGCACGCAGGGCGTCTGCGCGAACCCCACTACCGCGACGTCACGCATGCGAGCCTCACAGGTGCTGGGAGTAGGAGTCGAAGGGCGCGTCCGGCTCGCCGGAAGGCCTGAAGTGGTCGATGTTCTGCATCGTCGGGCCCCACTCCTCGCGCGGCTTCCACACCGCCTCCACCCGCATGCCCATCCGCACGTCCTCGGGTGCGACGCCGAGCAGCAGGTGCAGGAACGGGATGTCCGCGCCGTCGAGCAGCACGTAGGCCGAGACGTACGGCGGTGGGATGCGCTGGCCGAGGAACGGCACGTTGACCACGCAGAACGTCGTGATCGTGCCGCGGTCCGACAGCTCGATCTGGTCCGTCGTCGGCACGCCGTCGGTGGGGCAGGCCGGTCGTGGCGGGAAGTAGACCTTCTCGCACGCCGGGCAGCGCTGGGCGATGAGCCGCCCGTCCATGAGGCCGCGCAGGAACGGGTCCTCGGTCGGGGACGCCGAATGCGTGTAGTGCAGGTGCACCGGCGTGGTCACCATCGTGACCTCTTCGGCGTCTGCAAGTACCACCAACACCGAGTTGGTGGTACTTGCAGACGCCTCAGCCGAGTCGGTGAGCTCGAAGCACTCGATGTCCGTGATGGCGCCGACGCGTTCCGAACGCCACCGGGCCCGCACGCGCGCACCGGTCGACATCCGGTCAGCAGAGCCGGCGTCGACGGCGTGCAGCAGAGAGGTGTCCGCGCCGTCGAGCTGGATCAGCGCCCACGCGAACGGCCGGTCGAGCGGCTGTGCCTCCAACGGCTCGGGGATCCACGACCACCCGCGCACGACACCGGTCGACGCCACGTCCACGAACTCCGACAACCGCTCGGCGGTCACCGGGTCGTACTCGAGCGGCGGCACGTGCACGCGGCCGTCGGAACCGCGGATCCCGGTCACCTTCCGGCGGCGCAGATCCGACAGGAACCGGCCCAGCGTGGGGCCGGTCGAGCGCGTGTAGTCGAAGCCGACGTCAAGTGGAGCACTCAGCGGCTTGGTCACAGATCAAAGTGAAACAGGTTCTCGAAATGGTGGCAAGATGGCTGCATGAAGCTCGGTCTGCAGCTCGGTTACTGGGGCGCCGGTCCGCCCTCGAACGCCGCCGAACTCGTGGCGGCGGCGGAAGAATCTGGCTTCGACGCGGTGTTCGCGGCCGAGGCGTGGGGCTCCGATGCGTTCACTCCGTTGGCGTGGTGGGGATCCGGGACGCAACGGGTGCGGCTCGGCACCTCCGTGGTGCAGATGTCGGCGCGCACGCCGGCCGCCTGCGCGATGCACGCCCTGACACTGGACCACCTCTCGGGTGGACGGTTCGTGCTCGGGCTCGGCGTGTCCGGGCCGCAGGTCGTGGAGGGCTGGTACGGCCGCCCGTTCGCGAAACCCCTTGCCAGGACCAGGGAGTACGTGTCGATCCTGCGCCAGGTGATGGCGCGGGAGGCGCCGGTCACCAACGACGGTCCGCACTACCCGTTGCCGTACCAGGGCCCCGGCGCGCTCGGTCTGGGCAAGCCGCTCAAGCCCATCACGCACCCGTTGCGCGCCGACCTGCCGATCTGGCTCGGCGCCGAGGGGCCGAAGAACGTGGCGCTGACCTCGGAGATCGCGGACGGCTGGCTCGCGATCTACTACGCGCCCAGGCTCGCCGGCATGTACGACGAGTGGCTGGCCGAGGGGTTCGCGAAGTCGGGTCGCAGCAGGGAGAACTTCGAGGTCGCGGCCACCTGTCAGGTCGTCGTGACGGACGATCCGGTCGCCGTCAGGGCCATGCTCAAGCCGTTCGTCGCTTTGTACATCGGCGGAATGGGTGCGCCAGGCATGAACTTCCACGCCGAGGTGTTCACCCGCATGGGATACGGCGAGGTCGTGCAGGACATCGGCAGGCTGTACCTCTCCGGGCGCAAAGACGAGGCGGCACAGGTGGTTCCGGACGAGCTGGTCTCGGAGATCACCATCGTCGGCAGTGCGGAACACGTGCGCGACGAGGTGAAGCGGTGGGAGGAGGCCGGCGTCACGATGCTGCTCGTCGGCTGCCGCGACGTTGCCTCGATCAGGTGCGTCGCGGAGGCTTGCCAGTAGGTGAAACGCGTTCTAATTTGAGGGTGTGGTCACTGGACTCTGGAACATCGCTGCCGACCAGCCGGACCTGACCGCGCTGGTCGATCCGAGCGGTCGCGAGATCACCTACCGAGAGCTGGCGGCGGACGCCGACCGCTACGGGCGCGGGTTCCAGGCCTTGGGGCTGGAACCCGGCGACAGCATCGTGCTGATGCTGCCGAACAGCGCCGAACTGGTGGCGGTGTACTTCGCCGCCTACCAGACCGGCCTCTACGTCGTCATGGCGAACTGGCACCTGACCGGCGCCGAGGTCGCGTACCTCGTGCAGGACAGTGGCGCGAAGGCCTTCGTGGGGCACGAACGGTTCGTCGCCGCCGCGACCGAAGCCGCGGCCAGCCTGCCCGCCAACGCGAAGTACTCCGTCGGCGACGTCCCCGGATTCCTGCCGCTGCGCGAACTCGGCGCGGGCGCGGAGGGGCGGCCGGACGTGCGCACCGCGGGCTCGCCGATGCTCTACACGTCCGGCACGACGGGCCGGCCCAAGGGCGTGCGCAGGCCGTTGACCGGCAACGATCCGGACGTCGTCCCGCCGTCGGCGCCGTGGTTCTTCGGGATCTTCGGCATCAAGCCGCACGACGGGCACGTGCACCTGTGCGGGTCGCCGCTCTACCACACCGCCGTGCTCAACTTCGTCGTCATCTCCATCCAGCTCGGCCACACCGCCGTGCTGATGGACCACTGGTCGCCAGAGGAGATGCTGCGGCTGATCGAGCGGTACCGGGTCACCCACAGCCACATGGTGCCGACCCAGTTCCACCGGTTGCTCGCGCTGCCCGACGACGTGAAGTCCAAGTACGACCTGTCGTCGTTGCGGGCGATGATCCACGGTGCCGCGCCCTGCCCGCTCGAAGTGAAGCGCCGCATGCTCGACTGGTGGGGGCCGGTCGTGATCGAGTACTACGCGGCCACCGAGGGCGGCGGCACCGCGATCAGCGCCCAGGAGTGGCTGCGGAAACCGGGCTCGGTCGGCCTGCCGTGGCCCACGTCGGAGATCAAGATCCTCGGCGAGGACGGCAGCGAACTGCCAGTGGGCGAACGCGGCCTGGTCTACATGCGGATGGGCGACGCGACCTTCGAGTACCACAAGGACGCGGAGAAGACGCGTGCCGCCCGCGTGGGCAAGCTGTTCACGTTGCAGGACATCGGTTACCTGGACGAGGACGGCTACCTGTTCCTGTGCGACCGCAAGAACGACATGATCATCACCGGTGGCGTGAACGTCTACCCGGCGGAGATCGAGGGGGAGCTCGTGTGCCACCCCAAGGTGGCGGACGTGGCCGTGTTCGGCGTGCCGCACGCGGACTGGGGCGAGGAGATCAAGGCGGTCGTGCAGCCCGCGGACGGGGTCGTCCCGGACGACGCGCTGACCGAGGAGTTGCTCGAGTTCGCGCGCACCCGGCTCGCGAAGTTCAAGCTGCCGCGCACGATCGAGTACCTGGCCGAGCTGCCCCGGGATCCGAACGGCAAGCTGTACAAGCGAAAGCTGCGCGACCGTGCGTGACCTCATCAGGATGACGGACGCCGAGGTCGAGGCGTTCCTGGGTGAGCAGAAGACGTTGATCGTCGCCACGATCGGCCGCAACGGCCTCCCGCACCTCGCCCCGATGTGGTTCGCCGTGCTGGACGGCGACATCGTGTTCTGCACCGACCGCAAGTCGCAGAAGATCGTCAACCTGCGGCGCGACCCGCGGTGCAGCGTGCTCGCCGAGGCGGGGGAGACCTACGACCAGCTGCGCGGCGTGCACATGGAGGGCGTCGCGGAGTTCACCCCGGACCTCGGCCGGGTCGTGGACGCCGTGGTGGCGCGCAACTTCGGTGAGGTCGGTGACGACGAGACCGCGCGTGAGGCCTTGCGGAAGGCGATGGCCAGGCGCGTCGCCGTGATCTTCCGTCCGACGAGGACGGCCAGCTGGGACCACCGGAAGACGATGTCGGGAGCGACAAGATGAACCTGAACCGCCGTCAGGTGCTCGCCGGAGCCGGTCTCGCGCTGGCCTCTGGATTCGTCAAGACCTCCGCCGCCTCCGCGGACCCCCTCGGCGAGTTCGACGTCGTGGTGGTCGGTTCGGGCGCGGCCGGCATGACCGCCGCCCTCACCGCGGCCAAGCGCGGCCTGAGCTGCGTGGTGCTGGAGAAGGCGCCGACCTTCGGTGGTTCGGCCGCCAGATCCGGCGCGGGCATCTGGATCCCCAACAACGAGATCATCCTCGCGGCCGGCGTGCCCGACACCCCGGAGAAGGCCCGGCAGTACCTCGCGGCCGTCGTCGGCGACATCCCCGTGGCGCGACAGCAGGCGTACCTGGCCCACGGGCCGCAGATGATCTCGTTCGTCATGCGCAACAGCCCGCTGCGCTTCCGGCACATGGACGGCTACAGCGACTACTACCCGGAGTACCCCGGTGGCATCGCGAAGGGCCGGTCGATCGAACCGGAGATGCTCGACGGCCGCGTCCTCGGCGCCGAGCTCGCCAACCTGAACCCGCCGTACCTCGCCACGCCCGCGGGCATGGTCATCTACGGCGCCGACTACAAGTGGCTGGCGCTGGCCCTGGTCAACGCGAAGGGCGCGGCCACGGCGGCAGCAGCGCTGGCGCGGGGCACGGCAGCGGCGCTGGCGGGCCAGAAACCGTTGACGATGGGCCAGGCGCTGGCCGGTGGCCTGCGCGCGGGCCTGATGCAGGCGAACGTGCCGGTGTGGCTCAACACCGGGCTGGAAGACCTGCTCGTGGAGAACGGCGCCGTCAAGGGAGTGGTGACCTCACGCGGACTCGTGCGCGCACGGCGTGGCGTGATCATGGGTTCCGGAGGCTTCGAGCACAACGCGGCCATGCGCGCCCAGTACCAGCGCCAGCCGATCGGTACGCAGTGGACGGTCGGCGCCAAGGAGAACACCGGCGACGGCCACCGCGCGGGCCAGCGCGCCGGCGCCGCGTTGGACCTGATGGACGACGCCTGGTGGGGTCCGGCGATCCCGACGCCCGGCTCGCCCTACTTCTGCCTCGCCGAACGCACGCTTCCCGGCGGCCTGATGATCAACGCGGCGGGTAAGCGGTTCGTCAACGAGGCCGCGCCGTACAGCGACGTCGTGCACGTCATGTACGACAAGAATCCCACCGACCCGTGCATCCCGGCGTGGCTGATCGTCGACCAGAACTACCGCAACAGGTACCTGTTCGCCGACATCGCCCCGACCCTGCCGCTGCCCGACGGCTGGTACCAGTCCGGTGCCGTGGTGAAGAATTGGTCGCTCGACGGCCTGGCGTCGGCCATCGGCGTCCCCGGCGCCGCCCTGAAGAACACCGTGAGCCGCTTCAACAACCAGGCGTTCACCGGCAGGGACGCGGACTTCAAGCGCGGCGACAGCGCCTACGACCACTACTACACGGACCCGGCCGTGTTCCCGAACTCGTGCCTCGCGCCGCTGTGGGTGGCGCCGTACTACGCGTTCAAGATCGTGCCGGGCGACCTCGGGACGAAGGGCGGCCTGGTGACGGACGCGCGTGCGCGCGTGCTGCGGCCGGACGGCTCGGTGATCCCGGGCCTGTACGCGGCGGGCAACGTCAGTTCGGCCGTGATGGGACACAGCTACGCCGGTGCGGGATCGACGATCGGGCCGGCCATGACGTTCGGGTACATC
>NZ_JBHRZI010000012.1:0-152460 GCF_042649515.1 Lentzea rhizosphaerae | reverse complement strand
GTGGCCGGTGATCGCGGAGCCGTCCAGCACGGTGACGTCGACGAGGAACGTCCGGCCGGCAGGGGTCTTCCCGCACACCCTGCTGCCGGCGATCAGGTTCTCCGCGTCCCTCGTCGCCCGCTTCCCGAGCTCGGCGACGCACTCGGCCTGGCCGGGCACGCCGTCGCCGAGCCACTCCGCGAGCCAGTAGCCGTCGTCGCCGTGCAGGCGGTCCGGGGCGAGCGGCCAGACGTTCGTGCCGGGCACGTCGCGTGGTTGCGCGAGGTCCAGGTGGTAGCTGCCGAATCGCAGTTCGCCGCTGAACCGCACGCCGGTGGCCGCGGGTGGTGGCCCGCTGGTGACGACGGTCGTGGTCGCGGAAGCAGACGTGTCCGCGGTTTTGGCCGTGGGGTGCGACGTTGAGCCTGGCGGTGCCGGCCGAGCGGCACCGGCCACCGTCGGCGGCGCGGGCGAGCCCGACGCGGAGGCCGGTGACGACGTTGTTGGTGTCTCCGGCGGTGCGGAGGCGGCGGCAGGTGTCCCCGCCGCCTGCTCGTCCGGTGCCACCAGTGTCACCACGGCCAGCACGCCCGCGCCCACGACGGCTCCCGCCAGCACGGCCAGGTAGCTCGAACGCCTGCGCCACAAGTGCTTGCCAGGAGTGTTCACGTAGACGTCGCCGCCGACCGACCCGGCCTGGAACGACGTGCCGTTCACGACGCCGTCGACGTCGTTGCCGACCGACTGGTCTTCCTCGGACATACGTGGCAGATCGCCGGACCGCCAGCAGGTGTTACGGGCACGAACGAGTTCGCCGGACCGCGACCCCGTGCGCACGTTCGACGCACGGAGTCGCAACCGATCACCGCTGTCCGGCGATCGCCTCCTGCAGCAAGGCCAACGCCTGCTTGGCCGCGACGTTGAACATGCCCATGGTGGTGTTCGGTTTGCTGAACACCACCAGCAGGGTGTCGGTGTCCACGGAGAACACGCCGACCTGACCGGAGTCGCCCTCGAAGAACACCACGCGCGGGTCGCCGACCTTGGCCCGCGCGATGAACTGGGACGCGAGCCCGGCCGCCGCTGCGGCCATCGCGGCGACGCTCTCGTTCTCGATGTCGCGGGTGAGTGCGCACAGCACCAGGCCGTCCCGCGTCGCGGCCAGCACCCCGTTGATCGTGACGGGATCGATGTGGCCGTGGATCTCCCGCAGCGCCTCGGTCACCGTCTTCTTGCCGGCGTCGTCCAGCGGCGGCGCCACCGCGAGCCCGGCCGACAACGCCGAACCGCGCTTGCGCATGGGCAGCACACCGGACTCCGCCGATCCTCTGGCGGTCACCTCGTTCACACGATCAGGCCGGCTTCGATGGCCTTGAGGCCGTGCCTCGCGAGCGCGAGGTTGGACCGTTCCCGGTCCAGGACGAGGTACAGGAACAACGTGGAGGTGCTCCGGCTGTTCGCCTTCAGCAGGCGGATCAGGTGGTACTGACGCCCCAGGGTGATCAGGATGTCCTCGATCTCGTCGTTCAGCTTGAGCGACGAGACCACCCGCTGCTTCGCCCGCACGACCTCGGTGTTGCCGGCCGCGGCAATCTCGAGGTCCAGCCAGTCACCGCCGCCGATCGAACCGAGAGACATCCCGCTCTCGAAGTCGACGAGTGCGGCTCCCACCGCACCGGAAATGGTCATCGCTTCTTTCAACGCCGTGTCGATGTTCATTCGACGTTTGCTCCTCGCAGTCGCACCAATGCGCGCCAAAGACAATTCATCCGGCGGTGTTCCCCCGAGAATTACCGGCCGGTTCGCATGATCGGCATCACCCTATGTGGTGCGGCGTTGTACGTACATGCCCGTTCGGAGCAACGTGAAAGCGCTGTCCAGTCCACTGTGGTCAGCGGTCGTCGAACAGCGTCGAACGCATAATCGAAACCAATCGAACGCCAGTGGCGTGTCGCGCGACTAGCGTCCCTTGAACTCCGGCTTGCGCTTGTCGGCGAACGCTCGGGGACCCTCCTTGGCGTCCTCGCTGCGGAAGACCTCCATGCCGAGCCGGGCGTCCACTGTGAACGCCTCGTTCTCGTGCATCGCCTCGGTCTCCCGCATCGTCCGCAGGATCGCCTGCACGGCCAGCGGTCCGTTGGCGGTGATGAGCTCCGCCAGCTCCATCGCCTTGGCCAGCGCCTGGCCGTCCGGCACCACGTGCCCGATCAGCCCGATCTCCTTGGCCTCCGCGGCCCTGATGTGCCGCCCGGTCAGCAACAGGTCCGCCGCCACCGTGTACGGGATCTGCCGCGGCAGCCGCACCGCGGACCCGCCGAGCGGGAACAGTCCCCACCGCGCCTCGGACACGCCGAACCGCGCGCTCTCGCCGGCCACCCGGATGTCGGTCGCCTGAAGGATTTCCGTGCCGCCCGCCACCGCGGGGCCTTCCACCGCCGCGATCAACGGTTTCGTCAACCGACGACCTTTCAGCAGCGGTTCGATGACCGAGAAGTCGAACTTGCCCGCGGACTCGCTGGGGTGGTTGGACGTCATGGCCTTCAGGTCGGCGCCCGCGCAGAACGATCCACCCGCGCCGGTGAGGATGCAGACCCGCACGTCCGGATCGGAGTCGACGCGGTCCCAGGCCTCGCGCATGATCGCCATCATCGGCCCGGACAACGCGTTGCGGACCTCCGGCCGGTTCATCGTGACGACCAGGACGTTGCCGACCAGGTCCACCAGCGCGTGGGGTTCCGTCGTGGTCGTCATTCGAGCGCCTCCTGGATCGAGTCTGACCGCACGGGGGATTGTCCAGAACAGTAACACGTTCTACTTTGCCTACCATGGCCCTCAACGTCGCAGACCTCGTTGAACACGCCGTCGACACCGTGCCCGACCGGACCGCGCTCGTGTGCGGGTCCAAGAGGGTCACCTACGCCGAGCTCGAGTCACGAGCCAACAAACTGGCTCACCACCTGGCAAAGAACGGCGTGACACAGGGTGCGCACGTCGGGCTCTACGCGCGCAACTCGATCGAGCTCGTCGAGGCCATGCTCGCGGTCTACAAGCTGCGCGCGGTGGTCATCAACGTGAACTACCGCTACACCAAGAACGAGTTGCAGTACTTGTTCGGCGAGTCCGACCTGGTCGCGCTCATCCACGAACGGCAGTACGCGCCACTGGTCGCCGAGGTCGGCGCTCCCGGCCACACCGTCGTGATCGACGACGGGTCGGGCGAGGAGTTCACCGGCGCCGACTACGAGACCGCGCTGGCCGAGGAGTCCGACGAACGCGACTTCGCGCCACGCAGTCCCGACGACCTCTACATCCTCTTCACCGGTGGCACGACCGGCATGCCCAAGGGTGTGATGTGGCGGCACGAGGACGTGTGGCGCACGCTCGGCGGCGGCATCGACTTCGTGACCGGCGAACGGCTCACCGACGAGTGGCAGCAGGCGAAGGGCGGCAAGGACTACGGCCTGGTGCGGCTGTGCCTGCCGCCGCTGATCCACGGCGCCGCGCAGTGGGCCGTGCTGGGCGCGTTGTTCTGCGGCAGCACGGTGGTGCTCGTGCCGAAGTTCGACCCGGCCGAGATCTGGCGGGTGATCGAACGGGAAAAGGTTCAGGTCGCCGCGATCACCGGTGACGCCATGGGCCGGCCGTTGATCGAGGAGTTCCAGCGCGGCGAGTACGACGGCTCGTCGTTGTTCATCATCAACAGCAGCGCCGCGTTGTTCTCCTACACGGTCAAGAAGCAGTACCAGGAACACCTGCCGCACACGACGTTGCTGGAGTCGATCGGGTCGAGCGAGACCGGGTCCACCGGCATCGGCGCGGTGCCCAAGGAGATCGTGAAGACCGACGGCACCAAGGTGAAGCTCAACGAGGACACCATCGTCATCGACGAGGACGGCAACAAACTCGAGCCCGTGCCCGGTATCATCGGCAAGCTGGCGCGCGGCGGGCACATCCCCCTCGGCTACTACAAGGACCCCGAGAAGACCGCGCGGATGTTCGTCGAGGTCGACGGCAGGCGGTTCACGGTGCCCGGCGACTACGCCCGGTTCGAGGAGGACGGCGACATCACGTTGCTCGGCCGCGGCAACACGTGCGTCAACACCGGCGGCGAGAAGGTGTTCCCTGAAGAGGTCGAGGCGGCGCTGAAGTCGCACCCCGACGTCTTCGACGCGCTCGTCATCGGCATCCCGGACGACCTGCTCGGCCAGCGCGTCGGCGCCATCGTGCACCCGCGCGAAGGCGCGACGCCGACACTGTCCGAACTGGACGCTCACGTGCGCGAGACGCTCGCGGGCTACAAGGTTCCGCGGTCGCTCTGGCTGGTCGACGAGATCGGCCGCACCCCGAGCGGCAAACCCGACTACCAGTGGGCCAAGCGCCACGTGGAGGACCATGCGCACCAGCCTGTGTGACGAGCTCGGCATCGAGCACCCCGTCTTCGGCTTCACGCCGTCCGAGCACGTGGCGGCGGCGATCAGCAGGGCCGGCGGCCTCGGGGTGCTCGGGTGCGTGCGGTTCAACGACGCGGAGGACCTCGACCGCGCGTTGACGTGGATGGACGAGAACACCGACGGCAAGCCCTACGGCGTCGACATCGTCATGCCCGCGAAGGTCCCGACCGAGGGCACGCAGATCGACCTCGCCGGCCTGATCCCGCAGAGCCACAAGGACTTCGTGCAGCAGACCCTGCTCAAGCTCGGTGTCCCGCCACTGCCGGACGGCGAGGGCGGCGAGGGTGTGCTGGGCTGGCTGCACTCGGTCGCGCGCTCGCACGTGGACGTCGCCCTGGAACACCCGATCCGCCTGATCGCCAACGCCCTGGGCTCACCGCCCACCGACGTCATCGAACGGGTGCACGCGGCCGGAGTCCCGGTGGCGGCCCTGGCCGGCAAGGCCGAGCACGCGCGCCGACACGTGGCCAACGGCGTCGACATCGTGGTGGCCCAGGGCTACGAGGCGGGCGGCCACACGGGCGAGGTCGCCACGATGGTGCTGGTGCCGGAGATCGTCGACGCCGTCGACGTGCCGGTGCTCGCCGCGGGAGGCATCGGCTCCGGCAGGCAAGCAGCGGCGGCGATGGCACTGGGCGCCTCCGGGGTGTGGATGGGCTCGTACTGGCTCACCACGGCCGAGTACGAGCTGGGCAACTCGAGCACCCAGGAGGCGCTGCTGGCCGCCGGTTCCAGCGACACCGTCCGCACCCGCATCTACACCGGCAAACCGGCGCGGCTGCTGAAGACGCGCTGGACCGAGGCGTGGGCGTCCGCCGAGGCACCGGAACCGCTGCCGATGCCGTTGCAGAACCTGCTGGTCAGCGAGGCCCACCTGCGCATCGCCCGCTCCGACGACCCGTCCGTGGTGTCGATGCCGGTCGGGCAGGTCGTCGGGCGGATGAACGAGGTGCGGCCGGTCGCCGAGGTGATGACGGACCTGCTGGCGGAGTTCGACCAGACGGTGAAGAGGCTGACCGATCTGAACCGTTGACCGCGGCACCAGGACGATGAACGGCGCTTTTGTCCACCTCAGGTGGACAAAAGCGCCGTTCATCACGTCAAAGTCAGCGCTGCGCTGAGTTTCAGGAGCTGGGCGGTGGCCCCGCCCAGCTCGAACTCGGTGCGCTTGGCCGCGGTGAAGTACCGGTGCACGTCGTGGCTCATGTCGATGCCAGTGCCGCCGTGGACGTGCACGGCCGTGTGGGCCACGCGGTGCCCGGCGTCGGCGGCCCAGAACTTCGCCGTTGCGACTTCCTCGGTGGCGTCGAGTCCTTCGGAGAGGCGCCAGGCGGCCTGCCAGAGCGTCAGGCGGATCGCCGCCACGTCGATGTAGGCGTCGGCCAGCCGTTGCGCCACGGCCTGGAAGCTGCCGATCGGCCGGTCGAACTGCACGCGGGTCCGCGCGTACTCCGCCGTCAGTTCCAGCGCGCGTTCGGTGACGCCGAGCTGGAAAGCACACAGTCCCAGGGTGTAGCGCGTGATCAGCCAGTCAGGCGTGAGACCGGGCACGAGCTCTCCACCACCGGAGTACTCGAACCACCCCGCGTCGCCGTCGACGAGCTCCTGTGCGGTGATGTCGAGCGCACCGGCCTCGACGAGGAACACCTCTGCGCCCTGCGACACCAGGAAAGCCTCCGCCGTGGAGGCGGACGGCACGGTGGTCTTCGCTCCGCCGTCGTCCACGAGTGCCACGGACAGCACGGTTCCGGGCGTCAGCCAGCGGGAACGTTGTCTCTCAGTGCCGAACTCGGCCAGCGCGGACGCGGCCACCGTCGTCGGCAGGTAGGGCACGGTGGCGACCGCGCGCCCGAGCTCCACCAGCACCGAACACCGCTCCAGCACACCGAACTCGGCGGGGTCCTCCGGCACCACACCCGACTTGACCAGGTCGGCCCACGGAGTGTCGGACGAGTCGAGGATCTTGCGGGTCAGCGCGGCCAGCTCGCGCTGCGCCTCGGTCAACGTGAAGTCCACGGAAATCTCCTTACCGAGGCACGGCGGGCAGTCCGAGGCCCACCCGCGCGATGATGTCCCGCTGGATCTCGTTGGTGCCGCCGCCGAACGTCAGGATCAGCGACGAGCGGTGCATGCGTTCGACCCGGCCGTGCAGCAACGCTCCCGGTGAGCCCGCGCGCACCATCCCGTTGGCGCCCAGCACCTCCATCAACAGCCGGTAGCCCTCGGTCGCGAACTCCGTGCCGAACACCTTGGTGGCGGAGGCTTCCGCGGGAGACGGCGCCTCGTCGCCACCGGAGGCGATGCGCCAGTTGACGAGCTTGAGGAACTCGGTCTTGGCGTGCACGCGGGCCAGGTGCAGACGCACCCACTCGTGCTTGGTGGCACCGGTTTCGTGCGCCCATTGACGAACCTTGCGCAGTGCGGTCTGCAACGGCGCGGCGGAGCAGAGGGCGACGCGTTCGTGGTTGAGCTGGTTGGTGATGAGCTTCCAGCCCTTGTGCTCCTCGCCGATGAGGTTCGACACGGGCACGCGCACGTTGTCGTAGAAGGTGGCGCTGGTCGTCGGGCCGGACATCGTCGGCACAGGCGTCCAGGAGAAGCCCGGGTCGGTGGTCGGCACGATGATGATGCTCAAACCCCTGTGCCGCTGCGACTCCTGGTCGGTGCGGCAGGCCAGCCAGACGTAGTCCGCGTACTGGATGAGGCTGGTCCACATCTTCTGGCCGTTGATCACGTAGTCTGAGCCGTCGCGGACGGCCCGCGTGCGCAGCCCGGCGAGGTCGGTGCCCGCCTCCGGTTCCGAGTAGCCGATGGCGAAGTGGATCTCGCCAGCAGCGATCTTCGGCAGGTAGAACGCCTTTTGCTCGGGCGTGCCGAACGCCATGATGGTCGGCCCGATCGAGTTCAGCGTCAGGAACGGCACGGGCGCACCGGCCGCGGAGGCCTCGTCGAGGAAGATCAGCTGCTCGATCATCGGCCGGTTGCGGCCGCCGTACTCCTCTGGCCAGCCGATGGTCAGCCAGCCGTCGCGCCCCATCTGTCGGACGGTGTCCTTGTAGACCTCGGCGTCGCCGTAGTCACCGCCACCGGAGAGCCCGGCTCGTCGTTCCGGCGTCATGAGCGCGGCGAAGTACGCCCGCAACTCCTGGCGCAACCGCTCCTGTTCGGGCGTGAAACCGATGCGCATGACCGCTACTCTAGAACAAGTTCTACTTGCTGTCAGGAGGCCGCGATGAAGGTCGACGTCGACCCCGCGCTGTGTGAGGCGCACGGGGAGTGCATGTCAATCCTGCCTGAGGTGTTCGACCTCGACGACGATGAGGTTCTGCAGATCCGGGATGGTGAGCTGACGGAGGACGAGATCCCGCTCGCCGAACGTGCCGTCGCGTCGTGCCCGATGGGCGCACTCCGGCTCTCACGCTGATGGGCCTTGTCAAGAACAGGAACAGATTCTACTGTCCGACGAGTCCCGGGTTGTGAGCTCAGCGAGGAGTGATACCGGTGAAGGCTGCCGTGCTCAACCAGGTAGGCGACGACAAGCTCGAGCTCCGCGACGACGTGACGACAACCGCGCCGGGGCCTCAGGAAGTCAAGATCAAGATCAGGGCGTGCGGGGTGTGCCACAGCGATCTGTCCGCCATGGACGGAACGCTGCCGGCGCTGGCACCCGGCGTCATCGGCCACGAGGGCGCCGGTGAGGTCGTCGAGATCGGGAGCGCCGTGACGTCGCTCGCGGTCGGCGACCACGTGGCGATCACCTTCGTGCCGCCGTGCGGGAAGTGCGCCCAGTGCGTGACGGGCCAGGCGCATCTCTGTCTCGTGCACACCATCTCGGCGTTCACGTCACCGCGGTTCGTCGTCGGTGGCAACCCCGCCTTCGGTTACGCGGGCCTGGGCGCGTTCGCCGAGGAGATGGTCGTGCCGGCCGACGCCGCCATGAAGGTCGACGACGACGTGCCGTGGGAGATCGCGGCGCTGCTGTCGTGCGGAATCCTCACCGGTGTCGGCGCCGTGCTCAACACCGCGAAGGTCGAACCGGGGTCCAGCGTCGCCGTGATCGGCTGCGGTGGTGTCGGCATCGCGGTGATCCAGGGCGCGCGGCTGGCTGCCGCTGCGAAGATCGTCGCGGTCGACCCGGTCACCGAGAAGCACGAGGTGGCCCAACGGTTCGGCGCCACGCACGCGACCGTTCCCGACGGCGTCGCGGACCTCAACAACCAGCTCAACGGCGGCATGGGCTTCGACTACGTGTTCGACGTCGTCGGCATCCCCGCCACGATCCGCCAGGCGTGGGACCTCACCCGGCGCGGTGGCCACACCGTCGTCGTCGGCGCGGGCCGGGCGGACGCGATGGTCTCGTTCAGCGCGCAGGAGCTCTTCCTGCACGACAAGACGTTGCACGGGTCGTTCTACGGAACGGCGAACTTCCGCCGGGACGTGCCGCGCATGATCGCGCTGTGGCGGCAGGGGCGTCTGGACCTCGAAGGCATGATCAGCAAGAGGATCAGGCTGGAGGACGTCAACGAGGGCCTGCAGGCGTTGCGCGGCGGTGGATCCCTGATCCGCCAGGTCATTCTCTTCGACTAGGAGTCTTTTGTGGACCTTTCGGGGAAGGTCGCCGTCGTCACCGGCGCGGGTGCCGGACTGGGCAGGGCGGAGGCGCTGGAACTCGCGAGAGCCGGTGCCTGCATCGTCCTCAACGACCTGCCGGGCTCGGCCGAGGCCGCTGCGGCCGAGATCGAGGAGCTCGGCGCCAAGTGCGTCGTGGTCGAGGGGGACGTGGGGGAGCGCAGCACGGCGGACGCTCTCGTCGAGGCCGCCGTCGAGCAGTTCGGCGGGCTGCACGTCGTCGTGAACAACGCCGGCGTGCTGCGCGACCGCATGCTGTTCAACATGTCCGACGAGGAGTGGGACCTGGTCGTGCGGGTCCACCTGCGCGGCCACTTCCTGTTGTCGCGCAACGCGGTCGCGCTGTGGAAGCAGCAGTCGAAGGCGGCGGGTGAACCTGTCTACGGCCGGATCGTGAACACCTCGTCCGAAGCGTTCCTGCTGGGGTCGGAAGGTCAGGCGAACTACGCCGCGGCCAAGGCGGGCATCGCGGCGCTGACGGTCGCGACCGCACGTGGCACGAGTCGCTACGGCGTCCGCGCCAACGCGATCTGCCCCCGCGCACGCACGGGCATGACCGCGCACGTGTTCGGTGACGCACCCGAAGGTGACGACTCGCTGGCGCCCGAGCACGTCGCGAAGTTCGTGGCGCACCTGGCGGGACCGTCCGGCGACCGGATCAACGGCCAGGTGTTCGTCGTGCACGGCGGCATGGTCGCGTTGATGGCCCCGCCCACGGTCGAGCAGAAGTTCGGCGCGTTCACCGATCTCGACGGCTACTTCGCCGACCGCGATCCGCAGAAGACCTTCGCCTGTACCGAAACGATGTCTCTGTAGGAGGAGCTGTGACGCTCACCGTCCAACCGCATCGCGAGACGCTGGGCCTGAAGGACGGCCGGCTCCTCATCGGCGGCGAGTTCCGCGAGACGGACGAGACCTGGACCCACCACCACCCCGCGACCGGCGAGGAGATCGGCAGCTTCGCCGTCGCGTCGGCCAAGGACGTCGACGCCGCCGTTCTCGCCGCGCGCAAGGCGTTCGACGAGGGCACGTGGGGCCGGTCGAAGGCCACCGACCGCATCAGGGTGCTGCGCAGGTACAGCGACCTGCTGCGGGAGCACTCGGACGAACTGCGCGGACTGCAGGCGCTGGACAACGGCGTACCGCTGTCGTTCGGCCAGATCTACGCCACCTCGGTGGGCATCGCCGCGGACATCTTCGACCACCACGCCGGCTGGATCGACAAGGTCGGCGGCCAGACCCTGCCTCCGTACCAGGGCGGTGACCACCTGGCGATGACGTTCCGCGAGCCGGTCGGCGTGGTCGCGGCGATCCTGCCGTGGAACGCGCCGTTCGTGCTGTTCGCGCAGAAGATCGCCCCCGCGCTCGCGGCCGGTTGCACGGTCGTGGTGAAGCCGTCGGAGTACGCGTCGTTCTGCGTGATCCGCATGGTCGAGCTGCTGATCGAGGCCGGACTGCCGGAGGGCGTGATCAACCTCGTCACCGGTCCCGGCGACCCGACCGGTGAAGCGCTGATCACCCACCCCGCCGTCGACAAGATCAGCTTCACCGGCAGCCGCGTGGTCGGCCGCCGGATCGTCGAGGCCTCAGCCGGCACGATGAAGCGCGTTTCCCTGGAACTGGGCGGGAAATCGCCCGCACTCGTGTTCGCGGACGCGCCGAACGTCGGCCTCGCCGCGATGACCTGCATGGGCATGGTCACCATGGGCCTGTCCGGGCAGGCCTGCGTCGCGCACACGCGGGCACTGGTCCAGCGGGACGTTCAGGACGAGTTCGTGGGCATGGCACAGATGCTCGCGACCGCGGTGACGTTCGGCGACCCGTTCGACCCCGCCGTGCTCGCCAGCCCGCTGATCAACCAGAAGCAGCTCGAGCGCGTGCTCGGCTACATCGAACGCGGCCAGGAGGACGGCGCACGGCTGGTCACCGGTGGCACCCGGCTCGAAGGCGACCTCGCGTCCGGCAACTTCGTCGCACCGACGATCTTCGCCGACGCCAGCAACGACATGGCGATCGCCCGTGACGAGATCTTCGGCCCGGTGCTCACCGTCGTGCCGTTCGACGACGAAGAAGAAGCCATCCGCCTCGCCAACGACACCGAGTACGGCCTGGGCGCCGGTGTCTACACCAACGACGTCCGCCGGGCGTTCCGCGTGTCCAAGAGGTTGCGGGTCGGCATGGTCGGCATCAACGGGTTCCAGCTTGAGCCGCACGTGCCGTTCGGCGGGTACAAGCAGTCCGGTCTGGGCCGCGAGGGCGGCCAGAGCGCCTACGAGGCGTACACCGAGCTGAAGACCGTGATGATGCCGCTCACCGACGAGATGATGTAGATGCGGCTCGACGGGAAGGTCGCCCTGATCACCGGCGCGGCGCGGGGTCAGGGCGCGGCCGCGGCGCGCCGGTTCGTCGCCGAGGGCGCGCGGGTGATGATCACCGACGTCCTCGACGACCAGGGCAAGGAGCTCGCCGCCGAACTGGGCGCCGAGTACTGCCACCTCGACGTGTCGTCGGAGGAGGGCTGGGCCGACGCAGTCGCGTTCACCGTGCAGACGTTCGGTGACATCACAGTGCTCGTGAACAACGCGGGCATCCTGCACTTCTCGGCGTTGGCGGACACCACACTCGCGGACTACCAGCGGGTGATCGGCATCAACCAGGTCGGCACGTTCCTCGGCATGCGCGCGGTGGTCGAGTCGATGACGCGCGCGGGCGGCGGCTCGATCGTGAACGTCTCGTCCGTCGAGGGCATGGGCGGAATGCCTTACCTCGTCGCGTACACGGCGTCGAAGTTCGCGATCCGCGGCATGACGAAGGTCGCCGCGATGGAGCTCGGGCAGCACGGCATCCGCGTGAACTCCGTGCACCCCGGCGCGATCAACACCCCGATGGTGAGCGAGGCGCTGGGACGGGAGATCGACGTGTCACCGGCCGGCAAGAAGGTCGCGTTGCGCCGGATCGGGCAGCCGGACGACGTCGCGAACGTCGTGCTCTTCCTGGCCAGTGACGAGAGCGGCTACTGCACGGGCGCCGAGTTCGCAGTGGACGGAGGAGCGACCGCCACACATGCGCTGAGTTGAATGCAACCCGCCAGGCACCCCTCGCGTCTCGATGATCGAGAGGTCATACCTGGGGAGCTACATGAAATCTGTTTTGGTGACGGCCGCCCTGCTGATCGGATTGGCACCGGCGGCCGTTGCGGCGGAAGAAGCACAAACGCCCGTTTTGTCCTGGCAGGACTGTCAGGACGGGTTCCAGTGCTCCACCGCCAAGGTTCCGCTCGACTACGACCAGCCCAACGGCACGAAGATCGACCTCGCGCTGATCAGGCTGCCCGCGACCGATCCGTCCAAGAAGATCGGCTCGCTGTTCGTCAACTTCGGCGGTCCCGGTGCGTCCGGTGTGGACAGGCTGCGCGGGCGCGGCAAGTGGGAGTGGCTGTTCTCGCCCGAGCTGCGGGCGCGGTTCGACGTCGTGTCGTGGGACCAGCGGGGAATCGGTCGTTCGGCGACCGTCCGCTGCTTCGACAGCGTCGAGGAGCAGCAGTCGTTCCTCAACGCCATTCCGGTCTACCCGGACACCGCGGCGCAGGAACCGGCGTTCTACGACTCCTACCGGGAGTTCGTGCGCCGCTGCGAGGCGAAGTCCGGCGACCTGCTGGACCACGTCTCGTCCGCGAACACGGCACGGGATCTGGACCTGCTGCGCAAGGCCGTCGGCGACAAGAAGCTGACGTACCACGGCATCTCCTACGGCACGCACCTCGGCGCGATCTACGCGAACATGTTCCCGGACAAGGTTCGCGCGCTCGCGTTCGACGGCGCGCTGGACTTCGTCGGCAACGCCACCGGCCACGGTGACCAGGGCACGACCGTGCCGCTGGACACCCGCCAGGACGTGCCGCGCGGGGTCGCGGAGACGTTCGACCAGTTCCTGAAGCTCTGTGCGGCACCGGGCGCGAAGTGCGCGTTCGCCGGTGGCGACCTGAAGCAGAAGTGGGCGGACCTGGTGGCCAAGGTGGCGGCGTCGCCCGTCACCACGCCGGACGGCACGTTCGACCGCGTGGCGCTGATCAGCACGGTGTGGGACGCGTTGGCGCAGCCCGAGACGTGGCAGGACACCGCCCGGATCCTCCAGGGGATCTGGGAGGCGCCGAAGACGCTGCGTGCGGCGTCGGCCGACTACATCACCAACCGGTTCGAGGCGTTCAACGCGATCCAGTGCTCGGACAGCGACTTCCCGCGCGACCCGGCGGTGTACTCGAAGTACGGCAAGAGCGAGGACCAGCGCGTTCCGTACTGGGGCCGTGCCGTGGTGTTCGACATGATGGCCTGCGCGTTCTGGCAGGCTCGTGACGACGACCGCTACACGGGTCCGTGGAACCGCTGGACGTCGGCGCCGGTCCTGTTCATCAACAGCAGGTTCGACCCGTCGACGCCGTTGCACGGTGCTCGCGACGGTGCGGCGGAGATGGCCAGGACCGGGTTCCTGACGGTCGAGGGCTACGGCCACACCACCATGTTCGTGCACAGCGCGTGCGCGGAGAAGGCGAAGCGGGACTACCTGTTCACGGGTGTCCTGCCGGCCCAGAAGACGTGCGGCATCGACAAGTCGCCGTTCGCCTGACGGGTGTTTTCCAGGAGGGGCCTCACCGCTCGGTGAGGCCCCTCTTGTGTGTTGGACCGCGCGCAGTCGTGACCTACCTTGGGAATCATGGTGAGCACTCCGAACCCGCTGACCCAGGTTCCGCTCGAACGCCTGCGCGGGCGCACGAGCGTGAAGTGGCGCCTGTACCCCGAGGACGTCCTGCCGCTCTGGGTGGCCGAGATGGACGTCGACCCCGCCGAACCGGTCGCGCGGGCGATCATCGACGCGGTGCACCGAGGCGACACCGGCTACCCGGCGGGCACCGCCTACGCCGAGGCGCTCGCGGAGTTCGCGAAGAAGCGCTGGGGCTGGGACGTCGCGGTCGAGAACACCGCGATGGTGCCCGATGTGATGCTCGGGGCCGTCGAGCTGATCAAACTCGTGTCGGGGCCGGGCGATCCGGTGATCGTCACCCCGCCCGTGTACCCGCCGTTCTACATGTTCGTGCGCGGCATGGGCCGGGCGGTCGTGGAAGCGCCGCTGACGGGTGGACGCCTCGACCTCGAGGTGCTGGAGCGGACGTTCCGGCACATCAGGGCGGACCGGCCGGTGTTCCTGCTGTGCAACCCGCACAACCCGACCGGCACGGTCCACACCGCCGACGAACTGGCTGCCGTGGCGCGACTGGCGCAGTCTTGCGGCGTTCGCGTCATCGCCGACGAGATCCACGCGCCGCTCGTCGCCGCGAGCGCCGAGTTCGTGCCGTACCTCAGCGTCGACCCGAACGGCCTGTCGCTGATGTCCGCGTCGAAGGGCTGGAACCTCGCGGGCCTGAAGTGCGCTGTCGCCCTCGCCGCGACCGACGAGCTCTCCCGGCTGCCGGAGGAGGTCAGCCACGGCCCCAGCCACTTCGGTGCCATCGCGCACACGGCGGCGTTCCGCGAGGGCGCCGACTGGCTCGACGCGGTGTTGTCCGGCCTCGGCGACAACCGGGAGCTGCTCGCGACCCTGCTCGCCGAGCACCTGCCCGAGATCGGGTACGAGCCGTCCGAGTCGACCTTCCTCGCGTGGCTCGACTGCCGACGGCTGGGGCTCGACGACCCGGCCGCGGTGTTCCTCGACCGCGGCAAGGTCGCCCTGATGTCGGGGAAGGACTTCGGCTCCGGTGGCGATGGTCACGTGCGGCTGAACATCGGCACCTCGCCCGAGATCCTCACCGAGGCCGTCCGCCGGATGGCTACTGCACTGTGACGTTCCTGACCGCCTCGATCACCCTGGTGACCAGCCGGTCCGACGTCGCCTTCTTCGCCACCGCGAACTCGAACTCCGTCTTGCCGTCCTTGCGCGAGATCTTGAAGTCCACCTTGGTCTGCAGGAACGCGACCAGCGCCCCCAGCACGACCGCCGCGGTGATCGGGTCGACGAACATCTGGGTCTCTTCCGGCAGCTCGTCCACCGCCTCCGAGACCACGCCGGCGGTCTCCTCGTCGTCGGCCAGCAACGCCAGCACGTCCCGGACGTAGGTCTCCAACGGCACCGACGGCCGCAGCACGTCGTCGCTGTGCACGGCGCCGCCCTCCTGGCTGAGGAACGCGGCCAGCAGCTCGCGTGCCGACTCCTCGTCGTCGACCGGCAGCTCGATCCCGCTGTCGAGCAGCTTCTCCAGCACCTCCTGCAGCAGGCGCTCACGCTGGTGATCGCTCAGCCGCGCGATCTGCTCCGCACTCATCGGGATGTTCTCCAATCACCGGAAACGACGAACGGGGCCCAGTGGTAGACGTGCTGCCCGCTGTCGATCATCTCGCGCTGGGCGCGCGCCATGGCCTGACACGCGGGAAGTCCCTCGTTCAGGTACAGCTCGTAGAAGCGGGCGAACAACGCCAGCGACGAACGTTGGTCCACGTTCCACAACGTGCTCACGACCGTGCGGCACCCCGCCGCCTGCAACACGCGGGTCAGCGTGCCGAGTTCTTCCTTGGCAGACACCGCGGACCGCCGTGCGGTCGAACACGCGCGAAGTGTCAGTAGTTCTGTGCGCAGTTGCTCGCGCGCGAGATCTCGCACGGTCAGTTCGAACGCCGCGCGCTCGAACACCGGCACGAGGTGATGGCGGCTCGACGGCCGTCGCGTGCCATCGCTCAGCAGCAGCCCGGACCCGAACGGGTCACGGGTGTCCACGAAGCCGTGGCACGACACGTGGGCGATGTCGGCCTCCCGGATCCCGGCGACCACCGCGTCCGGAGTGGCCCGCTCGCCGGTGACGACGGTGACCTCGCCACGGGTGAAGACCTCGGCGTCGGCCTCGAAGTGCTCGGGTGTGTCGGTCTCGGCGTCGGCCACACCCGCGACGAACACCGTGCGCGGCACACGGGGTGGATCGGAGACCGCCGTCGTCACGAACGCCGTGAGGCTGGACTGGTGCACGACACCTGCCATCTCCACGAGCCGTTTGCCGGACGGCGCGCGCATGGCGGCCAACGGCAGACCTTCCATGCCCGCGCTGGGAATGACGCACACGGTCTGTGCGCCGTCCACGAGAGAGAGGACCTTTCCCAACGCCGACAGCACCCGTTCGGCGTTGCAGAGATCCACCTTGCCGAGGTTGCGCACCGCCAACGGCCTGCGCCGCGCCAGCCCGGACACGGCGCCGTTGAACGCGACGCTGATCTCCATGGCCGCCTCGCCGAGCTGCGCGGGCGTCACGTCCAGCGGAACCCACCGCACCTGCCCGGTGAGGACGAACGCGCTGACCGCGGACCCGGTCTCGGCGAACGAGATGACGGCGACGTCGGGGGAGAGCACGCGGAGCACGTCCTGAGCACTCGCGACACGTCCGGCGAGCCCGTCGGCGGCGGTGAGCGTCGCGGGCCGGCTCGCCTCGTGGACCTGGAGCGCCTCCTCGACGAACGTCGGCCCGGCGAGCAGCAGCTCGAAGAGCCGCAGGTAGAGCGGCCGGGTCTGGTCGAGCACCCAGTCGCGGTCGTAGGGCTGCTCGATCTGGCCCAGCCGTTGCTCGACGCGTCCGATCGCGGTGTACAGGCGGGTCAGCGCCGCGTCGCCGCGGTCGAGCACCTCGGCCTCGATCTTCGCGGCCTCCAGCTCGGCCGAGATGCACGAAGGGACCGCCGACCGTTCCGCCTCGAAGGCGTTGAGGAACGCGTCGAGACGCTGCAACGCGAGCTCCGGGGCGTCCTCGCGGGACAGCGCGACGGTGAGGGCGGCACCCTGGAAGACGTCGCCCTGCCGCACCAGCGCCGCCCACATCTGCTCGGCGACGTCCCGCACCTCGGGGTTCGTGAGGTCGCGCGCCGCGGAGTTCAGGTACGCCTGCAACGCCTGCACGTCCTGGCGTTCGGTCCAGCCCCGCCACATGCGCTCGCCCACCGCGCGCAGCTCCTCGGTCTGCCCGAGGCTGTCGTAGGCCGCGGCCAGACCCGTCAGCGCGATCCACAACGACGGGCTGTAGAGGTCACCCATCATCGTGACGACCTCTGCGTACAAATCGCGCGCACGCTCGTGGTCGCCCAACGACGCGTAGGTGGTCGCCAGGTTGTTGCGCGCGGCCATGCGTCGAGGCCACACGCCCGCCGCGTCCTGCTCGCGCAGAATGCCGCGGAACAACGGAACCGCCTGCAACGGCTGTCCGCGTTTGAGGTAGCTCGCGGCGGCGTTGTTGCGCGCCTCGAACCGTCGTCCCTCGTCCTTCAGCAGGCCGGCGAGGCGGGCGGACTCGGTGAAGTTCTCGCTGGCCAGGGCGTAGTTGCCGAGATCGTCGTGCAGCAGGCCGCGGTCGTTGAGCATGCGCATCGCGTTGGCCGTCGCGCCTGCCTCCACCGCGAACGGGATGGTGCGGTCGAGCAGTGCGAGCGCCTCCAGGTACCGGCCGGAGTCCCGCAGCGATGCCGCGTTGCTCTCGTTGACGGGGATCATGCCGATGGTCAGGGGCGCGTCCGGGATCGGGTCGGCGCGTTCGCGAGGGACGCCGAAGCGGTCGCGGAACGAGTCGAGGGCGCTCGCCGTGGCGTGCCGGTCGACGTCGTCACCGTGGACGGCCGCGAGCTCCTGCGCCCGCAGGAAGTGGAACTCCGCGTGCGCGAGCGAGGTGTTCTCGCAGGCCCGAGCCCACGCCATGTGGGCCAGGGCCGACGACTTGCCGCCCAGCAGCGCGCCGAGCGTGATCACGACCGCCGCACCGTTCGCCTCCGGTGGCACGCCCTGCTGGGCGAACCCGGAGTGCCAGAACACCACCGACATCATCATGTCGTGGTCGAAGACGTGCCGGTGCCCGCGCAGCACCCGCAACGCCCCCGGCCAGCCCCCGGCGAGGCTCGCCCGAGTGAGCAGCTCGTTCGCCTCGTCCGAGAGGTGGTCCTGCGCGACCCAGGCGTTGGCCACCTCCAGCGAGCCCACGACGTCCGCGAGGAACGACGCGGCGGCGGCCGTCGCGGGCCGATCCGGTCGCATCCTCTCCGCGTACGAGAAGAGCGTCCCGGCCAGCTCCCGCGGCCGGATGCGCGACCGCCTGGCCAGTTCGACGGCGGCAGCCACGGACTCCGAGGCGAGCAGCGATTCGACGAGGTCGTCCGTCATCGGTCACCCGCCTGCGCGAGCGCCTCGGCGACGATCTCGCGTTCGTCGTCGGAAGCAGCGCGCCGGGCCGCCTCCCTCAACAGCTCCAGGCCTTCCTCGCGGGCGTCCGTCATGCACAGGATCTGCCCGAGGTTGAACGCGTCCGCGAAGCTGCCGTCCTCGATACCGCGCGTGTCGCGGGCGACCTGGCGCGCCTCGTCGTACCGGCCGCGCATGACCAGCCCGAACCCGTGGTTGACCGCGTAGGTCGAGTTCGCCGGGAACGACCGCGCCCACTGCGCCAGCTCGCGCACGGCGGCCTCGGCCTCCTGCTCGTCCTCCGATCCCGCGGCGTCGAGGAGCCGGCGCTGCGTGGCGTCGGCGTTCTCGGCCCACTCGCGCCCGGACTCCGGCGTCACCTCGTCGAAGATCCGCAGCACCCGTGACGTGGGGTCGATGCCCTCCAGCGTGCGGATCACGCGGTCGAGCTCGGCGTCCCTGCCGGTCTGCGCGGTGATCATCGCCAGGTGCTCCAGCACGGTCACCGACCGCTGGTGCCGCTGCTCGGCCTCACGCAGCAGCTCGTAGGCCTCGTCGAGCGGGGCACCGGCGGCGAGCACCGCTCTGACCAGCGCGATGTAGTCCTCCTCGGCCCCGCGCACCGCGACCAGTTCTCGAAGGTGTCCCGTCCGCAGACGCGTCCAGGTCAGTTCCCGGTCGTCCTCATCGCTCACGCGCGGCTCCGCTCTCTCACCCACTGAGATCGTGCCGCAGATGCTCGCCGTTATGGGCCATTTGGGTTCAACCGGGGCGTTGCCAGCGGCTGTCAGCCCGCTGTGCGCGTGCTGCCAGCGGCTCGGCGCACAGTGTCGGCGACACAGGGAGGATGCAACGATGTCGCTGGCGATCAGGGCAGAAGGCCTGGTCAAGCACTACGGGGAGACCAAGGCGCTCGACGGCGTCGACCTCGAGGTGCCGGAGGGGAAGGTCGTGGGGGTGCTCGGGCCGAACGGCGCGGGCAAGACCACGGCGGTGCGGGTGCTGGCCACGTTGCTGCGCCCGGACGCGGGGCGCGCCACGGTCCACGGGCACGACGTGGTGCGCGACCCCGGGGCGGTCCGGTCGCTGATCGGGCTGACCGGGCAGTACGCGTCGGTCGACGAGGACCTCTCGGGCACGGAGAACCTCGTGTTGCTGGCGCGGCTGCTGGACCACTCGCGCACGGGGGCGCGGGCGAGGGCGGCCGAGCTGCTGGAGCAGTTCGAGCTCACCGACGCCGCGGGGCGAGCCGCCAAGACGTATTCGGGAGGTATGCGCCGGCGGCTCGACCTCGCGGCCAGCCTGGTCGGCAACCCGTCCGTGCTCTACCTGGACGAGCCGACCACCGGGCTGGACCCGCACGCGCGCAACGAGGTGTGGGCCGTGGTCCGCAAGCTCGTCGCGAACGGAGTGACGGTCCTGCTCACCACGCAGTACCTGGAGGAGGCCGACCAGCTCGCGGACACGATCACGGTGTTCGACCACGGTCGCGTGGTGGCCGAGGGACGGCCCGACGAGCTGAAGCGGCGCGTCGGCGGGCAGACGTTGCAGGTGCGGCCGACGTCGTTGCGCGACCTCGACGTCGTGCAACGGATCCTCGGCGACCTCACCGGGGTCCGGCCGACGCGGGACGACGACACGGGACTGCTCACGGCGCCGGTCAACGACCCGGTGCTGCTGTCCACGCTGGTCCGCAAGCTCGACGAGGCCGGCGTCACCGCGGACGAGCTGGCGTTGCGCCTGCCGTCGCTCGACGAGGTCTTCCTCGCGCTGACCGGCAAGCAGACCGAGGGGAGCCCGGCATGAGCACGATCGCGTTGGACAGGGGAACGCGCCACGGGCTCACGCTGGCGTGGCGGGGCATCCTCAAGATCCGCAAGAACCCCGAGCAGCTCGCGGACGTGACGATCGCGCCGATCGTCTTCCTGGTGATGTTCACCTACCTGTTCGGTGGGGCGCTCGCCGGGAACACCGACGCGTACCTGCAGATGCTCGTGCCAGGAATCATGGTCATGAACATCCTGCAGGCCAGCATGACCGCGGGCGTGCAGCTCAACACGGACGTCTCCAAGGGCGTGTTCGACAGGTTCCGCTCGATGCCGATCGCCCGGTCGGCACCGCTGATCGGGGCGGTGCTCGCGGACGTCGTGCGGTACGTCGTCTGCATCGTCGTGCTGCTGATCGTCGCCACGATCATGGGCTTCCGGGTGCAGACCGGTCCGGTGGAGCTGCTGATCGCGGCCGGCCTCGCGATCGTGTTCGGGTTGTGCTTCTGCTGGGCGTCGGTGTTCGTGGGCATGCTGCTCAAGACGCCGCAGGCCGTGCAGGGCCTGATGTTCGTGCTGATCATGCCGCTGACGTTCGGCAGCAACGTCTTCGTCGGCACCTCGACGATGCCGGGCTGGCTGAAGGCGTGGGCGGACATCAGCCCGGTGAGCCTGCTGTCGGACGCGTTGCGCGGCCTGCTCAACGGCGGTGTGATCGCCGGACCGCTGACCGGCTCGCTGATCTGGATGGCCGCCGCGGTCGCGGTGTTCTTCCCGCTGGCCACCTGGGCCTACCGCAAGCGGGTCTGAGGGGAGCGGGTGTCAGCTGTCGCTGATGCCCGCTTCCGCACGCACTTCCCGCAGCGCCTCGTCCCTGGTGATCCCCAGCGGTTCCGGCTCGCCGAGTTCGGCGACCATCTGCCGCACGTCGGGGTCACCGAGGTCGAGGCGGCCGCGGATCACCTGGGCCAGCCCGAGCATCCTCAACGCCTCGCGGCGACGGCCCTGCGCGTACCGGACGTGCGCGAACAGCTCCACCACCGCGGACAGGTCCGGTATGTCGCTGCGGTCGGACGTCGCGCCGACGGCCGTGGCCACCCGCGCCTCCGCCTCGTCGGGCCTGCCCTCCGCGATCGCGATGCGCGCGTCGAGCACGGCCGACCACTCCGTGACGAACGAGCCGAACACGATCGAGGTCGTGTCCCTCTGCTTGATCGCCTCGCTCAGCTCACGTGCCCGTGCGACGTCACCCGCGCGCAGCCGCACCTCGGCCTTCGCGTAGTCGACAATGATCGACATCTGGTCGTTGCCGATGTCGCGGACGTACTGCTCGGCCGCCGCCACCTCGCGCTCGGCGGCCGCGTGGTCGCCCAGCCGCGCGTACTCGACCGCGAGCCGCCACCGCTGCTGCACGGCGTCGTCCTGCGACCGCAGCTCCAACGCCACCTCGAGACCCCGTTCGTACAGGGCGATCGCGCCCTCGTTGTCGCCGGTGTGCGAGACGAACGTGGCCTTCATGCCGAGCGTCATCGCCGAACCCCACCGGTCGCCGATCGCCACGAACTGCTCGTACGCGCGGTCACGGGCCACCTCGGCGCCCTCGAAATCGCCCGCGTCGACCAGCATGAAGCTCAACGCCCAATCCGCACCCGCGCGCGCCCACGGGTCCTCGCTCGCCGACGCCCGCTGCACCTCGCGGCGCGCCAGGTCCCGGTTCTGGCTGAGGAACGCGAGCATGGGCAGCGCGATGGCGAGCGACGGGTGCTTCTGCGCGGCGCCGCTGGTCACGCAGTCGTCGATGACCTGCGCCGCCTCGGCCTTGTCCGCCTGCCCCGGCGCCGCGGCCATGATCAGCTGCATCGCCCGGAACGTGGCGGTGAGGTCCGGCGGCAGTGCGTCACCGAGGGCGAGCACGTCGCGCACCGACGACTCCGCGCGCTCGTTGTCGCCCTTGACCAGCCAGTACCAGAACGTGCCACCGAGCAGGTCCGCCGCCAGCTCGACCTCGCGGTCGTCGATCGCGCCGCGCAACGCCGCCACGACGTTGTCCTGCTCCGCCTCGTAGACGTTGATCGCCTCGATCTGCCTGGCGGTGCGCGTGAGCGGCTCCCACCGGGCGGTCAGCTCCCGGTAGTACCGCCGGAACCGGCCGACGATCTCGTCCTTCTCTCCGGAGGACTCCAGCTGTTCGGCCGCGTAGACCCGGATCGTCTCCAGCATCCGGTACCGCGGCTCGGCCTCGTGCTCGACCACGTCCACGATGGACTTCTCGACCAGTGACGTGAGCACGTACAGCGCGTCCGGCAGGCAGACCTGCTCGATCGCGTCGAGGTCGGCGCCGCCGGGGAACACCGCGAGCCTCCTGGCGAGCCGGAGCTCCTCCTCGCTCAGCAGGTCCCAGCTCCACTCGACGACGGCGCGCAGCGTGCGCTGGCGGGGGAGCGCCGTACGGCTTCCCGAGGTCAGCAGCCGGAACCTGTCGTCGAGCCGCTGGGTGATCTGCCGGACCGTCATCGACCGCAACCGCGCGGCCGCGAGCTCCAGCGCGAGCGGCATGCCGTCCAGGCGGCGGCAGATCTGCCTCACATCGTCCACAGTGGACTCGTCGAGCCGGAACCCCGGCTTCACCGCGCTCGCCCGGTCCAGGAACAACCGCACCGCGCCGAACCCCGACACGTCGGCCTGCCCGTCGGGGACGGAGAGCGGCCCGATCGGGCACAGCGACTCGCCGTCGATCGCGAGCGGTTCCCTGCTGGTCGCGAGCACGCGCAGGTTGGGCACGCGCCGCAGCAGCTCGCCGGTGAACTCGGCGGCCGCGGTGATCAGGTGCTCGCAGTTGTCCAGCACCAGCAACGACTCGCCGGCACCGAGCACCTCGGCGATCCGGTTCATGCCCTCGTTCGTCCGCCGCATCGGGTCGCCGCCGAAGCTCAGCTCGAACGCGCCGAGCACCGCACCGGCGAGGTCCTCGGCCGCCCGCACACCGGCGAGCGCCGCGAACCACACGCGTCCCTTGGCGTGCAACGGATGCCGTGCCGCGGCCTCGGTGGCCAGCCGCGTCTTGCCCGCGCCGCCCGGCCCGACCAGCGTCACGAGCCGCGCCTGCCCGAGCAGTCCCGCGATCTCGGCGAGCTCGTCGTCCCTGCCCACGAAGCTGGTGAGCCGCACCGGCAACCGGTCGACGACGGGCCGTGGACCCAGTTCGCCGCGCAAAGCCGCGAGGTGGACGTCCTGCAGCTCCTGCGACGGGTCGACGCCCAGCTCGTCGGCGAGCCGCCCGCGGACCTCTGCGTAGACGTGCAACGCGTCGGACTGCCTGCCCTGCGCGCACAACGCCCGCATCAGCAGTCCCGCCAGGCGTTCCCGCAACGGGTGCTTCTCGTGCATCGCGGTGAGCGCGGCGACGTCCAGCTCGCCGGTGCGGAACCGGTCCTCCTCCGCGGCCAGCCGTGTCTCGTCGAGCCTCGTCGCCGCCACCTCGGCGAACGGTGCCTCGCGGACGTCGGCGAGCGCCTCGCCGCGCCAGAGCTCCAGGGCCTCGTCCAGCCGTCCGGCCGCGCGCAGCCGTTCGAACCGGAAGACGTCGACGTCCTCGGTCGCGATGCCCAGCCGGTAGCCGCCGGGTTCCAGCGACACGGGACAGACCTTGCGCAGCCGCGACACGAGCGACTGCAGCGCGTTCGGCGCGTCCGACGGCGGCTGCTCGCCCCAGAGGTCGTCGATCAACGTCGTGGTCGGTACCGGCCGGCCGGGGTCGAGTGCCAGCCGGGCGAGGAGCATGCGGACGCGGGCTCCACCGATGTCGACCGGTGTGCCGTCGTCGGCCTCCACGGTCGTCGGCCCCAGCAATGCCACGCGCACCAGATCAGTTTCCCAGATCGTGAGCGGTGGTCAGGCGAGAACGCCCAGGGCGCGGCCGAGCGCGCCGGTGATCAAGGTCTCGAACGCCTCGTCGGTGCTGCCGCGCGGCACCCGTTCGGTGAGCATGATCGAGTACAGATAGGCCTGGTAGGCGGCCAGTCGCAGTCGTTCCGCGTCGGTGAGCTCGATGCCGTAGATCGTCAGGAAGTCCGGATCGTCCTCGATCGTCCCGAACAGGGCGAGCGACACGAACTCCGCCACCGGGTCGCCCCAGAACGCGCGCTCACCGTCGACCAGACCGCTCAGCCCGTCGTCGTCGACGAGGACGTTGCCGTCCCAGAGGTCGAAGTGCACCAGCGCGGGCCGCGTCACCTCGTCGAACGCGGCCGCGTGCCGGGCCAGATCGGGTTTCGGCAGCCGCACGCCGTAGCGACCGGCATCGGCGAGCACGGCGTCGTACATCGCGAAGAACGCCTCGGTCCACGTCGGGTGCAGGCCGAGCTGGGGATAGCCGAAGCCGGGCCCGGTGATCTCGTGCAGCTGTCGCACGGTCGTGCCGAGCTGACGGCGGATCGACGGCCTGTCGGCACCGGACCGTTCGAGGAGAGGCTCACCAGGCAGGAAGGTGGTGAGCAGAACGCCGGAACGGTCGGTGTAGACGACCTCGGGCACCGGCGCGACCGCGGACCCCAGCGTGCAGAACAAGGCCTCGGTCGCCATCAGCCCGCGCTCGTAGGTCAGCCCCGGCTGGTCACCGGGCGCCACCTTCAGCACGAACTCGCCCTCGTTCGCGGACACCCGGAACACGGAGTTGTAGGTGCCTCCGCCCAACGGGGTGGTGCTCGCGCCGGTGAGTCCGGCGGCGGCGAGAATCTGGTCCAAGGTCACTTCGGCCAATGTAATGATCGTCGGCGTGGACACGTACCGGGCGACCGCTGAGGCCGCGTGGCGATGGGTGCTGGACCAGGTGCGACACGACGGCGAGATCGTCTGGATTCCGCCGTCGCCCGGCGAGGAGTTCGACGCGGAGAAGCGGGACGGCACGTACGCGGGGGTCGGCGGCCTGGCACAGGTGCTGGCCGAGATCCGGCTGAGCCGCGAGTGGACCGCTGAGGAGCACCGTCTGGCGGACACCATCGCCGCCCAGGTCCGCGCCGGCGTCGAGACCGTGACCGACTACACGTTCTTCAGCGGCCTCGCCGGGGCGATCGGTGTGCTGACGGCACTGGGCGTTCCCGGATCCGAAGCGGCCGTCGCGCGGCTCCTGTCACTGTCCACACCGGACGGATGGGCGCTGGAGCGGTACGGCCCACCCCGCTACCTGGAGGGCGCCCGCAACCACGACCTGACGCTGGGCTCTGCCGGTGTGCTGCTCGCGGCGGTGTGGGCAGCGCGGCACGGGGTCCACGGCGCGGAGGAGCTCGGCGAAGTGGCGGCCTCCGTGGTGCTGGCCGAGCGCGAGGAGGTGCCGTCCGGGCTGAACTGGCGTTCGGTGCCGGCGCGTTTCTGCGTCGAGCAACTGGAGATGCCCAACTTCTCCCACGGCCTTTCCGGCATCGCGACAGCGCTCGCCCTGGCCGGTGCCCAGTTCGCGCGCCCGGACCTCGTGCAGGCGGCGGCCGCGGGTGCCGCACACCTCGTGGCACTGGCCGACACCGGTGACGGAGGGTTTCGCGTCCAGTGCGTCTTCCCGTTCGGCGGAGACGTGGAACAGTTCATGTACGGCTGGTGCCACGGCCCGACCGGAACCTCGTTGCTGTGGCCCGCTCTGCGGCACGCGGGCGTGGCCGAGGTGGCCGGCGAGGACGTCCTGGAGTGGCACCGCCGCTGCCTGCACAGCGTCCGCGTCTCCGGCCTGCCCGAACGGAAGTACCCGGGCTTCTGGGACAACGACGGCCGCTGCTGCGGCACCGCGGGTGTCGGCGACGTCCTGCTCGACTCCGGGCAGCACACGGACTTCGCGCTGCACCTGGCCGACGTGGTCGTGGACCGCGCGATCCCGGACGGCGACGGCGTGTGCTGGCGGTTCATCGAGCACCGCAACTCCGACCCGCTGCTGCCGCCCGACATCGGCTGGATGCAGGGCGCGGCGGGCATCGCCGGGTTCCTGTTCCACGCGAGCCGGGTGGCCGCGGGCGACACGAGGTCGGTGCCGCGCATGGACACCTGGTGGGTGCGCTAAGCACCTGGCCAGCAGTCTTGTCCGAAACCGTGAGGCTCGTTGGTGCCGAGTGCGTCTGCAAGTACCACCAACTCTTGATCGAATCGCCGCTACCTGCACCCAACCCGCTCCTCGCCGGCTGTGCACGACGGCCCTGTTGGTAGTGGGGAAGTGCCTGTTGATGTTGAGTTGGTGGTACTTGCAGACGCCATCAGGGCCGGAGGTATGTCCGCCAGGCGAGTAACGGACAAAGCCTCTGGCCAGGTGCTTAGGGCTGCCAGCCCAGCTCCGGCTCCAGCTTCGTCGCGATTGGCGCGAAAAGCACGTTCGGGCCATCTATCGGCCCGAACGTGCTTTTCGCGCCAAAAAATATGTCCGGTAGGCCTGAGGCGCTCTACTTCGATACAGGCGCTAGATCACCCTCCTGCCGAGCCTAGGCGCGGCTCAGACCGAGTCCAGATGCTGGAACGTCAGGGAGAAGGACGCCTTCTGCGCGTGCAGCCGGTATTGCGGCAGCACACCCGGCCCGCACGACGCCGTGCCCAGCCCGTGCTGGGCGAGGTCGAGGTTGAGGTACACGTGCTCGCGGGCCTCGAGATCGGCAGTGTGCCGGGCGGCGTCCAGGTCCTCGCTGGTCCAGCGGCGGACGGTGAAGTCGAACACCGGCTCACCTCGGATCTCGATCGCGCCGATCCGCACCCAGCGGGCGTCCGCGCGGTTGCCGTTCTCCTGCGGGAAGACGTACGGGGTCTGCATCGCGTCCACAGTGGACTCGAACCGGCCGACCCTCGCGGCCTGACGGCTGTCCGCGTACGCCTCACCCGGCCCGAGCCCGAACCACTCGACCGCGTCCAGCTCACCCGGCAGCGCCAGGCGCAGGCCGAGCCGGGGGAGCGTGCACGGCCACTCGCCGTCGGGCGTGACGTCGAGCCGCAACCGCAGCCGGTCGCCGTCGGCGGTCCAGGTGTAGTCGGCGAGCATGCCGAACCCCTTGGCGGGCGGCGCCACCCGCGTCCGGACGACCAGCGTGTTCTCCTCCGCATCGACCTCGGCGACGCGGTGCTGCAACCGGTGCAGCCCTGCCTCGCGCCACGCCCGTTCGTCGGGGTGGTCCGAGCCGCGGTCGTTGTCGGTGGGGGCGCGCCACAGGTCGAGCCGCGGACCGGTGACCTGGTACTCGCCGAAGCGGGTCAGCAGGCCGGTCGCCGGGTCGAACTCGCCGGGGCCGAGCCAGAGGGCGTCGCCGATGCCGACGAGTTCCACCGCGCTGATCGGGGTGACGGGGGCGGGGCCGGTGACGGGGATCTGGCCCCAGCCGAGGACGTGGCCCGCGTCGGCCCAGGAGGTGGGGGAGGCGAGAGAAGCGCGGACGGTGAGCCAGCCTTCGCCTGGCGCCGCAGGCAACTCGGGCCGCGCCACCTCCGCCACCTGCCCGGCGGCGACCGGCGGCACCTCCAACCCACCGGACGCCACCTCCACCCCGTCCACCTCGTACACCCACTCGAACCGAAGGTGCTCCAGCGACACGTGGTCGTACATGTTCGCGACCTGAATCGCAGATCCACTCCCGCTGATCCGCACCGGCTCGAAGACCTTCGCGAACTCCACCAGCCCGGGCGACGGCGTCCGGTCCGGGAACACCAACCCGTCGATCACGAAGTTGCCGTCGTGCAACGGTTCCCCGAAGTCACCGCCGTACAGGAACTGCCCGTCCTTCTCCAGCCCGTGATCGATCCACTCCCAGATGAACCCGCCCTGCACGTGCCGGTACCGCTCGAAGAGCTCGCGGTACTCGAGCATCCCGCCCGGCCCGTTGCCCATCGCGTGCGCGAACTCGCACAGCACGAACGGCTTGCCGTGCCGGTGCTCGCGGCCGATCGAGTCGACCTCCTCGTGCGAGGCGTACATGCGGCTGTGGACGTCCACGTACTCGCAGTCGAAGTCGCCCTCGTAGTGCACCGGGCGCGACGGGTCGCGGTCGCGGGTCCACTCCGCCATCGCCGCGAGGTTGCGGCCGGTGTGGGACTCGTTGCCCAGCGACCACAGCACGATCGACGGGTGGTTCTTGTCGCGCTCCACCATGCGGCGCATGCGGTCCAGGTAGGCGTCCGCCCAGCGCTGGTCGTCGCTCGGGTTGCCCTCCCAGCCCAGTTTCTCGAACCCGTGCGTCTCCAGGTCGCACTCGTCGATCACCCACAGGCCGTACTCGTCGCACAACGACAGGAAGCGCGGGTCGGGCGGGTAGTGGCTGGTCCGCACGGCGTTGACGTTGTGCCGCTTCATCAGCAGGACGTCGGCGAGAGCGACCTCGGGTGGCACCGCGCGGCCGGACCGGGGGTGGTGCTCGTGCCGGTTGACGCCGCGGAACACGATCGGCGCGCCGTTGACCGTGAGCACGCCGTCCTCGATCGCGACGGTCCGGAAGCCGATCCGCACCGGCACGTTCTCGACGGCCGTGTGCACGACACCGTCGTACAGGCGCGGGCTCTCCGCGCTCCACGGCTCCACGGGCACCGAGACGGACTTGCCCGGGAGGAGGTCGTGCACGTCCAGCTCGGGCACGGTGATCATGCCACCGTCGACGGACAGCGTCCCGAGTCCCGAGACGTGGTCGTAGGAGGCGTGCAGCTGGTAGTCCGCCACCCCGCCGCGCGGGCGCGACAGCAGCGTGACGGAGCGGAAGATCCCGGACAGCCACCACATGTCCTGGTCTTCGAGGTAGCTGCCGGACGACCACTGGTGCACGCGCACCGCCAGCACGTTCCCCGACGCGCGGAGCAGGTGCCCCACCTCGAACTCGGTGGGCAGCCTGCTGCCTCGCGTCACGCCGAGCTCGACGTCGTTGAGCCACACGCGCCCGCACGAGTCGATGCCCTCGAACCGCAGCGCCGCCGGCTCGTCCGGCCAGTGCGCGGGCAGGTCGAACTCCAGCCGGTAGTCACCTGTCGGGTTCTCGGACGGCACGAACGGCGGCTCGACCGGGAACGGGTACACCACGTTCGTGTAGGCGGGCGAACCGTGGCCCTGCAGCTGCCAGTGCCCCGGCACGGTGATCGGGCCCCAGTCACCGTTGTCGAGACGGAACTGCCAGGTCCCGTCGAGCGGCAACGAGGGCGCGTCGGACCTGAAGAACGCGCGCGGCGGCAGCGCGCCCGTGCCCGGACCCATGTCTTCGACGTACGACAAGATGCTCCACCCTCCGGCGATCCTCGGGAGCGCCGTGAACGTTCCCGTGAACGTTCACGGACCGCTCGGAAGCATGTGCCGGTGCAGCGAGAACTGTCAAGGGGTCAGGCGGATTCGCGGATCACCAGAACGGCGTTGACCTGCAGTTCCTCGTCGGGCAGGAGCGGTGAGTCGGTCAGCAGCCTGCCCGCCTGCTCGATCGCGAGCGCGCCCACCCGCCGGGTGTCGAGCGCGACGCTGGTGAGCGCCGGATCGACGACGGTGCCGAGCTGGAGCCCGTCGAACCCGACCACGGCCAGATCGTCCGGCACCGTCCGCCCGAGCCGCCGGGCGGCCCGCAGCGCACCGATCGCGATGATGTCGTTGAACGTGAACACGGCGGTCAGGTCGGGGTGTTTCGTGAGCAGGCTGGTCAGCGCCTCGGTGCCGCCGTCGACGGACTGCACCGCCCCGCCGACCGCGTCGTCGGCGAGCCCGTGCGCGGCCATGGCGTCGGCGAACCACGCGCGCCGGCTGTTCGGCTTGGCGCGGCCCGCGTAGTCGAGCATGCCGATCCTGCGGTGCCCCTTGGCGACGAGGTGGTCGACGGCCTCACGCACGCCCGCCGCGCCCTCGATGCGGATGGAGCTGAACCTCGGCGTCCGGTGCTCACGCCCGATCAGCACGGCGGGCAGACCGCTCAGGTGGGTGTCGAGCTCGGCCTCGTCCAGGCTGAAGTAGCCGACCACGGCGTCCACCTGGGACGCGACGACCTCCAGCGTGCCGCGTTCGGTGTCGACGCTGTCGGCGGTGTCGTAGACGATCACGTGCCACCCGCGGGCCCGCGCCGCCTCCAGCGCACCGGCGGCGACCTCGGTGAAGAACGGGTTGAGCAGGTCGGGGATCACGAGCCCGATCGTCGTCGTGTCCTGCCGCACGAGCCCGCGGGCGAACCGGCTCGGGCGGTACCCCAGCTCGCGCGCGGCGTCGAGGACGCGTTGCTTGGTGCCGGCGTCGATCTCGCCCTTGTCGTTGAGGGCGCGCGACACCGTCTGCCGCGAGACCCCGGCGGCCTGCGCGACGTCGTTGATCGTGACGCGCTTGCTCACCTGATCACCTCTCGTCCGACTGCGACCGAAGTATGCAGGGCGTCGAGCACCACGGTGATCGCGGCGCGCGAGTCCCTGCGCACCGCGGCGGTGATCCTCCTCGTCACCGGCAGCTCCTTCGTGACCACGTCGAACCGCCGGTCGACGGCCAGCGCGGGCAGCACTGCGACCGCGAGACCGGCCTCGACGTGCTTGAGCGTCAGCATGTAGTTGCTGAACCGGCCAACCACCCTCGGCTCGAACCCGGCCTGCCGGCACAGCCGCGTGGCGAGGCTCGCCATGTACGAGCCGGGAACGTCGAACGCCCACGGCTCGTCCTTGCACGCGGCGAGGTCGTTCTTGGGCTGTCCAGGCGGTGAGAGCAGCACGATCGGGTCCTCGCCCAGCGGCACGACGTCGATGTCGCGCGGCACCGGCAGCTCCACGAAGTCGGTGGTCGTGATGATCACGTCGACCTCACCCGCCAGCAGCGCGGGCATGCTCGCGTGCGGCTCGAGCTCGACCAGTTCGACCTGGAGGTGCGGGTGGTGCAGACGCGCGATCGCCGGCACGGCCAGCGTGTGGATCGAGCTCTGGAACGCGCCCAGCCGGATGAGCCCGGACGGTTCGTCGGCGAGACCTCTCAACTCGGCCTCGACGGCGTCCATCTGGTCGAGGATCGAGCGTGCCCGCCGAGCCAGGATCAGCCCGGCCGACGTCAGCCGCACCCGCCGCCCGGTCCGTTCGAGCAACTGCGTGCGCGTCTCGCTCTCGAGCACCGCGAGCTGCTGCGACACGCTCGAAGCACTCAGGTTCGCGGCCTGCGCCACCGCCCGCACGGTGCCCAGCGCGTCGAGCTGGCTGAGCAGGCGCAGGCGCCACGGGTTCAGCGTCATGCTGTGCAGTATTTCCGAACAGCCAGCGTGGAATTGTGAGATGGACCTGATGCTCACCCGTTCGTAGCGTCTAGCGCATGGACACGTTCTGGGACGACGTAGACCGCCACCTGGTCCGCTACGGCGGAACGTTCACGCCCGCGATCATCGACAGCGCGTCGGGGAGCTTCCTGTTCACCGAGGACGGACGCCGCGTCCTCGACTTCACCTCCGGCCAGATGAGCGCGATCCTCGGCCACTCGCACCCGCGCATCGTCGAGACCGTCCGCCGCCAGATCGCGAACCTCGACCACCTGTTCAGCGGCATGCTCAGCCGCCCGGTGGTGGACCTGGCCCGCCGCCTGGCCGCGACACTGCCTCCGTCGCTGTCGAAGGTGCAGCTCCTGACCACCGGCGCGGAGTCGAACGAGGCCGCCCTGCGCATGGCGAAACTGGTGACGGGCAAGCACGAGGTCGTCTCGTTCGCCCGCTCGTGGCACGGCATGACCGCGGCCGCCGCGGCCGCGACCTACAGCGCCGGCCGCAAGGGCTACGGCCCCGCCACCCCGGGCAACTTCGCGATCCCGGCGCCGTCCGGTGACTGGCAGGCGCAGCTGGACCTGGCGTTCGACCTGATCGACGCCCAGTCCGTAGGCTCGCTGGCGGCGTGCATCGTCGAGCCGATCCTCAGCTCCGGCGGAATCCTCGAACCGCCGCCGGGCTACTTCGCTGCTTTGCAGCAGAAGTGCCGTGAGCGCGGCATGCTGCTGATCCTGGACGAGGCCCAGACGGGCCTGTGCCGCACGGGAAACTGGTACGCGTTCGAGCGCGACGGCGTGGTGCCCGACATCCTGACCCTGTCCAAGACGCTGGGCGCCGGCCTGCCGCTGGCCGCGGTGATCACGTCTGCGGAGATCGAGGAGGAGGCGCACGCGCGGAACTACCTTTTCTTCACCACGCACGTGTCGGACCCGCTGGTCGCCGCCGTGGGCAACACGGTGCTGGACGTGCTGGTCGAGGAGAGGCTGGACGAGCGGGCCGCCAAGCTGGGGACGTTCCTGCGCAACGGGCTCGACGACATCGCGGCGCGCCACTCACTCGTGACGGACGTGCGGGGGCGCGGGTTGCTGGTGGGGCTGGAGATCGCGGACGAGAGCTTGAGCGCGCCGATCACGCAGAAGTGCCTGGAGTTGGGGCTGCACATGAACATCGTGCAGATTCCCGGGATGGGTGGGGTGTTCCGGATCGCGCCGCCGTTGACGGCTTCGGAGGAGGAGCTGGCGTTGGGGGTGAGCATCCTGGACGAGGCGATCGGGGCCGCGGGCTGACTTCCCGGGTTCCGTCGACCTGACCTCGTGGCCACCCACCTCGGCCAGAAGGTCGAGGCCCCGCGTTCACCCCGCCTCGTACGATCCCGCCGTGGGGGAACATCGCACCGGACTGCTGGTCGGCACGCTCGTCATCATCACCCTGCTGGCCCAGCTCCCAGCCACCTGGCCACCGGGCGGCAGGGAGATCGGCGTCCTCGCGCTCATCGCCGTCACGGCGGTCGCGGCCGCGTTCGCCCGCTTTCCGCTGACCGCGACCATCACGGCGTGCGTCGCGGTCGTCGCCGTCACCGGACTGGTCAGCGGCTTCGGCCGAGTGATCCTGCTCGACGTTCCCGGCGTCAGGGCCCCGGCGTTCGAGCTCGAGCCGCTCAACATCGCCGAGGCGCTCGCCCTGGTCGCGCTGGCCGTCGTGGTGGTCAGGAACGCGCGTCCTCTCACCGCGGCTGCCTGCGTCGCGGCGTTGACGCTGGTCAGCCTGAACGCGGTGGTTGTCCGTCCGACCGCCGACCTCACCCGCACCGACCAGGGCGCTCTCGTCCTGCTGATCGCGTTCGTGGCGGTGTGCGCCGGCGTGACGCTGCGCATGCGGGACCGGTCGCGGGAGGCGTTGGCCGCCGCCGCCGAGGAACGGGCGCGGCGCGACGAACGTCTCGACATGGCTCGGGAGCTGCACGACGTCGTGGCTCACCACGTCACGGGCATGCTCGTGCAGGCTCAGGCCGCGCTCGTGGTGGCGGAGCAGGACAAGGACACCGCGTGCGCGATGCTGCCCGGCATCGTCGACGGCGGCACGGACGCGTTGGGGGCGATGCGGGCGATGGTGCGGACGTTGCGGGACAACGGGGCCGCGACGGCGACCAGTGACCTCACCGCCGATCTCGAACGGCTCGTGGAGAAGTCGGGGCTGCCGGTGCGCACGAGCATCGAGCTGGACGACGGCGTGCGGCCGGAGCTGGGGCGGTCGGTCCTGCGTCTCGTGCAGGAAGCGTTGACCAACACGCGCAAGCACGCGAAGGACGCCACCAGCGTGGAGGTGGACGTGCGGCTCACGACGAGTGCGGTGCTGCTGTCCGTTGTGGACAACGGGACCACGCGGCCCGCGCACTCCGGCGGGTTCGGGCTGGTGGGCATGCGGGAACGGGTGCACGAGCTGGGCGGCCGGTTCTTCGCGGGCGCCACCGGCGAGGGCTGGCTCGTCACCGCCGAGCTGCCGCTGGAGGTGCGCGCGTGATCTCCGTGCTCATCGCCGAGGACCAGGACATGGTCCGCGCCGGTTTCCGGCTCATCCTGGAGGCGCAGCCCGATGTCAGCGTGGTCGCCGACGTGGCGGACGGGATCAGCGCCGTCCAGCGCGCGAAGGAGCTGATGCCGCAGGTCTGCCTGGTGGACGTGCGGATGCCGGGGCTCGACGGCCTGGAGGTCACGCGGCAGCTCGCCGGGCAGACCCGTGTCGTGGTGGTGACGACGTTCGACAGCGACGAGGTGCTGAACCAGGCACTGGACCTCGGCGCGTGCGGGTTCCTCACCAAGGACGCGAGTCCCGGCCTGCTCGTCGAGGCGGTCAGGTCGGCGGCGCGCGGTGACGTGCTGGTGTCGCCCCAGGTCGTGCTGCGGGTGCTGCGCCGCTCCGTGACACCGGTCGCCAGCGCCGAGGCCGAGGTGCTGAGTGCGAGGGAGATCGACGTCGTGCGGCACGTCGCGCAGGGGCTGAGCAACGGCGAGATCGCCGCCGCGCTGAAGGTCTCGGTGTCGTCGGTCAAGGCCTACCTGTCGTCCGTGCAGGCCAAGGTCGGGGCGCGCAACCGCGTCGAGATCGTGGCGTGGGCGTTCCGGGCGCACGTGGTGGCCGGCTGACCACAGCCGATCGGCCGGCCCCCAGTCGCGCGGCTGGCCGGGCAGCCATGATCCTCCGGCCTTCGGGCCGATCCGTCCACACCCCTGTGATCAGCAGGCTCTTCCACATCGGATCTCGTTGTGGACGAAAGGTTTCAGGCGGTGCTGGATCAGCTGTGGTGGGCGGTCGAGACGATCGGTCACGTGGTGTCGGACCCGCTCCTGGCGGGCGGGATGGTGGCCGGGGCCGGTGCGCTGGCGTGGGGCGGGTGGCTCGCGGCACGCAGGTTCTGGTGGCGGCCGGTTCCCGCGGTGCTGGCGGGGATCTCGCTGGGGGTCGTGCTGGGCGTGACGTTCTCGCGCACCCTGCCGGACTGGGCGCTGGCACCCGGCCGGGAGTTCTGCCACCTCAACGGTTTCTCGCTGCACGGGTCGGCAGAGCTGTTGAACGCGCTGCTGTTCGTCCCGTTCGTGCTCTGCGCGGTGCTGGCCACGCGCAGGCCTCTCGCGGTGGCGGCGTCGGCGGTCGCGTTGAGCGCGCTGATCGAGATCGTGCAGCCGCTCACCGGTCGCGGGTTGTGCGAGACGCAGGACTTCTTCAACAACAGCGCGGGAGCCGTGGTTGCGGCCGTACTCGCGGCAGGGCTGCTGGCAGTGCGGGAACGGGTGGCGCGATGACGTCCACGTCCCGCCGGGTCTGGGCCGTCGTGGCCGCCGGCCTGCTCATCTGGGTCCTGGTGCGCAGTTCCGGTTCCGGTCTGCTCGACCTGCGCGTCTACCTGGCGGGCGGCGAGGCGTGGTGGTCCGGCACGAACCTCTACACCGCGGACTTCAGCGGCCCCAACGGACTGCCGTTCACCTACCCGCCGGTCGCGGCGATGCTGTTCAGCGCGCTCACGCCGCTACCGTTGCCGGTCGTAGCAGCGCTGTTCACCGCGGCGGGCCTCGCGCTCTTCACCTTCGCCGGCCGGACGGCAGGGGCGGGCTTCGGACTGGTGGCGCTGTGCCTGCTGCTCGAACCGGCGCGCGGCGGTCTCGACCTCGGGCAGGTCAACATGATCCTGCTCGGCCTCGTGGCGGCCGACTGCCTGCTGCCGCGCACCCCGTGGCCGCGCGGAACGCTCGTCGGGATCGCCGCCGCGATCAAGCTGACTCCGGCGATCTTCGTGCTGTTCTTCCTGTGCCGCGGGCGATGGCGGCCCGCGCTGACCGCCGTGGCGGCGTTCGCGGCGTGCGGCGCGATCGGCTGGGCGCTCGCGCCGGGGCAGTCGCGGCAGTTCTGGTTCGCCGCGGTGCTCGATCCGCAACGCGTCGGCGGGCTCGCCTACAGCGCGAACCAGTCGTTGCGCGGCCTGCTGTTCCGGCTCGGCGCCCCTGAGGTGGTGTGGTTGCTTCTCGCAGTGGCCGTGCTCGTGATCACCGTGTTCGTGGTGCCACGCCTGCGCGACGACCTCACGGCGTTGGTCGCCGTCGCTGCCGCCGGACTGCTGATCTCCCCGGTGTCGTGGTCACACCACTGGGTGTGGATCGCGCCCGCTCTGGTGCTGCTGCACGGCCGGGTCCGCATCGCCGTCGTGGCGGTGTTCGCGGTCGGGCCGCACTGGCTGCTGCCGACGGCCGGCGACCGCGAACTGACGTGGACGTGGTGGCAGCACCTGATCGGCAACTCCTACGTGTGGCTCGCCCTCGCGTTCCTCGGCTGGTGCCTGGTGCAGGCAAGGCAGAACCGCTCGACGGCGCCCGTCGAGGTCGGTGGCCCCGCCGCCTACCTGGAGGTGGCCGGCTCGGGCAGTTTGGCGAGCAACGCGCGGGTCTTCCGCAGGATGTCGGCCTCCTCGTGGCCGAAGTCCGAGAGGTAGTGGCGCAGCGCGTGCCGGAGGAGGACGAGCTCCTCGTCGGTCAGTTCCAGGGTCTTCGTGCCCATGACTCCATGTTAGGCCTGTTCAGGGCATTTCGCGTGCGGGCGGCGCGGTGTGGACACCGCGCCGCCCGCGTGGAGGGTGCTGATCAGTTGCCGAGCAGGTAGTCGATCGACCTGTCCATCACCGTGTTGCGTGCCGCGGCGCTGGAGATGCCCTCGAAACCGAACCCGAAGTACAGCGTGTCGGCGGTCTTCACCACCGCACCCTCCGGGAACCCCGCGGCGGTCGTGCGGATGAAGTTGTTGCTGTTCACCCCGCTGCCCGGCGGCGGGCCGGCGATGGTCCAACCGTCCAAACCGGACTCGAACGACGTCGTGCCCTCACCGGTCGTGACCTCGATGTCGTCGACGAACACGCCGAGGCCCTGCGTGGCCCAGTCGCTCGCGTAGGCGATGGAGACCTCGACCTGGGTGCCCGCGTAGGCGGTCAGGTCGACGTTCCACTGCTGCCAGCCGTGTGACGAGCCGGACGCCGCGTTCCAGGTACCCGTCGAACCGGTCGGCGAGCACGTGCCGTCGGGGTTGATCGTCTGGTAGTGGTCGAGCTGCGGGTGCAGGTCGCGCCAGCCCTCCGGACAGCTCAACCCGGTCGCGGTCGTGGTGTGCCCGTTGGTGTCGGGCAGGGTCGTCCAGTTCGTGCCACCGGCCGTGCGGGCTTCGACGAACACGTGGTCCCAGTCGGCTTCGGTGTCGAACGACGTCCAGAACGACATCTGGGCGCCGCCCGCCGGCACGGTGATCGTCCGCGTCAGCCGCTTGTACGACACGTCGCTGATCTGGGAGTACACGTAACTGTCGCCGGTGTGCGGCTTGAACGGGCCGCCGGGGCGATCCCAGGCCGCGGCGACGTCGCTCGCGAACTGCGGGTACTCGTTCACCGGCAGCAGGCCGCTCGTCGTGATGAATGACGCCGTGTTGCCCTGGTTGTCCGCGCTGTCGGCACCGTTGAGGTTCAAGGACACGCCGGTGAGCGGGTTCGCGACGCCGCTGACCGGGAACGTGTCGCCGGTGTCCGGATCCTGCCCGGCGCCGCTGTTCACGATCGCCGCGCCGAACCAGTAGGTGAGGACGTCGTTGACGCCGTCGCCGGATCCGTCGAGCGGACGGCACCGCAGCGCCGCGTCGGGCAGCGTGGAGCACTGCTTGTTCTCGAACGGGTCGTAGACCTGGTTGCCGAACCCTCCCGCGTACTGGTGCCCGGCGTTCTGCCCGGTGTAGAGCACCTTGCCGCCCTCGTTGAGGTAGTCGCGGATCTCGAACAGCTCGGTCTGCGCCAGGCTGGACGCGTTGCCAGGTCCCCACCCCGGCTCACGAGTGACGACGTCATCGCCGGTGTACCAGATGACGGCCTTGTAGTGGCTCAGCACGCCGAGCGCGTCGGGTGCCTTGCGGCCGTTGGCATCCACGTCGTACACGTCGTGCGCGACGCCGTTGGCGTTGAGCGCGTCGGTGTAGTACGAGAGGTACTGCGGTGCGGTCACACCCTGGGCGGGTGAGGCGCCGGTGTAGTCCTCTGCGGCCATGACGAGCACGTCGGCACCGGACTCGGAGACCGCGGTGTAAGTGAACGAGCCGCTCGTCTGCCCGCCGCCCTCGAACCACACCTTGACCTGGTCACCTGGGTTCGTGCCGGTCACCGTGCCGCGCACGACGTGGTAGTAGTTCGAGTTGCCTGCGCTGTACCGCTCGCCGCCGGTCCACACGCTCGTCGGTGCGCTCTGCACCGGTCCACTGCCGATCTGCCACTTGGCCGTGACGGCACCGAGCGACTTCTTGGCCAGCACGCGGACTTCCTGCGGGTCGCCGTACGACTTGTCGAACGTGAAGTCCAACATGGACAGTGGTGTGTTCTCCTGGTCCAGTTCGGCCTGGTCGAGGTAGAACGGCTTGGTGGTGATGCCCACCGCCGACTTCGGGTTCGCCGGATCGGGCGCGGACTTCGCGAGCGACAGCGAGAACGGCAGCGTCTTCTGGAACTCGGCCTCGACGAGCGTCTCGTCGTCCGGGAAGACGAAACCGCAGCCGTCGCAGCCCTCGCTGAGCTCCGGGGTGAACGCCACGGTGCCGTTGCGGCTGTCGGCGTAGTCGGTGGTCTCGCCGTTGGTCACGTAGAGCTCGTCGGAGCTGATGCCGGGGTCGAACCCGGCGATCGCGGGCGTGGCGTCGGTGCCCGCCAGCGCCACGTAGATCGGGTTGTCGGCTTCCGGCGATCCGGTCTGCCAGCCCTGCGGGTAGAGGATCCACTGGCCGGCGGAGTGCCAGTTGGACTGGAACTTCGGCTTGATCCGGTCCAGCAGCCCCTGCATGGCCTTGGTCTCGGGCTCGGACGCCGCGCTCGTGCCGCGGTAGGTCTCGCTGGCGGTCGCGGACGACGAGCCCTCGTTGTCGTAGTTGAAGTGCTCGTCGAAGTTGCGGTTCGGGTCGACGCCGTCGCCGACGGTGATCTGGCCGTTGCCGTCGTTGTCACGCAGGTTCTTGCGCCACAACCGTTCCGCGTCGAACGTGTACTGGTAGCCGTCGGGGTTGGCGACCAGCACGAACCACAGCTCGGTGGACTTGAGCAGGTTCTTGATCTCGTTGTCGCCCGCCTTGAAGCGGTTCACGTAGTGGTTGAGCAGCCTGCGGTTCACCTCGGTGCTGATCCACTCACGTGCGTGCTGCGTCGACGAGTAGAGCACCGCGGGACGGACACCGTCCTTGATGCCGTTGGCGCCCTGGGTGACCTTGACCGCGATGATCTCGCGTCCCTGTCCGGTCTTGCCGAGCACCTCGAGCTTGACGAGGTTCTGGTTGTTGCGCGCCAACGAGTACAGCTGGTCGCGGATACCGCCGGGTTCGTCGTAGGACCGCCACACGGTGAACCCGCCCGCGGCCTGTTCGGCGGCGAGCTGCCTGGTCGTCTTGCCGTCCTTGGTCTTCTTGAGCTGCGCGTCGACACCGCGCCCGGCCAGCTCCTTCTGCTGGCCCTGGGACAACACCAGCTCGAGCTCCACCTTGTCGCCGGTGGTTCTGGTGCCGGCCACGTCGAAGCCTTGTCTGGACAGGGCACCGGCCTGCGCAGGGGTCACCTGCGCCACGTAGACGTCGAGGGGGTCGTCGGCAGGGGCGGCGAGCGCGGGTGACACCGCCACGCCGCCCAGGACGAGTACAAATGCGGACAGGACTGTCGCGGACCGCTTCATCGCGTTCCTCCGGGGCGTGCGTGGTCGACGCAAGATGGCGGAACGCTACGCCGATCGGCCGTTACATTGACGTGCCTTTCGGCCCTACTCGTTCAGCCCAACGGGCGCACACCGTGATCAAACGGTGGCAGGGCGTCATTTCAGCACGAGTGCGGGCAACCGGTAGCGGGTCCGCTGGATCACTCGTGCCGCGGCACGCACGTGCTCGTCGGAGTCCCAGCTCCAGCCGAACGCGTTGCCCAGCCGGTTGACGACGTTGAAGACCGCGTTGACGTGCAACGCTTCCACGAGTGCCGACGAGGGCACACCGGCCGCGCGCACGGCCTCCGCGTCCTCCTGCGTGACACCGGCGCGGTTCAGCCGCGTGATGAACGTGATCACCGCCGCCAGTTCGGGCCGCACGTCCCGGTGTCCCGCGAGCCGCGCGGTCTCGGTGTGCACCCGCACGCAGAACGGGCACTCGTTGAGCTCGGAGGAGATCGCGGCGAGGTGCTCGCGTTCGGCCACCGACCAGAACGACGGCCCGCGCAGCACCTCCTGCCCGTACTCGAAGAACGGCCTGCCGAAGAACGCGGGCCGGTGCAACGCCGTCTTCACGACGTCGTCCACCTCGTGACCCATGAACGTGACCACAGCCTTCTGGAACCACCGCGCGGCCCTGCCGTGCCCGTGCTCCAGCACGTCGAGCCTCATGACGGCCCCGCCACCCGGAGTCCGGCGTCGAGCCGCGCCAGGGCAGCGCCCACCGCGGCGGCGACGGTGACCTCGAAGATCTCCTCCTCGCCGAGACCATCGGCCTTCAGCGCCGCGATGTCCTCTTCGGACACGAGGTAGGACGCGTCCCGCACAGCCCTGACGTACTCCGTCCACGGCCTTGGCGCGGCACCCGACGCCGCGGCCTGGCGCAGCGACGAAGCGGTGACACCAGGCCCGTCGAGCACGGCTGCTCGCAGTGCGGCCAGCCGGTCGGTGGGCTCCATCGGCCGAGTATGCGCCGTCAGCCGGACTTGTGCCGTGGCCACACGTACGGCTGGACGACACTTCCCTCGTACAGCTTGGTCAGCGCCTGCTCGGCCGTCGTGCCCGGCGCGATCCTCGCGGCGACCGCACCTCCGACGACGGCGGCGGCACCGGACGTGCCAACCCACGACGCGTAGCCGGTGAACTCCTTGATGTCGTGACGACCCCCGGAAAGCCGCCGCCGCGGCCAGGCACGGCCTGCGCGTCCTCGACGAGAACCACGCCGCTCTCGGCGCCGGAGACCTCCGCGCCCACGCCGCGCTGCACCGCGCCGATCTGGCCTCGTTGGGCCTGCGCCTGGCCCTGACCAGCGGAAAACCGGCGGACGTCTTCGAATGGTCCGAACGCGGCCGGGCGAGCAGCCTGCTCCACCAGGCCGTCCGCCCGCCCGACGATCCCGAGCTCGCGTCGCTGCTGCCCCAGCTGCGCGCCACGGCGTTCGAACTGGAGAGCGCGCGGACCTCGGGCGCGCCGACGTCGAAACTCGAACACCGCCAGGTAGAGCTGGAACGCCGGATCAAGAACCGCAGCCGCCTCCTGCGCGCGTCCGGGGAAGCCCCGGCCGATCCTGTCCGTCCGTCCGAGCTGGACCTCGGCGACCGGGTGCTCGTGCAGTTCGTCGAGGCGGACGGCGCCGTGCTGGCGTTGACCCTCGCGGACGGCCGGATGACCCTGCGCACGGCGGGCACGGTCCGCGAGCTGAACGACCTGCTCGACCGCGTCCCGTTCGCCCTGCGCCACCTGGCCAGGCGGCCACGCCCGGAGCTGCGGAAGATGCTGAGCACGACGGCGGAGAAGCTCGACGAGCTGCTCCTGCCGCGGCACGACCGCCCGCTAGTGGTCGTGCCGACCGGTGCCCTGCACTCCCTCCCGTGGTCGATCCTCCCGTCCTGCAAGGGAAAACCGGTGGTCGTCTCCCCGTCGGCAACGCTCTGGCACACCGCCGCGCGCCGCCCCGCCCGCGCGAGCACCTTCGCGGTGGCGAGCGGCCCAGGCCTGCCGGGTGCGGAGGAGGAGGCGCAGGCCGTCGCGGACATCCACGACACGACCTGCCCTCCTCACGCGACGGTCGACGACGTGCTGAAAGCCCTCGCCACGGCCGGCACCGTGCACCTCGCGGCCCACGGCAGGCTCAACCCCGGCAACCCGCTGTTCTCGGCGCTGTCCCTGCACGACGGCCCGCTGGTCGTCCACGACGTCCAGCGCCTCGACCAGGTGCCGGAAACCGTGGTCATGGCCGCCTGCGACGTCGGCCGCTCGGTCGTCGTGGCGGGCACCGAGCTCCTCGGCCTGGCCGCCACGTTCCTCGAACGCGGCGCGTCCCGGCTGATCGCCCCGGTCGTGCCGGTGCCGGACGCCGAGACGAAGGACCTGATGGTCGCCGTGCACCGCCGGTTGCGGGACGGCCGGTCTCCCGCGCGGGCGCTGGCCGAGGCGCAGGAGGAGCTCGACCGGCCGAACGGGTTCGTGTGCGTGGGCGCCTAGGACCGCCCGGTGATCTTGGCGAGGGTGAGGACCTCGCCGCGGATTCCCCAGCCGCCGTCGATCACCTCGTCGACGAGAACCATCGTGTTGTCGCGCACGGCATCCCCGAACGTCTCGGCGTAGAGGTCCGTGACCTTCCCGACGAGAACCTCCTTCTGCTCCGCGGTGAGCGTTCCCGCGGGGACCTTCAGGTTGGCGAACGGCATTGCTGCTCCTTCAGTGGTTGGTGATCTCAACCCTGACCGGAGCGGCACGGGGCAACCAGGGGTTGTCGACCCCTCGCTCGCGACGGCGCGGCTCGGTGAGACTGTCGGGGTGAACCTCGCCGAACTCGGTCTGTTCCTGCAGTCGCGCCGTGCCCGCATCACGCCCGCGGAGGCCGGACTGGTCGCAGGCCCGCGGCGGCGGGTGCCGGGACTGCGCAGGGACGAGGTCGCGCAGCTGGCCGGCGCCTCCGTCGACTACTACATCGAGCTGGAACGCGGCCGGGGCGCCCAGCCGTCCGGGCAGATGCTCGCCGCGCTGGCCAGAGCACTGCGCCTCGACGCCGACGAGCGGGAGCACCTGTTCCGGCTCGCCGGCCGGTACTCGCACACCGTCGCCGCGCACGTCCCACCGGCCATGCTCGCGTTGCTCGACCGGCTCGGCACGGCCCCGGCGCGGATCATCACCGACCTGCACGAGACCGTGACGCAGAACCGCCTCGCCACCGCGCTGCTCGGACCGGCGAGCCCAGGGAGCTTTCTGCTGCAGTGGTTCGAGGACCCGGCCACCCGCGCCGTCTACCCGGCCGAGGACCACCCGCACCACTCGAAGGTGCTCGTGTCGGACCTGCGCGCGGCGGTGGCGAGGCGCGGGCACGACGAGTCGTCCACCGCGATGATCAGACGGCTGCGCGAAGTCAGCGAGGAGTTCGCGGCGCTGTGGGACACCGGTGACGTGGCGGTGCGGCGCGGCGAGCGCAAGCGGATCGTGCATCCGGAGCTGGGGGTCGTGGAGGTGCACTGCCAGAACCTGTTCAGCGAGGACGGGCGCCAGCGGCTGCAGTTCTTCACGCCACCACCGGGAAGTCCGGCGGTGGCGCAGCTCGAACTGCTCGGAGTGATCGGCGTTCAGGAGCTCGCCGAACCCCGTTGACCTTGGCGGACACCGGGGCTGTCACCCTTTGTATCGGCCCGATCGCCCAAAGGGATGTGAGCAGGAACACTCGCCTGTGACGTTGCCGTGTTCATTTCGTAATATGGCCCGCCGTGTGACCATGCCCCCGTCCCCGACGCAAGGTGCTCCTGAATGCCGGGCCGACATAGAACCCCGCAGACCCCCAACCGCAAGCTGCCCATCGCAGTCGCCGCCACTCTCACCGCAGGCCTCGCCGCGACCTTCTGGGTCGTCCGGGGTTCCGACCAGCCGGTCGACCCGACCGGAGCCGCCGCCCTGCTGGCCGCCCCGTCGTCTTCCGTCAGCGCTGTCACGTCATCGACCACCGCGCCGCCGTCCTCGGAAGCTCCGACGACCACGCCGCCTCCGGTGACCACCACACCGCCAGAGACCACCACGCCACCGCCGCCGCCTCCTCCACCGCCCCCGCCGCCCTGTCCGACCACCCTGGACGGCGTCAAGCCGCACGTGGCACAGGTCGGCCACCACGTCGGCGGCAAGTTCGGTGTCGAGGACATCGGCGGTGCCACGGGCCGGGCCGGCTCCGGCGAGCACCCCCTCGGTCTGGCGCTGGACTTCATGGTCGACACGGCCACCGGCAACTCCCTGGCCGACTACGTGCTGGCCAACCGCAAGGCGTTCGGCGTCACCTACGTGATCTGGCGCCAGCGCTACAACGACGGCAGCGGCTGGAAGCCGATGGAGGACCGGGGCAGCCCCACGGCCAACCACATGGACCACGTGCACGTGTCGTTCCAGGCGAACGCGACCGTCAAGGTCACCTGCTGATCTCCTCGAGCGCTCGGGTGAAGTTCGCGGCGAGCGGCCTCGCGGTCGCTTGGGCGGGCAGGACGGTGAGCTTCGGCGGAGGGCCGTCCGTCGCTGCGAGGCCCGGCTCGCCTTCGCCCCGGCTGGACCACCAGGCCTCTCTGGACTCGCCGCCCGCTGGCAGTTCGCCGACAGCAGTTACTTCATCCGGGCCTTCAAGAAGCACTACGGCCAGACACCCACCGAATACGCTCGTTCGAACGAACGGCCACCAGGCGATCGACAGGAGTTCCCCCTGGCCACTTCACGCGGCCTCGACCGCGGGGGAGTGGGTGGGTGAGGCCTTCCCGCAGCAGGACGTCGTCCTCAGCGATCACAATGCGTACGCCTCATGGTCCCGTGGGAATCGCCACCCGCACGACGGTGGGGCCACCCAAAGGGCTGTCGATCTTGGTCGTGCCGTCGAACGCGGCGATCCGGTGGTGGATTCCGCGCAGGCCGGTGCCCTGCCCGTCATCGGCGCCGCCGTGGCCGTTGTCGGTGACCTCCACGACGAGTGCGCCGTCCTCGGCGCGCAGGCTCACGGCGATCCGGTCGGCTCCGCTGTGCTTGACGGCGTTGGTCAACGCCTCGGCCACGACGAAGTAAGCCGCCGCTTCCACCGCCGCAGGTGCCCGTGGCAGGGGATGTTCGTCGAGTGTGCACGGGATCGCGCACTGCGCCGCCAGCGAGGCCACCGCCTCCGAAAGGCCCCGTTCGGCCAGCACCGCCGGATAGATGCTGCGCACCACCTGGCGCAGTTCGGCGAGCGCGTCGGTGGCCGCGTTCTGGGCGGTGAGCACCGAGGGCAACGCCGCGGCGGGATCGCGCATGAGGGCTCGTTCCACCAGTCCCAGCTGCATCACCACCGCGACAAGACGGTTCTGGGTGCCGTCGTGCAGGCTGCGTTCGATGCGCTGAAGCTCGATGCCGTGCGCCTCCAACGCGGCCGCCCGTGTCGCGGTGACCTCGGCGAGGCGTTCGGCGAGCGACTGCACCGGCGGCGCCAGCCGGGCGGCGCTGACCTTCGCGTACCACCGGGCCACGTGCGGTACCACGAGGACGCCCATCAGCCCGTACGCGGCGGCCGTGGCCAGCGTGAGGGCCGCGTCGCTCCACGACCGCACCGGCATGCCGAACGTGGAGGTGACCCCGGGGAGGAACGGCCAGAACGCGGCGATGAGCACGTTCTGCGCGATGCCGGTCACCGACCCCACCGGCAGCAGCCCCGCCAGGATTCCGGCGGTGGCCTGCAGCGTGAGCCACCGGACGTCCCGACGAACGGTCGTGGCACTGTCCTCTGTGGACGGTAGCGGGACCGGGGTCGCCAGGTATCGGCCGACGCGGTCGCGTTCGTTCGCGGCGAGCTGACCGACGGCCTCCAGGACGCGGGGCTGGTGCGGCAGCGCCATCCTGACCAGCAGACCCAGTGCCCGCAGCCCCACGACCACACCGAAGGCGAGGAAACGCCAGGCCTTCAGCCGTGGCTGGTTCGTCACGGTGACTCCTTCTCGATCAACCGGGGGCGATGGTGACACGCTAGGCACCCGCGCCGACGGCATCGACAGGACCTCGTCAACTACTTCACGCCGAGCTTTGTCCGATGTCGTGCTCCACCGCGGCTATTTGATCAACCAGTGGGGCCGTTCGGCCGCAAGTACGGGTCGGCGAACCGGACTGCGAGCACGTCGCTGCCCGGTCCTCCATCCTTCGATCGGAGGATGAAGGGAGTCCACCGCGTCCGGGGCAATTCCCGCCCGCGTGGTCGATCCGGCTCGCTCCTGCGGGCGGCAGGCTTCAGAACACGGCCATCATCGAGCCGACTGCACACGTCAACAGCCGAGCGGCTGGTACCTGACGGGTGCGAGTACCAGCTGTTGACCCCGCCGGCCGAGGGCGTGCGATCATGGCAGGGCGCCACGGCCGGTCACCGGCCTCAGCCGCTGTGACGCCGGGGTGGGCGATCCTCGACGGTTTCCCGTCCAGGAGGGACTTCTGCTAGGAGCAGGTCGTGGGCGTCGAGGCCGAGTTGCGCGAGGAGTTCGACCGCTGGGAGCGCAAGGAGACAGCGGTCCTGAAAGCGCTTCCGTACCCGTTGCTGGCGGTCAGCGTCGTGTTGACTCTGCTGCAGCCGCTCTGGAACGCGGAGGTGCACCTTCCGTGGGTGCTCGTGCTCTCCACTCTGCTCGCCGCGTGGGTGCTGTGGTTCCACACGTTCCATCCGGAGTTGCACGGCAACGGCGTGCTGATGGGCCTGTACTACACGGGGCTCATGGCGTTGACCGCCTGCCTGGTGCTGCTCACGCCCTGGTTCGGCTTCTTCGCCTTCGTCGGCTACGTGCACGCCTTCCAGTACCTGAAGGGCCGGTGGCGGTACGTCGGCGTGGCCGCCACGTCCGCGGTCTCGGCGGTCTCCTACGTGGGAGGGGCCGACGGCATCACGGCCGACGGGTGGTGGAAGTGGCCCGCCGTCAGCGCGCTCACCACGGTGATGGCCACGGCGGCCTTCTACGCCGACGTGATGTCAGACCGGCGCAACCACCGGCAGAAACGGGCGCTGGTCGAGTTGCACAAGGCCAACGTCGAGCTGGAGACCGCATTGGCGGAGAACGCCGGCCTGCACGCTCAACTGCTGGTGCAGGCCCGCGAGGCCGGCGTGCTCGAAGAGCGGCAGCGGATGGCACGGGAGATCCACGACACTCTTGCTCAGGGGCTGGCCGGCATCCTCACCCAGCTCCAGGCCGCCGAGCAGGCGTCGTACGAACCGGCGGCGTCGCGCCGGCACGTGGCGAACGCGATGGACCTGGCCCGCGAGAGTCTCACCGAGGCCCGCCGGACGGTGCACGCCGTGGGACCGTCCGCCCTGGCGCAGGCTCGCCTCCCGGACGCGATCGGTGACGTGGCCAGGCGCTGGTCGAAGGTGAACCACGTCGAGGCGGTGCTGACCACGACCGGTGACGCCCGGCCGATGCACACCGACGTCGAGGTGGCGCTGCTGCGGACCGCGCAGGAGGCACTCGCCAACGTCGCCAAGCACGCACGAGCCGGTCGGGTCGCTCTGACCCTGTCGTACATGGAGGACCTGGTGACACTGGACGTCCTGGACGACGGCGTGGGTTTCCTGCCCGACGCCGTGCGCGCCAACAGCTCCGCGGACGGGGGGTTCGGGCTCGCCGGCATGCGGCAGCGGGTGCAGCTCCTCGCGGGGAGGCTGGACGTCGAGTCCGAGCCGGGCGGGGGCACCGCGATCACGGTGACGGTGCCTGCGATCCCCGCTGGGAGCGAACGTTGATCTCACTGCTGATCGTCGACGACCACCCGGTGGTGCGGGACGGATTGCGCGGCATGTTCGGCTCCGATCCGCGCTTCGAGGTGGTCGGCGAGGCCGGTGACGGTGCGGAGGCGGTCGCGGTCGCGGAGCGCCTCAGCCCCGACGTGATCCTCATGGACCTGCGGATGCCCGGGACCGACGGGGTCGCCGCCATCAGGGAGCTGGCGAAGCGCGGAGTGCCGTCACGGGTGCTGGTGCTCACCACGTACGACACGGACAGCCACGTGCTGCCCGCCGTCGAAGCCGGCGCAACGGGATACCTGCTCAAGGAGACGCCGAGGGCGGAGCTCGTCCGCGCGGTGGAGGCTGCGGCACGCGGGCAGTCGGTGCTCTCTCCCGCCGTCGCGACGAGGCTCTTGGGACAGGTGCGCAAACCAGCCCCGGCACCGCTGTCCCAGCGCGAGCTGGAGGTGCTGGAGCTGATCGCCCAGGGCTCGACGAACCGCGAGGCGGCGAAGCGGCTCTACATCAGCGAGACGACGGTCAAGACGCACCTGCTGCACGTGTACGCGAAGCTGGGCGTCAACGACCGGGCAGCCGCCGTGGCCGCCGCGTTCACCCGCGGTTACCTGATGCCGCGGGACTGACGAGGAGGCCACATGAGTGCGGGAATGATCTTGTTGGCCGTGCTCAACGGCATCGTCTCCCTGCTGTCCACCGGGTTCGCGATCGTGGCGGCAGTCCGGCCGTCGTCCCTGAGTCACGAGACGACACCGACCACGGGCGAGCGCTTCTACGCGTGGATGTACTCGGCCAGGGGGGTGCCGCTGGGACTTCTCGTCTGCGTGGTGCCGTTCGTCGCAGCCGGACCGGTCAGCGCACTGGTGCTGATCACCGCCGCGGTCGTCCAGGCCGGGGACGCCGCCATAGGCGCTCATCGGCGCGAGGCCCGCATGACCGTCGCGCCGGCCATCGCCGCTGTCGTCCACGTGATCACCGCGCTGGCGGTGGCGGCACCGTAGAGTCGTCGGCGGCGTCGAACGTGTCGCAGTTGTGCTGGACCAGGGGCATGTACTGCTCAGCCCAGGTTCGCAGGCTCCGCAGCGGCGCGACGAGCGTGGTGCCCAGGCTGGTCAGGCGGTAGTACACCCGCGGAGGCTTGCTCGCCTCGACACGACGACCGACGAGCCCGTCTCGTTCCAGTGTCCTGAGGGTCTGCGCCAGCATCTTCTGCGACACACCGGTCATCTCGCGTTTCAGTTCGGTGAACCGCAGCTCGCCCTCGGCGGCGGCAAGCGACAGCACCGCCAGGGTCGACCACCGCGACCCCACGCGGTCGAGCAGCTGCCTCGTCGGGCACAGAGGATCGAACAGGTCCCCTTTCCGCGAGGCGGTTACCACGACGTCACCTGGTGCCGGGAAAGTGCCTTCTTCCCCGTTCACGAGCGGTTTCCTACGGTTACCACGTTCCCAAGCGTAACCAAGAAGGGCTCCTGTGCACCAGATGACTCTGTCTCCTCACCTTCCGGGCGCGACCGTGCACCGGGTACCGATCTACGGCGTCGACCTCGTCGTGGAGACTCTCGGGCAGGGGCCGGCCGTGCTGCTGCTGCACGGCTTCCCGCACACCCGCGCGATCTGGCGCGATGTCGCACCCCGGCTGGCGGCGGCAGGCTTCAGGGCCATCGCGCCGGACCTGCACGGGCTGGGCGACAGCACACCTGCCGTCCGCGGCTACCAGGCATCCGCGATCGCCACGGACCTGCTCCGGATGTTGGACGTCCTCGGTGACAGCGCGGCACACGTCGTCGGCACCGATCTGGGTGTCACGCCGGCCTTCGCGCTGGCGGCATCGTCGCCCGAGCGCGTCACCAGCCTGACCCTGTCCGAAGGGCTGATCGGACTTCTTCCCGGCGCCGAGGCCTTCCTGCGGCAGGGGCCGCCGTGGTGGTTCGGCCTCCACCAGGCGCCCGGTGGTCTGGCCGAGGACGTCCTGGAGAACTCGGCGGAGCGCTACATCCGCTTCTTCCTCTCCGCCGGCAGTCGCCGAGGTGTGCCGGAAGACCTCACACGGGTGATCGTCGAGGCCTATCGGGCCAAGACGAGTCTCGGCAACGCCTTCGACCACTACCGCGCGATGCCGGCCACCGCGGAATGGATCGGAAGCTGGGCGCAGGACCAGCGCCTGACGACGCCGACCCTCGCCATCGGCGGTGGCGTGATCGGCGCGGCGACCGCCCGCCAGCTGGAGCCGATCACCGGCTGCCTCGACCAGCACCTGCTCGAGGACTGCGGGCACATCACCCCGATCGACCAGCCGGGCGCCTTCGCCGACCTCCTCATCGAGCACGCCAGGGCCGTCTGAGCTCACCGTGGTCATCCGATCGGAGGATGCGGCCTGGTTGTCCGGTGGACCGGGTTTCAGCCGCTGGCCTTCGATTCGGTCGATGTGTGCCCGATGCCCGCGCTGAGACGGTTTGCGTGCCCAGTGAACCGGAAGGGATCGCGGATGAGTCGATCGGAACGCAACCAGATCAGTCGTCGTGTGCTGCTCGCCAGTGCGGGTGCCGCGGCAGGCGCCACGTTGACAGCCGGAGTGTCCGTGCGGGCGGCCACCGAGCCGCCGGCGTTCGGGCCGGTGAAGATCCGGCCGGGCGATCCGCGGTACGAAGGTCTGTTGCGCGGCAACAACTTCAGGCACGTGGGACGGCCGGACGAGATTCGCGTGGTCGGCTCGACCGACCAGGTGGTGCGTGCGGTGACCGAAGCGGTGCGGGCCGGGCGACGGGTCGCGGTGCGCAGCGGCGGCCACTGCTTCGAGAACTTCACGACCGACCCGGCGGTGCGGGTGCTGCTCGACCTCTCGTCCATGGACGAGGTCGGCTACGACGCTGACAAGCGCGCGTTCGCGGTGCAGCCGGGAGCCACGCTCGGGCAGGTGTACCGGGCGCTGTACAAGGGCTGGGGTGTCACGATTCCCGGCGGTGGTTGCCCGGCGGTGGGCGCCGGCGGGCACATCGTGGGTGGCGGGTACGGGACCTTGTCGCGCCGGTACGGCTCAGTGGTGGACCACCTGTACGGCGTGGAGGTCGTGGTGGTCGACCGGGACGGCACCGCTCGCGCGGTGACCGCCACCCGTGAGACGAACGACCCGCACCGCGACCTGTGGTGGGCGCACACCGGTGGAGGTGGAGGCAACTTCGGGGTGGTCACCCGGTACTGGCTGCGCTCGCCCGGTGCCACCGGCGATCCGTCCCGGCTGTTGCCGGCCTCGCCAGAGCGGATGCTGGAGTGCGTGCTCGTCTGGCCCTGGGAAGGTATGACCGAGCAGGCGTTCACCACGCTCATGCGCAACTTCGGCGTCTGGCACGAGCACAACAGTGCGCCCGGCTCGCGGTCCGCCGGTCTGTTCGGTCTCTTCCTGGCGCAGCACCGCAACGCCGGGTTCTTCTCCGTGGTCGCGCAGATCGACGCGGACCTGCCCGGCGCGGACGGCGTCGTGACCGATTTCGTGGCCGCGCTGACCGCCGGCACCAGCGTCCAGCCGATCGTCGACCGGCGGCGGACGTTGCCGTGGCTGCACAAGACGACCTGGCCGGGCACGGGTGAACTGGGCGACGGCGCCACCCGCCGGTACAAGCTCAAAGCCGGGTACCTGCGCCGGTCGCTGACCGACAGGCAACTCGCCGCGGTCTACCGCAACCTGACGAACTCCACCGGCGGTGAGGAGTCCGGCATGTATCTCCTCGGCTATGGCGGCCAAGTGAACACGGTGTCGCCGGCGGCCACCGCCGTGGCCCAACGCGACACGGTGATGAAGGCGATCTACCAGACGGTGTGGGCCAACGAGGCCGACGACGCGGCCAACCTCTCCTGGATCCGCAGCTTCTACCGCGACGTGTACGCCGACACCGGTGGCGTGCCGGTGCCCAACGACGTCAACGACGGCTCCTACATCAACTACCCCGACACCGACCTGGCCGACCCGGCGTGGAACACCTCCGGCGTGCCGGCACGCACGCTCTACTACAAGGACAACTACCCCCGGCTTCAGCAGGTCAAGGCCCGCTGGGACCCGCGTGGCATCTTCCGGCACGCCCTGTCGGTGGAACCGCCGGAACGGTGAACGTCCGGCTCTGCAACGAGAAACCAGCACTTCGCTTCCAGAACCAGGAGATGTCCGGCATGGGCAGGTACGAAATCGCCTTGCCGGCGCGGCCGGACGAAAGCTTTGTCCCCCGTGCGAGCTACACGGAATTGTCCACTGCGCGGTGACGATCTTGCGTCGCTGATCCCATAGCGTTCGACGTGGCAACAAGCGCTCCAGCAGGTCAAGGCCCGCTGGGACCCGCGTGGCATCTTCCGGCACGCCCTGTCGGTGGAACCGCCGGAACGGTGAACGTCCGGCTCTGCAACGAGAAACCAGCACTTCGCTTCCAGAACCAGGAGATGTCCGGCATGGGCAGGTACGAAAGCAAGAAGGTCGTGATCACGGGCGGCAGCAGCGGGATCGGACTGGCCGCCGCGCAGTCGCTTGTGGACGAAGGGGCGCGAGTGCTGATCACCGGGCGCACCAAGGAAACACTGGACGCGGCCGCCGAGCAGCTCGGCGAGAACGCTGTGGCAGTCCGCAGTGACGCCACGTCGCTCTCCGACATCGAGGCGCTGGCCGACCGCGTGAAGACCGAGTTCGGCACGGTCGACGTCCTGATCGGCAACGCAGGCGGCAACAACGGCTACGGTCCCTTCGAGACGATCACCGAGGAGATGTACGACCAGAACCTGATGGTCAACGCCAAAGGCCCCTACTTCACGATCCAGAAACTCGCCCCGCTCATGGCGGACGGCAGCGGCATCGTGCTCACCACGACGATCGCCAACTCGCTGGGCCTGCCGATGTTCAGCACGTACGCGGCCGGCAAGGCGGCCCTGCGGTCGATGACCCGCAGCCTGGCCCGGGAACTGCTCCCGCGGAAGATCCGCGTCAACGCGGTCAGTCCGGGCGCCATCGACTCCGGTGCCCTGGAAAGGGCCCTGCCTCCGGAGATGGTCGATCAGGCGGTGGCGCAGTTCATCGCCACCACTCCCATGCAACGCCTGGGCACCCCGGCCGAGGTCGTCAAGGCCATGCTGTTCCTCGCGTTCGACGCCACCTACACCACCGGCGCCGAACTCGTCGTGGACGGTGGCACCACTCAGCTCTGACGGGGCAACGGCCAAGAGGAAGGGGTGGAGGATGCCCGAGCCGCTCGAGGCCCAGCTCGCTCTGGTGGCCGGAAAGCTGCTGCTGAATGCTGAGGAGCTGGTGGCCGCGCAGTTGGGGGTGACCGGCGCGATCGCCTCGTATCGCGTGGTTGGGCCGTCGGAGGTCCGGCCGTCCGCGCATCGCAACGTCGTCCGCGTGGTCGCCGCCCTCGGCGGTGAGGAGAACCTGACGGCCGGGCCGGCGGAGGATGAACGGGAGACGGGGCGGCGGCGGGCGTTGCAGGGCATCCCCGTCGTCGACGTGCTGACCGCCTATCGGAGTGGTGTCGCGTTGCTGCGCGACGAGTTTCTCCGGATCGCCCGGGCCGAGGGGACCCCGGCCGATGCCGTGCTGCTGGGCACGCAGCGGATCTGGCAACTCGGCGATCACTACAGCAACGAGTTCCTCGCAGGTCACCGGGAAGCCGAGTTCGACGTCACCCGCCGCGAGACGCAGCAGCGGACGACTCTGCTCGCCCGTGTGCTGGAGGGCACGATGACCACCGACCAGATGGTCGCGGCGGGGGTCGGGTACGGGCTCGCCACCGACCAGCGCTACTGGATCCTGCGGGCACGATCCGCGAACACCGACCCGTTCCCGCTCACTCGCGTGCTGGAACGCGCGGCCGGGCCGCAGGACACGGTTCTGGTCGGCGCCTACGGCGGCGATGCCGCAGCAGTGCTGTCCCGTCCCGTCACCGGCGGGCTGGGCGACGACGTCACGGCCGGCCTGGCCGGCCCGATCGAGCTGGCGCGGTTGCGTGCCGGATTCGCCGAGGCCACGCAACTGCTCGAGGTGGCCACCAGGTTCGGCCACCGCGGGATCGTCGACCGCTGGCGCATGGCGCTGCGGCTGGCCGTGGCGAACGAACCCGAGCTGGGGAAGCACCTCCACGCCCGTTACATCGAACCGGTGGAGGTGGAGAGTGCCATCGGCGAGGCACTGCTCGCCACCGTCGAAACCTACTTGTCCCGGCGGCGGTCGATCCCCGAGGCCGCCGCCGCCTTGTCCGTCCACGTCAACACACTGCGCTACCGGTTGGACCGGTTCGCCGCGCTGACCGAAGCGGATCTCCAGGAGACGGAGACCATGTTCGAGGTGTGGTGGGCCCTGCAGTACCGCAGCTTGCGCGGATCTCCGATCTCGCACGGCTGACGCGGCAGCCGCGTCACCGCTCGGCGATGCCGGGGTTCGGCTCGAGGGTGGGCACGGTCGCGGTCCAGCTGGCGAGGAGGTCGAGAGCTCGTCGTGAGGGTGAGCCCGGTTCGGTGGTGTAGATGAACAGGGTGGTCTCGGGGTCGCCGGGCAGGGTGAGGGTTTCGTATTCGACGGTGAGGTCTCCGACGAGGTTGTGCCGCAGGCGCTTGGAGCCGTGGGTGCGTTGGTGGACGCGGTGTTGGGCCCACCACTGGTCGAATTCGCGGCTGCGCTCGCGCAGTTCGGTGACGAGGTCGGTGGTGGCGCGGTCGTCGGGGTTGCGGCCGACTTCGAACCGGAGGCTCTCGACGGCGGCGCGGGCTTGGTCGGACCAGTCGAGGAAGAGGGCTCGGGCGTCGTCGTCGAGGAACATCCAGCGGGCGTAGTTGCGGTGGGTGGCGGCGAACTGGTCGAAGTCGGCGAAGAGGGCCTTGGCCATGCGGTTGGCGGCGAGGACGTCGGTGCGGCGGCCGAGGACGAGGGCGGGTTCGCCGTCGAGGGCGTCGAGGAGCTGGTAGAGGCCGGGGCGGACGCGTTGGACGTCGTGGCTTCGGCGGGTGGGTGTCGAGGGCAGGCCGATGAGGTCGTTGAGGTGGGCGCGTCCGGCGGCGTCGAGGCCGAGAGCGCGGCCGACGGCTTCGACGACGGCGGCGGAGGGAGTGATGCGGCGGCCTTGTTCGAGGCGGGCGTAGTAGTCGGTGGACACGCCGGCGAGGCGAGCGACTTCTTCACGGCGGAGGCCGGGTACGCGGCGGACGCGTCCGTCAGGGGGCAGCCCGGCGCGGGCGGGATCGACCTGGCTGCGTGCTCGCCGCAGGAAATCGGCGAGTTCCTGGTTGGTTCTGCTCACGGGTTCGAGTGTCCCTGAGCCTCCGCGGTCCTGGGTGGACCTGCGAGTCCTAGGTTCCCCGGACCGCGCCCCCACAGGGCGCGGGATAGGCCTCCGAAGGGGCTTGCGGCGGGTCAGTCTTGAAGCACGCCACCACGGGAACAGCCCGGCGGCGCATCCCCGAAATCATGAGCAGAGGACGACCATGAGTTTTCCGACGGACCGACCCGCGACCTGGTTCGTGACCGGTACTTCCCGCGGTCTGGGCCTGGAGTTGGTCACGCAGCTGCTTCGGCGTGGCGACCAGGTCGCTGCGACGACCCGTTCCACGCAGCGGCTGCTGGCAGCCCTCGGTGAGGGCGTCGACACTTCGCGGCTGCTGCCGCTGACCGTCGACCTGCGTGATGACGAGCAGGTCCGGCAGGCCGTCCGCCAGGCCACGGAGCGATTCGGCGGCCTCGACGTGGTCGTCAACAACGCCGGCTACGGCTACCTGGCCGCGGTGGAGGAGACGAGTGCCCGCGAGGTTCGCGACATGCTCGACGTCCAGGTCGCCGGGGTGTGGAACGTGTTGCGTGCCACGTTGCCGCTTCTTCGCGAGCAGAAGAGCGGTCATGTGGTCAACGTGTCGTCGGTTCTCGGGCTGACCGCGGTTGCGGGCTGGGGCCTCTACTGCGCGGGCAAGTTCGCGCTCGAGGGTCTCACCGAAGCGCTGGCCCAGGAGATGGCCGACTTCGACGTCGAGGTCACCATCGTCGAGCCCGGCTACTTCCGCACCGATTTCCTCACCACCGACTCGCTCGCGCTGCCCGCCTCGACGACGGACGCGTACCCGGGTCTGCGTGAGATGACCGAGAACCACCTGAAGCTCCAGGGCAACCAGCTGGGCAACCCGGTCAAGGGCGCGGAGGCGATCATCCGCCAGGTGGTCCGCGGCGAGGGCCCGCTGCGCCAGCTGCTCGGCTCGGACGCCCACGCCTACGCCACCGCCAAGGTCGATGCCCTGCGCGCGAACCTCGAGGCCACCGCGCAGACCGCCGACGCCACTGACTTCGCCGACGCCTGAGAACTCGCCGTCGGTAGCAGAAAGGAAACAATCGTGCGCAAGATCCTGATCGTCATGTCCGCCGCCGGCATCTGGGAACGCAACGACGGCTCGGAATACCCGACCGGGTACTGGGCCGAAGAGCTCGCTGCGCCCCACGAGAAGTTCGTGCAGGCCGGCTTCGCGGTCGACTTCGCTTCCCCTGGCGGCGTTCTGCAGCCGCTCGACGCCCACAGCGCCGACCCGGAGATCGCCGGCCCGGACTGTGCGCGCTACGTGGAGCACGCCGCGCGGGCCCTGAGTGAGTTCGGTCCGCTGCTCAAGCTGGACGAGATCGACATCAACGACTACGTCGCCGTGGTCATCCCGGGCGGGCACGGTCCAGTCGTCGACCTCTACCAGGACCGCGACCTCGGCCGCCTGCTCACCGAGGCGGACGCGGCCGGGAAGATCATCGGGGCGGTCTGCCACGGCCCGGCCGGTCTTCTGTCCGCAGTGGACGAGAACGGCGAGTGGCTGTTCGCAGGTAGGGAGATGACGGCCTTCACCGACGAGGAGGAGCAGAGCTTCGGCACTGCGGAAGGCGCTCCGTGGCTGCTGGCCAGCACGCTGCGTCAGAAGGGTGCGAAGCACTCCGGGGGACCGGCGTACGAGGCGTACAACGTGCAGGACCGGAACCTCTTCACCGGCCAGAACCCGGCCTCCAGCGGCCCCATGGCCGAGGCCATGATCGGCGCGCTCGAGTAGCAGTGCCGACCGGCGTCCATCGGCAGATGACCCCCATCACGATCGCTCAGGAAGAAGCGTGGAATCCGTGCTCACATCTCTGTCTCAACCTGATGCCGTTGAACGTGTCGAGAAGGGCTTGTTCATCGGCGGTCGATGGCGATCGGCATCCGGTGGGGGCAGCTTCTCGGTGGAGGATCCCGCCACCGGGCGGACACTGTGCGAGGTGTCGGACGCGACCCCGACGGATGCGCTGACCGCCCTTGACGCTGCAGGTGCCGCACAGACGAAGTGGGCTGCGGTACCCCCGCGCCGGCGAGGCGAGATTCTGCGGCGTGCCCATGATCTGCTGATCGAGCGTATTGACGAGTTCGCGTTGCTGATCACCCTGGAGATGGGCAAGGCACTGGCCGAGTCCCGGGCGGAGGTCGAGTACGGCGCGAACTACTTGCGCTGGTTCGGCGAGGAAGCCGTCCGGATCGACGGAAGCTGGAAGGTGAGCGAGGACGGCACCGCCCGAGTGCTGGTCACCCGCCAGCCGGTCGGGCCCTGCCTGCTGATCACGCCCTGGAACGCGCCGCTGGCCATGCCGGCCCGCAAGATCGGCCCGGCCGTGGCCGCCGGCTGCACCATGGTTGTCAAACCCGCGCAGCAGACACCCCTGACGATGGCTGCGCTGGCGGCGCTTCTCGCCGAAGCCGGCCTCCCCGGTGGCGTGCTCAACATCGTTCCCACCTCACAACCCGCCGCGATCACCGAGGCCCTCCTGGGGGACGGCCGGCTGCGCAAGTTGTCGTTCACCGGCTCCACGCCCGTCGGCCGCACGTTGCTGTCCCAGGCAGCCGACACCGTCCTGCGAACCTCGATGGAGCTGGGGGGCAATGCTCCGTTCATCGTCTGCCGCGACGCCGACATCGACGCCGCGGTCGAGGGTGCGATGACCGCCAAGCTCCGGAACGTCGGTGAGGCCTGCATCGCCGCCAACCGCTTCCACGTGCACGCCGACGTCGTCGACGAGTTCAGCGAGAAGCTCGTCGCGCGCATGAGCACCATCACTGTCGGACCCGGCACGGACCCTGCCTCCGACCTCGGGCCGATGATCGACGCGCGCCAGCGGCGCAGGGTCGCGGACCTGGTCGACGAAACAGTCGACGCGGGCGCCCGAGTGCGCACCGGCGCTCGGGTTCCGGAGGGTCCGGGCTACTTCTACCCACCCACCGTGCTCACCGACGTCCCCGCCGGCGCTCGCATCACGTGCGAGGAGATCTTCGGCCCGGTCGCGGCCATCCAGACCTTCAACACCGAAGCCGAAGCCCTTCACGACGCCAACGACACCGAGTTCGGTCTCGTGAGCTACCTCTACACCCAGGATCTGGGTCAGGCCCTCCGGATGAGCGAACAGCTCGAAACGGGCATGGTGGGTCTCAACCGCGGCTACGTGTCCGACCCGAGCGCTCCCTTCGGGGGCATGAAGCAGTCGGGCGTCGGCAGGGAAGGTGGTAACACCGGGATCGACGAATACCTCGAGCAGAAGTACATAGCCATCCACATGGGTTCTTCCCAGTTCGGGGACAGCGGTGCCCTCGCCGCCGCAACGTCGATCCGATCCGGCGTCGGTGGGGCGGAGGGCGGGCGATGACCCGCAGCACCGTTTTCGACTCGTTCCTGTTCCGCGACCTGTTCGGGACAGCAGAGATGCGGGCTGTCTTCTGTGACCTGTCCTATGTGGACCAGGTTGTTCGCGTCGAAGTCGCCTTGGCACAGGCAGAAGCACGAGTCGGCGTCATACCGCGCCACAGTGCGGACGTGATCGCGGCATCGTGCGACCCGGCGCGACTCGACCGTGATCGACTTCGCCGCGACACGGAGACGGTCGGCTACCCGATCCTGCCCATCGTCGAGCAACTCGCTGAGCAATGCGGTGACGCCGGCGGACACGTGCACTGGGGAGCCACCACCCAGGACATCATGGACACGGCGACGGTTCTCCAGTGCGCCAAGGGTTTGACCCTGATCTCGGCTGCGCTCGATCGCCTGCGCGCGCACCTGCGCCATCTGGCCGCGGAGCACACCGACACGGTCACCGCCGGCCGGACTCATCTCCAACACGCCCTGCCCGTCACCTTCGGCTACCGGGTGGCCGTCTGGTTGTCCGCGCTGGACCGCCATGCCGATCGGTTGACCGCTGTGCGGGAGCGGGACCTGATGGTGCAGTTCGGAGGAGCGGCAGGGACCCTGGCCTCTCTCGGCCCAGGCCCGGCGGGCCTTCGAGTGCGGGCAGAACTGGCCGCGGAACTCGGCCTTCGCGACCCCGGAATCACGTGGCACGTCGCACGGGACGGCCTTGCCGAGATCGTCGGCCTGCTCGCGGCGATCGGTGCTTCGGTCGGCAAGATCGGCACCGATGTCGCGTTGATGTGCTCGACGGAGTTCGGCGAACTCGCCGAACCGTTCGCGCCGGGCCGGGGAGCCAGCTCCACCATGCCCCAGAAACGCAACCCCATCTCCAGCGAGCTCATGGTGGCAGCGGCGAAGCTGCTTCGCGACAAGGCCTCCGCCATGCTCGACGCGATGATGCAGGACTTCGAGCGCGCCACCGGTCCCTGGCACGTCGAATGGGCGGTGATCTCCGAGGCGTTCCTGCTGCTCGCCTCCTCGCTTTCGCAGGCGGAGCAGGTGATGGCAGGTCTGCACGTCGACGCGGAGCGAATGCGAGCCAACCTGGACCTGACCGGCGGGCTCATCGTCGCGGAAGCCGTGATGATGGCACTCGCACCCGAGATCGGCCGTCAGCACGCCCACGAGCTCGTCTACGCCGCCTGCAGCCGAGTACGGGATGCCGGCACCGAGCTGGCCGTCGAGCTGCGACAGGACCCGGAGGTCGCGGCAATCCTCGGCGCCGACCGGATCGACGCGCTCTGCCACCCCACCGGCTACCTGGGAAGCGCCCAGGCCATGGTCCGCAGCGCGGTGGGGGTTGTCGCGCATCGCAATTCGTGTGGATCTCCAATTGGCGCCGACTGACGTTGTAGCGCCACACCTGGTTTCCTTGCTGGATCAGTCGTTACGGTTTATCGGTGACGCACCAGCCGTCCTCGGTTTCCATTGAATTTTCACTTCTGCGGAGGACTCAGTTGGCTCGAAAGTGGAAAAAGCTTGCAGCGGCTGCACTGGCCACCCTCGCGGTGTCGGTCGCAGTTCCCGCCGGCTCGGCATTTGCGATCGACGAAGTCGGTTGCAACAACCGTGAGTACTTGCGGGTCGAGTACCACTCCACCACCGGCTCCAGTCATACCAGATGTTTCGCGAACGCTGGATCCAGGCGTATTTACGACCAGTTCAGCCGGAGTGTCTGGGTCACCGAGATCTGGACGGGAAACAACCGCGTCCAGTGGAACGGCGACGGGCGGTGGCAGCCGGACATTCCGATCGACAGGTGGACCTCGTTCACCTGGCCGAACACCCCCGGCGGAGTGAAGCTCGACGAGATTCGTATCCTCTGATGGTCTGCAGTTCAACTTCGAACGGTCCTGCATCAACGAATTGGGGTCAATGGTGAAGAAGGTGAGCCTGGCCGGCGTCGCCGCCATACTGGTGGCGCTTCTGCAACCGGCCGCGACCGCCTCTGCGGTGGAGGTCGACTGCGTTGACCCGAACTTCGTCCGGGTCTGGTGGCACCCCAGCGGCGGGCCCACCTACGAGACCTGTTTCGCGGGCGCCGGCAGGAACTGGTTCCGCGGCGCAGTTGGCTACTCCAGCTGGATGCAACATCTCCGCACCGGCAACAACGACATCACATTCGTGGACTGCAACGGGACGACGGTGGACTACGGACGAGGCAGCGACATCTCGTTCAGCACCCACCGGTGTGTTGCCTGGATCAACATCAAGCCCTATTGATCTCCGAGGTGGCGGCGCTGATCCGTGTGTTGTGCAGCGAAGTGTTGTGCAGCGAACCGACTGCACGGGGCGGGATGCGCGGGCCCTGACCGGTCTTCTCGGCGGGTGAGTCGGTCAGACCTCGTGCTGCACAACAACCACCTGTTCGCGGTCAGCGACCTCGCCAACGCCGGCGCCTCGGTCCACCTGTGAAGGTCCTGACCAGGGCGTCGGCGTCGGCCTGAAGACCTCGATATCCGTTTTCCTGGATGAGCGTGAGAGCCCGCCCCGCCGTGGCCGTCGTTTCGTCGGCTCGGTCGAGTGCCCGCAGTGCCGCCGCCATGCCAACGAGTACCGCCGCCTGCACGTACCGGCTGTCAGTCGCGACTGCCAGCCGGTAGGCGTGCTGGTGTTGCTCGAGCGCGCGCTGCGGGTGCCCGCGCTGCAGGTAGACGCTGCCGAGGGTGTTGGCTGCGATCGCTTCGGTCCGTCGGTCGGCGATGTCCACGGCGAGCGTGAGCGCGGTGCGGGCGAAGTCCAACGCCTCGTCGCACCGGCCGGCGACGCGATGCACGTTCGCCAGGCCGTACAGACAGATCGCCTGGCGGTCTCGGTTGCCGGACTGGCGGTGCAACGTCAGGGCATCCGTGTACAGCGTCAGGGCGTCGTCGAGTCGCCCCAGGTCGTGGTAGGCGTCGGCGAGGTTGGTCAGTGCCGTCGCGTGACCAAGCCGGGCGCCACTCGCCTGGTGCAGCTCGACTGCCCGCTTGTGGAGGGTGACAGCGGCCTCGGGGTCACCCAGTTCGCGGCGCACTCTGCCCAGGTTGTCGAGGCTGACCGCCTGTCCGGCCAGGCAACCGGCCCGTTCATGGGAAGCGGCCGCGCGGACGTAACGCTCGGCGGCGTGGCGGTGCCGACCGGCCTGCGAGTGCACGGTGCCGAGGTTGTTGAGCGCTGCGGCCTGTCCTTCATGCCATCCGGCCCGCTCGGCAAGGCGCAACGCCGCTGTGAAGTGGGTGATGGCGGCTTCGCCGTCGTTTCGGGCGTTGTGGGCAGTGCCCAGGCTGAGGTGCGCGGCTGCTTGCGGGCCCGGTTCATCGTCCGCGGCCCGTAGCGCGTCCGTGGCAACGGCCAACCAGTCGCCGATGTGGCGGCGCAGGTAGAAGTAACCCCGCAAGGCGTCCGCCAGCTGGCACGCAGCCCAGTGCGGACCGCGTCCTGCCGCCTCGTGCACCAGTGCGAGCAGGTTGGCGCGTTCACGGTCCAGCCAGTCGGAGGCCGACGCCGGGTCGGTGAACGGCACGTCGACTGGGCCTCTCGGTGGCGAGAACGCCGTTGTCCACCGCGTCGTCTCGGGGTAGAGCAGCTTCGCCGCGGCGTCCGTCGCGGTCACGTAGAACGCGCACAGCCGGTCCACGGCGGACGTGATCTGACCTTGGCCGTCCTCGGCGTCGGCGAGCGTGCGCGCGTACAGCCGCAGGAGGTCGTGCAACGTGAAACGGCCGGTGGTCGTCTCGGCGACGAGGTGGGCGTCGACGATCCGTCCGAGCATCCGTCGGGCGTGTGCCGGCTCGGAGTCGGTGAGGGCTGCCGTGGCCGACAGGTCGATGTCGGTGCCAGGCACCAGCCCCAGCATTCGGAACATGCGGCGTTCGTCCGGCTTCAGCGCCGCGTAGGACAGGTCGAACGCCGTTCGGACCGCCGACTGTTCGTCGCCGTCGACCTGCAACGAGTCCAGCCGGTTGCCGCCGCGCAGGTCGGCGACGTACCGCGCGATGCTGTTGTGCGGCCGCATGACCAGATTCGCAGCGGCGATGCGCAGCGCGAGCGGCAGGTAGCCGCACACCTCGGCCAACTCGGCCGTCGCCTGCCGTTCGGCGTCAACCCGCCGCTGGCCGAGCATTCCGGTCAGCAGGGCCTCCGCCTCGTCCGCCGCGAGGATGTCGAGCGTCACCAGGCGGGCACCGTCGCTCACGAGCAGACCGCCGAGACGGACCCGGCTGGTGACCACCACCAGACACCGCGGACCGCCCGGCAGGAGGGGGCGCACCTGCTCCGGACTGCAGGCGTCGTCCAGCAGGATCAGCACCTGCCGGTCGGCCAGCAGACTCCGGTACGTCCCGGCGGCCTCGTCCACGTCGACCGGGATGCGTTCAGGTGGCACGCCGAGGCCGCGCAGCAGCTGCCCGAGCGCGTGCGCGGGCTGCATCGGCGGGCTGGTCGCGTAGCCGCGAAGGTTCACGTACAGCTGGCCGTCCGGGAACCGTGCCCGGACGCGGTGACCCCAGTGCAACGCCAGCGCGGTCTTGCCGATGCCGCCGACGCCGCCGATCGCGGCGATGAGCAGCGTCGACCCTCCGCCGTCCTGTGTCGCGGCGAGGAACGAGTCCATCTGCTCGAGCTGCGCGGACCGTCCGACGAACCCGTCCACCGGCGCCGGGAACAGCGCAGGTCCCGGCGCCTCGTAGGACCTCGCCGCCACCCGCGGCCGGTGCAGCTCGGGGTCGTGCCGCAGGATGGCCCCCTCGAGATCGCGCAGGTGCGGGCCAGGATCGATGCCGAGGTCGTCGTGGAGCACCCGTCGCAGACGCTGGTAGGTGCCGAGAGCGTCGGTCTGCCGACCGGATCGGTACAACGCGAGCATGAGCTGTTCGTGGAAGCGTTCGTGGAACGGGTGTTGCCGGGTCAACTCCTCCAACTCGGGCACGAGCTCCTGGTGCTCGCCGATGGCCAGTCTGGCCTCGACGAGCGTTTGAACGGTCTCCAGTCGTAGAGCGGCCAGGCGCTCGGCCTGGCCGCGCAGCCATTCGAGCTCAGCGACGTCCATCAGCGGCTGTCCCCGCCAGAGGCCGAGCGCCTCCCGCAGGAACGCGATGCTCTGCGACGGGTCGCCGGCCTGCTTGCTCTGGCGGATGAGGCGTTGTGCGACCTGCAGATCCGTGCTCTCCGCACCGAGGTCGAGCACGTACCCCGGTGACCGCGCCACGATCGCACGCCTGCTGCCCAACACCCGTCGCACGTGGGAAACATGGCTCTGCAGCGTGTTGGCAGCCGTCGCCGGAGCCTGGTCGCCCCAGACGACGTCGATGAGGTGGCCGACGCTCACGATCTCGCCGGCCGCCAACCCGAGCACCGCCAGCACGCTCTTGCGCCGCAGACCCGAAAGCGACCGGACCGCGCCGCCGACAACCACGTCGACCGAGCCGAGAAGCCGCACCTGCATGAGTCCGCCTGTTGTCCCACGAGATTCGAACAAGACCACCGCCAAGCCGAAGCCCTCGTCCGGCAGTAGAGATGAGCGAAAGTGCCGGTCCTGGATACGTCGTGGTGCGGGTGGGTGGTGCTCATGAGTGGCTTCTGACCGGAAGTCCCTGCTGTCACGGACAAATCGGCTGGTGGTCGGCAGGTCCCGTTCCAGCGCGCTTTCAGCACGGGATCAGGCGGTGCCGCCACCGTTGACGAGCCCTGGGGGAACGGGCCGCCGCAACCTGGGTAACCGAGGCGCCGATTTGGGTACGCGGCTGCCCGCATCGCGGCGCCGTCAACGGATACACCTTCTGGAGCAGGGGCAACGGGGGAGGAAAGTCAGGTGGATGACGGCGCGCTGTCAGGTGGGCTGACCGTGTTCGTGTTGGGCGAACTGGAGGTGCATCAGGCGGACCGGGTGCTCAAGAACGCCGCCGTGGGGAGCAGGAAGGCGCGCCTCGTGCTGGCGATGCTCGCGGTGCACAAGGGGTACTTGCCGGTTGATCGCATCGCGTTCGAAGTGTGGGGTGGCCGGGCACCGCGCGACTCCGGTGCCAACGTGGCCACGCTGGTGAGCAGGCTGCGTTCCGTGCTCGGACCGCGCACGATCACCGGTGGCCGCGGTGGTGGCTACCGGTTGGCGGAAGCGGTGCGCGTCGACCTCACCACGGCCGCGGACCTGGTGGGCGAGGCGGAGTCGCACCACAGCCAAGAGCGGCCGGCGACCGCGCTGGCGGCGGCTCGCCGAGCGATGACGCTGCTGGACGCCGGTGCCGTGCTCGCCGGGGAGCCGGAGGCAGGCTGGCTGGAACCGGCTCGCGCCTGGCACGCACGGCTGCTGCGCCGGGTGCGGCAGGTGAGCGTCGACGCCGCCCTGGGGACCGGGGACGTCCGTGCGGCGGTGCACGCGGCCGAGGAGGCGGTGGCAGCCGATTCGTTCGACGAGGCGGCTTGTCGGCTGTTGATGCGTTCCTACCGCGCTGCGGGCGAGCCGGTGCGCGCGCTGCTCGCCGCGGACCGGCTGCGCGGCATCCTCGCCGCCGAGCTCGGGGTCGATCCGGCACCGGCGACCCAGCAGCTGTACCTCGCGATATTGCGTGACACCGCAAGAGCCGCCGGTTAGCCGATATCTGGGCGCCCGTCGACGCCCACCTTTGGTTGTGATGCTGGAGCGAGAGCACGAGATCGCCGAGCTGGCCTCCGCCGCCACCGCGGCCGCCGGCGGCTCCGGATCGGTGGTGCTGCTGTCCGGAGAGGCGGGCATCGGCAAGTCCAGGCTGGTAGCGGCCGTGCGCGGCGTGCTCCCGCCACGTGGCCGGCTGCTCGTCGGCTACTGCGACGACCTGGCCACGGCGCGGACACTCGGCCCGTTCCGGGACCTGGCGGACGATGTCGGCCCCGAACTGGCCGGCGTCCTGCGTGACGGCGGTGACCGGGACGAGCTGCTCGACGCGCTGCGCAGGGAGCTGACCCGGCCGCGGCGGCCTACGGTGCTCGCCGTCGAGGATCTGCACTGGGCCGACGACGCGACTGTGGACGTGCTGTCCTACCTCGTGCGGCGGGTGGCGGAGCTGCCGGCCGTGTTGCTGCTGACCTACCGCGACGGCGAGTCGACCGCTGGTCATCCGCTCGAGCGGTTGCTCGGTCAGGCGGCCAGGGCACCTCGGCTGCGGCGGCTCGAGCTGGCGCCGCTGTCCGAGACGGCGGTGCGGCGACTGGCAACGCCCAGCCACCTCGACCCGGACGAGGTGTACGCGGTGACCCGCGGAAACCCGTTCTTCGTCACGGAGGTCCTCGCGGCAGCGGACGTCGATGCGGTCCCGCCGACGGTCGTCGACGCCGTGCTGGCCACGGTCAGCCGGCTGGACCCGCAGACCCAGGAGGTGCTGGCCCAGCTCGCGGTCGTGCCGTCTGCTGTGCACTCACACCTGCTGGACAGGTTGTTGCCGCAGGGAATCGCCGCGGTCGCGATCGCGGAGCGGCATCGGCTGCTCGACGTGTCGCCGGACCGGGTCGTGTTCCGGCACGAGCTGATCCGCCGCGCGATCGCCGACGCGTTGCCAGTGGCGCGAAGGGTCTTGCTGCACCGCCGGGTGCTGGCCGCGCTGGCCGCACAGGAGGGATCCGACCCGTCGGCGATCATGCACCACGCCGTGCAGGCGGGCGAGGTCGCCGCGATCGTGAGGTTCGGCCCACGTGCCGCTCGTGACGCGGCCGAGGCCGGCGCCCACCGCGAGGCCGCGAGCCACCTGCGTCAGGTACTGGAGCACCGGGACTGGTTCGAAGCCGGCGAGCTGGCCGATCTGCTCGGCCGGTACGCGGTCGAGTGCACCACGATCGGTGAGATCTCCGCGGCGCTGACCGCCCAGCGCGACGTGGTGGAGGTGTGCAGAGCCCTCGGCGACGCGCGGGAGCTCGGTGCCGCGTTGCGGTGGCTGTCCCGGATCTGCTGGATGGCGGGGGAGCACGAGCTCATGGAACGCACCGCGGACGAGGCGGTCACCGTGCTGGAGAAGGCGGGCGACGACAAGCTGCTGGCCCAGGCGCTGAGCAACAGGAGCTGGCAGCACCTGCTGGCCGGCCGGTGCGCCGACAGCGTCCGCACCGGCATGCCCGCGATCGAGCTCGCCGCCGAAGATCCGGTGACCCTCTCGCACGTGTTGAGCACCGTGGGCACGGCCCAAAGTCAGCTGGGACTGCCGGGCGGCAGGCGGCTGCTGGAGCACAGCCTGCGGGTGGCGTTGTCGGCAGGGTCGGCCGACGCGGCCTGTCGTGCCTACAGCAACACCGTCTGGCTGGACATGCAGGAGCTGCGCTTCGCGCGGGCCGGGGCCGTGCTCACCGATGCGATCAAGCTCGCGGAGGGCACCGAGCACCTGACGTTCCTGCACCACTTCTTCACGTTGCGGGCAGAGGTCGCCCTGGCCACCGGCGCGTGGAACCAGGCAGTGGCGGATGCGGAGCTGGTCATCACCGTGCACCCGCACGTCCAGCCGCTGATCAGGTGCCCGGCGCTCACGGTGCTCGGCCTGGCCGTGATCCGCCGCGGCCGGCCGGGAGGCGACGCGTTGCTGACGGAGGCCTGGGAACTGGCGCAGCGGATGGCCGAGCCGCAGCACACCGTGCCCGTCGCCGCCGCCCGAGCCGAAGCGGCCTGGTTGCACGGCGACGTCGTCGAGGCGGTCGAATGGCTGGCGCCCGCCTACGCAGAGGCCTGTCGGCCGGGACACCCGGCGTTTCGTGCCGAACTGTCCTACTGGCTCGGGAAAGCCGGGGATCCTGTGCCGCCGGACGACTCGGACCACCCGTACGCGCTGCAGGCCGCCGGTCGGTGGCGGGACGCGGCCGCAGCCTGGCAGCGCGCGGGCTGCCCCTACCACCACGCCGCGGCCCTGGCCGAGAGCACCGAACCCGACGACCTGCTGGCCGCACTGTCCATTTTGGATGACCTGGACGCCCGGCCGTTGGCTCGGCGGGTCCGCCACCGGCTGCGAGAGCTCGGTGTGCCGCGCATCCCACGTGGTCCTGCCACCGCCAGCCGGACCAACCCGGCGGGACTGACCGGTCGGCAGCTGGAGATCGTGCACCTGCTCGCCGCCGGCCTCACCAACGCCGAGATCGCCGACCAGCTCGTGCTTTCCGTGCGCACCGTCGACAACCACGTCGCGACCGTCCTCGGCAAACTCGGTGTCAGCACACGACGTCAGATTGCCGCCCGTGCCGAGGCGCTGGGAATCTCGTTGCAGACCAACGCGTGTTGACCGCTCCCGCTGCAACGGCACTGCAACGGCACTGCAATCCGGCTCGCCATCCTTGAACACGTCACGAACACGACGTCGTCGAGGAGGTGAATCGCATGAGCGTGCTCAAGCTCCAGACCATGACCGCACAGGTGAAGTCGGGCCCGGTGGCCACCAGCTGCACCAGCAGCGGTGGCAACTGCTGCAACGGCAAGCCCACCGCCGCCGGCCGCTGACCGTTCCGCCAGTTCTGACAGCGAGGGGGATCGGATGAGTGTGCTCAAGCTCCAGCGCATGACGCCTCAGGTCAGGTCGGGCGCCGCGGTCGCCACCATCGGCAGCAGCCACATGAACTGCTGCAACGAGCTGACCAGAGCTGTTCGGTTCTGAGGACGACCCGTGCGGGGGCGAGGCCCGCCCCCGCACGGCTTCCAACGCCAGGAGGAAGAAAGACATGCGTGACGAGAGATGGGTGGACCGGTTCTTCTTCGCCTGGCGGGACACGCTGTTCTTCGATCCGCTGGAGGTCTACTACGTGCCGAGGGAGGACCACTTCCTCGCTTCGCTCGACGAGCGGGCACGCGAGCGGTTCGTCCGCCACGGCATCTGGTGGATGCACCGGCACAACGAGCACCTGCCCGTCCAGGGCTGGAAGATCCACGTGTCGGCGAGCGGGCGCAACGTGTACGACGTCGCCGCCACCGCGATCGGGTACCTGACCGCCCACGAGATCGACTTCAAGATCGCGCTCGACCGCAACATCTTCGAGATGCTCAACACCAAGACGATGTCCCGCGGCAGCAGCGGGAAACTGGTGACCATCTACCCGCGCGACGACGACGAGTTCCGGTCGTGCCTCGCCGATCTCGCCGAGCTCCTGGCCGGTGAGGAAGGCGCGTACGTGCTCTCCGATCGGCGTTATCGGGACTGCAGGTCGCTTTACTTCCGGTACGGCCAGTTCCTCGACAACCACACCGTCGACGCGCTCGGCAGGCAGGTGCAGCACATCACCGGGCCGGACGGGCTGATCGACGACGACCGGCGCCCCGAGTTCGTCCAGCCGTGGTGGCTGCCGTGGCCGTTCACCGACTGGAAGCCCGACGACGAGGACGAGGACGAGCTGCTCGGCGGCCGCTTCCGGGTGACCGAGGCCATCCAGTTCTCCAACAGCGGCGGTGTGTACAAGGCGGAGGACACCGCCGACGGCGATCGGACCGTGGTGATCAAGGAGGCACGCCCGCACTCGAACATCAATCCGCGCGCGGGCTACGACGCCGTGGACGTCCTCGCTCGCGAGTGGACGTTCCTCAACCGGCTGGCCGACGTCGGCGCGTTCCCCGCGCCCGTTGCCGAGTTCCGCCATTGGGAACACCACTTCATCGCCGAGGAGTTCGTCGACCGGCAGGACATCCGTTCGGTGCTGCTCGAACGCAACCCGCTCGCCCGGCCGGGGTTCGACATCGAGCGGTCGCGGGAGTTCCTGCGGCTCTTCCTCGCGATCTTCCGCGGGCTGGCGCGCGCCGTGCGGGCCGTCCACGAGCGCGGCGTGATCCTCGGTGATCTGAGCGCGCCGAACGTGCTGATCGACCCGGAGACCTTCGAGGTCACCATCGTCGACCTGGAGGCGTGCCGGCTGGACAGGGCCGACGACACCGAGGCGCACCTGGAGAGCGCGATCGAACTGTTCACGCCGGGATTCAGCCACTCACGGCGCGAGTTCGTCGCGCAGGGCACCGCGGACGACGTCTTCGGCCTGGCGAACATCATGGCGTACTTCATCTTCCCGATCGCTGCGATGTCGTACCTGCGCGAGGACGTGCTCGACCTCTACCGGATCTTCGTCGACGCCCTCGGCTGGCCCGCCGGGGTCCACGACCTGATCAAGGACCTCGCTCAGGGGCGGATCACGCTCACGGACGTCCTGGCAGCGCTGGAAGACGAGGCGGATCTCGTTGGCCAGGTCGAGGCGCCACCACCGCGACCTGCCGACGAGGAACGGCTCAGGTCGGCGGAAGCGGGCGTGGCCGCCTTCGTCGAGGCAGCCGCCGATCCGGACCGGAGCACGCTGTTCCCCACGGATCCGTTCGCGCACCTCACCAATCCGCTGAGCCTGGGCTTCGGGGCGAGTGGCGTGCTGTGGGCACTCCGAGCGTCCGGTGTGTCCTGCCGGCCGGAGTGGATCGCGTGGCTGCGCGAGCAGCTGCACGGCATGGACGTGGGGGAGTACCCGGACGGTCTGATGAACGGCCTCGCCGGCATCGCGTGGGCGGCGGACTCGCTCGGACTCGTGGCACCGGCCAGGCGGCTCCTGCGGCAGGCCAACGAGCGGGCGGCGGAGGCCGGCGACTACACGTTCTACTACGGCCTCGCCGGTCTGGGGATGACGAACCTGCACTTCTACCTCCGCGACCGCGCCGAATGCGACCTGGCCGCGGCCAGGGAGTGCGCGGAAGCGTTGCGCGCCAACGCACACCACGACGGTGACCACACCTACTGGATGAACGAGTTCGCCCAGGACGGGCCGCTGACCGGCCTCGGTTTCGGTCAGGCCGGCGCCGCGATGTTCCTGTTGCGGATGTACCAGGTCACCGGTGACGAGGACTACCTGCGGCTCGGGCGAGGTGCGTTGTCTTGGGAGATGGCGAATGTCGAGCCGTTCGACGACATCGTCATGTTCAAGCACCAGGGCACTTTCGAACCGTATGTCGAGGTGGGGAACGCGGGTGTCGTGCAGGTGCTGCTGCGCTACGGCGACCTGGAATCCGCCCGAAACCTCCTGCCCGCGCTGGACATCGGTTGTTCGGTGATGCCGGGATACGCGTTCGGCATCACCGGGGTCGCCGACGCGCTGCTCGACGCGGCCGCGTTCACCGGCGACGCCTCCTACCGGCGCACCGCGCTGCGGCAGCTCGACTTCGTCAGGAACGTGTTCCTGTTCGAGCCCGCCGAGCGGTTCGAGGTGCCCCGTCGGGACGGGACGGTGCCGCTCGGTCTGCCGGGTGAAGGTCTGTTGCGCTGCGCCTGCGACTACCTCACGGGCTCGGCCGGGGTGCTGCGGGTGCTGCACCGCCTGAACCACGGTGGTACGGCCGACTTCCTGCTCGACGAGGTGTCGCGATGACCGAGCTGTGGCACGCCCTGAGGGGACACCGGACCCCGTTCGTGCTGATCGCCGCGAGCGTCGCGATCATCGGCGGGGTCGAGGCCGTGGTGCACCCGTTGCTGATCCAGGCGTTGTTCGACCGGGCGATCATCGCGGGCGACTACGGCACTTTCCTGGCACTCGGTGTCTTCTACCTGCTGCTCGGTTTCACCGTCAACATCGCGAGCTACTGGATCCTCCGCTGGCGCAAGCGGTTCGAGAACTCGTTCACGTTGTCGGTGGAGATGGAACTGCTGGACCGCACACTCGCCCTCGACCTGCGACCGGTGTCGGCCGCGGGCAACGCCTCCTACGTGAGCCGGATCCACAACGACGTCCACGAGGGTGTCCTGCCGGCCATCGACGTCTGGATCCGCATCGCGAGGACGACGGTCGCGTCCACGGCGTTCGTCGGAGTGCTGCTGTACCTGTCCTGGCAGGCCAGCCTCGTCCTGCTGGTGATCGTGCCGCCGCTGGTGTTCGTCAGCAACCGCCTGGCCAGGCGGATAGCGGAGAACACCGAACCCGAACGCGAGGCGGAGGCCAGGTACGTCAACGTGCTGGCCAGGACGCTCGAAGCGTTCCGGGCACTGCGTGGTCTCCGGTTGCTGCTGCCCGGCACCCGTGAGGCGAACAGCAAGGCACTGAGCGGTTTTCTCGACATCACGTTCGTCAACTACCGGCTCGCCCTGAAGCAGAGCACGCTGAGCGACCTGGTGATGAACCTGTCGGACACGGCCTCCATGATCGTCGGCGCGTACTTCGTGTTCGTCGGCAGGATGACCTTCGGCAGCTTCCTCGCGTTCGTGAACTCGCTGTGGCGAGCCGTGACCGGAATCTTCGACCTCATCAACATGATCCCGGAGACGCGCCGCAACACCGCGGTGCTCAAACGCATCGACGGCCTGCGCGGCTCGCAGCCTGCGCGATACCACGACGAAGGACCCGTGGTGCTGGTCGACGGTGCCAAAGTCACCTACGACGACGGCTCGACGGTCTGGCTCGACGACTTCGAACTGCGCGCGGGTGAGCGCGTCCTGCTCCGAGGCCCGAACGGTTGCGGGAAAACAACATTGCTGCACGTCATCTCCGGCACGCTCGCCCCCGAGACCGGCTTGGTGGCCACGCCCGCGCGGGTGGCGAGCCTGACCGCACCGGTGAACCTGCCGCCCTTGCCGGTCCGCTCACTGGTCCCCGACGCCGACCTTCGCGCGTCGCTGGACCTGGACGGCCTTGCCGACCAACTGCCGACGGACCTGTCGTCCGGCCAGCGGCAACGGGTCGGGATCGCCGCGCTCGTCGGTGAGGACGCGGACGTGTACCTCGTCGACGAACCGTTCGCGAACCTCGACGAAGACGCGAGGCAACTCGTTCTCCTCGAGCTGATGCGGCGGACCAGCGGTCGCGGCCTGCTCGTCGTCCACCACGGCGACGAGAACCTCGACTGCCACTTCGACCGCGTGGTGACTTGGTCGGGCGCGTTCACCTCCGGGTGATGAACCGTGGGCCTCGCCGAGGATGAGCCGGATCCACTGGCCTGTGGCTGCCGTTCGCGGATGGAGGCCGCGTGCCGGACGTGGTCGGCGGTGAGCCTGCCCGCGGTCTCGGCGTCACCGTCCCGCAGTGCCTGGAGGATCTCGTCGTGGTCGCGCTGCAACGCGTCCGCATGCTCGGTGGGCCAGATCGTCGCGGGCGGTGTGAAGCGCACCCACAGCGCCTCGACGTACTGCAGCACCAGCGGTGACGACATCTCGTAGATCGCGAAGTGGAACCGCTTGTTGAGCCGGGAGAGCTCGGCGGGTGCGGTGCCGTCGCGCATGCCACGTTCGTGCGGCGGGTGATCGGCCGTGCGTGAGGTCGTTTTCGAAAGGCTCTGACCATCGGGGAAAAGATTTTCGGTTAACCATCTTCTGTGTCGTCGCTGTCATGTTCCTGTATCGGTTGTGTCAACGACCGGAATCTTTGTTGAGTCGAGGCAAAATCGCGGAGCCTCGGATCGAGCCGCGCCCAACGCACGGGGACATCCGTAACAAAGCCCAGGACGCGTAACCCGCTGGTGTTCCGGATGAAACGGAACGGAAATGGTTGACGGTTGAACTTGTCCGTGTCATCAACGGACTGCGGGGAGGCAACCGTGCCTGAAGTTTTGTTCCGCGTGCGCTGGCCGGACGACTCGGTTAACAGATGCTATTCGCCTTCGACCGTTGTTGAGGAGTACTTCCGTGCGGGTGGCTCCTATCCTTTGACGGAATTCGTCGCGTTGAGCAGGAAGGCGCTGACGGAGGCATCGGAACGGGTGCGCGAGATCTACGGGTTCGGGTGTGCTCAGGCGGAGGCGCAGCTCACCGACATCGAGCTGAAGGCGGCGGAGTTCGCCGACCAGCAGGCGAAGGTCGTGGTCGAGGGGTTCGAGCGATGAGCACCGACCTGGACGGGGTTCATCGCACGGTGGTCGTCGTCGGCGGAGGGCAGGCCGGGCTGTCCACCAGCTACTGCCTCAACCTCGCGGGCATCGACCACGTCGTGCTGGAGCGCGATCGTCCCGGTGGCGAGTGGCGGAACCGGCGGTGGGACTCCTTCTGCCTGGTGACCCCGAACTGGCAGTGCCAGTTGCCCGGTTTTCCCTACCGGGGAAGCGATCCCGACGGGTTCATGGTCCGCGACGAGATCGTGCGCTACCTCGAGGACTACGTGAAGTCCTTCGACTGCCCGCTCGTCGAAGGCGTGACGGCGGTCCGGTTGCGGCGCCGTGAAGGTGGCGGTTTCCGGGTGTCCACGACGCACGGCGAGCTCACCGCTGATCACGTCGTGCTGGCCACCGGGCCCTACCAGGTGCCGCTCAAGCCGAGGATCGCCGAGCGCGTGCCCGCGGACGTGGTGCAGCTGCATTCCTCCGAGTACCGCAACCCCGACGCGCTGCCGCCGGGTGAGGTGCTCGTCGTCGGTACGGGACAGTCCGGCTGCCAGATCGCCGAGGACCTGCACCTGGCCGGCCGGCAGGTGCATCTGGCGGTGGGCAGCGCACCGCGGGTCGCCCGGTCCTACCGGGGGCGCGACGTGGTGGCCTGGCTGGAGGACATGGGGTACTACCGGCGTGGCATCGACGAGTTCGAGGACGCCGACGCGGTGCGGTTGCGGGCGAACCACTACGTCACCGGTCGCGAGGGTGGCCGTGACATCGATCTGCGGGCGTTCGCCCGTGACGGGATGCGGCTCTACGGCAGGCTCACCGACATTCGTGACGGTCTGGCGCGGTTCGCGCCGGACCTGACCAAGAACCTCGACCACGCCGATGCGGTGTCCGAGGGGATCAAGGACTCGATCGACGCTCACATCCTCGCCCGCGGTGTCGACGCGCCCGCCGAGGCCAGGTACGTGCCGGTGTGGACGCCGGGCACCGAACCGTCCGAAGTGGACCTGTCCGGAATCACCTCGGTGGTGTGGAGCACGGGTTTCGGCCGCGACCACCGCTGGATCGACGTCCCCGTCTTCGACGGGCGCGGGTATCCCACGCACGAGCGCGGTGTCACCAGCTGCCCCGGGCTCTACTTCATCGGACTGCCCTGGCAGCACACCTGGGGCTCCGGCCGGTTCTGCGGCGTGGCGGACGACGCCCGGCACCTGGTGTCCCACATCGCGTCGGAGCGCCGCAGCGGGATCGCGAACGGGGTGCCGTGGATCGCGGGGACACCCGAGGACACCTTCCCCAGCGACGAGTACTGGACGGCCACCCGCACCGTGGCCTAGGCCCGCAACCGACGAAGTGGGTGCCATGCCTGACCGAACTGTCCACGACGCGCACCGGCACATCGGTGTGATGCCCGCCTTTCCCTTCTACGGCGGCCCGGCGGTGCGACCCGACGTCACCGCCAGGGCCACGATCGACGAGCTGATCTCCGACCTCGACGCCGAAGGCACCGAACGAGCGCTCGTGCTGCCCAACTACGGCGTGCCCGACCCGGACATCGCCTTCTCCTTCAACGAGTTGTGCGTCGAGGCGGCGAACCGCGACGACCGGATCCGGGCCTGTCTGTGGGTGTCCCCGCTGGAACGCGACGCACAGCGGACCGAGGCCGCGCTGGCGCTGGCAGGAGAACGCGGTGTGCGGGCGCTGAAACTCAGCTTCCTGCTCGGCGGCAGGCCGGACGACCCGGCGTGCCGCCCCGGTCTCGACCGGATCTTCGCGGTCGCCCGTGAGCACGGGCTCGTCGTCCACGTGCACACCTCGCCCGGCGCGGCGTCGGACATCGACCAGGTCGGGAACCTCGTCGACTGGTACGGCGACGACGTGGCCGTGCACCTCGTGCACTTCGGCGGTGGCATGAGCGGCCACATCAAGCTGGTCTCGCACCGGTTCTTCGACTGGATCGAGGTGGGCAAACAGGTCTACACCGACCTGTCGTGGGCGATCGGCTTCGCGCCGCGCTGGCTCGCCCACGAGATCGACCGGCGCGGGATCGGGCACGACCGGATCCTCTTCGCCAGCGACCAGCCCTGGGGAGACCACGAGGGCGAGTACGCCCGCCTGCGCGCCGCCACGGGCGACGGCGAGCTCGCCGGCCTGGTCTTCCGCGGCACCTTCGAAAAGCTCTACGGGTAGCTCCCGTGGTGAACGTCCCACCGAACAACCCCAGAGAACAACCGAGGAGAACGCGTGTCCGAGCTGACCGAGACCGAGAAGCAGAGCCTCGAGGAGATCCCGCACCCGTCGCTGCCGGAGGGCTCCAGCCTCTACGGCGGCACGAAGGTCTTCCCCGACTACCAGGCCGAGCCCGGTCAGTCCTACTTCACCCTGATCCACGGCATCGCGCACGAGTCGTCGGTGAGCTTCGTGGCGATCCTGCAGGCGACCCGCGCCCTGCGGAAGGGCTTCGAGTCCGCGATCTACTTCTACGGACCGGGCTCGATGAACTGCATGGCCACCCGCGGGTTCCCGACCACCGGCAACTCCGCGTTCCCCGGTGAGCACAACATCAACGACCAGCTGAAGACCTTCATCAAGGAGGGCGGCAAGGTCTACTGCTGCCGCTTCGGCCTGTCGCTGCACGGCCTGCGCGAGGAGGACCTGATCGAGGGCGTCATCCCGACGCACCCGCTCGACGTGCAGGACGCGCTGATCCACTACGCCCGCAAGGGCGCGATCATCAACTCCACGTACATGTGGTAGCTGCGCCGGCCGATTCGCGTTCCTCCCGAACGGTGGCTGCCGGCCGGGAGGTCCGGCCGGCAGCCCGACGTCCGATGTCCTTGCAGAGTCAGGGGTTTGACTTCTCCTTGCCCTGCAGGACAGGGATTCCCACCCGCCGTGTGGCGGGTAGCGCTTACGCGCTGTGCCTCGCGGCGCGGGTTTCCTGTTTCATCGCCGATCGCGGAAGAGAGGGCCCTTGCCGTCTGACATCAGCTCCGCAGGCATCACCCGAGACTGTGCTTCGGGCTACGGCTCGACCAGCCGCAAGGATGTTCTTCGCCGCGTTGAGATCCCGGTCGTGCCGGGTGCGGCAGCCCGGACACGTCCAGTGCCGGGCGGACAAAGCAAGCTCGGCGAGCACGTGCCCGCAGGCCGAACACGTCTTGCTGGACGGGAACCAGCGGTCGATCACGACCAGTGTGCGACCGGCCCGGTCGCACTTGTACTCCAGCTGCCGCCGGAACTCTCCCCAGCCCGCGTCGGAGATGGCGCGGGCGAGGTGCCGGTTGCGCACCATGTTCGTGACCGACAGGTCCTCGATCACGATCACGTCGGCCGAGCGCACCAGAGCAGTCGTTGTGCGGTGCAGGAAGTCCTGCCGGGCGTTGCGGACCTTGCGATGCGCGCGGGCGACCTTGGCCTTGGCTTTGCGGCGGTTGCCGCTGCCGCGCCGGCAGCGGGCCATCCGGCGCTGGTAGCGGGCCAGGTTCCGGGACTTGCCGGCCAGGTGCCGCGGGTTGGCGATCCGCTCACCGTCACTGGTCACCAGCAAGTCGGTCAAGCCGAGGTCGACTCCGACAGCGTGCCCGGCGGGCTCGGTCGGGGCGGGCTCGGTGATGTCCACGGCGAACGTGACGTACCAGCGGTTGTCCGGCTGACGGGACACCACCACCATCGTCGGGTCCAGTGCGGCCGGGTCCACGTCGTCGAAGGACCAGACGAATCGCAGCGGTGTGCTGGTCTTGGCCAGCGTCAGCACACCCTCGCGCATCCGGAACGCCGAGCGGGTGTAGTGCGCGCTCTGCCGCCCGGTACGGGACCTGAACCTCGGCGCGCGGGCACGCCCGGCGAAGAAGTTGCCGAACGCGGTGTGCTGGTGGCGCAGCGTCTGCTGCAACGGCACCGACGACACCTCCGACAGAAACGCGAGCTCCGTGGTGCGTTTCCACTCGGTCAGCGCGGCATCGGTCTCGCGGTACGAGGTACGCGCACCCTCGGCGCGGTAGCGGCGGTTCCGCTCGGCGAGGGTCTTGTTCCACACCAGACGCACACACCCGAACGTGCGGTTCAGTACCGCAGCCTGCTCGGAGGTCGGGTAAGCCCGGCACCTGTACGCCGTCCGCACGACACACAACCTACCGGGAGCACCATGACGACCACGACGCCGACCCGCCGACCCGCGCACCATGTGCTCGGACCACCCCGGCTCCGCCGAGACGCTCCTGGCAGAGTCCGGATTCCTCTCCGGCCTGAAGGCCAGGGCTTCCACCGGAGGCCCTGGTGACCGTGCGCGTTGACACAGATGAGCAGGCGGCGCAGAAGCTCGCCACGAGGATCGACCTGGCCGTGCGGGGCGTGCGGGTGGACGCGCCGGTGCGGCGCAGCAAGGGTGCGGGCCCGAGCGACGACGGCCACCTGGTCGTCGACGGCGCCAACGCGGCACTGCCGCTGAACCCCGAAAGTCCTTACACCGTCCGGGACGGGCGGGTGTTCGAGGGGACGATCGACCTCGGCCTGTCCGTGGAACCGGTGGCACGGCCCGAGTTCTACGACCTCACCACGGCGGACGGTGTGCCGTACCGCAAGATCGCGCTGTTGCACGGACGCGACGTGCTCGCCACGACCGTGGTGCAGACCTGCATCCGTTACGCCGAGGAACAACGCTGCCGGTTCTGCGCCATCGAGGAGTCACTGCGTTCCGGCGCGACGGTCGCGGCGAAGACACCGGCGCAGCTGGCCGAGGTGGCCGAGGCCGCGGTCCGGCTGGACGGCGTGCGGCAGATGGTGATGACCACCGGCACCACGGCCGGGCCCGACCGCGGCGCCCGGCACCTCGCACGATGCGTGCGCGAGGTGCTCGAGGCGGTGCCCGGCCTGCCGATCCAGGTGCAGATCGAGCCGCCCGCCGACCTCGCCGTGCTGACCGAGCTGCGCGAGGCGGGTGCGACCTCGATCGGCATCCACGTCGAGTCGCTCGACGACGACGTGCGGCGGCGGTGGATGCCGGGCAAGGCGACCGTGCCGCTCGCCGAGTACGAAGCCGCGTGGGACGAGGCGGTCCGGGTGTTCGGCCGCAACCGCGTCTCGACCTATCTGCTCATCGGTCTCGGTGAGGATCCGGACGACCTGGTGGCGGGCGCGGCGCGGCTGATCGAGCGCGGTGTGTACCCGTTCGTGGTGCCGATGCGGCCGATGCTGGGCACGCTCGCCCGCCGTGACGGCGCCGAGCCACCCGCGCCCGCCGTGGTCCGCGACGTCACCGAGCGGGTGGCCGCGTTGCTGCGCGCCGCGGGGATGAAGGGCGCCGACCAGGGCGCCGGATGCGCGGCCTGCGGGGCGTGCGGTGCACTGAGCGCGGCGGGAGGCTGACGGTGATCGACGTCCTCGCGGTCCTGGGAGACCGTGCCACCATCGCGCGTCAACCCGCGTTCCGCATCGAGCAGACCGACGACGCGGTGACCACAGCGGCCTACCACGCGTTGCGGACCGAGGTGTTCGTGCGAGAGCAAGGCCTGTTCACCGGACACGACCGCGACGATCGTGACGACGACCCGCGGACCGTCGTGCTGGTCGCCCGTGACGGTGCGGGAGAGGTCCTGGGCGGGGTGCGGCTCGGCCCGGCGACCGAGGGACCCGACCTCGGCTGGTGGCTCGGCGGAAGACTCGTGGTCGCTCCGGCGAGCCGCGGGATGATCGGAGCGGCGCTGATCAGGGCGGCGTGCGCGTACGCCGAGAACGCCGGGGTGCTCCGCTTCGAGGCCACCGTCCAGACCCGCAACGAGCCCCTGTTCACCCGCCTGGGCTGGACGACGGTGCGGCCCGTGTCCGTGGCCGACACCCCGCACGTGCTGATGCGGTGGCCGATCGGCCGGATCGCCGCACTGGCCCAGGCCACCAAGAGCGATCTCGGGCCGCTGCTCGCCGGACTCACCGGCGTGCCCGGCTTCGTCGGCGACGACGGCGTGCCGGTACCGGGCAGCGACCTGGTCGCGGCGTGCGACGCGATCCTGCCGTCGATGGTCGAACGCGACCCGGACTGGGCGGGCTGGTGCTCGGTGCTGGTCAACGTCAACGACCTCGCAGCAATGGGCGCCGAACCGGTCGGCTTGCTGGACGCGCTCGGCGCGCGCGACCGCTCCTTCGCGGCACGTGTGCTGGCCGGGTTGCGGCGGGCGAGCCAGGCCTACGACGTGCCGGTGCTCGGCGGGCACACCCAGCTCGGCGTGCCCGCCGCGCTGTCGGTGACGGCGCTGGGCCGCACGGCGCGGCCGGTGCCCGGTGGTGGCGGGCGGCCGGGGCACCGGGTGCGGCTCACGGCGGACCTCGCCGGGAGCTGGCGGCCGGGATATGCGGGCAGGCAATGGGATTCCACGACCTCGCGGCGCACGCCGGAGCTGCGGGCGATGCTGGGAGCGGTCGCGACGGCCCGCCCCGCGGCCGCCAAGGACGTGTCCATGGCGGGAGTAGTGGGGACGCTCGGCATGCTCGCCGAGTCCAGCGGGTGCGGGGCGGTGCTCACCGTCGCCGACGTACCCCGGCCGTCCGCTGCGACGGTGGGGGACTGGCTCACCTGCTTCCCGGGCTTCGCGATGCTCACGGCGGACGAACCCGGTGCCGCCCCGCTCGTGAGCCCCGCGGTGAGTGCCGAATGCGGGGAGCTGGTGGCGGGCAGCGGCGTGACGCTGCGCTGGCCGGACGGCGAGGAGACCGCGGCCATCGAGGCTGGGGTCACGGGATTGGGGACTTCATGAGCAAGCTGCGCATGGCCGCGGTGGCCGCGCCGTTCGACCGCGACCTGGAGGCCGCCTTCGCGCGGATCTCGCGGCTGATCGACCGGGCACGTGCCGACGGGGTCGGGCTGCTCGCGCTGCCCGAGGCGTGTCTCGGCGGCTACCTGGCCAACCTCGACGGAGACGCGGACGGGCCACCGGCGCTCGCGCTCGACGGGCCCGAGATCCGCAGGCTCGCCGCGCTCGCCGGCGACATGGTGGTCACCGCCGGGTACTGCGAGGAAGCGGACGGGTTCCGTTACAACAGTGCGGTGTGCGTCCACGGTGACGGCGTGCTCGGCAACCACCGCAAGGTGCACCAGCCGTTGTCCGAGGACGCCACCTACCGGGCGGGCGACGCCTTCGCCGCGTTCGACACGCCGGCCGGCCGGCTGGGCATGCTGATCTGCTACGACAAGGCCTTCCCCGAGTCGGCGCGGTCGCTCGCGCTGGACGGCGCCGAGATCGTGGTGTGCATGTCGGCCTGGCCCGGCAGCCGGACGAGCCCCGCCGCGGATCTCGCGCAGGACCGGTGGAAACGACGGTTCGACCTGTTCGACCGCGCGCGGGCGCTGGAGAACCAGATCGTGTGGCTGTCGGCCAACCAGTCCGGCACGTTCGGCGACCTGCGGTTCGTGGCCAGCGCCAAGGTCGTCGACCCCGGTGGCGAGATCGTGGCCGACACCGGCGTGGCCGAGGGCGTCGCGGTCGCCGAGCTCGACGTGCGGCAGGCCCTGGACACTGCCCGGCGGTCCATGGGACACCTGAGAGACCGGCGACCCGAGGCGTACGAGGATCTCGTGGCAGCGAGATACTGACCCGATGGGAGCGATCCGCATCGGTGCCGTTGCCGCGCATTTCGGGCGGGACCTCGACTTCGCCCTGCAGCGCATCACCACACTCATCGACCACGCGCGCGCTTCGGGAGTCTCCCTGCTGGTGCTGCCGGACGCGGCGCTCGGCGGCTATCTCGCGGACCTGCGCCACCCGGACCCGCACGCGCTGCCACCCGCTCTCGAACGCGACAGCCCGCTGGTGAAGCAGATCGCGACGCTGGCCGCCGAGATGGTCGTCTGCGTCGGCTACTGCGAGGCGGCCGACGGCGACAGGTACAACGCCGCGGTGTGCGTGACCGGGGACGGGATGCTCGGGCACCACCGCAAGGTGCACCAGCCGCCGGGGGAGACCATCGCCTACTCTCCGGGCGACACGTTCGCCGCGTTCGACACGCCAGTCGGCCGGCTCGGCATGTTGATCGACTACGACAAGACGTTCCCCGAGTCGGCGCGGTCGCTGGCGCTGGACGGTGCCGAGATCGTGGCGTGCCTGTCCGCGTGGCCGACGAGCATCACCAACCGCGCGCCGCGCATGACCCAGGACCGCCAGTCCCGCCTGTTCGATCTCTACGACCAGGCACGTGCCGCCGAGAACCAGGTCGTGCTCGTCTCGTCGAACCAGACCGGTGCCATGGGCGGGATGCGCTTCCTGGGGCAGGCCAAGGTCGTCGGACCAGGCGGGGACATCCTCGCCCGCACCTGGAGCAAAGCCGGCATCGCCGTCGCGGAGCTCGACGTCGTCGCGGAGATCGCCAACGCCCGCCGGGTGCTGCACCACCTCGGCGAGCTCAACCCGGCCGCCTACCGGAGAACCCCGTGAAGATCGCGCTGCTGAGCTACTCGACCAAACCACGCGGCGGCGTCGTGCACACCCTCGCACTCGCCGAAGCGCTGGCGGCGGCAGGCGAGGACGTGACGGTGTGGACGCTCGGCCGCGGTGGCGACAGCGGTTTCTTCCGTCCCGTCGACCCCGCGGTCCGGCAGGAGATCGTGCCGTTCCCGGACCGCGACGGAGAAGACGTCGGCGCCCGCATCCTCCGTTCCATCGAGACCCTGCGCGCCGCCTTCGACCCCGTCGGCTACGACATCGTCCACGCCCAGGACTGCATCAGCGCCAACGCCGTGTCGCGGTGCGTCCGCACGGTCCACCACATCGACCACTTCACCACTCCCGAGCTCATCGCCTGCCACGAACGCGCGATCAGGGAGCCGTTCGCCCACCTCTGCGTCTCCGCGGCGGTGGCGGAGGAACTCAGACAGGGCTGGGGAATCCAGGCCGACGTCATCCCGAACGGTGTGGACTCGCGACGGTTCGAGCTCGCGGCCGAAGACGTCCTCGGGCTGCGCCGATGGCGCTCGCGGCTGGGCCGCTACGTGCTGGCCGTCGGCGGCATCGAGCCGCGCAAGGGCACGCTGGACCTCCTGGAGGCGTACGCGCTCCTGCGGGAGTCCGACCCGGACCTCGAGCTCGTGCTGGCAGGCGGCGAGACCCTGTTCGACTACCGCGACTACCGGGCCCGCTTCGACGCACGCGCCGCCGAACTCGGGGTCGAACCCGTGGTGCTCGGCCCGATCCAGCACGACGAACTGCCGTCACTCGTCGCCGCCGCGAGCGCGTTCGCCTTCCCGTCCACCAAGGAGGGCTTCGGCCTGGCCGCGATGGAAGCCCTCGCCGCCGGGGTGCCCGTGGTCACCCGGGACCTGCCCGTGCTGCGCGAGGTCTTCGGCACGGCCGCCCGGTTCGCCGCGGACCCCGCCGGGTTCGCCGCCCAGCTGCGCGCCGCACTCGCCGAACCCGGCTCCTTCCAGGCGGCAGGACAGGCCCTCGCCGCGGGCTACAGCTGGGAGAAGGCAGCGGCCAGCCATGTGCTCCTCTACCGGCGCCTGCTCGAGCAGAGCCGTCAGCTGGTGGCTCCTCGACCCGGTGGTTGATCTCGCCGCCAGCAGACGAGGCGTGGTGTGCGGATCTGGTCCGTGGTCAGAACGAGCCGGGCCTCACCGCGTGCATCGCGTCGTCCACGAGCCGGCGCAGGGATTCTGTTCCGTCGCTCTGCAGCCAGACGCCGTTGGCGACGCTGAAGCACGCGAGCGCGGCGGCGGTGAGTGCGGTCGCGCGCGGGTCGTGATCCGCGGCGGGCAGGGCCAGGCGTTGGGCGACGAGCGGGCTCAGCAGGTCCTGCCACTGCTTCTGCTGCTCCACGCGTCCGGCTCGCAGCGCCGGTGACTGGTCGGTGATCCGCAGCAGCGCGAGACCGTAGCGAGGATCGTGTTCGGTGGCGTTCACGATCACGTCGAACGAGCGGCGCAGCGCCGTCCAGGCGTCCTCCTCTGCGGGCCGACCGGCGAGCTCGTCCGCCAGGAGCGCGCCGACCTTCTCGAACTTCACCAGGACGACGTCCTCTTTGGACGCGAAGTAGCGGAAGAAGCTGCGCTGTGACATCCCGACCGCGGCGGCGATCTCGTCCACCGTCGTGGTGTCGTACCCCTGCCGGACGAACAGGTCCCACGCGACGTCCATCAACTGGGCGCGCACCGCCTGCCGGGTCCTCTCCCGCAGGCCCTGCTGCTTCGCACTCACGCGACCACTGTAGCTTCCGCCAAAGTTGACGCCTACCGTCTCATTTGTCAGCGGCTGACAAGTTTGACGTATGCTGTCGGCACGTACAGAGCACCAGAGGAGACCGATGCGCCCCACCACCGCCCTGCCCAGGAAAGTGGCCGCCACCGTGCTGGCCGTGACCCTCGGCGCCATGACCGGATTCGCACCAGCGGCCGTCGCGTCGAGTCCGGCACACTCCTGGCAACCGAGCGCGCTCGACAAGCACAAGGCCATCACCGTGCAGGTGCTCAAGCGCCTCTTCGAGGACGGCGACACCGCGGTCGTGGACCGCTACATCCGTCCCGACTACATCCAGCACAACCCGTTGGCACCCAACGGCACGGAGGCGCTCAAGGCCCTCGCCGGCCCGTTGACGGCGCAGTTCCCCCACCTCAAGTACGACATCAAGCGGATGATCGCCGACGGCGACCTGGTTCTGGTGCACTCCAACGTGGTTCTCACGCCCGGCACGCGCGGCTCGGCCGTGGTGGACATCTTCCGCTTCGACCGCAACCACATGATCGCCGAGCACTGGGACACCGTTCAGGACGTGCCGGCCACGTCCGTCAGCGGCAACGACATGTTCTCCACGGTCAGCTCACCGCGGACGAACCAGCCCGGCCCGCGCTGGCTGACGCAGCGCACCAGGTCGGCCGCCACCGCCTACTTCGACCAGCTCCTCGTCGACAAGGACGTCGACGCGGTCAAGCGCCTGGCGCCCGAGTACCACCAGCACAACCCCGCCATTCCCAGCGGCACGGCCGGTCTCCGGGAGACGTTCACCGCGTTCTTCCAGCAGTTCCCGCAGCTGACCGCGGACCGCAAGCGCGTCATCGCTGAAGGGGATCTCGTCGCGATCCACGCCCACTACCGGACCAGCCCCGAGGATCGCGGACAGTCCGTTGTGGACATCTTCCGCGTGCGCCCGGACGGCAAGATCGTCGAGCACTGGGACGTGGTGCAGGACGTGCCTGCAACGTCCGCCAACGACAACACGATGTTCTGACCCTGCGGCGGACGTTCGCTTCCCGGTAGGGCGACGATCAAGAACATCTGGAATGCCGCAGCCCGCACGCCTGGTTGCCGGCGGGTGGCCGGGCACGCAGTGCGCCCGGCCACCTGAGAACACGACTCGTCAGCCCTTCTTCACGATGCCCGGCATCGCCTTCTCGGCCAACCGGATGTCGGTGAACACGTCCATGCAGTCACCGTCGTTGAAGTTGCCGCCAGCGCTGAGGATGCCCTTCGCGACGATCTTCCCGCCGCTGACCGTGTAGGTCGGGCCGCCGGAGTCGCCACGCGCGGTGCAGGTGCCGCCCTTCTTGCCCAGGGTCACGTTGCGCGCCATCTCGCCGTCGAGGTACCGGATGTTGGTCTTGGCGTCCCAGACCTTCCAGCCGCACAGCTCGCCCTTGGTGGTGCCGCCCGTGCAGTACTTGTCGCCCTTCTTCGGCGCCCTGCTGGCGACTCCCTTGACCTTCCGGTAGGAGCTCGAGTTCGGCCCGCCGACGTACATCTTGCCCGCGGTCTTCCAGCTGCCGTTCATCTTCACCAGCGCGAGGTCACCGCTGTAGTACGACACACCGCTCATCTTGGTCGAGCCGGTGGTGTTGTTCCAGTTGTCCTTGACGACCTTGCCGACCTTCTGCGTGCCGTAGCGCGGCATCCGCACGTCGCTGTTGGCACTCGTGCAGTGCCCGGCGGTGAGGAAGTAGCTCTCGCCCTCGTGCGTCCAGGAGAACCCGACCGTGCAGGTGCCTGCGTTGGTGTTGGTGGTGGAACCGCCGAAGAACGGGTTGGCGTCGTCGTCCCGGCTGACCTGCTTCTGCGCGAAGGTGTTCGGAGCGAGGTGCACCGCGACCTTGTCGGCGCCGTACTTGCTCGCCAGCGCCGTGCGGGTCTCCTCGGTGAGCGCCGAGGCACGCACCACCACGCGGTTGCGCTCGGCCTCCACGGACGCGGCGTACAGGTTCTGCACACCGGGCACGTCGGACTCCAGCACCGCGTCCTTCACGGCGTCGAGCTCGGCCAGGCTGTACTTGGCGTTCGGCGTGCTCGGGTAGAAGATCTTCGGGATCACGACAGCCTGCGCGGCCTCCGGCTCAGCGGCCGCGGTCTCGGACGCCGGTTCCTCGGTCTTGCCGGTCTCGAGGCCGTCCTGGTTCGCGTCGTCGTTCCCGTTGTCCGCAGTGGACGGATCGACGCCGATGCTGCCTGCCGCGTAGGCGGTCTTCGTCGAGTCGGCGCCGGTGCGCACGCCCGCGACGATCCGGCCGGTGGTCCGGTCGACGTAAGGAGGCGCGAGGTCCGCCGGGTCCGCCTCGGCACGCGCCTCCGCCGCCTCCAGGGCCTGCGCCACGTCGTCGGCGAGTTGGTCCGGTATCGCGGGCGCCGCGGTGAACACCTCGACCGCCGTGGCGGTGGCCGGCCGGTCACCGGTCACGTCGGTGCTCGCCACAGCCGACTGCCCGGCAGTGAGCACCGTCGCCGCCAGGGAACCGACGGCGATCACGCGGGTCAGGATTCGACGCTTGTGTCTGTTCAAAGAAACCCCCATGCAACGAACGGCCACGGCGGACCGCCGTGGCCTACAGGGGAGGAAACGCGGACGAGGCGAGACCGGGTTGTCACGTCTGGCCACCCAGACACCGTGCTGATGATCACAATCGAGCGTCACAGGTTCAGGATGGTGGCTCGACGCTGTCGGTCTGTTCGAGGTCGGAGATCCACAGGGCGAGCGCTGTCCGTGCGTCGCGCAGGGTGCGTGCCGGCTCGCCGAGTCCGCGCAACGCCAGCCGCCGCTGTTCGAGCCTGGGGCTTCGGAACTTCGGGAAGGCGAGCTTGAGGCACGTGTCGATCATCTGGGCGTGGTAGTGCAGTAGCTGAGTCACCCGGAACTCCAGTGACGCGCGGTCGGCGTCGCCGATGAGGTCCAGAGCCCACCCGTGCAGCCGGCAGTAGTTGGACGCGATCCGGCCGCCCTGTCGGGCCACCTGTGCCGGAACGTTGCCGGGTTGTGCGCAGGCGTCGATGATCTGCTCGGCGGCGGGTTGGAGTGCGACCGCATGGGTGGCTACCTCCAGCAGCGAGCGCAGTGCGACCAGACGCGCGGCGGCGGGATCCTTCGCAGCTGCCACGGCCTCGCCTCGCCGAGGGCGACGTCCCGGAATCCGCATGTGATCCACCAGCCTCGATGAGCCAGCCCGGAAGCATCCAGTATGAACCGCCACGAGGCGCGCCGCGAGGTGCGGGAGTGTGGAAGGGCTTCCGGCCGGTGGGGCGTCGCGCTGGGGCGGCGGATCCGTTCGCTTCAGTGCCCTCGCGCACTGCCGTTGAACGGCTTGAGGTGAGCGGGTGCGAGACCGAACCGCCGGCGTGCGAGTGGCACCGGTGCTTGATGACCTTCGCTGCCGCGACGCGCACCGGAGAATCCTCGCTGGCCGGTGCCAGCCGGGCTTGCGCTTTGCGTTCTACGGCCGGATGTCGACGAGCACGTTTCAGGACATTCAGACGTCTCGTGCGTGGCCTGGTCGATCAACGATTTCACGTCGCTGAAACCAATGTGACACCCCCGCTGACCTAGTGTCTGGTCATCCTCGACGAGATTGATCCTTTCATCGGAACGGCTGCCACCTCACTGCCTGCGGCGCAGGGACTGGCGGCCACCTGGTGGTGGCCGAAAGCGCAGGTCGGCAACACCCATCCCGGCGCGACGTCGCCGCTGGGCATGGTGTCTGCCTGCGCCTACTCCGGTGCCTATCCGACCGGGTACGGCCTCTACATGAAGAACACCGAGGGGCAGCCGGAAGAGCTGTTCGATCGGCTGCACGCCTCGGGTTTCACCCACTTCCAGCAGTCCGGTACCGGTGCGATACGCAAGTACTACAACTACGTGCGGGTGACCCCGATGGTGCAGCCGCTGGACGTCCTCGGCCAGGCCTGGCCGCTGCACGACGAGACCGCTGAAGCCGGGTACTACGCGGCCACCCTCGACACCGGTATTCGGTGTGAGGTCACCGTCGGCGCCAAGGTCGCCGTCCACCGCTACGTCTTCCCCGAGCATCGCAGCGCACGGGTCGTCGTCGACCTGTCCTGCGGTGGGCTGGCCATCGACCTCGGTCGCACGGTGCCGCTGCGGGCGCACGTGGAGAGCCTCGGCAACGGCCGCGCCCAGGGAACGGTGGTCGTCGAGGGTGTGCCGCTGTCGGTGTACATCAAGGTCGACGGTCCGGGCTGGCGGCAGATGCTCTGGCACGACCGCCGGCTGATCGAGGGTGGCACGCGGCTCGACTTCGACCGCATCAGGCAGACCACGTTGCGCCCGTTCGGGATGCTCTACATGGGCCCCACCTCCGCCGGGCAGAGCGTCGAGATCCAGATCGGATTCTCGTTGCGCGGCTGTGAACAGGCCAGGGAAAACCTGTATCGCGAATGCGGTGACGGGGCGCGGGCGTTCGACGCCGTCCGGGCGCAGACCAAGGCTCGGTGGCGCGACCACGTGGGGCGGGTGGAGGTCGAAGGCGGCTCGCCCGCCCGGCGACAGGTGTTCGCGACGGCCCTGTACCACTCTCTGGTCAAGCCGTGCTTCGCCGACGACGAGAGCCCGTTCTGGCCGTCCTCCGGCCCCTTCGTGTTCGACATCTGCACGATGTGGGACATCTACAAGACCCAGCTGCCGTTGCTCATCGCCATCTGCCCGGACCGGGCGGTCGATCTCCTGGAGTCGCTGATCCGGGTCTGCGAGGAGGAAGGCAACTTCCCCATCGGATATCGGATGGCTCGCGGCGCGGACAGGTTCTTCCGGCAAGCGAGCGCGTTGGTCCACACCGCGCTGGCCGACGTGCACGCCCTCGGCCTCGGCGACCTGGACTGGACCTGGGCGCTGGTGCACATGTACGACGACCTGCGCCGGATGTACGGCGAGGACTTCTACGAGCACGGCGTCGTGCACCCGATCTCGCACACGCTCGACCTCGCCTACGCGTGCCACTGCACCTCCGGTGTCGCCCGTGCCCTGAACGACGTCCAGCTCGCCGACGACCTCGATGCGCGAAGCCGTCTGTGGTCCAACGCGTTCGACCCGGACACCGGCCTGCTTCTCGACTCGTCGTTCTACGAAGGCGGCAAGTGGAACTACTCGTTCAGGCTGCTGCACGACATGGCCGCGAGAATCGCGATGGTCGGTGGGAACGAAGCGTTCGTCAACACACTCGACGCGTTCTTCGGCTACGGCGCCCCGCGTGTGGTGCAGCCCGGTCAGCGGCCGGACGCGGCGGAGATGGCGGCCGGCTACCTGCTGAACCGGTTCGAAGGGCTGAACAACGAGCCGGACATGGAAGCGCCGTGGTCCTACCACTACGCGGCTCGGCCGGATCGCACGGCCGAGATCGTGCACGCGGCCCTGACCTGGCAGTTCGGCACGGGTCGCGGCGGCCTGCCCGGTAACGACGACTCGGGCGGGCTGAGCTCCTGGTACGTGTGGGCCTCGCTCGGCCTGTTCCCGGTCGCCGGGCAGAACCTCTTCCTCGTCAACGCGCCCGCCTTCAGCCACGCCACCCTGCACCTCGGGGACCGCGATTTCGTGATCGAGACACGTGGACACCGCGAGACGTCCATCAGTTCGGACGGGTTGGACGAGAACCCGCCGCCGCAGTACGTGCAGTCCGCCCAGCTGAACGGCACACCACTGGACGCGGCGCACCTGCGCGCGTCCGACGTCCACGCCGGTGGCCGGCTGCTCCTCGAACTCGGCCCGCAGCCCTCGGAATGGGGACGCAAGATCCTGCCGCCATCCGTGTCCGACCCGCTCGGAAAGGGGGCTCGCCCATGAACAGGCCACGCCGCCGTCTCGTCATCGTGGTCCGGGCCGACCCGGTCATCTGCGGTCACTCCGGAGAGGCCCGCAACCTGGCCGAGGTCGCGCTCACCCGCGGCTTCGACGACGTCCGGCTGCTGACCTGGCCGATACCCGTGCTGCAGGCGGCAGGCCTGCCCCTCAAGCCGCTGGATCGGATCATGCCCTACAGCGAGGGCATCACCGTGGAGCGGCCCGAGCCGGTCGGCGACTACCGAGTGCCCGACGGCCGGTATCTGGCGGGGCTGACGGGACGCCTGGTCGAACTGCTCGCCGAGCCGGTCCCGACCACGTGTGTGTCGATGTACCTCGCTCCCCACGACGCCGTGGTACGCGATGCCGTCGACGCGGCACGCGCGGCCGGCTACGCATCTGACGTCCACACCATCGCGAAGGCCGTCGGCTCGGACGTCACCAACGTGATCCGCTCGTGCCTGCGCGAGGGGCGATTCGGGGCAGCCGTGGTTCTGTTCACCCGGTTCCTCGCGAACGACCAGGTGATCGCCGTGTCGGAGTACACCAGGCAGGAGATCATCGCCTGTGCGGAGGCCGTCGACGAGCACTGCGGCACCCGGTTCGCCCGCCAGTGCGAGCGCCGGATATCGGTCAGCTATCCGCCGATCGACACCTCGGCCTACCTCGACCTCGATCCGGCGCTCGTGGACGCCGCCCTGAAGCGACGCGGCCTGGAACGCGACGGTTACGTGTTGTTCCTGTCTCGCGTGACGAGGGCCAAAGGCATCTACGACCTGGTGGACGCGTTCGCCCGGTGCCAGGCGCAGGCACGGCTGAAGCTCGTGGTCGCCGGCAACGGCCCCGAACTGGAGCACCTCCGGGCGATCACTCGGCACAACGACCGGATCGTCTTCCTCACCGACGTGGAGGACGAGGAGAAGCCGCTGCTGATGAACGGCTGTGCCGTGTACGCGCTGCCGACCAAGCCCGAACCGGACTTCGTCGAGACCTTCGGCATCGCGCTGACCGAGAAGATGCTCGCCGGCGGCGGGCCGGTGATCACGACCACCACCGGTGGTGTCGGTGAAGCGGTGGGCGGGACGGCCATCGTCGTCGAGGCCGGCAACGCGAACAACATCGCTGTTGCGATCGACCGGGTGGTGCTCGACATGTCAGCCGAGGAACGCCAACTCATGGCGGACCGAGCACGCGAGCACGCCCTGTCCTTCGATCGTGTCCGGGTGTTCGACAGCCTCTTCGCCACGTCCAACCCAGCTGTCGCCCTGACGGGATGAACGGGTTCGAACTGTCCACTGCGGACGACGGTCTCGCACCTCAGTCCTGGTGGCGCGAGGAACGGCGATCAACACGCCGGGTTCCGTTGCCCTGACGACGGAAACCACTCGCGGCACCGGGCGTCGTGCCCGTCCACCGACGGAACGCGCGGATGAACGTGGCGGCGTCGGCGTAGCCCAGTCGCAGCGCGGCCTGCTCGACGCTGAGGTGGTGCAGGTTCATGAGCTCGACGGCCTTGGCCCGGCGAGTTTCCTCGACGAGGCTCCGAAACGACGAGCCCTCCGCGGCGAGGTGCCGGCGGAGCGTGCGGTCCGACAGGTGCAGGCGCGCGGCGACGAGGCTCGCGTCGGTGACTCCTTCGTCGATGATCGTCCGCACGCGCTGCGTGATGCCGGGGGAGCTGCGTTCCAGCAGCAGTGTGTGGCACGCGCGTTCACACGCCGTCTTGGTGAGTGGATCTGCTTGGGGGAGCGGGAGGTCCAGCACCGCGGTGTTCGTGACGATCGCGTTGTGCGGAGCGTCGAACCGCACCGGTGCGTCGAGCACGGTCTCGTAGTCGAGGGACGGACGGGGCAGTCGCAGCTCCACGCGCATCGAGGGCGGTGACCCGTCGAGGATGGCGCGGAGGATGCCGGCCGTGACCGCGATCTCGCGCTCGACGAGGAACGTCCTGAGCGCCGGCGGCGAATCGGGTTCTTCCACGACCAGGTGGGCTTCGTCCTCGCACACGCACAGGCCGAGAGCGGTGACCGCGTAGGTGAGCGGCAGGTAGTGCAGACCGAACTCGACGGCACTGCGCACCGTCGGGCAGGTCAGCAGCGCGAAGCCCCAGACCCCGTAGGCGCGCAGGGAAAGCCGTTCACCGACGGCGAGCCCGACACCGGACTCGGCGCCGGACTCGGTGACCAGGTTGGCCGCCACGGCGAGTTCCTGCGTCCCGTTCACCACCGCGCCGCCGTGCAGCATCTCCGGGGAAATTCCGGTGCCGCGCAACATCTTCCGCACGTCCACGCCGTGCTCGGCGCCGACCTCGATCATCGCCCGCATCCCGGCCGTGCCGCGGCGGAACGCGAACGGTTGGCCGGAAAGAGCAACACCTCGGCCGCGATGGCCATCAGGCGACACCGTCGATCTCCCTAACCTCGAACCAGGTTGAGGGCGCCGGTGCCCGAGTTCGATCTCACGATAAGGGCGGCCGGGACACCGACCTGCGGCATCACCCGGACGCCGATGATCTGAAAGGTGCACACGATGACGCGCACAGTTCTGGTGACCGGTGGCAACCGGGGTATCGGCAGGGCGATCGCCGAGGCGTTCCTCGCCGGTGGCGCACAGGTCGCGGTGACGCACCGCGGCGGCGACCACCCGGAGGGGACGTTCGGCGTGAAGTGCGACGTGACCGACGGTGGGCAGGTGGACGCCGCGTTCACCGCGGTCGAGGCCGAGTTCGGGCCGGTGGACGTTCTCGTCGCGAACGCCGGCATCACCGACAGCACCCTCATCACGCGGATGGCGGAGGACAGGTTCACCTCGGTGCTGGACACGAACCTGACCGGGGCGTGGCGGTGTGCGCAGCGTGCCGCCACGCCGATGCTGCGCGCACGCCGCGGTCGGATGATCTTCATTTCCTCGGTGGTCGGGATGTACGGCAGTGCGGGCCTGACGAACTACGCCGCCAGCAAGGCGGGCCTGATCGGGCTCGCCCGGTCGCTCGCGCGCGAACTGGGCAGCCGGGGTGTCACGGCGAACGTGGTCGCGCCCGGCTACGTCAACACGGACATGACGGCGTCGTTGCCCGAGCAGTACGGCAAGCAGTACCGGGAGTCGATTCCGTTGCGCCGCTTCGCCGAGCCCGAGGAGGTGGCGGCTGCGGTGGTCTGGCTGGCCGGTGACTCGGCGCGGTACGTGACCGGGGCCGTCATCCCCGTCGACGGCGGTCTGGGGATGGGGCACTGATGCCCGTCTCCGTGCTGCTGATCGATGACGAGGTTCTGGTCCGCAGAGGGTTCCGGCTCGCGCTGGAAGAAGCAGCGGACGTGGTCGTGGTGGGGGAGACGGCCAGGGTGGCCGATGGACTGCTGCTCGCGCAACGACATCGGCCACACGTGGTGATCACTGCGGACGTGACGGAACTGGCGCGGCTGCGCGCGTGCGTCGACTGCGGCGTCGTGGTGCTCGCCGCGGAAGGCACTGACGAGCAGCTGCACCGGGTGCTGACCGAGGGAGCGCGTGGGTTCCTGCTCAAGCGGTCGAGCCACGAGGAGCTGCTCGCCGCGGTGTGCGCGGTGGCGCGTGGCCACGCCTACCTCTGCGCCGAGATGACCGGGCGCCTGCTCGACCGGTTCGAGATCCTGCCCCCGCCCGAGGAGGCCGACCGCGGGCTGGGGCTGCTGAGCGAACGGGAACGCCAGGTGCTCATCAGGATGGCGCGCGGCCGCAGCAACGACGAGATCGCGCGGGAGCTCTACCTCACCTGTGCGACGGTCAAGTCCCACGTGTCGCACATCCTCGCGAAGCTGGGCCAGCCCAACCGGATGCATGCGGCGTTGCTGGCGCAGCGGCTGGGGTTGCTCAGTCGGACCGCGTGAAGGCGAGCACGACGTTGTGACCGCCGAAGCCGAACGAGTTGGAGATCGCCGCCCCGACCCGCGCGTGCCGCGGCCGGTCCGCGACGATCTCCAGCTTCACGTCGGAGTCCTGGTCGTCGAGGTTGCGGGTCGGCGGGATGACACCATCGCGCACGGCGAGCACGGTGAAGATCGCCTCGACTGCTCCCGCGCCGCCGATGAGGTGACCGGTCATCGACTTCGTCGCGGTGACCAGCGGGTGCGGTCCCAGCGCCTCCAGGACGGCGGCCGCTTCGACGCGGTCGCCGACCTGGGTACCCGGTGCGTGGGCGTTGACGTGCGTGACGTCGTACGGGCTCAGGCCGGCGGACCGCAGCGCCCGCCGGATGGCGCGGATCTGGCCGTCCGGTGACGGTGCGGTCATGTCGTGGGCGTCGGAGCTCATGCCGACGCCGGCGAGCCGGGCGGCGATCCTGGGCCGACGCGCACGTGCGAACGAGCCGCGTTCCAGCACGAGCGCCCCCGCGCCCTCACCCATGACGAAGCCGTCGCGGCCGGAGTCGAACGGCCGGGACGCGTCCTCCGGCCGTTCGTGCCTTCGGGACAGTGCCCCCATTCTCGCGAACGCGGCGATCGACAGCCTGCCCAGACACGCCTCGGTGCCTCCTGCGACGACGACGTCGGCGAGTCCTCGTTGCAGGAGAGCGGCACCCAGTGCGATGGCCTCCGCGCCGGACGCACACGCGCTGGTGGGCGCGTGCGCACCGCCCCGCGCACCGAGATCCATGCTCACCGCGGCGGCCGGGCCGTTCGGCATGAGCATGGTGACGGTGAACGGTGACACGCGGTCGGGACCGAGCTCCTGGCACCGGTCGTACTGTTCGACCAGCGTGCCGCCACCGCCCAGTCCGGTGCCGAACACGACCGCCAGCCGTTCCGGCTCGACCTCCGGTGCCCCGGCGTCGGCCCACGCCTGTCGCGCGGCGACGACGGCGAGCTGCTGGCACCGGTCCATCCGCCGGCGTGCCACGCGGTCGAGCAACGTCCCGGGATCCTCGCGGACCGGCGCGCCGATCCGCACGGGCAGGTCGGCAGCCCACGGCGCGTCGAGCCGGCGGACACCGGAGGTGCCAGCCAGCAATCCGTCCCAAGTGGACTGGACGTCGGCGCCCTGCGGTGTCGTCATGCCGAGGCCGGTGACGACGATCGCCTCCTCCCTTCCGGGCAGCGGCGGCAGGGACGGGTGCAACACGGAGAAGTCGAGGAAGGTGTGTTCATGAGGCATGTGTCGAGGAGAACACCGCGATCTCTCCGGCGGCAGTGGTCACGGGACTGATTCGCACCTCCGTCGCGCGACCGATTACACCGCCGCCGGATCTCCGTAACGTCCGCACGGCAAGGAAATCGGGACGAGTGGGAGTTGATGCTCGGTGTCAGCGGAAACGGCGGCGGACGTGATGAGCCTGGCGGATCTGTGCCGCGGACATGCGGCGCTCAGAGGCGGGGAACGCGCGTTCGTGTTCCTGGAGAGCGGTGTGGTGGAGTCGACCTCGCTCACGTACGCGGAGCTGGATCGCCGGGCCCGAGCGATCGCCGTGCGGCTGCGGTCGCTCGCGGCGCCAGGATCGCGCGCTCTGCTGTGCCACCCGCCCGGACTGGAGTTCGTCGCGGCGTTCCTGGGTTGCCTGTACGCCGGCGTGATCGCGGTTCCGGCACCACCGGTGCGCCGGGCCGCCGGGGATGCGCGGCACACCCGGTTGCTCGCCATCGCCGAGGACTGCGGTCCGGAGCTTCTTCTGTCCACATCGGACATGATCGCCGGTGTGCGGGCGGTGCTCGGTGACCGGCCGATCGTTCCGCTCGCCACGGACACCGTGGTGGACGGCGATTCCGAGTGGAACGAACCGGGCGGGCAGCACGAGATCGCGTACCTGCAGTACACCTCCGGTACCACGGGCAGGCCCAAGGGCGTTGTGCTGACGCACGCGGGAGTGCTGCACAACCTGGAGCTCATCGTCCGTGGCGGCTCCCGGCCGGACGAGGACTACGGAAGGCTCGCGCCAACGGTGTCGTGGCTGCCCGTGTTCCACGACATGGGCCTCATCGGCGGTGTGCTGCAACCACTCTTCCTCGGTCAGCTGTCGGTGCTGATGTCCCCGCAGTCGTTCGCGCGCGTGCCGGCGAACTGGCTGCGGGCGATCTCCCGCTACGGCGCGGAGATCGCCGCCGCACCCAGCCTCGGGTACGAGCTGTGCCTGCGCCGCGTGACCGACGACCAGCGGGACGGCCTGGACCTGAGCCACTGGCGGATCGCCGCGATCAGCGACGAGCCGCTGCGGGCCTCGACGATCGACCGGTTCGCCGCGCGGTTCGCTCCGTGCGGGTTCCGTCGGCAGGCCTTCTTCCCCAGCTACGGCATGGCGGAGTCGACCGTGCTGGTCAGCGGTGGCCCGCTGGAGGGTCAACCGGTGGTGCGGCCGTTCGACTCGGCCGAACTGGAACGCGGACGAGTCGTCCGCGCGTCGAGCGGCGCTGGTGCGCGCAGCCTGGTCGGCTGCGGTGAGCCGGATCCGTCGCTGCAGGTCGTGATCGTCGACCCGGAGACCTGCGCGCCGCTCGGGCCGGACGAGGTCGGCGAGATCCTCGTGTCCGGGCCGAGCATCGGTGCGGGGTACTGGAACGACCCCGCCGGCACCGAACGCACTTTCGGTGCGCTGGTGGACGGCCAGCCGTTCCTGCGCACCGGGAACCTGGGATTCCTGTCCGAGGGTCAGCTCTTCGTCACCTGCCGGATCCCCGACCTGCTCGAGATCGACGGCCGTCAGCTCTACCCGTACGACATCGAGGCGACCGTGGTGGGCAGTCATCCCGCGGTGCGGACGGCGTGCGCGGTGATGGACGGCGCGGACGTCGTGGTGTTCGCCGAGGTCGATCACCGGCACCGCACCACGTCCCAGGAAGAGATCAGGTACGCCGTCTCCACGGCGGTGCACGCGGAGAACGGCGTCGTGCTCAGCCGGGTCGCACTGATGTCACCCGGCACGCTGCCGCTCACCACGAGCGGAAAGCTTCGTCGCGCCGCCTGCCGTGCGCTCATGTTTGGAGGCCAGTGATGCACGTCCAGGACGGAGTGAGGCTGCCGAAGGGCGTCGCGGGCGGCAGGCGCAAGTTCACCACGCTGGTCGACCTGTGCCGGGCCAGGGCCGAGGCCGAACCCGAGGTGCGCGCGTACTCCTTCTACGCCGACGGGCGGACGGAGTGGGACGCGCTGACGCTGGTCGACCTCGACCGCCGGGCACGGGCGCTGGCGGCGCAGCTCACCGAGCTGGCGCCGTGCGGCACCCGCGCACTGCTGTGCTTCGAACCCGGCCTGGACTTCCACGTCGCGTTCTTCGGCTGCCTGTACGCCGGGCTGATCGCGGTCCCGGTCGCACCGCTCGACGGCACCCGCACGAGCCTGAAGGTGGGCCGCATCGAGTCGATCGTGGCCAGTTGCGGGCCGGAGTTGCTGCTCTCCACCGGCCTCACCTTCGCCAAGTGCCTGGCGGTGGTCGAGGAGTCGCCAGTGCTGGCCGACCTGGTGCGCGTCGCGGTCGACGAGACCGATCCGGCACTCGCCGAGCGCTGGCGCCCTCCCGGCATCGGCATCAACTCGCCCGCGTACCTGCAGTACTCCTCCGGATCCACCGGTGAGCCCAAGGGCGTGACTCTGACCCACGGCAACGTCCTGCACAACCTCGCGCTGGTCCACGAAAACCTGTACCGCCCGTCCGACGAAGACGGGTTGCCCCGCCCGCCGAGCGTGTCGTGGCTGCCGTCGCACTACAACATGGGACTGATCGGAGGTGTGCTCGACCCGCTCTACGCCGGCCGGTCCGCAGTGCTGTTCCCGGCCGGAGTGTTCGTCCGCAGCCCGATCAGCTGGCTGCGGCTGATCTCACAGCTCGGCAGAGCCGACAGCTGCGCGCCGAACTTCGCGTTCGATCTCTGCGTGCGGCGCATTCCCACGGCGCAGTTGGCGAAACTCGACCTGAGCGGCTGGGAGATGGCACTCGTCGGAGGCGAGCCGGTCCGCGCGGAGACACTCGACCGGTTCTGCGAAGTGTTCGCTCCCGCAGGTCTGCGCAGGGGCTCGCTCGTTCCGGGATACGGCCTCGCGGAGTCGACGGTGATGGTCACCAGCGCGGTGGTAGGGGAAGGGCCGGTGACGCTGCGCTGCGACGCCGACGCGCTCACGAAGCAGCGGGTCCGGCCGGTCGATCCTCCCGGTGGCAGGCGACTGGTCAGCAGTGGCCCGGTCTCGCCCTCGATCACCGTGGTGATCGCGGACCCCGGCAGTCTCCAGGAGTGTGCGGACGGCGAGATCGGCGAGATCTTCGTGCAGGGCCCGAGCGTCGGCACCGGCTACTGGAAACGACCGGACGAGGTCTTCCACGCAGAGCTGCCCGGCCGGCGTGGCACGTTCCTGCGCACCGGCGACACCGGGTTCCGGTGGGACGGCGAGCTGTTCGTCACCGGACGCGCCAAGGAGGTGATCATCGTCGCCGGTGCGAACCACCACCCGCACGACCTCGAGACCACCGCGGAGGCAGCACATCCCGCAGTGGTCGCCTGCTGTGTGCTGGGCGTCGACGACGGGCAGCGGGAACAGGTCGTCGTGCTGGCGGAGGCGCTGGGCGACGCCGATCGGGAGGAGATCGCGATGGCGGTGCGCCGGACCGTCCACACCGGACACGGTGTGCGAGTGGACGACGTCCTCGTGGTCGCGCCCGGATCGTTGCCGCGCAGCTCGAGCGGCAAACTGCAACGCGGGGGCTGCCGGGACGCCTACACCGCGGGTGCACTCGGCTCGGCCGGCATCGAGTCCGGGAGTGGGCGTTGACGCAGCCGTTGACTGATGATCAGCGGAGTCACCGAACCGCTGCCGGATTCGGCTGCTGACCAGCTCCTCGTCGGCGTTGACGGGGTCGGTCGGCGTCGAGCCGACGACGTCGACCGTGCGACGAAGTTCTGCCCATCATGCGTCGGGCCGGTCGATCGGCTCGCGGAGCGCGTCGGTGCGGGAACACCACCGGGCGAGGACGAGAACGAGTTGGGAGTTCTTGGTCAGGTGTGAGTTCTTCCGCCACGGGTAGCCGCTGCACGAGAGCTGGCGAGGTCCGAGGAGGAAGACGCAGTGGCTACCCACAAGCCGGGCAAGCTCGTGAAGGCGGCACTCGAGAAGGCCGTGGACAAGGTCACCGAACTGGTGAACCCGCCGATCCCCGGAGCGCCGAACAGCGAACCGCCGTCGCTCGACGAGCCGACCGACCCGCGCGGGCCGTTACCGCCCAAGCCGGACCAGGCCGGGCCCGAGACGGTGTCGCCGACCGGCGCTCCGACCGGTGCCTCGCAGCTGTCCCGAGGACAACAGGGCGACTTCCTCACCACGTCGGCTGGCGCACGGCTGTACGACACCGACCACTCGTTGAAAGCCGGAGAGCGCGGACCGACGCTGCTGCAGGACCACCACCTGCGCGAGAAGGTCATGCACTTCGACCACGAGCGCATTCCGGAGCGGGTCGTGCACGCACGCGGCTACGGCGCGCACGGCGTGTTCGTGGGCTACGGCACGGCCGCGAACGTCTGCAGGGCCGCGTTCCTGGGTGACGGCGTCGAAACGCCGGTGTTCGTGCGGTTCTCGACCGTGCTGGGCTCGCGCGGATCAGCGGACACCGTGCGCGACACCCGCGGGTTCGCGACGAAGTTCTACACCCAGGAAGGCAACTTCGACCTGGTGGGCAACAACATCCCGGTCTTCTTCATCCAGGACGGGATCAAGTTCCCGGACATCATCCACGCGGGCAAGCCGCACCCGGATCGCGAGATCCCGCAGGCGCAGAGCGCGCACGACACGTTCTGGGACTTCGTGTCGACCCACACCGAAGCGACCCACCACGTCATGTGGAACATGTCCGACCGCGGCATCCCTCGGTCCTACCGGACGATGGAGGGCTTCGGCGTCCACACGTTCCGGCTCGTCAACGCCGCCGGTGAGACCTCGCTCGCGAAGTTCCACTGGAAGCCGAAACTGGGCGTGCACTCCCTGGTGTGGGAGGAGGCGCAGATGATCAACGGCATCGACCCGGACTTCCACCGCCGCGACCTGGCCGACGCCATCGAGTCCGGCGCGTTCCCGCAGTGGGAGCTCGGCCTGCAGATCCTGCCCGACACGCCCCGGCAGACGTTCGAGAACATCGACCTGCTCGACCCGACGAAGATCGTGCCGGAAGAGCTCGCGCCGGTGCAGCCGGTCGGGATGCTGACGCTCAACCGCAACCCGATGAACTTCTTCGCGGAGACCGAGCAGGTCGCGTTCCACCTCGGCAACCTGGTGCCGGGCATCGACGTCACCGACGACCCGCTGCTGCAGGCCCGGCTGTTCTCCTACCTGGACACCCAGCTGACCAGGCTCGCCGGGCCGAACTTCAACCAGATCCCGATCAACCGCCCGCACGCGCCGGTCAACGACATGTTCCGCGACGGCTTCCACCAGCACGCGGTGCACGCCGGTGTGGCCCCGTACCGGCCGAACACCCTCGACGGCGGCAACCCGTTCGAAGCACGAGCCGAGGACCGGCCCCTGGTCGAGGTGGCGCAGCCGTTGCCGAAGGCGGTGAAGGTCCGGCAGTCGCCCACGTCGTTCGCCGACCACTACACGCAGCCGCGGCTGTTCTGGCAGAGCCTTTCGCCGGTCGAGAAGGAGCACGTGGTGCGCGCGTTCACCTTCGAGCTCGGCAAGTGCTACGAGCAGGCCATCAAGGAACGCCAGCTGCTGGTGCTGGCCAACGTCGACCCGACGCTGTGCCGGGAAGTGGCGCAGGGCCTCGGGCTTCCGGCGCCGGCTGCCACCGTCCGGCCGAAGAAGGTCACGCCGAGTCCTGCCCTCTCCCAGATCGGGCAGACGTGGCCGACCGACGGGCGAATGATCGGGATCGTGGTCGATCCGGCCGATCTCGACGGCGTGCGGACGGTCCGCGAGACGATCCTGGCCGGCGGCATGGTGCCGCTGCTGATCGCTCCGACCGGCGGACCGCTCAACGACGAGAGCGGCCTGGTCGCCCAGCGCACGTTCCTCACCGCGCGGTCGGTCGAGTTCGACGCACTGCTGCTCGCGGGCAGCCCACCGCCTGGCGCCGACGCGGTGCCGGCCAGGGACGCGAAGGCCGGCGCACCGGGCGGCGCCGTCGATCCGCGGGTCGTCCTGATGATCCAGGAGTGCTTCCGCCACGCCAAAGCCATCGGCGGCTGGGGAAGCGGCCGTGCCGCCATCGAGGCCGCCGGGTGCGCCACCGGGCCGGGCGTCGTGATCGACGACGACCCGTCGGCCGTGCTCAAGGCAGTGACGATGCTGCTGGAATCCCACCGCGTGTGGGAACGCTTCCCCGCGACGATCTCCTGAGGAGCCCGGTCGTGACCACCCAGCTCACCGAGCAGGAGCTGGCCTTCCTGCACTCGATGTTCGACCTGGCCCGCACCGGTGACACCGACGGGCTGACCGAGGCCGTCGACGCGGGCATACCGGTGAACCTCACCAACAGCTCAGGCGACTCGCTGCTCGTCCTCGCCGCCTACCACGACCACCCGGAGACCGTCCGGGCGTTGCTGGAGCGGGGCGCCGACACCGGGCGGGTCAACGACCGGGGACAGACGGCGCTCGGAGCGGCGGTGTTCCGCCGCTCCGAGCGCACCGTCCGCCTGCTGCTGGACGCGGGAGCGGACCCCGCTCTCGGACCGAGGTCGGCGCTCGACGTGGCCAGGTACTTCGACCTGCCGGAGATGCTGAGCCTGCTCACCGAACGGTCCTAGTGTCCTGAGTCATCAACTCGGTGGCAGGACCGAGCGAGGTTGCCGAGGATCTCGTCGGCGGTTTTGGTCCACACGAACGGTTTCGAGTCGTCGTTCCACGCGTCGATCCACTCTTCGACTGGAACCGGGGGTGTCGGACCAGCCAGGTCGACGGATGCTCAGCGACCCAGGATCTTGCGGACCTTGTCGCGGGCGCGCGGGGAGAGCCGGCGTTTCGCGACGAGGTCTCGCAGAGCCCGCTTCCCGCGTTCCTCGTTCAGTTCCACCGCTCGCTCGCCCGCCTCGATGAGAACGTCGTCGTGGTCCTCATCGCCGACGATGTGGAGCAACGCCTCGAGAGCCTGCTTGTCGGGCAGCAGACAAGCCATCCTGACCCGGATCTGACCGCCCCGGCGGGTCTTGACGATCTTGTCGATCACCTCGGCGCCGAGCTTCCGGTCGACGTCGAGAAGCGCGGCGACGGCCTTCAACCGCAAGGCGATCGGCCCCGCCTGCAACGCCTGCTGGCGCAACACGGGCTTTCCCCGCGCACCAGCCTCCAGCGCGAGGCTCAGCTGGAAGGCGCGGTCCGAGGTGAACTTGCTCGCCAGGCGCGCCATCAGCTGTTCGCCCAGGTCCTGGTTCATCCCGACGACCTTGCGCGCGGCCGTGCGGGCGGCCTCCTTGTCCGAAGTGCGGGTCGCGATGTGCTGGTAGAGCTCGAGGGTCTTGGTCCTGTCGAAGATGCCGAGCTCGACGGTGCGGATGCGGAACGGCGCCGGCCGTCGAGTGTCCCGTGCGATCTCCTCGAGTGCCGCCGCCGCAGCTGCGGGGGCGAGGGCGTGTGCCTCGGAGAGCAGCGTCAGCTGGCCGGGGTCCGCCGACGTGGAGCTCTTCGCGATGTCGACGAGCAGCCGGCCACCGATGCGCCTGTCGACCTTGGCGACCCCGCGGGCTGCCTTGATCCGGCGATCACGGTTCTTCCTCGGGTTCGCGGCGAAGTCGCGCAGTGCGGTGACGGGCCCGCCCAGCTCGACGATGGCGAGCGCGGCTTTGAGCTGTGTTTCCTCGTCCTCCACCTCGCGCGACAGCCGGGCGAGGTCCGAGAACCGGCGGCTCGGCACGAGTTCGCCGATCAGGTGCACCGCGGCCAGCCGCACCGGTCCGGAGATCTTGCGCCCCGTCGGCCAGGCGACGTCGTCCGCGATGCGCAGCGCGACGTCCGCGTCCACGTCGCGGATCGCCTTGGCGATCTCCACCGGCGTCGCCTCGGAGCTCGTGGTGCTCGCGAACTGCTCGGCCGCCGGGATCGCCAACGCGGGGTCTGCATCGACCAGCGCGGCCAGCAGCCTCAGCAGTGCGGTGTCGGAGATGTTGCTGCGACTACTGACCTTGGCCGCCCAGAGCTTGGTGTCACCGGTGAGCTTCGCCGCCTCCGCCTGCAGATCGCCCATGTCCGGAGCGTCCGCGAGGTCGCGCAAGGCGCGGTCACCGAGTTCTTCGTCGCGCTGCCGGATCGCCTGGGCGACTTCGAGCCGCTCGGGCGGTCTGCCGCTGCCGGACAGCGTCTCCGCCAGCACGCGAAGCACCTGCTCGGCGCGAGCGGGATCGTGCTTGGCCAACTCGTCCACGGCGTCGAGCCGGCGCATCGAGGAGCCCGTCCGCAGCCGGCCCAGCCGCTCCAGCGCGTCGATGGTCTGCACGGGCTCGAGCATGTGCAACGTGCTGACCGTCGCCCGCCAGGCGTCGAGCTCCCGGCCGGGCTGGGCGAGGTGTTCGTGCAGGATCTCGACCGTCTTCCCACGAAGGTCGTCCGCGCTCACCAACCTCCGGTGCAGGAGTTCGGCGACGAAATGCACGTTGGGATCGCAGTGCTTCCGGCTCAGCAGCGCGGTGAGCCTCTTGCGCATCGCGGCCTCGGCGTAGGGCCACGACAACGCCACCCGGTAGAGCTGAGTCTCGCTGTCCGGCCACGGCCAGGTGGCGAGGGGCCGGAGGAACTTGCGCAGAGGCCGCCACAGGCGCGGGCCGCGTGGATTCTCCCGGACGAGGTGACAGGCGGCGAGATAGTCGGCGACGCCGTCAGGCACGAACTGGGTCACACCGCCGCGCTCGGCGACGACACCGTGTTCCACCAGCAGCTGATGGAGCGAGGTGCCCTGCCCGGGCTCGTCGAGCAGATTGGCCGCTGCTGCTCTGGCAAGCGCGTCGGTGAAGTCGAGCTCGAGGCCGTGGAAGGCGATCTGTTCGAGGACCGGACGTGCCTTGCCGTTGACGAGCGGCGACGCCTCCACCGCCGTGACGTGCCGCATCACGGCCGCTTCGAGCGACTCGATCTGCCCGGGCACTGTGCGAGGCGGCTCGTCGGCTGTCGTCACACGGAAACATGCTAGGTCCATCCAACGATTCGTCACTGGACAACAACATGACAGTTCCGGCCGCCTGGTTCGACTGGGGCACAAGGGATTCCTGCGATTGGATGATTGCGACGACCTGGGCTCCGTGAACGCTCAGACGAGCTCGCCGGCCTCAACCGCGCTTCGCGAGGTAGACGGTGTTGGTGGAGTCCCTGTCCTGCAAGCGGTTGGGAAAGCTGACGATCTCGGCCCGGACCGCGGTGAAGATCGTGGCGAGCGTGGCCGCGTACTCCTCGTCGGGCGGGTCGTTGGACCACAGCGCGAAGACACCGCCGGGACGTAGCACTTCGGCGAGCCGCGTCAGGCCCTCTGGCTGGTAGAAGTCGGCGTGGCCGGGGTGCAGCAGGTGCTGCGGGGAGTGGTCGATGTCGACGATGATCGCGTCGAACTGCGTGCCGGGGGCGGCCGGGTCGAAGCCGTGACCGGAGCGGAGCATGGCGAAGAAGTCACCGTGGACCAGGCGGCAACGGTTGTCGGCCATCAGCGCTTTCCCGGCGGGGACGAGCCCCTGCTGGTGCCATTCGATCACCTCGTTGAGGGCGTCGACGACCAGCAGCGAGCCGACGTGCGGATGCTCCAGCACGGTTTGTGCCGTGTAGCCGAGCCCGAGGCCGCCCACGACCACGTCCAGGGGTTTCCGTGGCAGGTCCGCGAGCGCCAGGCGGGCCAGTTCCACCTCGGCGACGGTGAAAAGACTGGACATCAGGAACTCGTCGTTGAGCTTGATCTCGTGGATCTCCTCGCCGCTGCCGAGATCGATCCGCCGACGGAGGCTGAGTTCACCCAATGGCGTCTGGCGCCAGTCGAGTTCCTGGAAACGTGCACTCATCCGCCCATCCTGCCTTGTGCCGCCCACTGTCACCGGTCCGGGAGCGGATCGGCTCTGCGGAGCGCCCGTGGCTCGCGGCTTCCGTCGCGCTAGGCCGCCCTCATCTCCGCCAAGCCCTTCTCCAGCGTCACGTCAGGTGAGTAACCCAGTTCGGTCCTCGCGGCGGTGATGTCGTAGGAACGGTCACGGCCGGTCCAGCTCACGAGCCAGTTCGTCAGCGGGGGCGCCGTCTTCCGGCGGAGCAGGCGTGCCGTGCGATCCATCATGGCCGCCATGGGTGCGGCGATCGTCATGGGCACGCTGCGGCTCTTGGACAAGTCCACACCACGCGTGGTGAGCAAGGGGGTGAGGAAGTTCCGGATGGGCATCGGGGTGCCGTCGGTGATGTAGTAGACGCCTCCGTGACGGCCCCGTGTGAGCGCGAGGAGGATCGAGCCGACCAGGTTCTCGACGTGTACGAAGTCGACGGTGTGCTTGCCGCTGTCGATCCAGGAGAACCGTCCGGCCTCGGCGACCTCGGTCAGCTCGTCGAGGGTCGCCATGCCGCGGCCCCAGATGAACGGTGGCCGGAGCACCACCAGTTCGGTCCTTCCGCCACGGGCCTTCAGCAGGGCGCGTTCGGTGGCCAGTTTGACCCGGCTGTAGGCGATGTTCGCCCTGCCTTCCGGCGTCAGCTCGTCCACGACGGGAAGACGCTGACTGCCCGTGGAGACGGACGCGGCGCTGACGAGCACGAACCGCCGCACGCCGGCGGCGACGCTCGCTGCGTGCAGGGCCACCGTCGGCACGTGATTGGCCTGCTCGAAGAGGGAGTCGGGTCCCCAGAACTCCATGTGGGCCGCGACGTGCACGACCGCGTCGACCTCCTGCAGCCTGGCGAGCCACGGCCGTGTGCGGGGATCGGTCTCGCGGAGGTCGGCGAGATCGCCGGGGACCGGGCCGGCCCCGGCTGCACGCACGCGCTGGACGCTCGAGGCCGACCTGGCGAGTGCCAGGACCTCATGTCCTTCGGCGACGAGGCGATGGACGAGAGAGCTGCCGACGAAACCGCTGCCCCCGGTGACAAAGATCTTCATGCTTCCACTCCTCGTGGGCGCACGTCTCGTGCGCTTCTGGTTCGAGTCCCGCGAGGCGAGCGGCTTGCCCGCTCGCCAGACGCATCGCTACCGAATAGTTTGGCGTCGATGTATCTACGTCTATGTAACCTGCCGTAGGATGGTGCGTCAAGCAGGAGGTGGCGATGTCCGGCGCGAGAGAACGCGTGACTGCGGCGCGAGTGGCCGACGAGTTCAGCCGTGCGGCGAAGATCCTCGTTCGTCACTTCAACGAACGTCTGGGTGAGCACGGCGTGTCGACACCGCGGTCCCGCCTCGTGGTCGAGGTGGCACGGTCGCAACCCGTTCGGGTCACCGAGCTCGCTCTCGCGGTCGGCATCACTCAGGGGACCGCTTCGTCCCTTGTGGACGCGCTCGTCCGCGACGGACTGCTCGAACGTCAGGCCAGCGAGGACGACCGCCGGTCCGTGTTCCTCCGGGTGACCCCGCAGGGAGCCGCGCTGGCTCAAGACTGGACGACCAGCTACGAACTGGCGGCGGAAGAGCTGTTCAGTCCACTCACCGCGGAACAGCTGTCCACACTGGTCGGCATCCTGGGGATTCTCAGTGCCGGCGAGACGTCCGCGGCTGGCGACTGACTGGCTGCGCACCGATCGGCCTGCTCGCCGGCGAAGTCGTGCTGATCACCGCGCTTCCACGCTGCGGTGATGACTTTCGAGCGTCACAGCCTGCCTGCTCGAGTTCTCTGGCGACGATGTTCACCAGCTCGGCCCAGCCACGCGTGGTGGATGTCTACGAGTGGGAGGAAAGCCGGCAGCAGCGCGCCGAACTGCTCACTCTGTTGCCGGGCTCGCCATGCTCCCGCACCGACGCGCTTCCCGAGCCCATCGATCTGCGGCTGCTCGTCTGGTTGGGGGATCGTCGGTTGGTGACCTTCTCAGGTGGCGAGGGCTTCGGTCGGCATCACCCCGGCCGCCCGCATCGACGGGTAGAGCCCAGCAACCACTCCGATCAGCAACGCCCCGGCGCAGCCTGCGGCGAGGAGTCCCGGCTCCAGGACGACGGGCCAGTGCTGCCGGGTGGCGTAACCGGCTACCGCGACCGATCCGAGCAGGGTGCCGAACAGGCCGCCGAGCCCTGACAGCGCAACCGACTCAGTGAGGAACTGGCCGAGGATCTGGCCGCGGCGCGCGCCCAGGGCACGCCGCAGGCCGATCTCGCGGCGGCGTTCGAGCACCGAGATGACCATGGTGTTGGCGACCCCGATCCCGCCCACCAGCAACGCCACCCCTGCCAGGCCCAGGAACAGGCCGGACAGCGCGGTCTGGGTGACGCGTTTGGCCGCCAGCGCGTCCGACGGCTTGGTGACCTGCACGGCGTCCGGCCGGGCCGGGTTGACCGTGGCGGGCAGCACGGCGCGGACGTCCTCGACCGCCGACTCGGTGGCACGGAGGTAGATCGTGCTGGGATGGCCGCCGAACTTGAGATAGCGCTGCGCGGCCGGCCAGCCGACCAGCACCGACCGTTCCAGCTCCGGGTACAGCGGCATGGGGGCGAGCACACCGATCACCGTGAACCAGGTGCCGCCGACGTAGATCTGCGGCGCTCCCTCCGGCCCCACGCCGAGCCGGGTGGCCGCCACCGCGCCGAGTACGGCGGTCGGGAACGACTGCGTTGCCTCGTCCAGGAAGCGGCCCGCCTGCATCCGGCCGTTGACGGCGGGGAGCAGTCCGAGTTCGGCGGCCTGCACGCTCACCCCCGACACCTCGGACGGGTCCGACCGGTCCGAGCGTGTGACCTGCGCGGTCGTCTTGCCCACCGAACTCGCCTCGGTCACCGGGGCGATCCGCCGCACCATCGCCGGCGACTCGACCGGCAGCGGCACGGGCGGTTCGATCTTGCCGGGAGACGACACCGCGAGAACGTTGGTGCCGAGGGCGGACAGTTCGTCCAGCAAGGCACGCTGGCTGGACGCGGGGATGCCGGTGACGAGGACGAGGGTGGCGATGCCGATCGAGATGCCGAGCGCGGACAGGGCGGCACGGGCCTTGCGCGCCCGCAGGCCGATCAGTCCGGCGGCGATGAGATCACGCATGCACACGCTCCGAGTCGGCTACGAGTCTGCCGTCGCGGATTTCGACCCGGCGCGGCAGTCGCGCGGCGATGTCCCGGTCGTGGGTGATCACCGCGATGGTGGTGCCCTCGGCGTTGAGCGTCGCCAGGAGGTCGATCAGGGCGGTCCCGGTCGCGGTGTCGAGCGCGCCGGTCGGTTCGTCGGCGAGCAGCAGAGCGGGTTCCTTGACCAACGCCCGCGCCACCGCGACGCGCTGACGTTCACCACCGGAGAGCTGACTCGGCAGGTGCCCTGCGCGGTGCGCGAGGCCGACGCGGTCGAGCGCCGCCAGCGCGAGCTCCCGGCGACGCCGCCTCGGCACACCGCTGTAGAGCAGGCCGATGATCACGTTGGCCGTCGCGGACAGGCCCTCGATCAGGTGGAAGTGCTGGAAGACGAATCCGATGAACCGCCCGCGCACCGCGGAGAGTTCGGCATCGGGCAGCGCCGCCACGTCACGGCCGTTGATCTCGACGCTGCCTGACGACGGCCGGTCGAGCGTGCCCATGACGGTGAGCAGGGTGGACTTGCCGGAGCCGGACGGCCCGACGATCGCGAGCAACTCTCCCGCGTGGATGCTGAGGGTGACGTCGTCGAGCGCGACGACACCGCCGGGGTAGGTCTTGCCCACGCCCCGCACCGCGAGAACGGGGGTCATGACGCGACCACGACCTTCAGGCCTTCGGTCACGTCCGGGCCGCTGACCTCGACCACGCCCTTGGCGAACAGCCCGGTGGTCACCGGGAGGAGCCGGCCGTCGGGCAGCTGCAACGCGTAGCCGCCCTGTTTGACCGCGAGCAGCGCGCCGACGGGAACGGCCAGTACGTCGGCCTTGGTCTGCGCGGTGAACGTGACCTGGACCCGGCCGGAGTCGGCCGTTCCGTTGGCTGGAGGCTCGTCGAAACCGATGAGCACGCTCATCTTGGCCGACGTCGAACCGTCGGTGCCCGCAGCCTGCTCGGGGGCCGTGACCGAGCTGACCTTGCCCGGTGTGGTGGTGCCGTCGGCGAGCGTGATGGTCACCGCGTCACCGGTCTTGACGCGGGTGGCCGCGGCGGCGTCCAGCTCCACGGTCACCGCCTTGGCCGTGCCGCTGACCGTCATCAGCGGGGCCGAGGCGCTGTCGCCGAGCTGGGCCTGCACGGCACCTACCCTGACCGGTCCGTCGAGGACGACCGCGTCACCGACGTCGAGCACTCCGCTGGGCTCGACGCCGATCGTCCTCTGATAGCGCTTGATCGCGTCCACCAGGGACTGGGTGAGCGCGGTCTCCTTCTTCACCCCGGACTTCGGCGCGTCGAGGCGGTACCCCAGCGCCTTCAGGTTGTCCGCGACCACGGTGACGTCGCCCCCGATCATGCCGACCGAGTCGAGCTTGCGGTACAACGGCGTGCCGCCGTACATGAGGGTGATCGGCTTGTCGTCGACCGAGAACAGCCGCTCGCCCTGGGACACCACCGCTCCCGGCTGGGGCAGCCAGGTGACCAGGCCGGGCTTGGCGGTCTTGAGGGTGCGCAGCCTGCCGTAGCCGAGCATGCCGCCGACCGTGTCGGACGTGGTCAACGTCGTCTTGGTGACCGTGGTGGTGGATCGCGTTTCCGCGCCGGTCGTCTGAGGGGCCGGTGCGGCGGAACGGGCAGGCCAGACGTACCACGTCGCCGACGCCACGGCGATCACCGCCAGCGCCGCGAACACCATCGTTCTACTACGCACCGTAGGCCTTCTTGCGGCAGTCGAACTCGACCTTGGTCTGCTGTTCCTGGGACATGGTCGGTGTGCCGTCGTAGTTGTAGCCGCCGCCGTTCGGCAACGGGGTGACCTTCAGGCCGTTGTCGTTCAGGCACTTGATCTCGACGCGGTACTGGTCCAGGTAGCGGGGGTTGGTGTCGGGGGACAGCAAGGGGTTCGGCAGAGGCCGCAGGACGTCGCACTGGGCGAACGCGTCCTTGTAGGTGGTCTCCTTGCCGCCGTTCGCCTCCTGGGTCGGGAAGGTGACCTCACCCTGGTCGTTGCGCTTCGAGTAGGTCGGCACCCCTTTGGCGGCCAGGCATTTGCCCCACGTGTTCCACCAGCCCCACCACTCGGTGTCCGTGGTGTCCAGCGTTTGCTGCGGATGCTTGTCCGGGCCCTTGGCCGGGGGCGCGCTCGAGGGTGCCGAGGAGGAAGCGGCTTTGTCGGGGAGTTCGGCGACTGACGGCGTTTCGGGCGCTTTCTGGGCACATCCGGTGAGCACGATCGTCAGCACCGCGGCGCCCAGCACCGCACGTCGGGAAGAGCTGGTCATGGCGGAAAGCCTGGCCAGCGGATGTGAGGATCTTGTCAGAGTGAGGTGCCGGTGGTGTCTGACCTGATGTGCCTGCCCATAGAGTGGCGGCATGTGCGCTCACGTGCTGGTCGCCGAGGACGACCCGAACCAGGCGCAGGTGATCGGGATCTACCTCACGGCGGAAGGCCATTCCGTCACGGTGGTGCACGACGGCGCGATCGCACTGACACGGGCCCGTGAACAGCAGCCGGACCTGCTCGTGCTCGACGTGATGCTGCCGGGGATGGACGGTCTCGACGTCTGTCGTGCGTTACGCGCGGAATCCGAGGTGCCGATCCTCGTCCTCACCGCCCGCTCGTCGGAGTACGACCTGGTGCGGGGACTCGACTTCGGTGCCGACGACTACCTGACCAAGCCCTACAGTCCCCGCGAGCTCACCGCCCGCGTGCGCACGCTGCTGCGCCGCGCGAGACCGAGGGAACTCGCGGACCGAGCGCAGGCACATCGGCTGGGTGACCTCGTCGTCGACCCGGTACGGCACCAGGTCACGATCGACGGCATCTCCGTCGAGTGCACGTACGGCGAGTTCCAGCTGCTGGAGATCATGGTGCGGCAGCCGGACCGGGTGTTCACCCGGCAGCAGCTGCTCGAGCTGACCAGGGGTACCGACGCGTACGTGACGCCGCGGATCATCGACGCGCACGTGCTCAACCTGCGCAAGAAGATCGAGCGCGATCCGAGCAGGCCGGCCCGGCTGGTGACCGTGTTCGGCGTCGGTTACAAGCTGACCGATGGCTCCTAGGATCCCGCTGCGCCGCACGCTGGTGGTGCGGCTGACGGCCATCTCGGTGCTCATCGCGATCGGGTCGATCGCCGCCACCGCCTGGCTCGCGGTCACCACGACGACACGGGAGATCCAGCAGGAACGGGGAGCGGCGCTGTCGAGGGCGGCCACCGTCTACAACGACCTGCTCGGCTTCGCCGCCAGGAACCCGCGCTGGTCCGATGCCGCCGAACAGGTGAGGGTCGCGTCCGCCCGATCAGGACGCCGGGTCTTGGTGACCACAATGGACAGACAGCCGCTCGTGGACTCCGGTGGGAAGGAGCCGCTGTCACTGCCGGCCGAGGCCAGCGCGGTGATCGACCCATTGAAGGTCGACTCGGAGCTGGTGCCCGACATCGGGCCGGACCGCGTCGATCCCCGTGCGACAGGACCGTTTCAGCTCACCGCTGAGGAACAGGTCCGGCAGCAGACGCTGGCCGCGAAAGTGACGTTCTGCCTGCATGGCGATGGCGTGCGCTACCAGGTGCGGGAGCTGCCGACCGGCCGCGTCAGGATCACCGCCGCCCCCGGCTTCGACAACCAGGTCAGGCTGTTCAAGTGTGGACTGGAGGAACTCCAGGCTCCGACCACCACCGAGAACGCCGCCCTCGCCCAGCTGAACGACCTGCTCCACGCCTGCCTGCAACGCCAGGGCCTGCCGCCGTCCGCGGTCGGCCTCGACCTCACGCCCACCTCCGGAAACGACACCCTGGCCAGCAGGTCCTGTGTGGACTCGGCACGACGTCAGCAACTGGCGGCGTTCGTCGCGCCGCCCGCGCTGCTGTTCGTCCTGGATCCGGCTACCGCGCACGGCAACGAGCTCACCCTGAACCGGGACGGCTGGGTGCGGATCGCGCTGGTCGTGCTGGCGGTGGTCGCGGTCGCGATGCTCGCGATGATCTTCGTGTCGTCCCGGCTCTCCCTGCCGCTGCGCGGACTGACCGCGGCGGCCGTCCGGGACGAGCGCGCTCCGGTGAGCACGCGTGACGAGATCGGGTATCTGGCGCAGGCGTTCAACTCACTGCAGGACCGCCGCCAGGAGCTCGACGAGCAGCGCCGCCGGATGGTCGGCGACATCGCCCACGAGCTGCGCAACCCGCTCAACACCATCCGCGGACGCCTGGAAGCGGTGGAGGACGGCCTGCTACCGCTGGACCGCGGGCTCGCCTCGATCGTGCTGGACGAAACGCTGCTGCTCCAACGGATCGTCAGCGACCTGCAGGACCTCGCTGCCGCCGACGCCGGACAGCTGCGCCTGAATCCCGAACCGCTGCGCCTCTCCGACATCGTCGACCAGGTCGTCACCACCCACCGTGCAGTGGGAACAGCCCGGCTGACCGGCTCGACGGCAGGCGATCCGGTGATCGTCGCCGACGCGGCACGCCTGAGGCAGGCTCTCGGCAACCTGGTGTCGAACGCGCTGCGGCACACTCCCACCACCGGCGAGGTGACGGTGACCGCGTTCGCCGAGGGCGGCGAAGCGGTGATCACGGTGCGCGACACCGGCCCCGGTATCGACCCCGGCGACCTGCCGCACGTCTTCGACCGCTTCTGGCGAGCGGATCGATCGCGGGCACGGCACACGGGCGGCAGCGGACTCGGCCTGCCCATCGTGCGGCACCTCGTCGAGGCCCACGGCGGCAGCGTGACCGCCGAGTCGCCGGGCGGGGCGCTGTTCACCGTTCGTCTCCCACGAGCAGCGGAGCTGTCGATCTGACAGCGCAACTCCGTGATCTTCACCTGGAAATCGTCGGCGGCGCCGCTGGTCTGCGACACCGATCGCATCGCCGGCCAGGATCCGCGGCTCGCCTGCGGTCGAACGCGGCTCGGACGGTCAGATCACGCAGTACCTGGCGGGTAGGCCCGCGTTGCTGCAACGGTTCGAAACGGCGCCACCGGCGGCGAAGGTGTTGACCGTGGCCGCGATGGACGCCCGGCGCGTGTGGCACCAGCCTAGTTTTGGCACCCCACAGGCATACCCGAAGATCGTGGAGATTGAGGGTTTCACGGCCGCTCAGCTTCTGCGGAAGTCGAAGGGCAACCTGGGGAGCGCTCGGAAGACGGGATGGTCCGGACGTGCACTGAACACCGCTACTTGTTCCGTGGGCGAATCAGTTGCGACATGAGCCCGTACGCGTGGCAAGCGTGCGACATTCGCGCGTTCATGCGGCTATGGATAACTCGCCGCCAAATTAGAGGGCCAATTCATGTAATTCGCGTAATCGCTTGATGGAAGCTGCTCTGCTCGCGTCAGGTCGACGCCGGCTCCTGGCGCGACCTGCTGCGGGTAGGCCTGCCGTCAGACGCTCGGCTCCCAGCATCCCCCGAGTGCCCTGAGCGCAGTTGCGCTCAACTCGAGCGGCGGCTCCAAGGGTTTGTTGCCCACAGTCTGCACCATCGCGATCCCTCCAGCCCCGGTTGTTCAAATGCCCGTTCGGGCGACTTTGGCGCCCAACAAGCCTGTTTGGTGGTGGGCGCGTGGTTGGCTTCCTGCCCGGAAGCGTCGCTCGTTCCGTCGGGTGGAACGCGATGTGCTAATACGTTGGTATGTAGCCGAAGCCGGAGCCGCGGAACCTCCACACTGGACCCGCGCCGCCAACCTCAACCGCCGCAGGCCCGGGCTGGAGTCCGTTGTAGGTCGACAGCGGGCTGCCTGTTTCGCTCGACGACAACTTCGATTCGCCCTGCTCTGTCACGTCGTGTGGAAGCGAAGGAATGCACATGTTGCTCATGCGTGACGAGGCGCGCCGCCTGGCCGCCGCTCGAACATTTCGGCGCCACCAGTCGCTCATTGCAGACATCCACACGGGGAGCGCGGTTCCGGACGAGTTGCGTCTCCAGAAGCTGCACGAGATCCTCGCCGCCGCGTCGCGCGCGGAACTGTACGCGGACTCGGTGCCGGCGCTGCTGGCCGACGACGTCATGCGCCTCCGGCCTCTTGCCGAGGTGCTAGGTGCACTGCCGCTGCTGCCGAGGAGCGAGTTGAGCGCCCACAGCCACGCCACCTTCACGGTGCCGCTCGGTGAGTTCCTGCACTACTACGAGACGTCCGGAACCACCGGTCCGGCCTCGGCTGCGCCGAAGGCCGACGACGACCTCATCGTCAACACGGTCAACATCGGTGAGATGTGGGCCCGGTTCCTGTCACCGGGGGACATCGCGCTGATCTTGATCATCGGTGCGCTCGCGCCGGCTCCGTACCAGTTCGAGAAGGTGTTCGAGTACCTCGGCATCACGTCACTGCGGCCGACGGTGGACTACATCGACGGCGACTACTCGAAGGTGCTGCGGCTGATCGACGAGCTGTCGGTGAACGTCTTCGTGGGAGCCCCGTCACGGTTGCTGGCGATGATCCAGTTCGCCGCCCGGCACGGCCTCGCGGTGCCGCGGTTCGACCGCCTGCTGCTCATCGCCGAACAGGTCGGTCCGGCTTGCCTGCGGCACTTGAGCCGTCTGACAGGAGCGGAGGCGTTGGTCGGGAGCTTCGGCTCGTCCGAGACCGGGACGACCGCGGTGACCTGTGAACGCGGTCAGCTGCACCTGCAGCTGCAGAGCTACGTCCTCGAGTTGCTGGACGAGCGCGGTGTCCGGGTGGTGGATGGCGCTGCCGACAGCGGGGAACTGGTGGTCACCACACTCGACCTGCCCGGTCGGCCGCTGTTGCGGTACCGGACGGGCGACCTGATCGAGGTGGTCGGTACACCGTGCGCGTGCGGACTGGCGCTCCCGGTCATGCGGACGAGGGGGAGGGAGTCGGACGTGCTCGCCTTCGCCGGTGGCACTGTGCGCCAGGAAGACGTCGAGTCCGCTCTGTGGGTGGATGGCTCGCCTGACGCGGCCGTTCTCAACTACATGCTGGTCATCCACGAGGACGAGATCGTCTGCCTGGTGACCACGGATGTGCTCCCCGACAACGGGTGGGCGGACCGGACGGCCAGCCGGATCGCCCATGTCTTCCCAGCCCACCACCTCACCGTCCGGCCGGTAGAGGTGCTCTCGCCGTTGGCGACGTTGAGCGGGGACCTCGGCTGGAAGCTGTCCCGCGTGCTCGATCTCGGTGACATCGGGGCGTGGAGCCGGTTGCCGACGTCGTTGAGCCACGTGGTCAAGGAAACCCTTGAATCAAGAGGAGTGATGGTGTGCCCGAGATGACCGATCGCGAGAAGTACGAGTTCGTGCTCGGGGTGTACTTCCGCACCCAGGCAGCCATCGAGAAGTACATGGGACGTGAGCGGGTTCCGGAGTGGGCCGCTCACGTGGCGCGGATGAACACCGACGCCACGAGGCAGCGTCTACCCGAGCGGGTCGACCAGGAACGCAGCGTCCTCGGCTCGCTGGCGGCCATGTTGGACGTGTACGGCTCGGACAAGACGTTGGCGGAGGACGACGGCGGGTACCGGCTCGAGGTCCGGCGCTGCGGCATCTTCGACTACCGCGAACGGGCCCGTGATCAAGGGGTGGAGCTGACCCTGCCCGTCCCGTGCGAGTTCTGCGTGGAGCTGCGGTACCAGACTGCCGCCAACCTGGACATGGTCGTGTCGCACCAGTTGGGTCATCGCTCCTGCACCTGGGAGTGTCGCTCTGCCGCTGAACCCGAGGGTTCGCGATGACCGCGACCCGGACGGAACCGCCGTTGCCCTACCGGCGAGATTCCGCGCATCCGTGCAACCCCGCGAGTGACCTTCGAGCGGCAGCGGCCGGGAACCCCGTCGTGCGACTGCCGCTCACCAGCGGAGTCCTGGTGTGGCTCGTGACCGGTTACGACGAAGCGAGACAGGTGCTGGCCGACTCCAGGTTCAGCAGCAACCTCACGACGCCCGGCACCGCGTTGCCGAAACCAGGGGAGCGGACGGTCGCCGAGGAGCTCCAGGATCGGCAGCCGGGCACGTTCCTGGAGTACGACCCGCCTGACCACACCAGGCTGCGCGGCATGGTGGCCGGAGAGTTCACCGCTGGAGCCATGCATCGGCTCCGGCCGCGGATCGAGGCCATCGTCGAGGAATGCCTCGACGCGACCGAGGAAGCCGGCTCACCCGTCGACCTGGTCGAGACGTTCGCCTTGCCGATGCCGTCGAAGGTCATCTGCGAGATGCTCGGCGTCCCGTACGACGACGACTTCGACTTCGCGGGTCACACCGTCGTCATGACGGACCTCATGGCCCGGCCGGAGGACACCCTGGCGGCGCGCGACGCGATGCGTGGCTACATGCGCGGCATCGTCCAAGACCGGCGCAAGAACCCGACCGACGACGTGCTCGGGAGGCTGATTCGCAACTACGGCAACGATGTTACCGACGAAGAGCTGGTCGGCATCGGCAACCTGCTGCTCATCGCAGGCCACGAGACCACCGCGATGATGCTCGGCCTCGGCACGCTCGCCCTGCTCCAGCACCCCGAACAGCTCGCGATGGTGCGAGACGACCCGTCGGCGGTACCTTCGGCGGTGGAGGAGTTGCTGAGGTACGCGTCGATCGCGAATCACGGCGCCATCCGCACCGCCACCGAAGATGTCGTGATCGGCGGCAGGCTCATCCAGGAGGGTGACGCGGTGGCAGTGTCGATCCCCGTGGTCAACCGCGATCCCGATCGGTTCGACGACCCGTACCGCTTCGACATCACCAGAGATCCGAAAGCGGGACAGCTGGCCTTCGGCTACGGCATCCATCGCTGCATCGCCGCCCCGATGGCGAGGATGGAGATGCAGATCGCCTACCCCGCGTTGTTGCGCAGGTTTCCCGCGCTTTGCCTGGCGACGCCCATCGATCGCATCCCGGTCCGCACGTCGAACGCGACCCACGGCCTGCACGCACTTCCCGTGGCCTGGTGAAGGAGCTTCAATGGTCAACATCATCGAGGTGGTCGCCAGAGTCTACGTCGACGATCTGGACGCGGCGCTGCCGTTGTACCGCAGGCTTGCCGGTGCGGCTGAGGCGAAGCGATTCGAGTTCGGCGAGGTCCAGCTCGCGAGCATTGGTCCGTTCCTGTTGCTCAGCGGCAACACCGCCCCCTACAGGGACCGTGTTGCGACGCTCGTCGTCGCTGATCTGGTGCCGGTGATCGAGGCGCTGGAGGAGAGCGGCGGGACGATCTTGGACGGGCCATCGCCGACTTCCAACGGCGATCGACTGATCGCACGACATCCAGACGGCTCGGTGTTCGAGTACATCGGTAAGGGAGCAGCGATCTGACGCGCAGCGCGTCGTCGGTCAGCCATGACTGCTGTTCTGGTGCAGAGCGAGGTGGTGACGGATTCTCCGGGGCAGGGCGTAGGCGCTGTGGCGGACCTGGCGTTGTGCGTGCCGCGCAACACGTCCGTGCAGGTCAGCAGGCATCGGCATGGTACCGATCATCATCGGGCATGTTCGCGGTCGTGCCTGTCCGCTTCGCCCACCTCACCGTCTCCCACGCCTTCGCCGCGCTGTGGCTCCTGCGCATGACCGGTCAAGTGCGCTGAATTGCCACATGGGCTGAGTGCTTCCCAATTCGTCTCCGGCTGGAATGATCAACGAGTACGAATCTGCGGCGGCCTGAGGCGCAGGTCAGACCACCAGGCATCGTTTTGGCGCCCCACACGTCCGCACACTCGGGCAACGGCTGGTGACGGCGCGCGACCTCGGTGACTTCGGCGATGTGCTCACGGTGGAGCTGCCGCGCGTCGGGATGAGGATGTACATGCGGCGCCTGGGACACTGGACCCCCGACCACCCGCAAGACCAGGAGTGCACCGTGCAGCAGGGAACCGTCCGCTGGTACGACCTCGAGCGCGGCTTCGGCTTCCTCGCCCCCGACGACGGCAGCGACGACATCTTCGTGCACGTCTCGCAGGTGCAGGGCGAGGGCGCGGCTCGGGCGCTGCGTGAGGGCCAGACGGTGGAGTTCGAGACCGGTGAGGGACCCCGCGGTCCGCAGGCGCTGCACGTCGTCGTCACCGGGGACGCCGCACCCGATGCGACCTTGGGCGTGCTCGCCACCGTCTCCTGGTACGAGCCGGCCAAGGGCTACGGGTTCGCCGTTCCGGACGGCGGGGGTGCGGAGGTGTTCGTGCACTCCTCCGCCATCGTCACCGGGGGAGTCCTCGCGGCCGGGCAGCGGGTGGCCTTCGTCGTCATCGCCGGGGAGAAGGGGCCGCAGGCCCAGCACGTGGTGCCGCTGAGCTTCGACGCCGGGGTCCGCCGAGCCCCTCTGGTCGCGGCCGGCGATGGTGCTGACGGCTCCGTCCTGTGGTTCGACGAGGAGAAGTCGTTCGGCTTCGTGGCCGCCGACGACGGGGCGGGCGACGTCTTCCTGCACGTGCGCGCCCTGGTCGACGAGGGGTATCTGCCGGTGGAGGGTGACCGGGTCTCGTTCACCACGGTCACCGTGGACCAGGGTCGTCAGGCGCGCGAGGTGCGGTTCGTGGCCACCGGCGAGCCGGTGGAGGCCGCCGCTGCCCCCGGCCAGGCCCGTCCGGCCACTCGGCCCGCAGCCCGCGCCGGCGACGGTACGGTGGCCCGCTACGACGCCGACCGTGGCTTTGGCTTCATCACCCCCGACGCGGGCGGGCCCGACCTCTTCGTGCACGTCTCGGTGGTCTCCGGCGAGCCCCTGGTGGCCGGCGACCGGGTGCGCTTCCGCATCCGGCAGAGCGACCGGGGCCCGCAGGCCGACGCCGTCGAGCACGCCTGACCGTCCGGGACGGTCCTACGACGCCTCGAAGCGGGCGACGTAGCGGCGCTGCCACGGCGTCTCGACCGCCCGGTGGTCGTAGCGCGCCCGCACGAGGAAGCAACAGACGTGTTTCGCCGTGCTGTAGAACTATCCGCTGCACGACGACGTTCGCTCATCGGCTACTTGTTCACTGGTGGCACGATCGGTGCCCGGCCAGGCCCGGTCGAGGTGTTCGGCGGGTCGCTCTCTCATCGGCTGCCCACCGCGCGGTCGGGTGTGGCTCTCACATGGCATGCCTCTCGCCGGGCACCCGCGGCCAGGAGAGGCTCAAGAGGGGGCCGCCCAGCTCGAAGTAGCGTTGCCCTCCTCTGCTCAGGCACGTGAACCGGATGGTCTTCGGCGACGCCGATCTGCGGATCGACGCGACCTGTGGCGTCAACTCCACCCTGGGGCGCTCTCGGTCACAAGCGCGCCTCCGTGCGTGAGCTCAGCAGACCGCGGGCGGCGAGGTTCTCCATCAGCGCGGTGATGCCGAACGTCCAGTCTTCCGCGTCCTCGGCCGTGTTCACGACGTTCGTCAAGGCGCCCAATCGGGGCGAAGAGATGCGAACGACGTCCCCGATCTTGTGGGTGAACCCTTCGCCGGGCTGGTCCCGGTCCTCTGTTGGGGCGAACATCGTTCCGGTGAACAGCGCGAAGCCGTCGGGATAGCGGTGGTGGGCGCCGAAGGCGTGGGACACGAGGTCCTCGAGCTCCCGGCTGATCTCGGACACCGGATTGACGCCGTGCAGCTCGAAACCGTCGGGGCCGGTGATGTCCAAAGCGATCTCGGTGGCTTTGGCATCCGCCAGGGTGAACCTGTCGTCGAACAACCGGAGAAACGGCCCGATGGCGCAGGAAGCGTTGTTGTCCTTCGCCTCGGTGAGCAGAAGAGCACTGCGGCCTTCGAAGTCGCGCAAGTTGACGTCGTTGCCGAGCGTCGCGCCGACCGGGTTTCCGCGCGAGTCCATCACCAGGACGAGCTCGGGTTCGGGGTTGTTCCAGGCTGAGCGGGCGAGAACACCGATGTCTGCTCCCAGCCCCACCGCCGAGAGCACCGGGGCCTTGGTGAAGATCTCGGGGTCCGGGCCGATACCGACCTCGAGGTACTGCGACCACAGGCCCTCGGCCTGAAGAACCCTCTTCACCTCCACGGCCTCCGCGGACCCCGGCTTCAGGTTGGAGATGTGGCCCTGGACGATCGCGCCCACCTTCTCACGAACTTCCTCGGCCCGCGTGGGATCCCCGTCGGCACGCTCCTCGATGACCCGCTCGAGCATGCTGCGGACGAAGGTCACGCCAGCGGCCTTGAGCACCTGCAGGTCGACCGGTGCCAGAAACCGGGGAACAGCACCGGCCGGGTTCGTCGTAGCCGCCAGAACCTCCGCGAGCGGCCACGAGGTACCGCCTGGGTGATTCCTGACGATCTCCAGCGCGTCCGGCCGCTCGAGCAGTGACGACACGGTCGACGTCAGCGGTGACAGGTCGACGACCTCCTCACCGCGGATCGTCACGACCGAAGGTCCGCCCGCGGACGGGTCGAAGACCCTCGCGACAAGTGTGGCGTCCGCTGCGTCCCGGGGGAGAACGTTGGCGGCGTTGAGTGAGATCCCCATGGAGATCCTTCCTGCTCGCACTGCAGATCAGCTCGAAGTCCCGATGAGCTTCCTCCGCCTCGGCTCCGAGTGACGTATCGAAGTCCGCACCAAGCCCCTGCTGTTTGGCGCGAAAAGCACGTTCGGGCCGATAGATGGCCCGAACGTGCTTTTCGCGCCAAAAAAGTATGTCCGGTAAGTCTGAGGTGCTCTACGTTCGATACAGGCGCTAGATCGGCGATCCCGTCCAGTAGAAGACGATCGAACCCCACCGGAACTCGACATGCCCGTCAGACTTTGACGCGAGGCCGGACGACGACGAGCGGCACCAGAGCGAGCGCGATGATCCCGCCCGCGAACGACAGCGCCGGGTAGCTGCTGCTCGCGACCACGAAGCCCGAGGCCATGCCACCGGTCGCACCCGCCACCGCGATCGCCATGTCGATGCGGCCCTGCACCGATGCGCGAGATTCGAGCGGTACGGCGTCGGTGATCAGCGCGGTGCCGCTGACCAGCCCGAGGTTCCAGCCCAGCCCGAGCAGTCCGAGCGCCACCGTCAGCAGCGCAACCGACTCCGCGGGCGCGAATCCGGCGACCAGCCCGGCAGTCAGCAGGGTGACGCCGGAAGCGGCGATGACGGGGAGCCTGCCGAAGCGGTCCACGAGCCAGCCGCTGAGCGGTGAGGGCAGGAACATCCCCGCCACGTGGACGGCGATGACGAACCCGGTCGCCGTGAGACCGTGGCCGTGGTGCTGCATGTGCACCGGGGTCATGGTCATGATCGCGATCATCACCAGCTGGATGACGACCATGGTCGTCGCGCCGATCAGCAGCAGCCGAGGATTGCCGCTGGAGTTGCCGGTCGTCACGGGATCGACCGGCAGGGAACGGGCGGTGAGCAGTGGATCGGGGCGCAGCATCACCCAGAGCACGATGGCGCCCGCGGTGTAGGCGAAAGCGGCCAGGATGAACGGTCCAGCGAGCGCCGGCACGCCCCAGCTCCTGGCCAGTGCGCCGGTCGGGGTGACGAGGTTGGGGCCGAGCACCGCGCCGAGGGTGGTGGCGACGAGCACGGTGCTCACCGCACGGCCGCGGCGTTGTGGTGCGGCGAGGTCGGCGCCGGCGTAGCGGGCCTGGAGGTTGGTGGAGCTGCCCGCGCCGTAGACGAACAACGCGATGAACAGCAGTACGACGTTGTCGGTCGCGGCGGCGATGACGACGCCGAGCGCGCCTGCCGCGCCGGCGAGGTAGCCGCCCGCGAGGCCGGCGCGTCTGCCGTGCAGGCCGGACACGCGTGCGATCAGCACGGCAGCCAGTGCCGAGCCGATGGTGAACAGGGCCGCGGGTAAGCCGGCCGCGCTGGTGGCGCCGAGCATGTCCTGGGCGAGCAGGGCGCCGACGGTGATGCCCGCGGCCAGTCCGGCGCCGCTGAGGACCTGGGCTGCGACGAGCACCGCGAGGATGCGTCGCTGAGCAGGGTGCTGGGTGATCACGGTGTCCATTTCGGGAGAGTTCAGATCGCGACGGGGAGGTCGGCGAGGCGCCACTCGAGCATGCCGTCGGTGAGACGGAGGGCGGTTCGTCCGTGCGCGGTGAGCAGGCGGACGGCCTCGTGGGAGAGCACGCAGTAGGCGCCGCGGCAGTACGCCACGATCTGCTGGTCCGCAGGGAGTTCGGCCAGCCGGTCCGCCAGTTCGTCCAGCGGAACGGAGACGGCGCCGGGGATGTGGCCGGCGGCGTACTCCTCGGCGGGCCGCACGTCGATCACGGTCGCGCGTCCCGATCGGACACGGTCGAGCAGCTCGGCGCGGCTGACGGCTTCGGTGCCATCGCCGAGGTAGGCCTCACGCGCCGACCGCACATCGGGCAGCCGGTCGTCGGCGACGGTGCGCAGCAGCGTGAACAGCTGGGCGACGTCGTCCCCTGCCAGCCGGTAGAAGATCTTCGTGCCCGCGCGCCGGGTGGCCACGAGGTTGGCCTGCTTGAGGGTCTGCAGGTGCGCCGACGCCGTGGTCAGGCCGAGCTCCGCCGACTTCGCGAGCGCGTCGACCGTGCGCTCGCCCTGGGCCAGCAGGTCGAGCAGCTCCAGCCGCTTCCCGCTCGCCAGGGCCTTCCCCACGCGAGCGAACTGGTCGAACAACGCGTTCTTCGCGTCCCGGTCACCCATGTTCCTCCAATCATCTTTGGAATACTGTAGTACACGTGACTGAGGTACTTGCGCTTGTTGACGAAGGACTGGGGAACTCCGCGTACCTGGTCGATCTGGGTGACGGTCGGGCGCTGGTCGTCGACGTGAGCCTCGATCTCCGGGAAGTCGGCCGCACCGCGCAGCGACGTGGGTTGAGCCTGGCGTTCGCCGCCGACACGCATCTGCACGCCGACTTCCTGTCCGGCGCCTGGCAGCTGTCGACGACTGAGGGCGCCTACGTGCTCGCATCGGCGGCCGGGCACCGCGAGTTCACGCACAACGGGCTGCACGACGGCGACGAGGTCGACCTGGGCGGCCTACGCCTGCGGGCGCTGGGAACTCCTGGCCACACCGACGAGCACCTGTCGTTCCTGCTGCTCGACGGCGACCGTCCGCTCGGGGTGTTCACCGGCGGCTCGTTGATCGTCGGCGCCGCCGCCCGCACAGACCTCGTCTCTCCTGATCGGACCGAGGAACTCGCACGCGCTCAGTACGCGTCGCTGCGCAGGCTCGCCGAGTTGCCCGACGACGTGGCCGTCTGGCCCACCCACGGAGCCGGATCCTTCTGCTCCGCCCCGCCCGGCGCGGACCGCACCAGCACCATCGGCCGCGAGAAAGCCACCAACCCGTTGCTGCGCGCGCCCGACGAGGACGCCTTCGTCAAGGAACTGCTCGACTCGCTCGGCAGCTATCCGCCGTACTTCCGACGGCTCGGCGAGATCAACCGCCACGGTGTTCTCATCGGGACGCCCAGCCTGCCGCCGCTCGATGTCAGCGCGGTGCGGCGGCTTCTGGCCGACGGCGCGCGACTGATCGACGTCCGGCCCCTCGCCGAGTTCGCCGCCGCGCACGTGCCCGGCGCGTTGTCGATCCCGCTGCGGCCGGTGTTCGCCTCCTGGCTCGGTTGGCTGGCACCGCACGACCGGCCGCTGATCGTGGTGCGCGGTGCCGATCAGGACCCGTCCGAGATCGCCTGGCAGGCCGCCAAGATCGGCTACCTAGACCTGGCCGAGCTCAACGGCGGCATCGACGCCTGGACCGCCGCGGAACTTCCCACCGCCACAACCAGGTTGGTCGGCCCGGCCGAGGTGCGCGGGCCGGTGCTGGACATCCGGCAGAGCGCTGAGTTCGCCTCCGGACACCTGCCAGGAGCCCAGCACGTCGAACTCGGTGACCTGCCCGGCCGGGTCGACGACGTGCCGCGGGAACCGCTCGTAGTGATGTGCGGCCACGGCGAACGTGCCATGGGCGCGGCCAGCCTGCTCGAACAGGCCGGACATCGCGACGTCGCCGTGCTCACCGGCGGACCCGACGACTGGGCCACCGCGACAGGCGGCAGCCTGGAGAGCGGCCGGTGAGCCTGCGACTCGGCCTGCGCGCCAACCTCGCCCAGTTCAGTCTGCTCGTCGCCGTCAACGCACTCGTCGGCGGCGTGCTGGGCCAGGAGCGTGCGGTGCTGCCGTTGCTGGCGGAGGACGAGTTCGGCCTGACCGGCTACACGTTCGTCCTCACCTATGTGGTCGCGTTCGGGCTGACCAAGGCCGCCACGAACTACTTCGCGGGCACCTGGTCCGACCGCTTCGGCCGCCGGCCGGTGCTGCTCGCAGGTTGGCTCGCGGCGATCCCAGTGCCGCTGATGCTGATCTGGGCGCCGTCCTGGGGCTGGGTGATCGCGGCCAACGTGCTGCTCGGCGTCAACCAGGGCCTGACCTGGTCCACCACTGTGATCATGAAGATCGACCTCGCCGGACCGTCCCGCCGCGGGCTCGCGATGGGACTCAACGAAGCCGCCGGCTACATCGCCGTCGCGGTCACCGCGCTCGCCACCGGCTACCTCGCCGCCCGCTACGGGTTGCGCCCGGCACCGTTCCTGCTCGGACTGTCCTATGTGGTCATCGGGCTCGGTCTGACCGTGTTCGCCGTGGGGGAGACCCGAGAACACGCCCGCCTCGAAGCGACACAACACCCCGCTGCCGCCGAGGAGACACCGAGCGATCGAGAGGTCTTCACCCGCACGAGCCTGCGGGAGCCCGCGCTGTCAGCGGCGAGCCAGGCCGGGATGGTGAACAACCTCAACGACGGCCTCGCCTGGGGTTTGTTCCCGATCCTGTTCGCCACCGCCGGCCTGTCGGTCGCCCAGATCGGCGTACTGGCCGCCGTCTACCCGGCCGTGTGGGGCCTCGGGCAGCTCGTTACCGGCCCCCTCTCCGACCGTTGGGGCCGCAAACACCTGATCACCACGGGCATGCTCATCCAGGCCGCCGCGCTCGCCCTCGTCGCGCTGACGGACACCTTCACGGTCTGGCTGATCGCGGCCGTACTGCTGGGCGCGGGTACCGCGATGGTCTACCCGACCCTGCTGGCCGCGATCGCCGACGTCGCCCATCCGGCGTGGCGCGCCAGGGCCGTTGGCGTCTACCGGCTTTGGCGTGACGGCGGCTTCGCCGTCGGCGCTCTGCTCGGCGGCATCGTCGCCGATCTCTGGGGCCTGCGCGCCGCCGTGTGGGCGGTCGCCGCACTCACCGCGCTGTCCGGAGCCGTGGTCGCCGTGCGCATGTACGAAACCCACGCCAACAGGAAGATCAACGCGTGACGTTGTGCTGCAGAGCCAGTCTGGCCGCTCGTCAATCCTGTGCGCTTGCAGCGATGAGTTCGGGTGTTCGCCGGGATCAAGGGGGATGAACGGCCGCGTCGCGGCCCGACCACAGGAGTTCCGAGTGGACCCACGAGAGATCGTGCAAAGGTACTACCGGGCGTGGACGGACCACGCCGGTGACATGACGGGCGTGGCACTGGCCGAGGACTTCACGTTCCGCGGTCCGGTGGTGAGCTTCGACAGCGCGGACGGGTTCCGCGCCATGGCGAAGCAGGCCGGTGCGGCCGTGCGTGAGTTCACGGTGCGCCCATTCCAAGGATCCACGGCATCCCGTGGTGAGGCGGCTCGTGGGGTCAGTTGTGTCGGTGCACGACGGCCACCGGGCACGGCGCTTGGTGGAGCACGGCGTGGCTGACCGAACCGAGCACTGCCCGCCGTAGAGCGCCGCGGCCGTGGCTGCCCACGACGAGCAGTCCCGCATCGCCGGCGGCGTCGAGCAACGCCTGCGCGGGGCCGTGGAACGAGACGTGCCGCTCCACGCGGACGTCCGGGTGGTTTTCCTGGTGGCCTGCCAGGCAGCGGGCGATCACCGCTTCGGACTCCGCGCGGATCTGGTTCCAGTTGTAGTCCCAGTTCTGTGCCGGCGCGAGTGCTTCGATCGGCATGTCGGACCAGGCGTGGACGGCGAGCAGATCGCGACCGCGGCGACTGGCGAACTCGAAGGCGAAGTCGATGGCCGTCGCGCTCGTCTCGGATCCGTCGACACCCACCACGACACGACCGTCGGCCGCCTTTGCTTCTCGCACAACGACAACCGGACGTTCGTGGTGGACGGCGAGGTCGGCGGCGGTGGAGCCGAGCAGTGCCCGTGTCAGGCCGGATCGGCCGGACGAGCCGACGACCACCATCTCCGCGTCGCGGCCGATTTCCCCCAGTACGTCGGTGGGATGGCCGTATTCGACACGCGTCGTGATGTCGAGGCCAGGGGACAGCCGGTTGCACTCGGCGGTGAGGTCGGCCAGATCGTCCTCGGCGCGGGACCGCACCGACTGCTCACTCACCGCATCGGGCAACGGTGTGGACATCGGTGTGAACACCAGTTCCGGAAGCGGTCCTCGAACCACGTGTGCGAGCAACAGCCCACAGTCACGGCTGGCGGCTTCCTCCGCGGCCCACAGTGCGGCCGAGCGCGCGGGTGGCGAACCGTCGACGCCCACCACGATCGAGTGCTTTCCGGTTCGGGGCATCTCTTGTTCACCTCCACCGTGCCGCGATGGTTACCCGGTTTCCGCGGCCGGGAAACGTGTGGTCAGCGTTCGCGGTCTGCGGCGCGCTGTTCTTCGCGAGCACGCCGTGCCCGCAGTGAACCGGGATGGGCCTTGGCGGACGGATCGCGCCTGGTCTTGACCAGGCTGGCCACCGTGACGACCGCGAGCACCACGGCGATCACCGCGAGGCTGAGCAGTGTCGGTATCTCGGGGACGCGCTTGTCGATGTCCTCGTGCGCCCACTGCAGGATCAGCTTGACGCCGATGAAGGCGAGGATCAGCGCAAGCCCGGTGGACAGGTAGACCAACCGGTCCAGCAGCCCCTGCACGAGGAAGAACAACGCGCGCAGGCCGAGCAGCGCGAAGGCGTTGGCGGCGAAGACGACGTAGGGCTGGGCGGTGATGCCGAAGACCGCGGGGATGGAGTCGAGCGCGAACAGCAGGTCGATGGTCCCGATCGCCACCAGCACCAGGAACAGCGGCGTGACCACGCGCTTGCCACTGTCCCGTGTGAACAGATCGCCTTCCACGTAGTCGTCGGTCACCGGCAGCACCCGGCGCGACGTCTTGACCACGACGTTGTCCTCGATGTCCGGGTCCTCGTCGCGGTGCCGGTACAGCTGCACGGCGGTGTAGATCAGCAACAGACCGAACAACAGGAACACGAAGGAGAACAGCGACAGCAACGTGGCGCCGAGCGCGATGAACATCGCACGCATGACCAGGGCGAGCACGATGCCGAACGTGAGCACCTTGTGCTGGTGCTCGTCCGGCACCGCGAAGGTCGACATGATGATCACGAACACGAAGAGGTTGTCGACGGAGAGGCTCTTCTCGACCAGGTAGCCCACGAAGTACTCCGTGCCCGGCCCGCCGCCGTAGTGCAGGGTGAACCACACACCGAACCCGACGGCGACCGCGACGTAGAACACCGACCACGCGGTGGCCTCGCCGAACCCGACGTGATGGGGTCGTTTGGCCGCGACGACGAGGTCCACGGCGAGCAGCGCCACGACGAGACCGACGGTCAGCGCCCAGGTCAGGAAGCTGATGTCGAGCTGAGCACTCATGTCACCTCCAGCGCCGAAGCCCTCGCCCGGCGCATCACGGGTACCCAGTAACGCGGCGGTGGTCGCTTTCTCGGCCACTCCATCGGAGATGCCTGGTGAGCTGGGCCTGTGGCCTGCGGGACCAGCCGCGAGCGTGGTCGGTCTTCGATCTGCGCGGTGTGTGTGGGCAATCCCGACGCCGAGGCCGAGCAGCTCACCGCGGAGGAGCTGCGGGAGCTCGTGGCCGGCCAGCGAGGCATCGACGCGGAGCAGCGCGAGAGCATCACGGGCGCGTTGGAGATCCACGAACGGCGTCTGCGAGAGGTGCTGGTGCCGCGGCGGTCGGTCTTCATCCTGTCCGGTGACCTCGATGTGGCGGCTGCGCGCGGTGAGCTTGCTGCCCGGCAGGATCCCGGAGCAGTCAGGAGACGTCGTGCGGATATCGGGCTGGGCGATCGAGGTGGTGTCCGTCGCGCACCACGCCATCACCTCAGTGCGGCTGCATAGGGCCGTCAGCGGTTCGTAACAACTCATGCGCCGGTCGTGCGGCAGGATCGGCCCATGTTCCGAATCCGAGTTACGGTCGGGTCACTGGTCCTACTCGCCTCGCTGGCGGCGTGTGGTGGTGATCCGGCGGGTGCGCCGCAACCGGCCCCCACGCCGCCGGCCACGTCCCAGACGAGCGCCGCCGCACCGACAAGTGGCACTCCCGCGGTGCCGGACCAGCTGAAGTTCACCGCCAAGACCGTCGACGGCACGGACCTCAACGGCGCGGATCTGGCCGGAAAGCCGGTCGTGCTGTGGTTCTGGGCGCCGTGGTGTCCCAAGTGCCAGCGCGAAGCGCCGGGCATGGCATCGGCCGCGAAGGAACACTCAGGAAAAGTCACCTTCCTGGGCGTCGCCGCGCAGGACAAGGTTCCGGCGATGCAGCAGTTCGTGCAGAAGTACAACCTGCAGTCGTTCCAGCACGTCGCCGACGAGGACAGCGCGGTGTGGAAGCGGTTCGGCGTGACCGCTCAGCCCGCCTACGCCTTCATCGACGCCTCCGGCAAGGTCGACATCGTGACCAGCCAACTGTCCGAACAGGACCTGAAGCAGCGGCTGAGCAAGCTGGCATGACGCAAACACTGCTGGTGGCCGTGGTGGCAGGCATGGTCGCCACGGTCAACCCGTGCGGGTTCGCGATGCTGCCCGCCTACCTGGCGCTCGTCGTGACCGGCGCGAGCGAGCAGTCCCGCGCCCGGTTGCTGACCAGGGCTGTGGTCTCCAGCGCGATGATGACCCTCGGGTTCGTCACCGTGTTCGGCCTGTTCGGCCTGGCGTTCTCCGTGGTCGCCTCGTCGGTGCAGCGTTACCTGCCGTTCGTGACCGTGGCAATCGGACTCGCACTCGTCGTGCTGGGCGCCTTGCTGCTGACGGGCCGGGAGATCACGCTGCTGATCCCCAAGCCCAGCAGGGGAGCCCCGAACCGGCACGTGGGGTCGATGTTCGGCTACGGCGTCGCGTACGCGATCGCGTCGCTGTCGTGCACCATCGGCCCGTTCCTGGCCGTCGCCGGCTCGACGCTGCGCGGCGGCGACCTGGTGGAGGGCGTAACGGCGTTTCTCGCCTACGCGGCAGGCATGGGGCTGGTGGTGACGGTGCTCGCAATCGGCACCGCGCTGGCCAGCGACGCGGTGACACGACGGGCCCGCTCGCTGCTGCCGCACGCCTCCCGGCTCGGCGGCGCCCTGCTGGTGCTCGTCGGGTTGTACGTGGCCTACTACGGCGTCTACGAACTGCGGCTGTTCCTCGGCGGGGCAGACCCGTCGGATCCGGTCGTCGACGGCGTGGGACGGTTGCAGGGCCTGCTGGTGGAGTGGTTCACCGCGATCGGGCCGGTGCCGTTCGTCGTCGTGCTGATCCTGCTCACAGCCGGTGGAGTCCTGCTGGTCCGGCGGCGCGCTCGGGCGCGGTGATCAGCCCACGGACGCGTTCCCGGCGCCGCAGAGATTGCCCAACCGGTGCCGGGCGAGTTGGTACCGCGCGCCGCATCTCTGGTTGGCGGACGGGAGCTCGCTCTACGATCACCGGACGCCCAGGTCCTGCACGTGACCCGGGAGGATCGTCCGGTCGGCGGCATGGTCGTCTCCATCGACGAGCACACCCAGCTGAACTCGTTGGATTTCTTCTTCGTGGACGGCGACCAGCAAGGCCGGGGGACAGGGGTCCTGGCGTGGCGCGCTGTCGAGGCGAGGTACCCGGACACGAGGGTGTGGACCACCCATACGCCCTACTTCGAGCAGCGGAACATCCATTTCTACGTGAACAAGTGCGGCTTCGCGATCGTGGAGTTCTTCCACCCGGGCCACCCGGACCCCCATGATCACCGGGCCTCGTCGGGCGATTCGCATGACGGGGACGGGACCGATCACATGTTCAGGTTCGAGAAGGTGATGAGCCCGCAGCGTCGTCGATGAGGCGACGGCGGCCGTTTGCATCGACGTGAGCCACCGCGCCCTTGAGGAGGTTTCGGGCGGCGATCGCGGCAGGAGCCGACCCCGTGGCGCTGGTGGATGCGATCAACGAGGCGGAGGAACAGCGTGCAGCGGCGATCGCGGAACTGAAGTGCTTGCCCGCGCCGACAACGCTCACTTCCGCTGAGGTACAAGCGAGGCTCGACGGGCTCGACGACGTGACGACAATCATCACGGAAGGGAGGCCAGAAAGGCTCGCGAGGCTTTACGAGGACTTCGGCGTTGAACTCAGGTATGAAAGTGTCCGAGGGGCGACTTGACCTCCGACGTGTAGCAAGCGTGCGCAGTTCGTGTGTTCACTCGCTATTGGGTAGCTCGAACCCGGTGTAGACGGTCAGTCGGCACTAATCAATCTTTCGGGCTGATCTGTATCGACTGGAGCAAGAATTTTAGCGGCGACCTGTTCGACCGCGCTGAGCTGGAATCAGGCCCATCTGCGCCCGGCGCTGCGTGAGAAAGAGTCGCACTGCGGCGAGCGCCAAGCCCACCGATCGCTGGCTGCACGCCACCCTCTGCAGGGGCGGCGTCGGCCTGGTGAACCCGCTCAGATCGAGCGCCTCATCACAGACCGACATGATCTCTCAAGGTGTTTGACCTAACCGAATCGTGGTTCGCCAGACCGATGATGGCGTGAAACACGACCTTTGGGGCGGAGACTCCTTTGCTCGGCCGGTCACACTCGAAGGTGACCTGGAAGAACAGGCCGGAGCACGACGCTCAGTCGTTCCACGATCGGGGGCACGGGGTCGCAGGTTCTCTTCTGCGCCCGGAACGATCTTCGCTTAATTGCCAGTCTCGTGATCAACAGGTGGGCGAAGGGGCTAATCAGGAGCTACTGGCTCCTTCTTCTTGTCAGAGCATCCTGATGATCTCGACTGGGACGTGCTCGTGGATGGTCTGTACCGGGACACCGACATTCTCGCGTTTTCGATCCGAGTCGCGACGGTATCGAAGCTCCGATGATGATGAGAACCAGTACGTGGGCACTCGTGGTCACGTATCCAGTCCGAGTCTTGGTCTCCGGACTGCTCAGCACCGACTACCGCCTTGGCCGGATGACCTGCGACCTGAGCCGCCTACGCCTGGCCGGACTTGTCTGTCGTCTCCCGCACGGCAGCCGTCGCCTGGTCGCCGAGGACGGCCATCCGCATCGCGGTGTTCCACACCAAGATCCACAACCGGCCGTCTGGCGGTGTGCACGACATCGTCGCGGCCCGGATCTGGAACATCGTCGCCGCCGTGCGACGCCGGGCGGATCGCCCTGGGCGACAAGGGTTGCCACGGCTGGGGCGAGGGGTGTGCACGTGATCAACCTTGCAAGGACGGGAACAGGCCGAGTCGCAGAAGGCCGAGTCGCAGAAGGACGTCGACCGTGCCCGTCTGTGCTGCCCCGGCGGAAGTCACCGCTGGATGAATGAGTGCCCTCACTGGTGGTGGATTCTGTTCTGTTTCGTTTGGAGTTGGTGCCTCAAGCTCCGTGTCGGCGATGACCGCCGGGTGATCCGCTGTCAGGTGCGTAACAGATTCGTTCTGAATTCTGCCTGGCCGGCGGCTTTGTCGTGATGCCGGATTGTCGTCGTTGGCTCGCCACGGTTCGTCGAACGCTGTCGGCGCGGCTCGTCGAATATGTCGAATGTGAAGCTGTTTCGCGAATTTTCCGGCAGGTGAGTTTCTTCGTATTGGCCGTGCGAGGTGGTATAAGGGTTTCCCGGCAGCTTTGCAGTATGGCGTGATTGTTCCCTTTTTGATGGATCACCTCCGGTGATGCTCTTTGGCTGGACTTGCTCTTTGGCGGGAAACGCCAATTGAGATGCTCGTCGAGCGAGACGAAGGTGCGTGATTGTGACCGCAGATGTGTTGATCGGCAGAGATCGGGAATTGGTTCTCTTCGCTGACGTGGTGGCTGCGGCGCGCGCTGGCACCCCACGGGTCGTACTCGTGCGCGGCCCGCGGGGGATCGGCAAGTCGGCCTTGGTCGACGCGGCGCTGGCCGATCCGCCGACTGAGCCGGGCGCGGTGCTGCGGACGACCTGTCTTCCCGGCACGGCCGCCTTCGGTGCGGCGTGTGCGTTGCTCGCCTCCGTGTCCGGCGGAGACCTGTTCCGTCGGAAGTTGCTGGCACTGCGGTCGCTCGGCGACTGCTCCGCCGGAGAGGATCAGGCCCTCGTCTGTTCGATCATGCACCGGCTGCACCGGGTCGTGGTGAACACCATCGATCGTGCTGGTGGGCTCGTGTTGGTGCTCGACGACGTGCAGCACTGTGACGCAGCGTCGCTGCGCTGGCTGGACTTCACCCTGCGCAGGGCAGCGGAACTGCCGTTGCTCGTCGTGCTCGCGCTGCGCACGGAGGCGTTGACATCGGTGCGGCCGCTGCCGGCTGGTCTGCTGGAGCAGCACAGCGGGCTGGTCCTCGACCTCGGCCCGCTTCCCCACGCCGCGGCGGCGGCGCTGGCCGCGGGCGCGCTGGGGTCGGGGACCGAGGCCGGTTTCGCGGAGCAGTGCGTTCGCGTTGCCGACGGAAACCCCGGCGTGTTGTTGCGCCTGACCGAAGTTCTGAACGGCCGGCGCGTCCGGCCGGTGAACGGTGAGGCCTCGCGCGTAGCCGCGTTCGGCAGGCTGGCCGCGCTGCGGGACATGCTCGCGGTGCTCAGCCACACCGAGCACGCACTGGCCGTGGCGAGGGCGGTGGGCGCGTTGGGCACGACGGACGCCGAGCTCGTCGCCACGCTTGCCGCGGTGCCGGTGGCTCGTGTGCAGGTGGTCGTGGAGCTGTTGCGGAACAACGACTTCCTGGACGAGAGCGGGCTGGCGGTCCAGGTCGTCGCGCCGGTGCTGGACGGGCTGTCCGCACGGCAGCGCGAGGAACTCAGGGGGCGCGCCGCGTGGCTGCTCAGCGTCGCCGGATATCCGGCGGTCCAGGTCGCGGAGCAGTTGCTCCCGCTGCCGGAGCAGCCTGAGCCGTGGATGCTCGACATCCTGCGTGAAGCCGCGAGGAACGCTTCGTTCTCGGCTCGGCGGCGCTATCTGTTCGCGGTGTACAGATCCGATCCGCACGACCCGCGGATCCGGGTCGACCTCGCTGCCGCGGTGGGGCGGGAAGATCCGGAACGCGCACTGGAGCTGTTGAACGAGGCGCTGGCGCTCACCGGGAACGTCCGGGAGCGCGCGTCTGTCGTGGTCAAGCTCGCCGCCGTCGGGCTCGCCACCGGCCGGGCGCCAGAGGTGCTGGAACTGGTCGACGCCACGCTGACCGAGCTGGGGTCGGCGGGTGGGGCCGACCACGCCGCCCATCGGGACCTCGTGCGCGGTCTCACCGCGACTCGGATCATCTGCGGTCTCGCCGACGTCAGCACGATCGGCGCCACGCTGAGGAGCGCCGGAGCCGCGGTGTTCACCGACTTCGGTACCGGTGGTGAGACCGCGGCCGAGCGACTGCTCGCCGCGGCGCGGGCCGTGCTCGTCACCGCCCGTGGCGAGCAGGCTCACCTCGCGCTGGAGTACGCGAGCACGGCGGCGGGACCTGTCACGTCGCGGCAGTCCGTGGCCAGCTCGTTCCTCTCGGCCCTCGTGTGCCACCTCGCCGGCGAGCGGATCACCGCCCTCTCGATCCTCGGCCGCCTGGTCGAGGAGAGCGGCGCGGAGAACGATCACCAGAGCGAGAGCACGGCGCTCTCCCTGCGGGCCCTGATCCGGGCGGAGTCCGACGAACTCTCCGGCGCCTATGCGGACGCCCGCCGGGCGGTGGAGCTCTCCGGTGGCACGGGACGGCCGGGCTCAGTCGCACCACGGGTGGCGCTGGCGACGGTGCTGGCGTTGCGCGACGAGGTGGACATGGCGGCGCTCGTGCTGGGTGAGCCCACGGCCTCCGGGGTCTGGGAGCATCACGAGTACCTCATGACCAGGGGCCGAATCCGCTGGGCGCAGGCAGACATCACGGGCGCGATCGACGACCTGACCGCCTGCGGCGACAGCCTGCGCGAGGCAGGCATCGCCAACCCCTCCTTCGCACCGTGGTGGCTGGACCTCACCCGCCTGCTCGCAGAGGTCGGCCGAGCAGACGAGGCCGGGGAACTGGTCGAGCACGGTGCGGAGCTCGCCCGGCGCTGGGGCACGCGGCACGCCTGGGGACTGGTCCGGCTCGCGCAGGGTTCGATCGCGCACGACGACCGGGCGTCCGCGCTGCTGTGCGAGGCCGTCGAACTGCTGGCCGCCACGGCGGACCGGGTGCGCCAGGTGGAGGCCGAGCACCTTCTCGGACTCGTGCTGGCCCGCGGCGGTGACCTGAGAGGCGGACGCGCACGCCTTCGGCACGCGGTCGATCTCGCGGTGCGGTGGGGCCAGCGGGCGCACGCGTCGTGGGCTCGTGCCGACCTCGAAGGACTCGGTGGCCGGATGGGCCGTCGGGACGCGGTGCTGACGGGCTCGCTCACTCCGAGCGAGCGGAGGGTCGTGGCCATGGCGGCGTCCGGGGCGAACAACCGCGAGATCGCCGAGGCGCTGGTGGTCTCACTGCGCACTGTCGAGATCCACCTCACGAGCGCTTACCGCAAGCTCGGGGTGAGCGGGAGGGGACAGCTCGCCGAGGCACTGACCGCGCACACCGGTTCGCAGGCCTGAGGATGACGGCGGAAGGGAGCCGGCGATGACGGAAGCCCGTGGGGAACGCGCCTCGTGCCCCGGCAGCGATCCGGGCAGTGGGCACGTCCTGGTCGAACGCGAACAGGAGCTCGACCTGTTGCGCGGTGTGGTGGCCGATCTGCTGTCCGGCACGCCGCGCACGGTGTTGTTGCGAGGGCCTGGGGGATCGGGGCTCAGCGCCCTGCTGCGCTGGACTCGCGCACACGCCGAGACATCAGCCTGCCGGGTGCTCGTCGGCCGGTGTTCACGCAGCGAGGTGACCACCAGGTTCGGGCTGGTGTCGCAGCTCGACCCGGCGTACTGCGAGGAGAGCGGGGCACTGGCCATCACGATCCGGTCTGCTCTGCTCGAAGAGGCCGGGAGGTGGCCGGTCCTCGTCCTGCTCGACGACGTGCAGTGGATCGATCCCGACTCGGAGCACTGGCTGCGCGTGATGATCACGAGATCGGCCGACCGGCCGTTGGCGGTCGTTTTCGCGGTCACGGATCCGTTCGCACAGGAGTGGCAGGAGTACGACATCCAGAGCCTGCCCGCGGCGATGACGATCCGGCGGCTGAGACCGCTGGGCGAGTCGGCTGTGCTCTCGGTGCTGCGGGCACGCACGGGAGGAGCGATCGATCCCCAGATCGCTCGCGTCGTCGCCGGCTTGACGAACGGACGTCCAGCACTGGTCCACGACGCCGCTGCTCTCGTCGGCACCGACCCGCGCCCGCACCGGGCGGCCGAGCTGGTCCGGCGTCACGTGGACGCCGACCGGGCCGCGGCGCTGATGACCGGACTGCCGCTCGAGCTGGCCGATCTCGTCCGGGTGCTCGCGCTGGAACCGGGAAACCTGGACTTCGAACTGGTCTGCGCACTGGCCAGGGTGCCCGCGTCACCGGCCAGGATGCGGGAGATGGTGCGGGGTCTGGAACTCGGTGCCGGTGCCACGCCGCTGGAGCACGACGCGCCCGCCGCCGAGCGGATCCTCGCCGGGATGGACCCGCAGCGCAGGGAGGAGCTCTACGCCAGGGCCGCGGACATCGCCCACCGCAGCGCGCTCGCGGACCCGGAGGTCGCCCGGTTGCTGTTGCGAGCCCGGCCGATCGGGGAGTGCTGGGCTGTCGAGACGCTGTGCCGGGAAGCGGTGCACGCCCGCACCGCCGGTGAGTTCGGCGTCGCCGTCGAGCTGCTGACCAGGGCACTGAGGGAACCGCTCGACCCCGTGCAGAGGAGCAGGCTGGAGATCGACCTCGCGATCGCCTGCGCACCGGACTCTCCCGTCGCGGGAGAACGGCTGCTGCGACGGGTGCTGCTGCGCGACACCGGGCCGGAACTGTCGCAGGTCCGGCTGGACGCGGCCGACCTGCTGGTGGCCGGCGGCGATGACGCCCAGGTCCGGTCGACGCTCGGGGCGGTCTGCGACAGGGCCGATGTCGCGCCGCACGAACGGGCCGCGCTCTCGGCACTGTGCTGGATCGCCGACGATGCTCCGCACGAGGGACCCGAGCTCAGTCTGCCCGTGTCGGCGGAACCGCCCGGCCGTCCCGACGGACCGGTCCAGGCCGGTGTGGTGGCGTGGCGGCTCGCGGTGCGGGGCGCCGACCTGCCCGCGGCCCGCGCACTGGCCGTGACGGCGCTGGAGGACGACGAGACCCGGCTGATCACTCCCAAGGTGCTGGTGTGCCGCACGCTGATGCTGACCGATGACGTGGGTGCGGCCATGGCGGGTCTGGACAGGGCCGTCGCCCTCGCGCAGGAGCGAGGCGCGGGTGTGCTCTCCTCCGTGGCACATCTGGCTCGCGGCAGGTTGCACACCCGCGACGGCAGGTTCGAGGAAGCGGCCGCGGACATCGAGGCCGCCCTGGTCCACACGCCCAGGCGGTGCTGGCACCCCATGGCGTTGCCGAGCGTGGTGGCGGTGGAGGCCGCACTCGCGCTCGAGCGAGGACATCTCTCGCAGGCGGAGTCACTGCTCGACGTCGAGTGGGAGCCGAGGGTCCGGCGCGGCTTCGGCTGGGTGCAGGTGCTGCTGGCCAAAGGACTGATCGACCTGCACCGCGGCCGGCCTGTCGACGCGTTGACGAACCTGCGCGAGTGCGGACGGCGGCTGCTGGCACGGGAGTGGACGAATCCGGCCCTGCTGGCGTGGCGGACGCTCGCGGGAATCGCGCTGCGGGCACTCGGCAGGCAGGAGGAGGCCGCGCAGCTGGTCGCCGAGGAGCTCAGGCTGGCCAGGCAATGGGGTGCGCGGACGACGGTCGGGGGTGCTCACCTGGGCGCGGCGCTGGTGCTGACCGGAGCAGAGGCCGAACAGCACTGCGCCGAGGCGGTCCGGTTGCTGCGCGGCTCGGGGTGGCGGTTCCGGTACGGGCAGGCGCTCGTCGCGCTCGCCGGCCACCGGGTGTCGTCGGGCGCGGTCGGCGACGCGCTCGACCTGTTGCTCGAGGCCGACCAGCTGGCCTCCGAGTTCGGGTCCCACCAGCTCACCGAAAGCATCCGCGGCACCGCGGCGCGGATCGGGGACCTGTTGTCCCCCACTGAGCGCAGGATCACCGAGCTGGCTGCCTGCGGTCTGTCCAACGTGGACATCGCCATGCGACTCGCAGTCACCCGCAGCACGGTTGAAGGACATCTCAGCGGTATCTACCGCAAGACCGGCGTGACGCGTCGGCACCAGCTCAGAGCCCTGCTCGAGCTGGCCGTCGTCGAGGAGCGTGACCGCGATGATGCTGGAGCGTGACGAGGAGCTCGCCCAGCTCGAGGCGGTGCTCGACCGGGGGCGGGCAGGCGCGGGGGCGTCCGTTGTGATCAGTGGCCCGCTCGGCGTGGGCAGATCCGCACTGCTGCTCGCCGCCGGGGAACAGGCCCGGCGACGCGGATATCGCGTCCGGTGGGCCGCCGCGTCACCACTGGAGCGGGACTTCGTGCTCGGGGTGGTGTCTCAGCTGTTCCACTCCGGCTCAGGTGAGCGCGCGACCGGAGAGTCTACAGTGGACTCCGTTGTCCGTGCGCTGAGCGCGGAAGCACCGCTCGCGTTGCTCGTCGACGACCTGCAGTGGGGTGACGAGGCCTCGTTGCGGACGTTGGGGCGGCTGGCCCACCAGGTCGACCGGCTGCCCGTGGTGCTGGTCGTGACGGTGCGCGACGGTGACCCCGGTACGGAGGCGGCGCCGGTACGGGACGTGCTCGACTCGGCGTCAGTGGTGCTGCGGCCGCGGGCGCTGTCGGCGGCGGCGACCGGTGAACTGGTCAAGAGCATGTTCGGCGAGCGGGGCGACGATGAGTTCGTGCGGCTGTGTCACGAGATCACCGCTGGGAACCCGGTCACGGTGAACGGCCTTCTCATGGACCTGGCCGGTGATGGGATCAGTCCGCTGGTGAGCGCCGCCGACGGCCTGTCGGCCCGGCGGCCGGAATCAGTGCGCGCGAGACTCGTCTCGTACGTCCGCGCTCTGTCCGCACCCGCGCGGACCGTCGTCCAGGCCGTCGCGGCACTGGGGCACGACGCGGACGAGGAGACGGCGCGGCTGCTGGCCGGGCTCGATCCGGTCCTCTGGGGCGACACCGTGCGGCAGCTGACCCGGCTGGGCCTGCTCGTCACAGACCCGGAGCTGCGGTTCACCCACGTGTTCGCCGCCGACGCGGTGGCGCACGTCGTGTCCGCGCACGAACGGGAAGCGCTTCATCTCCTGGCGGCGGAACTGCGGCACAACCGGGGCTTTCCGGCTGAGCGGGTGGCCACGCACCTGCTCGCCGTCACCGCCGCGCTCGACGAGTGGGCGATCTCGTCGCTGCAGGAGGCGGCCAGGCTGGCGCTCGGCCGGGGTGAACCGGAGACGGCCACGTGTTACCTCCGCCGGGCGGTGTTCGCGGTACCGGAGGACGGCGTGCGCCGGGCGCGGCTGCTGGTGGATCTCGCCTTGGCCGTCCGCGGTACCGATCCCGCGGTCGCCACCCGCCACATCGCCCAGGCCCTGCCCCGTCTCGGCTCCGCGAGGGAACGCGGCGCGGCGCTGATGCGCCTCGCGCCCTCCCTGCTCGACGCGGCGCGTCAGCCGGTAGCCGGCCTGATCCGCGATGTCGCCGCGGAGCTGGGTGACACCGCCGAGCTCGCCGGAGTCGAGCGCGACCTGGCGCTGCGGCTGGAGGCGAGGACCCGCTACCTCGGCAGCCGGGATCCGAACACGCTCGCGTCCTCCGCCCGGCGGCTGGCCGCGCTCGGCAGCGAGCTGGGTGTCACGAGCGGCGCGGAGCGGGAACTGCTCATCGTGCTGCTGCACTCGAGCATGCTCTCGGTGCGCATCTCCGCGCCGGATGCCGCCAGGCTGGCCAGGAGCATCCTCGACCGGGAGCCGGCTTCCCCCGCGCACGTCCACACCGCGATCCCTCTGCTGGTCGAGGTGCTCGTCGCCGTCGAATCGCTGGACGAGGCGTCGTCGTGGCTGGACACCGCGTCCGGTCTGGCCAATCCTCTCGACCGAGGTGCGGAACTCGCGCTGATCGACGCCGCTCGGGCTCTGGTGCGGGTGAACGAGGGAGTCACGGCCGAGGCCGCGGCGCTGGCGGTCACCGCGGCGCAGGCGTCGGTGCCGGACTGGGCGGTGCCGGAGTCTCCGTTCGTGCGGTCCATGGCTTCGGTCGCGATCGAGTGCCAGGACCGGGATCTCGTCCGTCTGGTGCTGGCGCGCTGTGAGGCCCACGCTGCCACGGACGGACGGGTGTCGGCTGCCCTGGGGATGCTGCGGGCAGCGTTGCTCGACGGACAGAACGACGCGGCGGCGCTCTCGCACGTGCTGGAGTTCGGACGCATGCTGGACCGGTTCGGCTGGCGGAACCCCGTGCTGATGCCCTGGCGGGTCTGGGCGGTGCGGTTGAACAGGGGGCTCGGCGACCTCTCCGAGGCACGGCGGCTCGCGGACGAACAGCGCCGCCTGGCAGCGGCATGGGGTGCGCCGCGGGCACATGGACGGGCCTTGCGCCTGCTCGGTGAGGTGACCGAGGGCGCGCGTGGAGTGGCGCTGCTGCAGGACGCCGTCGACGTGCTGGAGTCGTTCGGCCGTCCGCAGGAACTGGCCAGGGCACTGTGGTCACTCGCCAACCGGCTGCGGGACGCGGGCCTGCCCGGTCACGAGAGCGCGTCCGCGCAGGCTCGCCGCCTCGCGCTGACCGGCGATCGGGAGTTCGGGGCGCAGCCCGCCCGCGCCGTCTCCACCCCCGGCATCCCGGAGCTGACCGGCGGCGAGCGCCGGGTCACCGAACTCGTCGCGGAGGGCCGCACTAACTCCGAGATCGCCGAGGTGCTGGAGATCAGCAGGCGTGCCGTGGAGAAGCGGTTGACCAGTTGCTACCGCAAGCTCGGGGTCGCGGGCAGGTCCGGGTTGCTCGAGGTGCTCGGCTCCGCGGCGCACCGGCTCACCGAGTAAGCCGGATGATCCGGGCGGACAGGTCCCCGGTGCGGGAGTGCGGAGTCCGTACCGCGAGAGAGCGCTCCCACAGAGTTGCCGCGCACCTGTCGTGATCGATTGACCACGTGGAGTGGCATTCCTAGCCTTCTCGCATCGGAACGTCCTCCTACGAAAGGACAGGTCATTGTGAAGGTGGCCACCGGATTGCCAGAGGGATGGGCCGCCGCTGCCGTCGATGACGACGCGCCGCCGGCGTACGACACCACCAGTCACCCGGACGCCTGGGTCGACCTGTTGCGGTGGTTGTCGGTCGAACCCGAGGCCGGGGTCGCCCGGCTCGACAGCGGAATGCGGATCACCGAAGCGAACGCCGAGTTCCTGAGGCAGTTCCGCAGAACGCCCGGCGATCTCTACGGATGCCCGTTCCTGGATCTGTTGCACCCCGGTGCCAGGGTGCGGGCGCGCAGGAAGTTCGCCCGCCTCTCCGACAGCCGGCGACCACAGATGCTCGATCGGATGGCCGCGGCCGGTGCCGCGCCGGGCGAGCCGGCGTTTCGCTGTCAGGTGGCCGCGGTGCCGATCAGGGATGTGCTCGAGCGCCTGGTGTGCGTCGTCGTGCTGGTGAAGCCCGAACACGCCGGCGACGGCAGCGTGGCCCACCGCATCCCGTTCGACGAGGTCGACGCGCGGATCCTGGAGGGGATCGCGGCAGGTGAGTCCGGAGCGCAGCTGGCCCGCAGACTGCACCTGAGCCAGCAGGGGGTCGAGTACCGGGTCGGTGCCATGATCCGCAGGCTGGGTGTGCACAACAGGGCGTCGCTGGTGTCCAAGGCGTACTCGCTGGGCCTCATGGACCTCGGCGCGTGGCCGCCCAGGGCACGGCGTGTGCAGGCCGGCTGAGCCGTCAGGAACGCCACCGGCGATCAGGACAGCACGTTGCCGTCCGCCTCCCGGTAGGGCCTGGTGCGCCGGGGATCCAGGTGCACGTAGGTGCGTTGCAGCCAGCGGTCCCTGCCGTCGTAGCGGGGTCGGAACGCGGTGCGGCCGTGCAGTGCCAGCCGGTTGTCGACGATCGCCAGGTCGCCGGTGCGCAGGACGAAGGTGCGCCGCACCCGCTCCAGCGCCTCCCCGAGCGCGCGGAACGCGGCCGCGGCGGCTTCGTCCTGCGGCTGGGTGGCGTGGAAGTCCACCACGATGTCCGGGTCGTCCGGGCAGCCGTTCAGCACGGCGGACGGTTTGGCGGAGGGCGTGCTGTCCCCGAACGACGGCGGCGCGTCCGTGACGAATCGGGGTTCACTCAGAACTCGCCGGGTTTCCGGTGACAGCAGGGCCAGTGCGGTCCGGACGCTCGCTGTGCGCAGTCCCGCCACGTTTTCGTGGTCGTTGCGCAGGCACAGCAGGGCGACGTAGTCCGGCCGGTGCGTGTGGAAGGCGTTTTCCACGTGCATGGTGAGCGTGGTGGAGCCCGCGTTGCCTTGGAAGTCCTCCTGACCCGGCACCGGGACCACGTTCTGCACCAGGGCGCCGCCCTTCTCCTGGCGGAACGCGGTGATGTCACCCAGCTGCAGGCTGGTGAGTGCCAACGCCGCAGCGGGCGTGGTCGGGTGCCGCTCCACCGAGCCCGGCACGCTCGGAGTGGGCGGCAGGTCGTCCTCGTCGACGGGCAGGCCGCGTACGAGCAGCACCGCCTCGGCGCCGGGGTGCCGCCGGAACCGCCGCAGCGCCTCGCGCAGACGCAGTGGGAGTTCGCAGGACAGCTCCATCGCCTGGCGCACCCACTCGGTGCTGTCGATCAGCGCCAGCGGGTTCGTGGTCAGGGCGGTGGTGAGCCGTCGAACGGCGTACCGGTCGTTCTCCGTGAGCTCCAGCGAGATCACGCCGTCCGCGTTCACGGGTGAGTTCATCTGCGTCGTCATCGGTGGCTTCCCCTTTCGGGAGTCGGGACGGCGCCAGCTTCACCCGCCCGCCGGCCTGGTCACATCGCCCAACCTGCCAGTCCGTCACGCGAAATCCGGTGTGCTTTCGTGCCGTTCACCGTGCCAACTCGGGGGATGTGCTCGTCCTTCACGGGGCCGGAGGCTCTTGGCGCGGGCCGGTCGTCGGCCTGCTGATTGCCTTTCGAACACGAGGTGGTGGCTGCGATGAACAACAACCGCAACGCGAACAACCTGAACAACAACGCGAACAACATCAACAACAACACGAACAACCTCAACAGCTGACCGAACCGCAAACCGGTCGTGCCGGGGTCGGGCGAGTCTTGCCCGACCCCGGTTTTCGCATGTTCGGACACCGGGGTGCGGTCGGGTGGAGGTACCGAACCACCGCTGTCTCAAACCACAGTCTTTCGGCTCGATGCAGTTCGCTCGACCGTCGAGAGATTGTGAATGGTATGTTTCCTGTGGCGATCATCTGTCTTTCTTGAATCCGCGTTCTCGCATTGTCTGTGCCGGAATTCGGCGGCCTGCTCACTTTCGCGGATGGTGACGGCTCGGCCAGGAGAAGGGGTCGTGGTGAACAATTGGGACGACCGTTCCGACATTCGGGCATGCCTGCGTTCGGCGGTGTCCGCACTGATGGCGGGCTCCGGCGGAGTCGTACTGGTGGAAGGCGAAGTGGGGATGGGGTACGGCCGCGAACTCGCCTTCGCGCGAGCTCTGGCGGTCTCCCGCAACGCGTGCACGTACCTGGCGCGGGCCGATGAGCTGGCCCGGTGGACCCCGCTCGCCGTTCTCTGCCAAGCGCTCGGGGAGACCGTGTGGGGCTCGAGGCCACCGGATCTGCTGCGGTCGATCGGTGACCGCAGCGGTGAGGGTCCCGTGCTCATCGCACTCGACCACCTGCAATGGGCCGATCCGATGACGTTGTCCGCGCTGAAGTCCTTCCCGTCGGCGCTGCGCGACCGCCCCGTGCTGTGGCTGCTGGCGCGCCGCGACGGCATAGGTGTCGCGACGGAGGTGGAGCGGCTGTTCGACCACCTCGAGTCCGAAGGCGCCACCCGGCTGCGACTGCGGCCCCTGTCCGCGGCGGCCGTCGAGCGGATGCTGACCGGTTTCGCCGGTCGTGCACCGGATGGTGACCTGGTCGTGCTCGCGGCTGGTGCGGGCGGCAACCCCACCCTGCTGACCGCGCTGCTGGACGGCTTGCGTGAGGAGCACGGTGCCGCGATCGGTGACGGCGCCGCGGTCTGGTCGTCGCGGCCGTTGCCGGGCAAGGTCGTCGCCGTCGTGCAACGGATGCTGGCCGGATGCGAGGCGGAGACGATCTCCGTGCTGGAGGTCGCGGCGATCTTCGGTACGACGTTCCGGGTGGCCGACATCGCCGACGTGCTCGGCCGCACCGCGGGGGACATCCTGCGGGCGGTGCGCGAGGCTTTGCGGGCGCGCCTGGTCGTACCCGGCGACGTACCGGACAGCCTGTCGTTCCGGTACGACCTCGTCCGCAGGGTGCTGCAGGAGTCGGTGACGCCATCGGTCGCCGCGGCGCTGCACCGGCAGGTCGGCCTGTTGTTGTTGCGCCGCAGCGGTTCCGCCGCCGAAGCCGCCGATCATCTCGTGCGGGGGGCACTGCCGGGGGACACCCAGGCGATCTGGGCGCTCGCCGACGCGGCGGCGCAGGCACTGGACACCGCGCCGACCGAGGCCGCGGAGATCTCACTGAGAGCGTTGCGGCTCACCCGGCCGGGGAGTGCCGACCACCACCGGCTCCTCGACGTCCGGGTGACCGCGCTGCTGCGGCTGGGCAGGCTCGTCGAAGCCGAGGAACTCGCCTCGGCCGGGCTGGCGGTCGCACCGCCGGACGAACACGGGGTGCGACTGGGTGCGGCGCTCGCGACCGTGCGGGTGCTGAACGGTCGCTACCGCTCGGCGGTCACGGTGGCCGAGCAGATGCTGGTCGGCGACGCCAGCTCCTCCGACCACGAGCGGGTGCAGGCCACGCGGATCTGCGCGCTCATCGCCAACGGCGACCACCAGGAGGCCTGCCGGCTCGCCGAGGTGGCGGTCACGGGCGAGGAGGACCGGACGGTGCTCGCCGGGACGGCGAGGCTCGTGCTCGCCACCCAGCGCTGGGCCGAGGGTGACGTGACGGCTTCCTTCGAGCTGATGAAGGAGGCCGTGCGCTGCGGGCCGGGCGGGTGGCGGGACGTGCCGACGCCGCATCCGCAGATGGCGCTCGCCGCCGCGTTGGCCACCGTGGGCGACATCCGTGCGGCCGAGGAGGCGTTCGCCGAGGCGGAGAGCCTCGTCCAGCACGCCACCGACGTGGGCAGCGACCTCGCGTTGCGGGTGGTGGGAGCGTGGGTGAAGGCGAGGGCCGGCCGGGTCGAGGAAGCCGCCGAGGTGGTGGAGGCCGCCTTCGAGCTCTCCGAGGAACTCGGGGTGACCTGGTGGACCTCGTTGATGACGACGGTGCTGGCCACGGCCGCGTTGCGGCGCGGGGATCCCACGGCCGCCCGGTTGCACCTCGGCATGGCGCCCGAGTCGCGGCTGCCGTACTTCCGCGCCTACCACGTGTGGACGGCCCTGCAGGTCGAGGCCGCGCGCACGAGCCAGGGCGCGGCGCTGTCGGTGTTCGCCACGAGCCACCCCGAACTGCTCGAACAGCCGGCGCCGTTGCTGCTGGAGCCGGGTGCGGCCGCCTGGTTGGTCCGCGCGGCCCGATCTGCCGACGACAGGGACCTGGTGCGGATGGTCGTCGCCGCGTCGGCCGAGCTGGCCCGGCGCAATCCCGGCTTCCCGGCGCTGGCCGCCGCCGCGGCCCACGCTCGTGGTGTGGCCAGGGGAGACGCCGCCGCTCTCACCGCGGCGGTGGACCAGTACACCGACCCGTGGGCGAAGGCGTCGGCCGCGGAGGATCTGGCCGCGGCGGACGGCGCCGGGGCCGTTGCGGCGCTGGAGACGGCGATGGCCGGGTTCACGGCGGTGGACTCCACCAGGGACGTGGCGAGGATCAGGAGCAAGCTGCGGGAAGCGGGGGTCCGGCGCAGGCACTGGACCTACACCGACCGTCCGGCCACGGGCTGGGAAAGTCTCACCGACACCGAACGCGAGGTCGCCGAGCTGGTCGCCGGAGGACTCACCAACCGTCAGGTCGCCGCACGGATGTTCGTGTCGCCCCACACCGTGCACGCCCACCTCGGCCGGATCTTCCGCAAGCTCGGTATCGCCTCCCGTGTCGAGCTGACCGGACTGCGTCATCGAATTGCCTGAGCAGGCGTACCAGGAGCGGGAAATGACTGTTCGCGCACGAAGGGTCGTCGTCACCGGGCTCGGTGTCGTGTCGAGCATCGGCAACGGCCGCAACGGGTTCGGCACCGGGTTGCGGGAAGGCCGCAGCGGCGCGGGGCCGATCTCGTTCTTCGACACCTCCGGGTTCGCTCACGACAGGATGTGCGAGGTACCCGATTTCCCGGGCGGGAACCCGGAGCACGGGCTGGCCACCCGAATGACGGTGGCGGCGGCCCGGATGGCGGTCGACGACGCCGGGGTCGACCTGGCGGTGTTGCGTGGCGCACCAGGGCTCATCGCCATCGGCAGCACCGATGGCGACGCGCGCGACGTCGACGAACTGACCGAGTTGGAGTTGTCGCGGGGCCTGCCGCACCTCGACCCGTTGCTCGCCCGACGGTTCCGGCTGAGCAGGATGCCGGTGGCGGTGGCGGCCGACCTCGGCCTGTCCGACGTCGAGGCGATCACCCTGCCCAACGTCTGCGCGGCCGGGAACTACGCCGTGGGGTACGGGATCGACGCGATTCGTTCGGGTGACGCGGACTTCGCCTTGTGCGGCGGTGGTGACACCCCCAACCGCAAGGTCTTCGCGAACATGTACCGCCTGGGCGCGCTCGCACCGGACGCCTGCCGGCCGTTCGACGCCGACCGGCAGGGCGTGATCTTCGGTGAGGGCGCGGCCGTGCTCGTCGTGGAGGCGCTGGACTTCGCGCTGGCACGGGGCGCGACGATCCACGCCGAGCTGCTCGGCTACAGCCTGACCTGCGACGCGTACCACCCCACCCGGCCACTGCAGGAGATGGTGACCGCGTGCATGCGCGGCGCCCTGGCCGATGCGGGTGTCGCGCCGCACGAGGTCGGTCTCGTGCTGGCCCACGGCACCGGCACCAAGGCGAACGACCCCATGGAATGCGCTGCGCTGGCGGAGGTTTTCGGGCCGGGCGCCGTCCCGCCCGTCTCCGCGATCAAATCGATGATCGGCCACACGATGGGGGCGGCGGCCGCGCACGCGTGCACCGCCGCGGTACTCGCGGTGCAGGAGGGCTTTCTGCCGCCGACGATCAACCACCGCGTGCTCGACCCGGAGTGCCCGATCGACTGCGTGCCCAACACGTCGCGCGCCGCCCAGCCGGACGTCGTGCTGGTGAACGCTCTCGGCTTCGGCGGCGCGAACGCCGCGGTCGTGCTGAGCCGTTACGCCGCGTGACCGCCCCGAGAGTACGCGGGGAGCTTTCGTACTCTCCCGCAGTACGAGAGGGCCCCGCGTACGCCCAGGAAGAGGGGGATGGGCTGTCGGCCGGGGCGGGTTTATTGGCGCGAAAAGCACGTTCGGGCCATCTATCGGCCCGAACGTGCTTTTCGCGCCAATAGCAGTTGGCGGCTGGGCGTCAGCGGCCCAGGGTGTAGGCCGCGCGCAGGCCTTCCTCGAAGGCGCGGGTGGCGTTGAGACCGGTTGCCCCGGAGGAACCGCCGATCACCTGGAGGGGGACGCCGGTTCGGGCGAGCAGTGGCAGCAGGTCGGTGCGTGGTTCCTGGCCGATCGCCACGACGACCGAGTCGGCCGGGATCGTGCGCGGGGTTCCGGTTTCGTCGGTGATGTGGACGCCGTCAGGGGTGATGGCCTCGTACTGCACGCCGGTGAGCAGCGCGGTGCCCTGGCGGCGCAGCGCGTCGACCGCCGCCCACCGCGTGCTGCGTCCCATCCCCGCCCCGATGCGGCCCCGCCGGCGCAGGATCGTCAGCGACCGCGGTGACGGCACGGGCGGCGGTCCCTCGGCCAGGCCGTGCTCGGCCAGGAACCGTGTTCGCGCGTCGAGCGGGCTCGGTCCGTGACCGAGCAGGTGAGCGAGATCCACCGCGATGCCTCCGCCGCCGATGATCACCACCCGCCTGCCGAGCGACTCCGGTTCGAGGAACGCCCGCTGGTAGTGCACGACGTGCGGCAGGTCGGCACCCGGCAGGTCGAGCTCGCGCGGCGTCACGCCGGTCGCCAGCACCACGCCGTCGGCCTGTCCGATCAACTCCAGGTTGTCCGCGGTGATCGGGGTGGCCAGGCGCACACGGACGCCGAGCCGGGCGAGTTCGTCGGTGAAGTAGCCGATCGTCGCGCCGAAGTCCGCCTTGCCCGGCACGAGGCGGGCCAGCCGGAACTGGCCGCCGAGCTCACCGGAGGCCTCGAACAGCTCGACACGGTGACCGAGCGACCGCAGTGCCCGTGCGGCCTCCATACCGGCCGGGCCGCCGCCGATCACCGCGTACTGCCGGGCTTTCCGCACCCTCACCTGAGAAAAGACGAGTTCCCGGCCGGCACGGGGGTTCACCACGCAGGACACCGGTTCCTCCCCGAGTGACCTGTCGATGCACGCCTCGTTGCACGCGATGCAGATGTTGACCGGCGCGCCTGTCCTGGTCTTCGTCACGATCGCGGGATCGGCCAGCAGCGGACGGGCCATCGACACGAAGTCCGCCTGTCCGTCGGCCAGCGCCTGCTCGGCCTGGGCGAGCCGGGTGAACCTGTTCGCCGTGATCACCGGCACGGTCAGGCGTTCGGCCGCGAGAGCGAGCTTCACCCCGGCCGAGTAGTGGCTCCACGCTCCGGGCGGCACCAACGACTGGACAGTCGGTATCCGGGACTCGTGCCAGCCGACACCCACGTTGAGGGCGTGCACGCCGGCCAGCGCGAGCTCGACCGCCAACGCCCTCTGCTCGTCCACTGTGGACGATCCGGGCATCAGGTCGTCACCGGACATCCGGAACAGCACCGGCAGGGCGGGCGCGCTGTCCCTGATCGCCGACACGACGGCCACGGCGAACCGGTTCCTGCGGCGCGCGTCACCGCCCCACTCGTCGGTGCGTGTGTTCGTCAGCGGAGAGCCGAACTGGTTGACGAGGTACCCCTCCGAGCCCATCACCTCGACCGCGTCGAAGCCGAGTTCGCCCGCCAGCACCGCGGCGCGGGCGAAGTCGGCGATGGTGTCCTCGATCTGCCCGGCAGTCATCGCGACCGGTGGCTCGTCCGGGAACATTCGGCTGGCCACTGTGGACGGACCCAGTGGGGGCAGTCCGGTGTACCGGCTGGAGGTGAGCCGGCCGGCGTGGAACAGCTGAAGTGCGATCCGGCCGCCTTCCGCGTGTACGGCGTCGGCCCACCGTGCGAGTGCGTCGTGCCGCGCGCGATCGCTCAGCACGACGTACCCCCGGCCTCCCGAACCCTGCCGGTTCACCGCGCAACCACCGGTGACGATGAGCCCGGCGCCGCCTCGCGCGCGTTCCGCGTAGAACGCCGCAACGGCCGCGCCTCCGTCGTCACACGTCTCGAGGTTGAGGTGCATCGACCCCATCACGATGCGGTTGGGCAACCGCATCCGCCCGATCGCGCCGGGCTGGAACACTCGCGGCAGCAACGGATCAGTCCGTTCGCGCGGGACGGGGCGGCAGGCTCAGCGGTGTGGTGGCGTCAGCGAAGAACGGTGGTGCGATCACGCTCAGCCCGCCGTCGACCACGACGGTCTGACCGGTGATGTACTCGGCCTGCGGCGACAGCAGGAACTCCACGGTCGCCGCCACCTCCCGCAGCGTGCCCGGCCGTCCCTTGGGCACGCGGTCGAGCACCGTGCCGATCTTCGGCATGCCTGGTACGCCGTAGAAGTAGTCGAGCGAGTCGGACTGGATCAGCCCGCCGTTCACCGCGTTGACGTTGATGCCGTACGGCGCGAACTCGACCGCCATGTACCGCACCCACGCCTCGATGGCGGCCTTCATCGCCCCGAGTGCCGCGTAGGTCGGATAGGCACGGATGCTGCCGTAACTGGACAATGCGACGATGCGGCCGCCGTTGTCCATCAGCCGCACCGCGTGCTGCGCACCCAATACGAACGGACGCAGGTTCATCGCGTACGACCGGTCGATGTGGTGCGGCTTGAGATCCATGATGTTCTTGAACGCGCTGGCCGCGGCGTTCGAGACGAAGTAGTCGAGCCTGCCGAACTCCTCGTGCACCGCGTCGAAGAGGGAGTCGGTGCCTTCCTGCGTCTCGACGTCGGCCCGCACGGTCACCGCGCGGCAGCCGAGCGCCTCCGCCTCGGCTGCCGTCTTCTCCGCCAGCTCCGCGTTCTTCTTGTAGTTGATCACCAGGTCGGTCCCGGAACCGGCCAGCAGCAGCGCGAGCTCCCTGCCGATGCCCCGGGAAGCCCCGGTGATCACCGCGACCCGTCCGCTCATCGCGCACCCTCCCACCGAGCCTGCATCTCCCGGAACACCACGGACTTCTGCGCCTCGTTCGTGCCTTCCTCGAACCGCTGCGCCCGCGCGTCGCGGTACACCCGCTCGATCGGGCTGGTCTTCCAGTAGCCCGAACCACCGTGGATCTGCAGTGCCTTGTCGGTCACCCGGCCGAGCATGTCGACGGCGATCATCTTCGCCATCGACGACAACATCGCCGCGGCCGGATCGCCGTCCTCCCAGGCTCGCGCACCGTGCAGCACCAGCTGCTTCGCCGCCTCGATCTCCGCCTCGTTCTCCGCGAGCATGAACTGGATCGCCTGCCGGGAGGTCAGCGGTTTGCCGAACGTCGTGCGTTCCCTCGCGTAGTTCACCGCGAGCTCCTGTGCGCGCCGGGCGAGCCCGACGCAGCTCATCGCGACCGAGATCCGGGACGGGGTGAGGAAACCGCCGAGCGCCACCGCCAGCCCCAGGCCCTCCTCGCCGAGCCGGTTGGCCACCGGCACCGGTGTGCGGTCGAACGTGAGGTGCGCGTGGTCGGTGCCGGTCACTCCCATGGTTTCGGAGGTGTCGAGCACCGTCACCCCGGCGCTGTCACGCGGCACCATCAGCGCGACCGTGCCCTCGTGACCGCTGCTCCCGGCCAGCCGCGCCGTCACGAGCCAGTGGTCGCACCGCACGCCGAACGTGATCAGGTGCTTGACTCCGGAGAGCAGGTAGTGGTCGCCGGACCGCTCGACGGTCGCCCTGATGTCCGCGCCGGAGCCCGCGCCGGGCTCGGTGAGGGTGAACGCGACCTTGATCCTGCCCTCGATCGAGGGCAGGACGAACCTGGCGCGCTGCTCGGGGGTGGCGAACTCGTCCATCGCCCGCCACGTGCCGTTCACGACGTGCACGATCATCCGGAGGGAACCGTGCGACTGCGCGAAGATCTCCATGAGCTGCATCCACTGCGGGAACGAGACCCCGCGGCCCCCGTACTCGACGGGAGCGGCGAGCGACAGGTAGCCCCGCTCGCGCAGTTCCGTCCAGAGTTCCTCCGGCACCTCGCCCGTGCGCTCGATCCGTTCGGCCCAGCGTTCGCCGGGACCCGCGACGTAGGCCGAAACGTCGGCGAGCAGGTCGGTCAGTTCGGCCGTGCCGATACCCGCGGACCGTGCGGTCCGCTCGATGATGTCGACTGTCATGCGCTCTGCGCCTCCGGAGTCGTCAGTGGTTGTGGACGCAGGGACTTCGCCTGCTCGCGGAGGAGGAACTTCTGCACCTTGCCGCTGGGGTTGCGGGGGAGCGCCGCGGTGATCTCGAGCCGTTCCGGCCAGTAGTACTTGGACACGGCGTGCCGGTCGAGGTGTTTGCACACGTCCTCCAGGTCGAGGCGGGTGTCCGGTGCCAGCACGACGAACGCGCACGCTCGTTCGCCGAGCCGTTCGTCGGGCATGCCGACGATCGCGACGTCCGCCACCGCGGGATGGGCGTGCAGGAGGTCCTCGATCTCGGCCGCCGGCACCTTCTCGCCGCCGCGGTTGATGACGTCGCGGACGCGTCCGGTGATCTGGACGTAGCCGTCGGAGTCGATGACGGCCAGGTCGCCGGTGCGGTACCAGCCGTCCGGTGTGTAGGCGTCGGCGGTGAGATCCGGCCTGCCGTGGTATCCCTCGAAACAGGTCTTCGACCGCAGCTCGAAGTTCCCCTCCTGGCCGGGTGGCAGGACTTCACCGGAGTCGTCGGTGACCCGCAGCCGGGTGCCGTCCATGGCCCGGCCGTCGGTGGACCACACCTTGCCGGGCGGGTCGTGCGGGCCGGAAAGCGATCCGAGGCACGTCTCCGTCGTGCCGAACGCACCGCACACCGTGACACCGAGCCGGCTCACGGCACGGGCCGCCTGAGTGCGCGGCACCGTCGTGCCGGTCGCGACGAAGATCCGCAGCGACGGCGCGGGCGGCACGCCTTCCTCGACCGCGTTGGTGAGGTCTGCCAGGAACGGCGTCGCCGCCTGGACGAACGTGCCGCCGTGTTCGCTCAACGCGCGCAAGCCCGTTTCCGCGTCCCACACCGCCTGCAGCAGTGACGTGGTGCCCAGCGTCAGTGCCAGCCACATGCCGTAGAGGAAGCCGGTCTGGTGGGCCAGTGGTGAGGGGATGTAGACGACGTCGTCTCCGGTGAGCCTGAGCCGCTCGGCCTGGGCGAGGGCCGCGCGGCCCAGGGTGTCGTGCCGGTGCCGCACGCCTTTGGGCTCACCGGTGGTGCCGGAGGTGAACAGCAGCTGCGCGGTGGCGTCCGGCGCCGGGCGGCGGGACTCGATCACCTTCGTGTCCACAGTGGACTCGCGCAGGACGGTTCGCCAGTCGTGCCACCGCGCGTGGCCGAGTCGCACCGGCAGGGAGGCCACACCGCCGTCCGCGCCGACGACGACCACGTGATCCAGGCCGGCCAGCTCGCCGCCGTTCTCCACGAGCGCCGCCGCGATCTCTGTCGCGTGGGCACGGCCGCGGAACTCGTCCGTGGTCACCAGCACCCGTGCTCCCGCCTTGCGGAGCATGAACCCGACTTCACGGTTGCGGAAGATGGGCATGAGCGGGCAGCACACCGCGCCGATCCGCAGGGTGGCCAGAGCGACCTCGACGAACTCCGTCCAGTTGGGCAGCTGGCACGCGACGGGCTCGCCGGGACGCACGCCCAGCGCCAGCAGCGCGGCCGCGGCCCTGTCCACACCGGCGTCGAGCTCCTGCCAGGTCGTGCACCTGGTGCCGTCCGGCCGCACGTCTACGACGGCGGTGTCGCCCGGCCGTTCGGCGGCCCACCGCCGCAGCAGGTCCGGCAGCAGGCCCGCGGGTGAGCGGAAACCACCGTCGCGCCGGAAGATCCGCACGCCGATGCCGGTCATGTCGCGCAGGAAGTCCGGGTAGGAGATGCGGTAGGCGTTGGGGTAGCTGAGCCTGGTCTGCCCGTCGGCGACCGATCCGGCCAGCGCCAGCGACATCAGCACGCGATGGTCGTTGAACGACGACAACGCCGCACCGGTCAGCCCGCGGACACCGCGTACCACCAGCCGGTCGGCGCCCTCCTCCCGGAGATCCCCGCCCATCCGGTTGAGCTGTGTCATCGCGGCCACCCGGTCGGACTCCTTCAGCCGCACGTGGCTCACGTTCTCGAACACGGTGTCGCCGTCGGCGAGACACGCCAGGGTGCTCAGCACCGGAAGCATGTCGGGGACCTCGCGGCAGTCGATCGTCGTCGCCCGCAACGACGTGCCGTCGTGGCGGATGCGCAGACCGTCGCGTTCGAGCGCGAGCGGCACACCCATCTCGCGGGTGATGCGGAGGAACGCCGACTCCGGGTGGTCCGCCGCGTCGCCGTCGAGTGACGTGATGCCGCGCAACAGGACGTCGGCGGGCTGGATGGCGGCGGCGACGACACCGAACGCCGCCGAGCCGAGATCGGGCGGCAGCGTCACGTCCGCCGCCGTCGCGCGCTGACCCGGCTCGATCTCGAAGCGCCGCCAGTCTGGTGCCACCCCGACCTCGAGCCCGAACCGGCGCATCATCGCCACTGTCAGCTCGACGTACGGGCGTTCGTTGAGCTCACCCTCGACCTCGACGACCGTGCGGCCGGTGCCGAACGGCGCGAGCAGGACCAGTCCGGAGATCCACTGGGACAACGTGCCGGGGATCCGGACCCGCCCGCCCGCCGGACGTCCCGGCCGCACCAGCACGGGCGGACGGTCCTCGGCGCAGCTCACGTCGACGCCCAGCGCGCGCAACGCCGTGAGCAACGGGCCGACGGGTCTGCGCTGGAAGTACTTCTGACCCTCGACCGTCACCGGCCGGTCGGCCAGTGCGGCGAGACCGAGCATGAAGTACAGCGTGGTGCCGGAACTCCCGACCGAGACGGTGTCGCGCCGGGGCCGGTACGGGCCGCCGGTGACCGTGTAGCCGGAGTCGTCACGTTCCACAGTGGTGCCGAGATCTCGCAGCAGCGTCTCGGTGTAGCGCACGTGCCGGGCGTCGCACAGGCCGTCGATCCGGCTCGTGCCCTCGGCGAGCGAAGCCAGGACGAGCGCCCTGTGTGCGTGGTACTTCGACGGAGGAACGACGATTTCGCCTGTCAGCGGGCGCCGGCTGCGTTCGAGCAGAAGGTGCATGGTGACTTCCGTTGGTAGTCGTTGGCCTGAGCGGGCTGCCAGGAGCCCTGTCCGCTACTGCTCCTGTTTTGGCGCGAAAAGCACGTTCTGGCCATCTATCGGCCCCAAT
>NZ_JBHRZI010000011.1:1416188-1484018 GCF_042649515.1 Lentzea rhizosphaerae | reverse complement strand
CCGGACACCACGATCAGCGTTCCGGCGACGTCGCCCTCGACAACCAGCGGAACGACAACAACGCTGTGCAGGGAACACGGGCCCTGGAGCTCGCAGCCGAGCTTGCGGTGGTCGACGTGTTCCTTGTGGCAGTTGTTGATGGCACGGGCGACCGTGTCGCGGAGGTACTCGTAGTGGTCGTTCGCGCCGCCGTCCCACGACAGGACGGTGCCTTCCTCGTCGGTGATGGCGACCGCGACGCACCGCAGCATCTCGCGCAGGTGGGGCGTGGCCTTGTTCGCCGCTTCCTCCGTCAATCCCGCGCGGAGGTCGCTCGACGCCCTGGACATGCGGTCGAGCATGTCCATCACAGCATCCTCCACGGAGGTGCTGACTCGTCGAGCGCGGCAAAGCATCACGAAGAGGCCCAGAACGGCCAGGGTCGCGATGACACCGAGCACGGCGCGCTCGGTCAACAGGTCGCCCACAAGGCACATGCTCTGCTGTCGTGGACCCCGATAGCAAGAGGCGCGCCCGGCGTACCCCCGTACGGTCCACCGTTCCGGGTAGACATCCGATGAATTTGGGGAGAGGGTGTGCCCGTGAAAGTGGCCCTGTTCGCGACCTGCCTGACCGACACGTTCTTCCCGTCGACCGCACGTGCCGTGGTGCGTCTGCTGGAACGCCTCGGCTGTTCGGTGGACTTCCCCCTCGACCAGACGTGCTGCGGGCAGATGCACTTCAACACCGGCTATCGGGAACTCTCGAAGCCTCTCGCCCGCAAGTACACCGACGTCTTCGGCGGCTACGACTTCGTGGTTGCGCCATCCGGGTCATGCGCGGGCATGGTGCGGGAGATCCACCCCACGCTGGGTGAGGCCCCGCCGCGCACGTTCGAGCTCGCGGAGTTCCTGGTCGACGTGCTCGGCGTGACGGACGTGGGCGCGTGGTTCCCCCACCGGGTCACCTACCACCCCACGTGCCACTCGCTGCGCATGCTCGGGGTGGGCGACAAGCCGTTGGCGCTGCTCAGGGCGGTCAAGGGCCTCGATCTGGTGGAACTGCCGGACGCGACGCAGTGCTGCGGCTTCGGCGGCACGTTCGCGGTGAAGAACGCCGAGACGTCCACGGCGATGCTCGCGGACAAGATGCGGTGCGTGCTCGACACCGGTGCCGAGGTCCTTTCGGCCGGTGACAACTCCTGTCTCATGCACATCGGCGGCGGCCTCTCGCGGCTGCGCGCGGGCGTGCGGCCGGTGCACCTGGCGGAGATCCTGGCTTCGACGGAGGAGGACCCGTGGCGCGCAACCCCGTGACGTGGCTGGGCAGCCCGACGTTCCCGAAGGCCGCGCACAAGGCGTTGGCGGACACCCAGCTGCGCCAGAACCTGCGCAAGGCCACCGGGACCATCCGCGGTCGCCGGGCCGCCGCAGTCGCCGAGATGACCGACTGGGAACAGCTCAGGGTCGCCGGCGAGCAGATCAAGGACGACGTGCTGGCGCGCCTCGACACCCTGCTCGTGCAGCTGGAGGAGTCGGTGACGGCTCGCGGCGGCGTCGTCCACTGGGCACGGGACGCCGCCGAGGCGAACCGGATCGTGCTCGACCTCTGCCGTGCCGAGAACACCACCGAGGTCGTGAAGGTCAAGTCCATGGCCACGGCCGAGATCGCGCTGAACGAGGCCCTGGAGGCCGGTGGGGTGCACGCGATCGAGACCGACCTCGCCGAGCTGATCGTGCAGCTCGGCGACGACCGGCCGTCGCACATCCTGGTGCCCGCGATCCACCGCAACCGCTCGGAGATCCGCGAGATCTTCCAGCGCCGCATGGGGGTCGAGGTGTCGGACGAGCCGGCGGACCTCGCCGAGGCCGCGCGGGTGTACCTGCGCGAGAAGTTCCTCACGACCAAGGTCGCGGTGTCCGGCGCGAACTTCGCCGTCGCCGACACCGGCTCGATCGTCGTGCTGGAGTCCGAGGGCAACGGCCGGATGTGCCTGACGCTGCCGGAAACCCTGATCACCGTGATGGGCATCGAGAAGCTCGTGCCGACGTGGCAGGACCTGGAGGTCTTCCTCCAGCTGCTGCCCCGCTCGTCCACCGCGGAACGGATGAACCCGTACACGTCGGTGTGGACCGGCGTGACGCCCGGCGACGGACCGCAGAAGTTCCACCTGGTGCTCATCGACAACGGCCGGACGGCGACGCTGAAGGACTCCGTCGGACGGCAGGCGTTGCGCTGCATCCGGTGCTCGGCGTGCCTCAACGTCTGCCCGGTCTACGAACGCACCGGCGGTCAGTCGTACGGCTCGGTCTACCCCGGCCCGATCGGCGCGATCCTGACGCCGCAGCTGGTCGGTGACATGCACGACCCGCAGGCGGCCTCACTTCCTTACGCCTCTTCGCTGTGCGGCGCGTGCTTCGAGGTCTGCCCGGTGCGCATCGACATCCCGTCGGTCCTCACGCACCTGCGCGCCGAGGCCGTGGAGGCCAAGGGACGCACGGCGGAGTCGATCGCGATGGCCGCCGCCGCGTGGACGTTCGCCTCGGCCTCCCGCTACGAGAAGGCGCAGAAAGCCGGTTCCCTGGCCCGTTTCCTGGCCAGGGACGGGAAGATCACGTGGCTGCCGTGGCCGGGTTCGAAGTGGACGTCCTCACGGGACGTGCCCGCGCCCCCGCAAGAGTCGTTCCGCGCCTGGTGGAGGAAGAACCGTGGCTAGCGCACGAGAAGAGATCCTCCAACGCATCCGCGACGCGCGAGTCACCCCGGCCCCGCCCGTGGTGCGCGGCTACCTCGCCGAGGGACCCGGCGGCGTCGAGCTGTTCGCCGAGCGGGTCGCCGACTACCGCGCGGTCGTGCACGTGGTGTCGAACGTGCCCGAAGCGCTGGAACGGTTGGTGGGCAAGCGGATCGTGGCTCCCGCCGGCGTGCCGGAGGAGTGGCTCGTCGACGGCGTCACGTGGTTGCGCGAGCCGTTGTCGATCGAGGAGCTGGACGGGGCGGACGGCGTGCTGACCGGGTGCGCGGTCGCGATCGCGGACACCGGCACGATCGTCCTCGACGGCGGTGAGGCGCAGGGCCGTCGCGCGCTGACGCTGCTGCCCGACTACCACCTGTGCGTGGTGCGGGCGGACCAGATCGCCGGGTCGGTGCCGGAAGCGTTGGCACGACTGGAACCCACGCGGCCGCTGACGTTCATCAGCGGCCCGTCGGCGACGAGCGACATCGAGCTCAACCGGGTGGAGGGCGTCCACGGCCCCCGCACGCTGGAGGTTCTGATCGTCGACTACCGAGGTTGAACAGTCAGGTTCACACCGGCGTACCGCCTCCTGTTGTTTGGCGCGAAAAGCACGTTCGGGCGATCTATCGGCCCGAACGTGCTTTTCCCGCCAAACGCAACACGGGGCGCGAGGTTCGGCGGAGCCGGTAAAGCAGCGGTTATTTGAGCAGGCGGGACAACCGGCGGTCGGCCAGCGGCTTGCCGCCGGTCTGGCACGTCGGGCAGTACTGGAACGCCTTGTCCGCGAACGACACCTCGCGCACCGTGTCGCCGCAGACGGGACAGGGCAGCCCGGTGCGCGCGTGCACCCGCAGGCCCGACCGCTTCTCGCCCTTGAGCCGGGCGGCGTCCTGGCCGACCGACCGCGCCACGGCGTCGGTGAGCGTGCTGATCATGGCCTCGTGCAGCCGGTCCAGCTGCTCCTCGTCGAGCTTGCCCGTCGTCGCGTACGGCGAGAGGCGGGCCATGTGCATGATCTCGTCGGAGTAGGCGTTGCCGATGCCCGCGATCAGGCCCTGGTCGGTCAGCGCGGTCTTGAGCCGTTCCGTCCGCTTGGCGAACAGGTCCTCCAGCTGCGTGCGGGTGATCCCCAACGCGTCCGGGCCCAGCCTGGCGATGCTCGCGATGGTCATCGGATCGCGCACGATCCACGCCGCGAGCCCCTTCTTCGTCCCGGCTTCCGTCAGGTCGAAGCCCGGCCCCTGACCGGGTGGCCCGAGGTGCACGCGCAGGGCGAGGGGGCCGCGGCCCTGCTTGGGCGGCGGCGCGGACATGGTGTCCGCCCAGCGCAGCCACCCGGCGCGGGCGAGGTGGACGACCAGGTGGAGGCCGTCCGCGACCTCCAGGTCCAGGTGCTTGCCGTGCCGGTGCGCGGCCACGACCTCCTGGCCGTGCAGCGCCGTCCACGGCGGGTCGAACGTCTTGAGGACCTGCAGTGACGCCACGTCGACGCGGTGCACCGTGCGGCCGACCGCGTTCTCACGCAGGTGGTGGACCAGTGCTTCTACCTCGGGTAGCTCGGGCACCGGTCCAGTGTCGCATCAGTCGACGGGTTGCAGCGGGCCCTCGACGTCGGGCAGCGAGTGCATCTCGATCGTGCGAGCCACCCGCGAGGCCTCCTGGCGGACCGCCATCGGGCCCCTGACCTGCCCGATCCACCGCTCGGGCGGCAGCTCGTCGGCCGTGGCCTTGCTCTCCGCGACCAGCGTGTGCGGCCGGCGCAGCGCCCAGCGGACGGGGAAGAAGGCGAACAGGAAGATCAACGCGAGGATCAGCCACGCGGGCACCACGACCTGCTCGGGCGTCCAGGCGATCAGCACGACCACCATGACGACCAGCATCCCGGCCATCATGATGCCGGGCAGGGCGCCACCGCTGACGTCGTGCTCGAAGTCGTCGGACTCCACCGGGTTGCGCCACTCGATGCGGCTGTGGACAGTCCACATCCGCCCGTCCGCACCGCGCACCAGCCGCGTCATGTCCCCGTCTCCCACGCTAGTTCGGGTTCTAGGACAAACCGTACCCAACGCGGGCCGAGCCTTGTGGGTGAACTCGGCCGAGCTTGATCGTCACCGTCAGTTCTTGGTGCCGGGCTTCGTCGGGTAGAGCATGACCGTCGTCTCGGTCGTCCGCGGCGTCGAACAGGTGACGGACGACGGCGACGGCGCCCCGGACGACGAGGACTGCGCGTTCAGCGACTTCACGTTCTGCGACGTCGTGGACACCGTGCTGACCGCCGAAGAGCCGGACGACTGGGCCACCGGCAACGCGCGCTCGACCGGGGGTTCCCTGCGCTGCTCCTGGGACGGCGGCGCCTGGGACGTCGTCTTGCGCACCGTCTCCAGCTGCTGCCCGCCGCCGGGGTTCACCAGGTTGTCCTGCGGCTTCACCTGCTGCTGGACCTGTGGCTGCGGCGCGACCACGAGCTCCTGGCTGTGGCTGGAACTGGCCGAACCGGACGTGTTCAGGGCGATCACCGGGTGCTGGTCCGGCTGCAGCACGGCCACGCCCGGCCCGCCGTTGAACACGGCGGCCACCGTCCCGAACAGGCCGATCGTCGCGACACTCGCCGCGGCGAGCGCCATCTTGGTCTTGCTGATCAGCAGCTTCCCGGCGAACGAGAGCCCCAGCGTCGACGGAACGATCAGGAACGCCGCGTTCGCCCGCAGCGTCGCGCAGACCTCGTTCAGCTCGGCGTGGAGCTGCGAGCAGGACGAACAGGTGTCGAGGTGGGCGCGGATCCGGCGTTCCTCGACGCCCTGGACCCCACCCGCGGTGTACGTGCCGAGCTTGGAACGGATCGCAGCGCACGACGACCGCCCGTCGTCGGCGGCGAGGTGCGCCTGCAGGTACGCCGCACGGAGACCCTCACGCGCGCGGCGAGCCAACGCCGACATGGCGTTCGGCGAAAGACCGAAGTGCGGTGCCACGGTGGCGGGACGCTCGCCCTCCACCTCGACGCGCCACAGCACGACCCGCCAGCGTTCGGGCAGGCTGGAGAAGGCTCTGGTGATGAGGTTGTGCTCGACCCGGCGGTTCGCGTTGTCCCCCACGGGCTCGACGCGGCGACCCAGCTCCTCGTCCTCCACCGGCACGTCCCGGCGCCGGCCGCTCCACTCCCACGCGACGCGGCGAGCGACGGTCAGGAGGTACGTGCGGACGTGGTCGGTCGGACCGCTGCCCCGGCGGATCGCCTGCAGCATGCGGAAGAACGCCTCAGCCGTGAGGTCGTCGGCCTCAGCCGCCTCACGCACGTGCCTGAGCGAGAAGCGGCGAATCGCCTCCGCATGCCGGGAGAACAGTTCGCCGTAGGCCGAGTCGTCTCCCTCGCGCACTCTGGCGAGCAGGTCCCGGTCGACCTCGTTCTCGTCGACCATCACAGGCTTCAACATGCCACAAGGGGCCAGAACTGCTCCTCGATGAGAACAGGTCGATACACAAGACCATCCGTTCGTAGTGGGCCGAACAGCGCAAAGCGATCGGTGACGAGACGGTCACATGTGGGCGTCGGACGGTCGGCCGAAGAAGATCGAGCGACTATCGTCACGGGCGTGGTGGACTGGCGGGAACGAGCTTCGGCCCTCGTGCCGGAACTTCGTGCTGTCGCCGAGACCGAGGAGTGGTCCTGCCACGTCTTCTTCTCCGAACTGTCGCAGCTCGCGATGGAAGCGCACCGCGAGCAGGACGACGACGTGCTGCGCCGCGCGTACGGCTTCGCGCACTGGTGCTTCCACCAGCAGGAGCAGTTCCTGGAGAACGCGGCGTTGATCAGCTTCTACGAGCACGTGTTCGACGACTGGGACCTTCGCGAGGAGGTCGCGGCGTGGCTGCCGTGCGACGTGCTGCCCAAGGTTCGCGCCCTGTGGGAGTGGCGCTGGCCGAAGGAGCAGTTGGACGAGGTAGATCAACTGTTGGCGGGTTTGCAGCCCCCCGGTCGAGACGCCGTTTGAGCCTCCTGTATAGTTCTCTCCCGTAAGGCAGTGCGGATGTAGCGCAGTTGGTAGCGCATCACCTTGCCAAGGTGAGGGTCGCGAGTTCGAGTCTCGTCATCCGCTCTCGAAGAAGGCCGGTGTCCAATGGGCACCGGCCTTCTTCGTGTTCAGCGAACCGCCGGTCCGACGGTGAGCGTGCCCGCGTCGGCGTCCAACTCCGCAACCGGTCCCAGGGGTGTGGACAGCGAGTCGTCGCCGTGGCCGACGTCGATGCCACCGATCACCGGCATCCCCAGGACCTCCAACCGGTCCCGCAGCACGTCGACCACGTTCCAGCCGCGGTCGACGTGGTCCTCGAACCCCGGGAACCGGCCGAGCGCCACCCCGCGCAGTCCCCTCAGCGAACCCGATCGCATGAGTTGCGTCAGCTGGCGGTCGACGTGACCGAGCCCGACCGCACGCGGCGCTTCCACGAACAGGATCGCGCCGTCCAGATCGGGCAGTCCGGCGCCGACGGACCAGGCGATCGTGCCGAGATGCCCGCCGACGAGGGTGCCCGTGGCCACACCCGCCACCCGGACGGCCGCTGTGAGCGATTCAGGGTCCCGGTGCAGCACGGTGGGTTCGGTCTCCATCAACAACGACCGCGTCGCGGAGGCCGAACGTGCGCCGGACAGGAAGCCGTGGATCCCCGCGACCCGGCAGTGCCGCCACAACGCCAGGTGCAGATTGGTGATGTCGCTGAACCCGACCAGCGGCTTGGGGTCGGCCCGCACCGCCGCGAAGTCGATGCCGTCAGCGATGCGGTACGCACCCGCGCCGCCCGTCGTGGCGATCACCGCGCGCACTGCGGGGTCGCGGTAGGCGTCGTTGAGGTCGGCCAGCCGGTCCTCGTCCCGGCCGGCCATGTAGCCGTGGCGGTCCATCGCGTGCTTTCCGACCTCGACGACCAGCCCCCAGCCCTCGAGCCACCGCACGGACTCGGCGAGCACCTCCTCACTCGGGAAACTCGCCGGCGAAACGAGACGGACCCGGTCTCCTGCACGAACACGCTGGGGCAGCACGACGTCCACCCCGCCGACTGTGCCAGTCCCGGGGTGATCTCCGCGCCAACCCGTGAAAGGGTGGTCGGTGTCCGCTCGAATCAAGGCGTTCGAGCTCGTGCGAGAAGGACTTGGAGACCATGGCAGTCACCCAATCGGCAAGCGCGCACTGGGAAGGCTCTCTCATCGAGGGCAAGGGCAACGTCAACCTCGACACGTCCAAGAGCGGCAGCTTCGACATCGACTGGAAGGCGCGTGCCGAGGAGGCCGGCGCCAAGACCAGCCCGGAGGAGCTCATCGCCGCGGCGCACTCGTCCTGCTTCTCCATGGCGCTCTCCCACGGCCTGACCGGTGCCGGCACGCCGCCCACCTCCATCGACACCAACGCCAAGGTGACCTTCGTCGCCGGCCAGGGCATCTCGGCCATTCACCTGACCGTGCGCGCCAACGTTCCGGGTCTCACCCAGGAGGCCTTCGTCGAGGCCGCCGAGGGCGCCAAGGCGAACTGCCCGGTGTCCAAGGCGCTCGCGGCCGTCGAGAACATCACGCTGGACGCCGCCCTGGTCTGAACCGCAGTGCCGCGGGCCCGTGACTGATCAGGTGCCTGCGGTAGCGCACGTCGCCGGGCTGCTCGATCACCTCGTACGAGCGGTCGAGCAGCTCTTCGGCGACGATGCGGCCCTCCAGCCGCGCCAGGCCGGCGCCGAGGCAGTAGTGCGGGCCGTGGCCGAAGCCCAGATGTGCGGGCACGGACGGCCTGCCGGGGTCGAAGTCCTCGGTGAACACGCGCGGGTCGCGGTTGCCCGCCGCGTAGTCGAGGAACAGGTGGTCGCCCTCGGCGATCTTGACCCCGCCCATCGTCACCGGGCAGGTCGCCGTCCGGAAGAAGCCGATGAACGGCGCGTCGAGCCGCACCACCTCCTCCACCACGCCGCCCAGCCGGCGTTCTCGCCGGTCGAGTCGCAGCAGCGCGCTGGACAGCATGTTCGTCGTCGAGTCGGTGCCGGCGACGACGACCGCCAGGCACAGCGACAGCCGTTCCTGCTCGGAGAGCTGACCGCCCTTGAACGCGGTGGAGCGCCCGAAGTAGGCGCAGAACTCGTTCATCCCGGCGAAGTAGGACCCGAGCACCCGTTCGCTGATCTCCTCGCCGCTGGTCAGTTCCAGCACGGGCGCCACGAACTCGCGGAACAGCGGGAAGTCCCGTTCCGGCACACCGAGCACGTCCGCGACCACGCCCAGCGCGAACGGCGCGGCGAACTCGCTCACGAAGTCCGCTTCCTCCGGCAGGTCGTCGAGCAACGCCCGTGCGCGCTCTCTAATTGGATCAGCCATTCGGCGCACGGCCATTTGAGTGAATTTCTGGTTCGCCGCGGAACGAATTCGGGCGTGCCGGGTTCCGTCCGCCGCGTTGAGCGATGACATCAATTCCAGCAATCGCCGCTGCTCGGGCGGCAGCAGCGCGGACACGGCCGCAACCTGCGGTCCTGCCATGTTCCGGGAGGAGAACGTCACCGGATCAGCCAACACCGCACGTAGATCGGCATACGCGGTCACGCGCTGGGCGTTGATTCTCGGGTCGAATTCCATTGCGATATCTTGGCGCGGTTCCAGCCTTTGTCGGGGGCTGACGACAGGACGAAAATCGTGATCATCCGGCTGCTCGGACCGCTCGAACTCACCGGACCGAACGGAGCAGTCCAGCTCGGCAGTGCGGGACAGCGGACGCTCGTGGCCCGCCTCGCCCTGAAGCCGGGGGAGACGGTGCCGAGAAGCGCGCTCGTGGACGCGCTCTGGTCGGATGAAGCGCCGCCCACGGCCACGAAGACCCTGCACAGCCTTCTCGCACGGCTGCGCGGGCAGATCCGGGACGCCGGGCTCGGTGAGCTGATCACCACCCGTGAACCCGGTTACGTGCTGAACGCGTCCGCAGACACCGTTGACGTCGCACGGTTCGAAGCGCTCGTCGCAGCAGCACGGCAGAGCGACGGGCCGTTGGAGTCCGCCAAGCTGCTGCGCGAAGCCCTCGCGTTGTGGACGGGTGATCCGCTGGCCGACTGCCGTCCGGGTGAGTGGACGCGTCAGGAGTCCATGCGCCTCGTCGAGCTGCGGATGGACGCGACCGAGGACCTGATGGAGGCCTCGCTGGAGCTCGGTGAGCACGCCGCGGTGGCACCGCTGGTGAACTCGCTGGTCGACCAGCACCCGTTCCGCGAACGGCTGTGGGAACAGCTGATGATCGCACTCTACCGCTGTGGCCGTCAGGCCGAGTCGCTGGCCGCGTTCCAGCGGGCCCGCGGCGTCCTGGTCAACGAGCTGGGCATCGAGCCCAGCCCCAGGCTGCGGGATCTCGAACAGGCGGTGCTGACCGCCGATCCACGTCTTGACCTGCCCGAACGCACTCCGGTCGTGGTGCGCGGCAACCTGCCGGCCGACCGGTCCAGCTTCGTCGACCGCCCGGAGACCGCGCACGTGGCGGAGTTGATCAGGGAGCACCGGCTGGTCACGTTGATCGGCGTCGGTGGCGTGGGCAAGACGCGCCTCGCGATGCACGTGGCACGTGGTGAGCACCCGCCGGACGGTGTGTGGCTCGTCGAGCTGGCGGCGTTGCGCGACCGGGCGCTGGTCCCGCACACCGTGGCCGAGGCGCTGGGCGTGGTCGACCAGACCGGACGCGGGCAGCTGACCGTGCTCACCGAGTTCCTCGCCGACCGGGACGCGTTGCTGGTGCTGGACAACTGCGAACACGTCGTCGACCACTGCGCAGTGCTGGTCGACACGCTGCTGCGTGTGGCGCCAAAGCTCCGTGTCATCGCCACGTCCCGGCGCGCGCTACGCGTCTATGGCGAGCAGGTGCTGTCCGTCGCGCCGTTGTCTGTGCCGTACCCGGCGGCGACGTTGTTCGCCCAACGAGCAGACGCGGCGGTACCCGGCTCGTTCGTCATCACGGGCGCGAACGAGCAGGCCGTCGCGAACCTGTGCCGGCGGCTGGACGGCATCCCGCTCGCGATCGAGATGGCCGCGTTGCGGGTGCGCGCGCTGACGCCGGCACAGCTGCTGGAACGGCTGGACGACCGGTTCCGGGTGCTGACCGACGGCGGCCGGACCGCGCTGCCGCAGCACCAGACCCTGATCGCCACGATGGACTGGAGCTTCGACCTCTGCTCGCCGCGCGAGCAGCTGCTCTGGGCGCGGGCGTCGGTCTTCGCCGGCAGCTTCGACCTGCCTGCGGCCGAAGCGGTGTGCTCGGACGACTCGCTGACCGCCGACTACATGTTCGACGCGGTCGACGGGCTGGTCGACAAGTCCGTGCTGCTGCGGGAAGAACATGGAGGCGTGGCGCGCTATCGGCTGCTGGAAACCATGAGGCAGTACGGGCAGACGCGGTTGCGTGCGGGCGACGACGAGCCACGGCTGAAGGCGCGCCATCGTGACTGGTACGCACGCATTGCCGAACAAGGCGAACGGGCCTGGTTCACACCACGGCAGTCCGCGACCGTCGAGGCGATGACGGCCGAACGCGGCAACCTGCGTGCCGCGCTGGAGTACTCGTTGACGACCCCCGGCCAGGCCGACGCGGGCCTGCGACTCGCGGGGACGCTGTGGTTCTACTGGGTCGGCTGCGGCCGGTTCGCCGAGGGACGGCACTGGCTGAACTGGGCGCTGTCGCTCGAGACGGAGCCGTCGCGGGCGCGGTGCAAGGCCCTGTGGGTCGCCGGGTACGTGGCGACGTTGCAGGGCAACACCTCCGCGGTGCCGGCGTTGCTGGAGGGGTGCCGCGCCGAGGCCGCGTTGCTGGACGACACGGACGCCGACGCCTACGCGACCTACGTGCAGGGTGCGGCGGCGGTGTTCGACGACGACCTGTCGCTGGGCGCGTCACTGCTGCGCGAGGCCGACCGCCGGCACGCCGAGCTGGGGCACCTCGACAGCAACGTGATCATGGCTCGGGTGGCGCTGGCGATCACCGTGGCGTTCAGCGGCGATTTCGACCGGGCGGCGGCGCTGTGCACCGAGGCCCGTTCCGTGTGTGAGGAGCACGGTGAGCTGTGGGCGCGCGCGTACGCGTTGTACGTCCTCGCTTTCGTCGCAATGGGACGCGGTGATGTCGCCCAGGCCCGTGAGCTGGCTACTTCTTCGTTGCGCATCAAGGAGAAGTTCAACGACCTGCTCGGCATCGCGGTGTCGGTGGAGCTGCTGGCGTTGATCTCGGTGGTCACCGGGTCCGCGACGCACGCCGCGCTGCTGCTGGGCGGGGCCGACCGGGTGTGGCAGTCGGTCGGGCTGCCGCTGTTCGGTTCGGCGAACTTCGCCGCGTCGCACGACCAGTGCGTGGCGCTGTGCCGGCAGGCCCTGGGCGAAGAGGCCTACGACGAGCACTTCGCACGGGGCAGCGCGATGACCGTGGCCGCCGTGGTCGCGGCCGCGCAGTCGTGACGCAGGCTCGGCGCAACCGGCCGCGAGCACGCTGGGACGAATGAGGACCAGCGTGCGCACACCCGACGCGGAGACCGTCGAGGAAGTGCTGAAACTCGCGGCGCGGGCACCGTCGTTCGGCATCGTCCCGCCCTGGCGGTGGCGATCGGGCAACGAGTGCCTGGAGCTCCTGACGACCCGCACCGACCAGACGTCTTTGCTCGCGTGCGGCGCGGTCCTGCACCACGTGCGGGTCGCGCTGTCGGCGATGGGCTGGGACTGCCACGTGCTGCGGTCCCCCGGCCCCGACGGCCAGGTCGCGTCGGTGCACCCGCGCTGGGAGCTGGACCCGTTCTCCTGCGAGGTGGCGTCCGCGGCGGCGATCTCGCTGCGCCGGGCCGACCCGCGTCCCTTCCTGGCCGACGAGGTGCCCGACTCGGCCCTGACGTGGCTGCTGCACGCCGCCCGCGCCGAGAGCTGCGACCTGGAACTGATCGCGCGACGCAACGGCGTGCTGGTCCGGCTGATCGGGCACGATCCGCTGCGGCTGGGCGAGGCGGTGAGCTCGGTGCTGCTGGCGTCGACCGTGTGGGGCCTGGCGTCGCAGGCGTTGCTGCACGAGGGCGAGGTGCTCGTGCGCGTGGGCTGGCAGTCGCCCAATGCCGAACCGTTGCCTCAGTCGGCACGCTAGCTCTTCCCAGGGCAGGGACCATGGGGGCGTGGACCGCGACCGCACGCTCGCGCACCTGAGCGACGACGACTGGCTGAGACCCGACTCGTCGTCCACCCAGCTCTACCGGGACCTGTGCGCACTGCGCGACCTGCCCGTGGGACAGCTGACCCCGACGTCGCTGCACCTGCTGGTGACGCATCAGGTGGGCCTGGACGTGACGGTGCCGCTGGCGCTGGAACACGTCGAGCGGGACCCGCTGCGATCGGTCGCGCTCTACCCCGGCGACCTGCTCGCCGCTCTACTGAGAGTAGATCCCTCGTTCTGGACCGATCACCCAGCGTTGCTGTCCAGAATGTCCGCTTTGCTCGACCGCCTGCGCACGTTGCCCGACGGCGACTGGCAGTTGCTGGTCTCCGCGGCCGAACAGTTCCCGGGTTAGGCGCGCGTTAGGCGTCTCTTTGCCGCGAGCTGAGTTCCTAGGACCATGCCCAAGACTCTCGCGGCCGCCGGCCTCACGCTGGCCTCCCTCGCCGCCACCGCCGTGTTCTTCTCCCCCGTGGCCTCTGCCGAGACCTGCAAGGCTTCCTACTACACCGGCGGCGGCACGACCGCCAGCGGCGAGCGCTTCGACCCCAACAAGCTGACGGCCGCGCACAAGACCCTGCCGTTCGGCACCAAGGTCAAAGTGAAGAACCGCTCCAACAACAAGACCGTGACCGTGCGGATCAACGACCGCGGCCCGTTCATCACCGGCCGCTGCATCGACCTGACCCCGAAGGCCTTCAAGGCGATCGCGCCGTTGTCACAGGGCGTGGTCGGCGTGACCGTTACGAAGGTTTAGTTGAGTATAAAACCATCGTTTTGCTTGACCCAATCGAGTGAACGAGATAGTCAATCCGAGTGTTGGCGGCGATGAGTGGGCCGGGTCGGCTCGCAACCGGGGCGCTTCTGGGTGCTGTCGTCGCCGCGTTTTACGTGCTCGCACCGCATGTCGGATCGCTCGCGTCGGGCGATCCGACACCGCCGGGAGCCGACCAACCGGCCCGCGTTTCGCTCATCAACACCCCTTCGTTGATCCCGACCGAAACGAACGTTCCGTCACTGACCGTGTCGTCCACCTCGTCGTCCGCACCGTCTTCTTCTTCCAAGACAACGACAACGACGACGACCACGACGACCGCCCCGGCCGTGACAACAACAACCCAGGCGCCACCGCCCGCGGCCACGACGACCACGAGGCCGCGCCCCACCACCACGACCACGACCACGAGGCCGTGCGGACTCATCTTCTGCTGATGCAGTAAGGGTTCTTGGTGGTTCCGAAGAAGCCCCCACCTGCGGTTTGTTGCGCCCGAACCACACCGCACCGCAGATGCACGGGTGTGTCTCGCCACAACCAGGTCACGACTTGAGAGGCCCGCACGAAGGCATTACAGGGCACGGGCACAATGTCCGAGTCCATGTTCGCGCGGAAGGGGGTGCCAGGGGTGACCTGGCAAGACGAGCTGCAGAAGCTCGACAACGAACTCGCCTCTGGTCGGATCTCGGCTGACGACTACCGTCGGCGCCGGGACGAGATTCTCTCCGGTTCTGCGGGTGGTGCGCCCGCGCAGAGTCCTCAGCAGGCGCCGTTCGCTCCCCCGTTCAAGTGGGAGGCGAAGCCGCCGAGCGCGTCGAACTCGGACGCCACTCAGGTGGTCCCGAACCAGATGCCGCCGCAGCAGCAGCCCCAGCAGAACCACAACCCGGACGCCACTCAGGTGGTGAACACCCAGAACCGTTCCTCCGACGCCGAGCGCACGCAGTTCGTCGCGCCCGTCGCGCCGCAGCAGGGCTGGGGTCCCGGCCCGCAGCAGCAACAGCAGGCCGCCGCCCCGCCGCCGTGGATCGGTGGCGACTTCGACGCGATCAACCAGCCCTCGCCCGGCTGGAGCCACGGTCCCGAGGTCTTCGACGAGTCCGGTGGCGGCGGCGGCAAGGGCAAGATCATCGGCATCGTCCTCGCCGTGCTCCTGCTGGCGGGTCTCGGTTTCGGCGCGTACTGGCTGTGGGGCCGCGGCGGCGCCGACCCCAACGCCGGGCCGACCAACTCCGCAACGTCGACCAGCACGACGCCCAGCGCTCCGCCCGACCCGCTGCCCGCCGGCAAGCTGCCCGGCAAGGTGTCGGAGAACAAGCAGGTCAAGGACTTCACACCGGTTCCGACGCTGAAGTACCTGCTGGACAGCGAGATCCTGTCCTACAACGTCGCGGGTGCCGGCAAGACGAAGCTCGTCCAGTTCACGCTGGACGACGGCTCCAAGGGCATCCTGCTGATCGTCCAGGCCAAGGACGCGGCTGCCGCGAAGACCGCGGCCAAGGAGCTGCACGACATCCAGATCAACAACGGCATGACCGAGGCGACCGGGCTGCCCGGCGGGGTCCTGGCCGGCAACCTGGACGCGAAGGGTCAGGAGCTTGCGCGCGTGCGTGGTCACTACAGCAGCAAGGACCTGATCGTCCGTCTCGACATGACGTCGAAGACGCTCGCCGACGCGCAGAAGAACTTCAAGGAGTCCCTCGACGCGCAGCTGAAGGCCCTGTCTGCCGATGAGTGACCAGCACCGGGTCACCGCCTGCACGGTGGTGGCCCGGAACTACCTGCCCGCCGCCCGCGTCCTCGCGACCTCCTACCTCAAGCACCACCCCGGCCACGGTTTCGTGATCGCGGTGATCGACGCCGCGTGGAACGAGGCCGACGACACCAACGACTGGAAGATCGTCGGCCCCGGCACTACCGGGATCGACCAGGACGACTACTTCCGGATGGCGACGGCCTACTCGGTCACCGAGCTGGCCACCGCCGTCAAGCCGTACCTGTTGCGAGAGCTGCGCAAGACCAGCGACGTCGTCATGTACATCGACCCGGACATCGAGGTCTTCGCCCCGATGCCGGAGCTCGAGGAGCTGGCGACCGCGCACGGCATCGTGCTGACGCCGCACTTCCTCCAGCCGTTGCCCCGTGACGGCAAGGAGCCGAGCGAGGCCGCGATCATGGGGTCCGGCATCTTCAACCTCGGCTTCGTCGCGACGGGTCCCGGTTCGGAGGCATTCCTCGACTTCTGGGCAGAACGCCTGCGCCACGACGCGATCGTCGCGCCGCACCGGCAGCTCTTCACCGACCAGCGGTGGGTCGACCAGGTGCCGGCGCTGTTCCCGAACACCGTGCTGCGCGACCCCGGATTCAACGTCGCGTACTGGAACGTCCACGAACGCCCGGTGCGCGAAGAGGACGGCACGTTCACCGCGGGCGGGAAACCGTTGCGGTTCTTCCACTACAGCGGTTACCGGCCCGAACGCCCGTGGATTCTGACGAGCCACGCGCCGTTCCGTCCTCGTGTGCTGCTGTCCGAACATCCAGTCGTGCGGCAGCTGTGCGACTCGTACGGCGCGAAGCTGAAGGCGAACGGTTACGCGCAGACGCTGGAGTCGATCCCTTACGGCTTCGCGAAGGCCGCGGACGGCACCAAGATCACCCCGGCGATGCGGACGCTCTTCCGCGACGCGTGGGTGAAGGCGGAGCGCAAGAAGAAGGACCCGCCATCGCACGCGTTCGACGCCGAGCACCACGCGGCGTTGAAGGAGTGGCTGACCGCGCTGCCGGAGAACGCGCCGAAGGACAGCGGGCTCAACCGGCTCGCCCTTGCGGTGTGGGAGTCGCGCGCCGATCTGCAGATGGCGTTCCCGCACCCGCACGGCGCGGACGCCGAGGGTTTCCGCTCGTGGTGCCGCACCAGCGGCATTCGCGAGGAGGCTCTGCCCGTGTGGGCGCTGCCGACCGAACCCCGTGAGCTCACCGAGCCCGAGGACGAGTTCGGCGTCAACGTCGTCGGCTACCTGACTGCCGAGCTCGGCGTCGGCGAGATGGCCAGGATCGTGCACGACGCGATCGACGAGAGCGGTGTTCCCGTCGTGTCCGTCGTCGAGGACGAGCTGGTCTCCAACCGCAGGGGTCTCGACCAGCCGGACACGGTCGGCGAGCCGCGCTTCCCCGTCAGCCTGCTGTGCGTGAACGCCGACCAGACCAAGGTCGTGCTGCGGCACCGTCCGCAGGTCGGCCACGACCGCTACCGGATCGGCCTGTGGGCGTGGGAGCTCGAGGACTTCCCCGAGCACATGCACGCGGCGTTCCGCGAGGTTGACGAGGTGTGGACGGTCAGCGACTTCTGCCGTGAAGCGCTTGCCAAGCACTCGCCAGTGCCGGTCAAGACGATCCCCGTGCCGGTCCGCGACCCCGGTGAGCCGGACCGCCGGCCGAGCGCGAAGCAGGTCCGGTTCCTGTTCGCGTTCGACTTCGCGAGCATCGGTGAGCGCAAGAACCCGTGGGGTGTCGTCGAGGCGTTCCAGCGTGCGTTCGAGGGTCGGGACGACGTCCGACTCGTACTGAAGGCGATCAACGGCGCGAAGCACCCGCACACCGCCGAGAAGCTGCGCGTGCGGATCACGGATGACGACCGGATCGAGCTCATCGAGCGGTATCTGACCGTCTCCGAGCTCGACGACCTGTACGCGACGAGCACCGCTTACGTGTCGTTGCACCGCAGTGAGGGTTTCGGCCTGACCGTCGCCGAGGCGATGGCGCGCGCGCTGCCGGTCATCTCGACGGACTACTCCAGCACCACGGAGTTCCTCGACGAGAGCAGCGGCTGGCCGGTGCCCTACGAGCTGGTCCCGGTCGGCAAGGGCAACTACCCGTACCCGGAGGACTCGCTCTGGGCCGAGCCCGACCTCGACGCCGCCGCCGCCGCGATGCGCGAGGTCGCGGACAACCCGGCCGAGGCGGCCCGGCGCGGACGTGCGGCACGGGCACACGTGCTGCGCACCAGGTCGATGCGCACTGCGGCGAAGTGGGTGCGCGAACAGCTCGAAGCCGCGTACCAGAGCTGGAAGTCGCCGCACGTCACGGCTTCCGGTCAGCAGGTCGACGACCCGTTGCGACCATTGCGCGACTCCCGCCAGGCGTTGCTGTGGCGGGCAGAGGCGAACACGGCTTCGCGGATTCCGCTCGCACCGGTGCTGCGGCGCGCGGTGCTGCGCTCGATCGACCATTACGACGTGCACCAGCGCAAGGTGCTCGGCGCGGTCGTCGACGGCGTGGAGGGCACGCTCGGTGCCATGATGGCCCGGCTGGAAGCGGTCGAACGGAACACCGAGCGCCTCACGATCGTCGAGCACGAGGTGTCCGAGATCGCCGACCAGGGTCGCGAGCTCGGGCAGGACCTGGTCAGGATCGACAAGACCCTGGCCGACCTGGCCGAAGACCGCGAACGGGACCGCGAGGAGCAACTCGCCTCCGCCCTCGACGAGCGCCTGACGAAGCTCTGGGAACGACTGGAAGCGAGCGACCGCAAGACGTTCGAGATGTTCGCCGCCCGCGACCGCAGGCTGGACGACGACGAGATGCGGTTCGCGCACGTGGTCGAGGACGTCGCGGCGGTGTACCAGGTGCAACGCCTGCGGCACGCGCCGGTGCCGACGGACGCCGACGTGGTCGTGTGCGACGCGGGCACGTTGATCATGCCCAAGGACGGAGTGGTGCTGCCGTGGCTGGCACACCACCGCTCGTGGGAGCCCGGCGAGGCCGACCTCATGGCCGAGCTGGTCGGTGACGGCACGTTCCTCGACATCGGCGCGCACGTCGGCTATCACACGCTGCGGCTGCTCCAGCGCACGTCGGGCATGGCGGGCGCGGTCGCGGTCGAGGCCAGCCCCGCCAACGTCGAGTACCTGCGGCGCAACCTCTCGGTGAACATCGGCGACAAGGCTCCGGTCACCGTGCTGCCGATGGCGGCGTGGGACACCGACGGTGAAATCCGCCTGGTTCAGGAGGAGCAGGACAACAGCGGCGACTACCGGGCGCACGACGCCTCCGACACGACGGCGGGCGGTGTGGTGATCCCCGCGGTCCGGCTCGACGGGCGCGACGAGGTGACGGCACACCGGATCTCGCTGGTGAAGATCGACCTCCAGGGTCGTGACCACCGCGCGCTCAACGGGCTCACCGCCGTGCTGGAACGGGACCGGCCGCACGTCGTGTGCGAGTTCGACCCGCGGGCGATCGAGGAGCTCGGCGACGATCCGGCTGAGGTGCTCGCCGGCTACCGCAAGCTCGGCTACGACCCGGCGCCGGTCCGGGAGAACGGCACCGCCGGTGGCGATCACACGGACGCGGACCTGATCGACGAGGCCCGCAACTCCGAGTCCGGGTTCGCGACGTTGTGGCTGCGACCCAGCTCACCTGGGCAAAGTTAGGAAATCTGGCGCAACCACCTGCGACAATCGACGGGCAGCGACTGCGGTCGCTGCCCGTTTTGTCGTCTGGGGGAAGGAATGGCCGCGTGGAGGACGGTCGCCGCAACGCCCGGCCTGCACCGCCCGCCCGGCTGCTGAGCGCGGTTGCGGTCGTCGTCGCGCTGGCGGGTGTCGCCTTCGGTGGCTGGCTGATCTGGGGAGGCCAGCCGCTGCCAGCGAGCGCGCGCAACCTCGCACCCACCGGTGAGGAAGGCCGTCTGGCCGCCGATCCGCTCGCGATCGCCGACTTCGACTCAGGTCTGGAGAGCTACGCGTACATCCGCAGCTGGACGGACGTGGAGGAGCTGCAGTTCCTGAGCCGGGCCGAGGTCGACACCTACGAGTCGGGCGACGCCGGTGCGGCGCGCGTGGTCGTCTCCTCGCGGCGGCCGGAGGGCAAGCTGATCATCGCCGTCGTCCAGATGCGGGACCGGGCCGCGGCGGTGGAGGTGGCCGACGAACTCGACGACCTCCAGTTCGAGGCGGGGTTCGAGCGGCGCGATCCGGAACCGAACACGTCGGTGGAACGCCAGGTCGAGGTGTTCCCGCTGCTGGGGAAGAGCGACTCGCAGGAGCGCAAGCCGGTGGCGCGGGCGCATTACGTGCACGGCGACCTGGTGGTGCGGATGGAGCTGCACGCCAAGACCGCCGAGGACGTGACGGAGCGGTTCGGCGGTCTGCTGGCCAGGCAACTGAAGGTGCTGCCCGCCGATGGTTGAGCAGATGGTCGAGACGAAACGCGTGCCCGGCCTGGCGGTGCTCGCGGCGGCGGGGGTCGTCCTCGTCGGCTACAGCTACCTGTTCGGGCTCTGGACCAGCAGGTACCAGGAGTCGCCCGAACTGCTGGTCGTGATCCGCGGCTGGGTGAACCAGACGACGGGGATCGGTGAGGATTTCGGGTTCCTCGGCGTCGCGTTGCTGCTGCTCGTGGCCGGTTATGCCATCTCGGAAACGGCGTCGAAGCTGACGGCACGACAGCTCGTTGTGCGGCTGGGTCGTACAGCTGCTCCGGTGGTGGTGGGTGCGGTGCTGGTCAGCACGGTGCTCGTGCTGCTCGGAGCCACTCCGTTGACGGATCCGGCTAACGCCGAGTTGTCGTTCGCGGCGGTGGTGACGAACCTCCTGCTGCTGCCGCGGTTCTTCGGCCAGCAGTCGTTCTTGGCCCTGGACGTGCCAGTCACGGCGACTGTGCTGTTCGTGCTGCTGATACTCGCCGTACGGCCGTTGCGGCGTCATCCGGTGATTGCGATGGTCGTGCAACTGGAGATCGTCGGCGGGTTGATCCTGCTCGGCGGCTGGGCGAACGAATCCGGTTCGCCGACGGCGTTGCACGCGCTCGGGCTGATCGCCGGCTACCTGCCGTTGCTGCTCATCGGCGAGCTGGCCTGGTCGTTCCGGACGGGTGCTCTCAACGCGAGGTTCGGCGTCGGCTTCGGGTTCGCGGGAGTGGTGCTGCTCGTCGTGCACGACCGGCTGTTCCCCGAACTGGGCGGCTGGTGGCATCCGCTGAGCGCGATCTACGCGGTGTTGTTCATGCTCATCGCGCTGCCGCGGGGCGCCGCGATCGCAGTCCTGGACCCGGTGCGCTGGCTGGCGAGTCGTGCGCTTCCGTTGTTCTTCTCGATCCTGGTGGTCGGCTACGCGGCGCTCGGCCTGCAACGCGGCTGGGTGCCACTCGTGCTGGCCATCCAGGTCGCCTTGATGCTGTCCGGCCTCTGCGCTGAGGGTGCTCATCGCGCCGTGAGGCGGCTGTCATGACCAACAGGTTGATCAAACCAGAGGTGCCCGTGGCGCCACGTCAGGGCGGCACCGGCTACATGCACGGGCTCGATCTGCTGCGCGTCATCGCGTCGGTCTGCGTGGTGCTGACCCACCTGGTCGCCTGGTTCACGTTGCGGGAGAAGGACTTCTGGCTGGCGCACGTGGTCGACCAGTACGTCGTCGGCACCCTGCACCTGAACCCGCGCCTGTCGTTCATGGGCGTGGCGCTCTTCCTGGTGGTCAGCGGTGTCGTCGTGACGCACGTGGCCGACCGGGAACGCCCGCTGCAGTTCCTGCGGCGCCGCGTCGTCCGGCTCGTGCCGCTGCTGTGGGTGGTCACGCCGCTGGTCTGGTTGCTGATCAACCTCGGGTTCCAGGTCTCGTCCGCGAAGGAGGAGAACCTGACCTTCGGTGACATGGTGAGCGGCATGTTCCTGGTCAACTACTTCCAGGACCCGTTCGTCGCGCTGGTCGCCGTGACCTGGACGCTGAGCATCCAGATCGTCTTCTACGCCTACGTCGCGGCGACCATCCCGTTGCTGCGCCGCCGGCCGTGGATCCCGCCGCTGGCCGCCGTGCCGCTGTGCTTCATCACGTTGCTGATCACCGACGGCTTCTCGACCAACACCGCGCACCAGATCGGCCAGTTCGGCGCATACCTGCCGGTGCTGTGCATCGGGCAGTTGATCTCGCTGGTGCACTCCAAGAAGGTGCACCCGATCGCCGGCACCGCCATCGGCGCCGTGCACTTCCTGCTGTTCGTGTGGGCGGACAAGGTCGGCGGTTACACGTCCCAGGGCGACTCGGTGCCCCGCACCCTTTTCATCGCCGTGCTGCTGACGATCGTGCTGGTGTCCGCGTCCGGCCCGGTGACGCGTTCGGCGTTCATCCGTGGATGGTCGAAGCGCACCTACGCCATCTACCTGGTGCACCTGAGTTGCATGTACCCGCTGTTCGACACCCTGATGGGCGTGCTGGACCCGAACCTCGTGGCGCTGATGGGCCTCGCGTTGACCGCGCTCGTGGCCGAGATCCTGCACCGGCTCGTGGAGATGCCGGCGAACAACGCCGTGCGACCGTGGGAAAAGCGGAAGTCAACCACCTGATCTGAACCGTATCCACCTGGTGCGCCGCTCGTTACACAGGGTGTGCTGCAGAAGGAGCAGCGGCGGTGCAGAGGTGGTCGATCCCGCTGACTGAAGCAAAACCCGCCGCCAAGTCCAGAGTCGCCTTCGTCGACATCGGCCGCGCGGTCGCGGCGCTCCTCGTCGTGTACAGCCACCTGTCCGAGCAGTGGGTGGCCAAGGTCGAGGGCGACGACTCGCCGGTCTTCAGCTTCGTCGACGCACTGACGAGCGACCCGATGCACATGGGCCTGCAGGGCATCGGGCAGATCGCCGTACCGTTCTTCTTCCTGGTCAGCGGCTTCGTCGTGACACCGATCGCGATGAAGCAGGGCCAGTGGCGCTTCGCCGTGAACCGGGCGGTCCGCGTGTACATCCCGATGGCCTTCGTCGTCCTGCTGACCGCGTTGGTGATCGGACTGGGCGCCGACGCGCACGCCGTCGTCGTCGGGAAGAACCACGACATCACCCTGTGGACGATCATCACCAACGCACTGGTGATCAACTACCTGATCGTGCCCCAGGTCGTTCTGGTCGGCGTGGCCTGGACCCTCGTCGTCGAGGTCATCTTCTACGTCCTGCTCGTGCTGCTGCTGCCGGTCCTGAAGCGCCAGGTCTGGCTGGCGATTGCGATCATGCTCGTGTTCGTTTTCATCGTGCTGATGTCGCGCCGTGAGTTCGGAGCGTCGTGGGCCCTCTTCGCGGTGAACGTGTCGTACCTGCCGATACCGCTCATCGGCCAGATCATCTGGGCCACCACCACGAAACGCATCCCGCTGTGGCTCGGCGGGTTGTACTTCGGGCTCGCGTGGTCGTTGTACGTGCTCGCCGACCACCTGAAGATGGGCCGTCTCGACACGTCGTACAACCTCGCGCTGATGATCGCCGTCCTGTGCTTCTTCGTCGGTCTGTTCGCCGAGCCCAGACTGCGCGAACGCAAGATCTGGATCGCACTGTCCGAACGCAGCTACTCGATCTACCTGCTGCACGGTCTGGTTGCATTCGGACTGCTGAGCCTCATGCGCCCGAGCTGGCCGTTGTGGCTCGCCATGCCGTTGGCGGTCATCGGGCTGTTCCTCGTCGTAGAGGTGAGCTACCGACTCGTCGAGAAGCCGAGCCACGTCCTCGCCCGCAAGCTGTCCCGCCGCGCACGCCCGGCCCCCGCCTCACCCGAGATCGTCGCGGCCGAGGTCACCGTGGAGCTGCCGCGGCTGCGCGCACGTGTGGAGAGACCGGCGGACGAGGAGCAGACCACCCTGCTCCCTCGTTACCCGGCGAACGATCCGGACGAGACGCGCCGCAGACGCCGGTTGGAGGACAGCGCCACCCAGGCCATCTCGGTGGCGTCCTTGCTCGCGAAGCAGGAACAGGCCGGTCAGCGAAGAGACCACCGGGCGACAAATCGGCCCGCGCAGTGAGTCGGTCCCACCTGCAACCCCGAGTGAGTGCTACACGTCTACTACTTGTGTAAGTCACCACTCGGAGGCGACACATGTGGATCAGCGTGACATTAGTCACATTGGGCGGTTTGGCGTTCCTGACGCGAACCGTAATGGCCCTCCTGGCCGTTTCCCCCAACAAGGACGCTAGTGATTACCCTAAGCCACAAACGTCCACCAATTGAGATACTCGTTCGGAGTACGTCTTACGGACGAACGTTGACTTACCGTACGATCCTTTCGGGTCGTATGACTGATCAGTCACCCGAAGGGGACCTCACAGGGGTAGGTGCGCCATGGACCACGCACTGAGCAAGGTCATCGAGCTGCGCGAGAACGGCTTTCAGTTCCTCCACCTGAGGGACGACGCCGGCCAGCTCGACCGCATCATGGCGTTCAAGCAGCGCAGAGGGTTCATCGACTCGATCCTGTTCTGGTCGGAGACGGAAGCGCGCGCAGGACGTCTGCCCGCGGTCCGCGACTCGGCCCGGCCGGCCCAGGCCGTGTGGATCTACGAAGGACCGCTCGTCGAGGCTGTGGACAGGCTGCTCGACCTGCCTGAGCCGGGTGCCAGGAACGCGCCGTCGCTGATGAAGGCGACCGCTTCCGATTTGGCCGTTGTGACGACACTGCCGTTCAAGCTGAAGCTGCCGCCGGGCGCGATCGCCTGAGTCAGCGGTTTTCGAAGTCGCCGCGCTTGACGGCGGTGATGAACGCTGCCCAGTCGGGCGCGGCGACTGCGGAATTTGACCGGTTTTTGGAGTCGCGCACGCGCGCGGTTGAGCCGTTCAGAGCAATCTCAACGCAGTTGCCGTTACTGCCACCACCACTACGGCTGCTCTTGCGCCACATACCTACCTCTCGGCAGCCGACCTCTCGATCCACGCGGCGGACTCGTCGGGGGTCAACGCCAACTTCGAGAGGTGCTTGAAGACAAGGTTAGCGGTCTTCAGCCGCTCGGGATCCTCGATGTGGAGCGAGCCGGCCATGTGCTCGATGTAGAGGACTTGGGGGTCTCCCGCGAACGGTAGATCCACCAGCGTGAACGAACCGAGCAACCCATCGTGCAGCCGCGCAGACTCCAGCAGTACCTGGATGGTCACGTTCGGCAGGCGGCCGGCTTCAACGAGGTGCAGGAACTGTGCGCGATCAACGTTCCGGAGGACCGCCTCGGCGATGATGGCGTGGTACTCGAGCGGATTGTCACCGACCAACCTGCGCTGTCGGCGTTGCCGTACGAGGAGGTCGTTCTCGACCCACCTCTTGGATCGCTTGACCGTGGTGCCGTCGAAGACGTCTCGCATGTACTGAACGATCTGCAGCTGCACCGGGATGAACCCCAGCTGGAACTCGCGGACACGCTTCGCGTCGTGTTCGAGGCTGAGGTAGCCCTGGTCTTCGATGCCGAAGGGCCGCCACCAACCTTTCTCTCTGGCGAGCTCCCACATCTCGATGTAGGGCGTTTCCTCATCACCGATGACGCCGTACATGTCGAGCATCGCCCGCAACGCGTGGATGTCCGGCACCTGACCGTTCTCGATGCGGCTGAGCTTCGGCACGTTGTAACTGATGCGGTCCGCGGCTTCCTTCTGGCTCATCCCGGCACGTTCGCGCAGCAGTTGCAGCGCCTCTCCCAGGCGCCTCTGCCGGAACGTGGGTTCAGCCACGGCCCAAACGTTACGGGCAAGATCCGGAATTTGAGATTCTCACTCGCCGGGTGCGGTGAGGACCGTGCTGGTCATGGACCACTTCCACCGCATCGAGTACCGCCGGCGGCGGCCCGACGGCGCGCTCGACCTCGAGCAGGTCGAGGAGGTTCAGGATCACGGTTGGTACATAAAGGAAGGCGAGGAATGGCGCCGCCGCTACACCCTCGAATGCGCCTGCGACTTCCTGCGGCGCACCGAAACGAAACCGGGCACGTTCGCGATTTCCGTGTGGCGGGACGGGGCGCGGGTTTGCACGGTTGCGATGGAGTGGCGTCCCACCAAAGGATGAAGAAGTTCCCTCGCCTGAGTTACGCAGCTTGATGTAGAGGGGTCGGACGCGAAACGTTCGCGCCCATGAACCTCAGGAAGACCATCACGGGGGCCGCTGTTGCCCTCGGCAGCGCCACCGTCATGCTCGGCCTGGGCGGCATCGCGCACGCTGACACTGCCGGCGTCGGTGCCGGTACCTCCCCGGACCTCGGCGGCCAGCTCGGTGACGTCGCCAGCGTTGGCGACCTCGCCTCGGTGGACACCAGCGACGTCAACGGCAAGATCCAGGCCGTCAACGCGCAGGACCTCGACGTGAACGCGATCGTCGAGAACGTCGACGCCGGTGGCAGTGGTGTTCCCGCCGCCACGCTCCTCGGCCTCAACGAGCCGCAGGGTCCGCCCAACGCGCAGGCCGGTCTCGGCATCTGATCTGACCAGTACTTCCTGGCCGGGGCGGCGCCCGATTCCCTCCCCCTCGAATCGGGCGCCGTTCCACTTTTCCTAGGAGCGGAACGCCTTGAGCATCAAGAAGATCGTCGCTTCCGCGGGTATCGCCGCCGGTGCGATCGCGGCCATGGCAGGCACCGCGAGCGCCAGCCCGTTGCCGGCGCCGGAGCTGCCGCAGGTCGACGCGATCGGCAAGGTCAGCGACGTCGCGGGTGCGGCAGGTGTCAGCACCCTGCACAACTTCGGTGGCGCCAACGTGGAGATGATCCACGACGGCAGCCACGTCGTCGGCGGCTAGCGGCCCACCGCGTAGCCCTGCGCGCCACGTGGATTCGCGGCGGCTCGCAGGAGTCCATCGGCCGAATCCCTTGCCACGGCTGACATTCGGCCGAGGGTCCACTCGCCGGCGTCCACGACCTGGTGGCCACGCGCTCGCAACGCAGCCAGGACGTCCCCGCCGGCGCGGGACTCGATGACGAGTTCGCCAGGGGTCCAGGCGCGCGGGTAGAACGAGCTCGGGAACGCGTTCGAGTGCCACATCGGCGAGTCGATCGCCTCCTGCAGGTTCAGGCCCGCCCTGTGCGCCAGCCAGAAGCCGAGCTGCCACTGGTCCTGCTGGTCGCCGCCAGGTGTGCCGAACGCCAGCGCCGGGCGGCCGTCGCGCAACGCCATGGACGGCGACAGGGTGATCCGCGGGCGCTTGCCCGGTGCCAGCGAGTTCGGCAAACCCTTGTCCAGCCAGAACATCTGGGCGCGGCTGCCCAGGCAGAAGCCGAGCGACGGGATCGTCGGCGACGACTGCAGCCAGCCGCCGGACGGGGTCGCCGAGACCATGTTGCCCCAGCGGTCCACCACGTCCACGTGCACGGTGTCGCCGCGCGTGACGCCGGAGCGGGCGACGGTCGGCTCGCCGAGCGCACCGGTCGGGTCGCTCACCGACGTCGACGGGCCGCCGATGATGTGCTTGGGCAGCAACGGTTCCCGGCCGTCGGGCGAACCGGGACGAAGTTCGAAGGACGCCGAGTCGGAGATCAACGCCCGGCGTTCGGTCGCATAAGACCGCGACACCAGCGTTTCCAGCGGCACGCCGGGGTCGTCGCCGTACCAGGCCTCGCGGTCGGCGAACGCCAGCTTCGCGGCCTCGACGGCCAGGTGCACGGTCTCCGCGGTGGGCTTGCCGTCCACATAGGACAGGTCGTAACCCTCCAGCAGCCGCAGCTGTTGCGCCAGAACGGGTCCCTGCGTCCACGCGCCGGCCTTCACGAGCGACCACTCGTCGAAGTCGACGACCAGCGCGTCCTCGTAGGTCGCTTCCCACGACGCCATGTCGGCGCCCGTCAGCACACCGGCGTGGTCACGGCCGGAGTCGTCCCGGAACTCACGCCGGCAGAACTCGTCGACCTGCGCCGCCACGAACCCCTGCGACCACGCCCGGCGCGCGGCCTCGATCTGCGCTTCACGGTCGGAGCCCGCGGCCTCACCCGCGGCGAGCAGCCACTCCCAGGTGTCGGCGAGCTTCGGGTTGCGGAACCGGCCACCCCGCACGGGCAGCACGCCACCGGGCATCCACTGCGCGGCCGACGTCGTCCAGTGGTCGCGGAACAGGTCGGAGACGAGTTCGATGGTGTCGACGACCCGCGGCAGCAGCGGGAAGCCGTCGCGGGCGTAGCCGATCGCCCTGTCGAGCACGTCGCGCAACGACTTGGTGCCGTGGTCACGCAGAAGGGTGAGCCACCCGTCCCACGCACCCGGCACGGTCGCCGCGAGCAGCCCGCTGCCCGGCACGAGGTCCAGACCCAGTCCGGCGTAGTGCTCGATCGACGCACCGGCCGGCGCCACGCCCTGGCCGCACAGCACGCGCGGACCGGAGCCGGCCGCCGCGAAGATGATCGGCACCTCGCCGCCGGGGCCGTTGAGGTGCGGTTCCACCACCTGGAGCACGAAGCCGGCGGTGACGGCGGCGTCGAAGGCGTTGCCACCGTCCTCCAGCACCGCCATGGCCGCCGACGAGGCGAGCCAGTGGGTCGAGCCGACCATGCCGAAGGTGCCGACGAGTTCGGGGCGCGTGGTGAACACCCCATAAAGGTATGCGACGCTAACTAAATTGCGTGACGCCGAGTGACGTATAACCCACCCCTGAATGGAGCAGTCCGTTCCATCGGCTCGATCCGCAGGTCCACCACGTACGACTTTCGTCGTAGCTGACCGTGACGGATCTCCTACCAGAGGTCTACCGGCGCGGCCGATGTGTTCGAACACCCTCGAACGGCACAGTTCAGGCATGGGAATCCTGGGTGTCGCGACGATCTTCATCGGGCTCGCGCTGCTGGCAGCGGTGCCGTTGGTGGCACTGCTCCACTGGACCGACCGTTGAGGCAGTATCAACTCTTGGGGTAACGAGCGTTAACCTCCTCGCGAGCAGTTCGCTTCGAGGAGGATGAAGGCATGGAGATCTCGGGTACCGCGGCCATCGTCACCGGTGGCGCGTCCGGTCTCGGCGGCGCGACCGCACGTGCGCTGGCGGCGCGTGGAGCGCAGGTGTTCGCGCTCGACCTGCCCAGCGCCATCGAGAAGGCCGAGGCCGTCGAGGGCGTGACCTACCTGGCCGCCGACGTGACCTCGGGCGAAGAGGTCCAGGCCGCCGTCGACACCGCGGCGGGCTCCGGCGCCCCGCTGCGCATCACGGTGAACTGCGCGGGCATCGGCCCGTCGTCCCGCACGGTCGGCAAGACCGGCCCGCACGACCTCGACCTCTACCGCAAGATCATCGAGATCAACCTGATCGGCTCGTTCAACGTCCTGCGCCTCGCGGCCGCCGCGATGGGCAAGACCGAGGAGCTCGAGCACGGCGCCCGCGGCGTCATCATCAACACCGCGTCGATCGCCGCGTTCGACGGCCAGATCGGCCAGGTCGCCTACGCCTCGTCCAAGGGCGGCGTCGTCGGCATGACCCTCCCGGCCGCCCGCGACCTCTCGAGCGTGGGCATCCGCGTGCTCACCATCGCGCCCGGCATCGTCGACACCCCGATGCTCGCCACGGTCTCCGACGAGTTCCGCGCGGGCCTCGCCGCCGGCGTGCCGTTCCCGAAGCGCCTGGCCCAGCCGGCCGAGTACGCGCAGCTCGCGCTCTCGATCATCGAGCACGACTACCTGAACGGCGAGGTCATCCGCATGGACGGCGCTCTCCGCATGGCTCCTCGCTAGAGATCACCCGCGTACGGCAGACGTGACATGGCGTCCGAGGTCATCCACTCGCGCAGGCGGTGGGTGGCCCGGACGTCGTCCTCGTTGTACTCGAGCAGCCGTCGCCGCTGCTCGGTGTCGAGCGCGTCGCCGTTCATCCCGACCGCGCTCCGGTACCAGCGCATGGAGTTCTCGCCACCGGCCTCCGGATCCCGCCACTGGAACCCCGCGACCGGCGCGATGATCTTCAACCCCTTGCCGTGCGCGCACAGGAACTGCTCGCGCACGATGCCGAACAGGTCCACCCAGGAGTCCGACCCGATGAACTCCTTGACCTGCGCCACCGTCGGGATGCCGGGCTTGCCCGCGAACCTCTCCGCCGACGCCAGCAGCCACCGGTTCTCCGCCAGCTCGTTGTAGCAGTAGGCGCGGAACGACAGCCCGCGCGCCTTGGCCCGCAACCTGATGCCCGTGAGCCAGGTCCAGAACTCGGCGAACGAACGAGCCTCGTCGTCGCACGGCAGCGCGTCCCAGGTGACGAAGGCGCGGTAGCCGTGCTCCTCGTCGATGGCCTTCCCGGACAGCAGACAGCCCCACATGTACGCACCGAGATCGCCGAAGCTCTCCATGTCGACGTCGACCTCGACGTCCGCGCGCGGCACGTTCATCTCGGGCACCCGACGCACCAACGTCAGATCACGCAACCACGCGCGCGCCAGCACCACTGCATCCCCGAACGGCATCCCGACGAGCTGGACGGGCCCGTCAGCCAGGGGATCCAGCTCCGCCAGTGCGTCCACAGTGGACAGCCCGGCCTTCCGCAACGCGACGGCGTCCTCACCGCGCACGACAAGGCTGACGTCCCGCCCCTGCTTGAGATCGCTGTCGCACGTGGGCCACCACGGACACGTCTTGCAGTCCACGATCCGCGACGGCCGAGCCAACGGGTCCTTCTGGTTCACCGCCGCCAACGCCACAGCCAGCCGATCACTGAACCGAGCGTCGTACTCGGCCAGCGCAGTCCGCCCACCGGGCCAGGTCGGCGCCTCGAGGTCGTGCCACAGCACGACGTCCGCATCCATGCCGATCACGCCACCGGTAGCCCGCCCACTCCGCGCGTAACCCGCAGCCTGCAACTGCCGTTGCGCGTGAGCGAGCCGAAGCTGGTCCCGAGGCTGCGGCCGAACCTTGCGGTGCGGGTCCGTACGGCTCCCCCCGGGCAACGGCATGGTCAACGGACTCGTCTTGGCCCCCTGCCCAGGATCGGTGATCTTGTGCCGAACCACGAGCACCGGCACGTATCCCGTCGCGTCCTTGACCAGGAGATCGATCCCACCACGTCGCCCACCACGAGGATCACGCGGCAACGCGGCCCCCCAGATGTACGGCGCCCCCATCTCCATGGCGGCGAGCGTCACCCGCTCCCGATCAGCACTGCGCACGTCGGCCCCGCTCGGCACCTCGAAGAGGTCCGACCCGACCAGCCGCCCGAGCGCGTCCGCCACCGCACGACGATGGTTCGTCGCGTCCGCTTTCCGTTGTTCCGAAGCCGGATCCGGCGCCGCCTTGGGAGCGTCGCGCATCTCCGGATCGTTTTCGAGGTGCACCCGCCGCCGACAACGAGTGACCACGCCGGCGTCTAGCTGCACCTGGGAAGTCACGGATGCAGCGTATGTCGCGCGTCGGGAGGATGTGGAAGCAACCTGGGCAGTAAGTTTCTCCTGACGGAGGAGGTGTACCCGAATGGCGCGCAAAACCGGGCATCTGTTCACGCCCAAGAGGGCCAAGAACCTGGTCGGAGTGGCAAAGGTGGTGGCCCCAGCGCTCATTCCGGTCCTGGCTCCAGTACTGGCCAGAGGCGCAGGCATCCTCAGCGAACAGTACGACCGCTACCGCGCCCGCCGCCTCGGCATCAACGTCGCCGACATCGGCAAGTACTCGGGCTACGGCGCCCGCCTCCACGCCAGGATTGTCGGCTTTTCGGACTCCATGGAGTCTTTGCGCTCGTCCGATTCGGCCTGGGTGACGAAGACAGAAGCGCGACTGGCTCAGTTGCTGGCCGCCGTGCGGGCTTCCGAACGCATGCCGACGGCCCGGCGCAAAGCCGCACACCGGGCCGTCGGAACTGATCTGGACGTGTTGGAGCAGGAACTGCTCAGGCGCCTGAACGTGCGGTGACCTCGGGAGTCTTCCCGGTCACCTCGGCGACGGCCTTGACCGCCGCCTCCTCGACGACCTGACCGGGGTCGAGGTGCGCGGTGACCTCCTCCATCACCTCAGCCACCCGCTCCTCCCGCCGAATCATCGGATCCGACCGCAGATCCCGAGCCAACGACACACACAACCCGACCATCACAACCATGAACGGCAACGCCGCAATAATCGTCAGGTTCTGCAGCCCGGTGAGCGCATTACTCCCACCCACCAACAACATGACCGCAGCCACAGCCCCAGTCAGCACGCCCCAGAACACGACAACAGGCCGAGTAGGCCGAATAGACCCACGCTGCGACAGAGTCCCCATGACGATCGAAGCAGCATCAGCCCCGGACACGAAGAAGATCGCCACCAGCACCATCACCACAACCCCGGCCACAGCAGCCAGCGGGAACTGTCCCAGCAGCGAGAACAACTGGGACTCCGGCGAAGAGGCACCAGCCAGATCCATCCCCCGCCGCTGCTCGAAGATCGCAGTACCGCCCAGAATCGCGAACCACACCAGCGACACGGCAGACGGCACCAGAATCACGCCGGCGACGAACTGCCGGATCGTCCGCCCCCGCGAAATCCGCGCGATGAACATCCCGACGAACGGCGTCCACGAAATCCACCACGCCCAGTAGAAGATCGTCCACCCGGACAACCAGGTCTCGGTGGCGTCGCCACCGGAGGCAGCAGTCCGGCCGGCCATCGTCGCGAGCTCGCGGAAGTAGTCCCCGAGAGCCGTCGGCAGCAGGTTCAGGATGAACACCGTCGGCCCGACGACGAACAGGAACAGCGCCAACGTCACCGCGAGCACCATGTTGATGTTCGACAGCCACTGGATGCCGCGAGCGACACCCGACACGGCGGACGCCACGAACGCCACGGTCAGGATCGCGATGACGGCGACCAGCACGCCGGTGCCGACGTCGCCCGCCCAGCCGGCGGCCTCCAGGCCCGACCCGATCTGCAGCGCGCCCAGGCCGAGCGAGGCTGCGGAGCCGAACAGCGTCGCGAAGATCGCCATCACGTCGATCGCGCGTCCCCAGCCGGACGCGGCCCGGCGGCCCAGCAGGGGTGTGAACGCGGCGCTGATCAGCGAGGACCGGCCGCGGCGGAAGCTGCTGTACGCGATCGCGATGCCGACGATGGCGTAGATCGCCCACGGGTGCAGCGTCCAGTGGAACAGCGTAGTGGCCATCGCGGTTTCCAGCGGGTCACCGTCGGTGCCGGGCGGCGGCTTCACGAAGTGCGACAACGGCTCGTTGACGCCGTAGAACATGAGACCGATGCCCATGCCGGCGCTGAACATCATCGCCACCCACGAGACGGTCTTGAACTCGGGTTTCTCGTCGTCACGGCCGAGCGGGATCTTGCCGTAGCGGCTGAACGCGAGCCAGAGGGCGAAGACCACGAACCCGGAGGCCGAGATCACGAAAGCCCATCCCAGGTTCTGGATGACCCAGGCGAGCGCCGACTTCGAGAATGACGCCAGACTGGTGGTGCCGACGATTCCCCAGGCCACGAACGCAAGCGTCAGACCAGCGGCAACGCCGAACACGACCCTGTCGGTACGGCCCGGCTGGTCGCATTGGTTGTGCATGCGGCCGTAGTTACCCGCTCGTAGACCGAACCAAACTCCTCCGATTACCCTCACCGACGTGAGCACACGGTCGAGTGAGTTGCGCACCCTGCGTGGTGCCGCGCTCGCGCTGACCTCTTCCGCGCTCACGATCGCCGCGCACGGGCTGGGCGGCGGAGAGCTGTCGGAGTTCGTCCACGCGCTGCCGCTGGTGGTGCTCATCGCGTTCGCAGCGGCGAGCCTCGCCGACAGGCGCACCGGCAGGCTCTCGATCATCGCGGGGCTGGGTACGGCCCAGCTCGCGCAGCACTTGCTGCTGACGTGGGTCAACCACGAGCACACGAGCACACTGACCGGGCAGATGTTCGTGGCGCACCTCGTCGCCGCGACGCTGACCGGCCTGCTCCTCTTCCACGCGGAGAACGCCCTGTTCAGGCTGTTCTCCGCAGTCACCCGCCTGATCCCCCGCAGGCTCACGCCGCTGCCGGTCACCAAGCCGGTGCGGGCGTTCACCAGCACGCCTTACGTCCGCAGCGCGCACCACACGGACCTAAGACGTGCGAACGGGTTGCGCGGCCCGCCCTGTGGCTCCTGATCACTCAATCCCTCAATCCCTTTGGCAATCAGGAGCCACAACTTCATGTCGACAAATCGATTTGGCGTGCGCGCGCTCGCCGTCCTCGGCGTGGCCGGACTAGCCGTCCTCGGCACCCCGACGATCGCATCGGCGCACGTCAGCGCCCAGCCGTCGGAGTTCACCCAGGGCGGCCGCGCGACGTTCGCGTTCCGCGTCCCGAACGAGCGGGACAACGCGGGCACCATCAAGCTGGAAGTGACGCTTCCGCAGGACACCCCGCTCACCTCGGTGCGCACCAAGCCGCTGCCGGGCTGGAAGGCAGAGGCCGTCAAGGCCAAGCTCGACAAGCCCGTGACGATCGGCGGCAAGGAGATCACCGAGGCGTTCCGGACGATCACCTGGACCGCGGACCCCGGCGTGAAGATCGGGATCAACGAGTACCAGGAGTTCTTCGTCGCGCTCGGCACGCTGCCGGAGGGCAAGGACAAGCTGGAGCTCCCGGCCAAGCAGACCTACGAGAACGGTGAGGTCGTGGACTGGAGCCAGTCCACCGGCGCCGACGGCAAGGAGCCGGAGCACCCGGCGCCCGCGCTCAAGCTCGCCCCGAAGAAGGCCGCCTCGGACGACCACGGCCACGGCGCGGCCACGACCGGCACCGAGACGCACGAGGCCGCGGTCTCGAGCTCGGACAACACGGCCCGCTACCTCGGTGGCGCGGGTCTCGCCGTCGGCGCGCTCGGCCTGGGCTTCGGCGTCGGCGCCATCCTGCGTTCCAGGCGCAAGGCATGAAGCGCGCGCTCATCGCGTGCCTGATCGCAGGTGCGGCCGTGCTCGTCACGGCCGCCCCCGCGGCGGCGCACAACGCTTTGATCAGCAGCGATCCGAAGGACAAGGCCTCGCTGGAGGTCGGCCCGTCGACCGTCACGCTCACGTTCGACCAGGACGTGCAGGGCGGCCAGGGCATCAACAAGATCTCGGTGACCGACGGCGGTGGCGGCCACTACGAGCTCCCCGGCGACCCGATGATCAAGGACACCTCGGTCACCCAGGCCGTGGGAGCGCTCGGCAAGGCCGGGCTGTACAAGATCGGCTACCGCATCCTGTCCGCGGACGGCCACCCCGTCTCCGGTGAGCTGATGTTCACGCTCACGAAGGACGGCACCGGCACGCCGCGGGTGGAAGCGGAGAACGACGGCTCGGGTGCCGACCCGCACTCGCAGGGCGGCCTGCCCGTCTGGGTGTGGATCGTCGGCGCCGTCGTGCTGCTCGGTGGTGGCGTGTTCTTCGCCCTGCGCGGCGGGGGCACGAAGGCATGACCGACGTCCGGACCGCCGCCCCCAGCCACTACCGCGTGCTCGCCGGGCTCGTCCTCGGCGCGCTCGCGGGCATCGCGCTCGGCCTCGTGCTGGCACCACCCGTCGTGGTCGCCGGGGTCGTGGACGCCGGGGCGGCGGTCCGGTACGGCCTGCCGATCACGAGGGTGCTGCTGGACGTCTCGGCGACGATCGTCGTCGGGCTGTCGATCCTGCCGAAGCTGCTCGGCTTCGACCGGCCCACGCACACCGAACCGGTCATGCGGCTCGCCCGGCCGGCCGCGGTCGTCGCCGCCGCCGTCTGGGTCGTCACCGCGCTGCTGGCGATCGTGCTCCAGGCCGCCGAGCTGCGGCCGGGCAGCGACGTGAGCGTCGGCAACGCCGTCGACTACATCGCGACCGTCGGCGCCGGGAAGGGCCTGCTGTTCAGCGCGGCCTGTGCGTTCGTGTACCTGGTCGTCGGCGTGATGGCGGTCCGCAGCGGCGAGTCCGTGCCCGCTGAGCTGCGCATCCTCATCTCGATGTTCGGGCTGCTGCCGATCCCGGTGACCGGGCACGCCTCGAACTGGGAGTACCACGACTACTCGATGGTCTCCATGGAGCTGCACGTCCTGGGCGCCGCGGCCTGGACGGGCGGGCTCGGCGCGTTGATGGCGCTGGTGGCCTACCGCAAGGGGCTGCTCGCGGCCGCGCTGCCGAAGTTCTCGAAGGTCGCGACCATCAGTCTCGTCGTCGTCACGGCGACGGGCCTGTTCAACGGGCTGCTGGAGCTGGTCCTCAACCCGGTGGTGCCGTTCCCGCAGTCGCTGGTCACGACCGGCTACGGGTTGCTGTTCCTCGGCAAGCTCGTGTGCGCGGTGCTGATCGCGGTGCTCGGCGCGCACATCCGGTGGCGGTTGCTGCCGAAGATCTCGCAGCACAAGGTCACCGCGATCGTGCAGTGGGCGGTGCTGGAGGTGACGATCATGGGCGTCGCGTTCGGCCTCGCGGTCGTGCTCAGCCGCGCACCGGTCAGCTGAACCCCGTCGCCACGCGGACGAGGTCGGCCACGGCCCGCGACCTGCTGTGGGGCGGCCAGGCGATCACCGTGGTCACCTTCGGCGCGTCCACCACCGGTACCGCGGCCAGGCCTTCGAGCAGGCCCGCGCGGACGACTTCCGGCATGACCGCGACGGCACGGCCAAGCGCGATCATCTGGAACAACTGCGTCAGGTTGTGCACCTCCACGCCGGGCCCTGGCAGGTAGGTGCCGTCGGGCTCCGGCCAGCGCGCGAGCTCCGGCAGGTCGATGACGTCGGCCATCCGCAACTGCGCCGCGCCGGCCAGCGGGTGCGAACGGGACAGGATCGCGAACTGGCTCTCGGTGCGCAGAGCCTCGACGTCGAGGCCCGCGGTCGAGTCGTACGGTTCGTGCATGATCGCCACGTCGGCCCGGCCGTCGAGCAGCGGTTGCCGGGTGTGGGCCTCGCACAGCAGCAGGTCGACGGCGACCGCGCCTGGTTCGGCGGCGTAGGCGTCGAGCAGCTTCGCCAGCAGCTCGCTGGAGCCCCCTGCCTTGGCGGCCAGCACCAGCGAAGGCCGGTCGACGGTGCGGGTGCGCCTCTCCGCCGCGGCGATCGCACCGAGGATCGCCGTCGCCTCGGCCAGCAGCACCGCGCCCGCCTCCGTGAGCGAGACCTTGCGGCTGGTGCGGGTCAGCAACGCGACGCCGAGCCGTTGCTCGAGCTGGGCGATCGTCCGCGACAACGGCGGCTGGGCGATGCCGAGACGGTCGGCGGCCCGGCCGAAGTGCAGTTCCTCCGCGACCGCGACGAAGTACCGAAGCTCCCGGGTCTCCACGCGTCCACGCTATCGATACCGGCCGGGTATCGCTGCCAGACCGAAGTGATGTTGGTCCTGGACGCGTGCCGGACCACGATCAAGTGCATGAGCGAACAGACGATCGCGCTGGTCACCGGCGCGAACAAGGGAATCGGGTACGAGATCGCGGCCGGTCTGGGGATGACGGTCGGCGTCGGGGCGAGAGACGCCGGACGTGGCGAGGAGGCGGCCGAGAAACTGCGGGCGAACGGCGTCGACGCGTTCGCCGTCCCGTTGGACGTGACCGATGACGAGAGCGTCAAGGCGGCGGCAGCGCTGTTCGAGGAACGGTTCGGCCGCCTGGACGTGCTGGTCAACAACGCGGCGATCGCCGGGGTCTGGCCCGCGGCGCCGTCCGCCGCCACGCCGGAAAGCCTGCTGGAGGTGCTGGAGACCAACGTCGTCGGCGTCCTCCGCGTCACCAACGCGGTGCTGCCGCTGCTGGGTCGTTCCGCACGGCCGCGGATCGTCAACCTGTCGAGCCACCTCGCGTCGCTGACCCTGCAGACCACGCCGGGAGTGGAGTTCGGCGAGGTCAACGGGACCTACACGCCGGCGAAGACGTTCCTGAACGCGCTCACCGTCCAGTACGCGAAGGAACTCACGAACATCAAGATCAACGCGGCCTGTCCCGGCTACGTGGCGACCGACCTCAACGGCTTCCAGGGAAGGGACACACCCGCGGAGGGAGCCAGGGTCGCGATCAGGCTGGCCACCCTGCCCGACGACGGGCCGACCGGGGGCCTGTTCGACCACAGCGGACCGGTGCCGTGGTGATTGTTCAACGTGAAACATCCGCGCACTCGGTGAGTGGTCCGATCAACGCGGCGAGCTGCGCACGAACGGACTAATCGGTGATCAGTCGAGCCGAAGATTCCTCACGCATGCGCGCCAGCCGGTTCATCGTCCGCTGACCGCGACGATCCAGCTCGCGGCTGTCGATCCAGCCGTTGGCGTAGTAGCGGTAGTCCTGCGCCAACGCCACGAGCTCCGCGAGGTAGTCGGCGGATCGGCGCCGTCGCTCCTCGTCGAACGCCGCCAGCAGCGGCAACTGGGTGTCCACCACCTCGTCGAGCAACTGCGCGGACCGCAGCGCTCTCTTGGAACGCCACCTCCGAGTAAGGCTCACGCGCCGCACCTCGTCCTTCGCCCCGACCTGCCGCACCTTAGGCGTGGATTTCACACCCGTCGATGCTGCATTCGTGTGCGGAGGCCCTGGCGTTACCGGTTCGTGTCCCACACCATCCGAAAGAGATGCTATGGGGCCCAAACGAGATCGGGTCAGGCGGCCGACTCGGCACCGGTGAAGCGGGCGACGCGGTCCGCGAGCTCGCGGGCCTCGGGATTGTTGCGACGCTTCTCGGCCTCCTGGCGAAGCGGCTCCATGCGCTGCTTCGTGCGGACGGACTTGAGGCTTTCCGACAGGTCCACGGCCTGGCGGCCGATCTTGGCGCCGTGGTCGATGTCGCCCTCGAGCAGGTGGTTGATCGCCATCGAGGTCAGGTTGAACGAACGGCTGCGGGCGTACTCGTCACCGAAGTTGTTGATCGCCTTGGACAGCGCCGGGATGGCGGTCCGCGTGTACTTGGCATCCACAGTCTGTGCCAGCTCCGTGTGCACCGTGCCGATCATGGACGACAGGTCGATCTCGTTGAAGAACTTGGCCCAGGCGGGGGCTTCGGCGACGTTCGCGCGGGAGAACTCGTCGCGCGCGCGACCGAGCAGCTTGAGCGCCTGCTCGTCGGAGCCCATCTTCGCGTAGGCCCAGGCCTCGTTCGCGCACAGGATGCCGACGGCCAGTTCGGAACCGGAGTTCTGCGCCGCCAGCTGACCCAGCTGGAACACCTTCAGCGCGTCGTCAGGAGCGTTCTGGTGCAAGTACACGCGGCCCATGCGGTACAGGATGTTCGCCATCAGCGCCTCGTTCTCGCCCTGCTTGGCGAGGTCGAGCGCCTGACCGAAGTGGTTGCGGGCCGAGTCCATCAGGCCCGTGTCGAACGACGTCCAGCCGGCGAGGTTGTGCAGGTCGGCCAGCGCGACGTAGAGGCGCTGGCGAACGATGTCCGTGGAGCTCGCACCGAGCATCTGCTGTCCCCAGGACAGCTGGGCGACGACGGCGTCGCGGCAGGAACCGCCGCCGTACTGGTAGTCGAGGGCGCGCAGAGCCCGCGTCGCCGCTTCGACCTGGCGCACATCGGTCATGCCGATGCGTCCCGGAGCCGGAGTCTGTGTGGGGTGAGAAACCCACGACCCGGAGTCCGCTCCGAACACGGCCGCGCCGACTGTCACGGCGGCGGCGTGCGCGAGGAACTTCCGACGCTTCACCGACTCGTCCTCCTCAGGATGGGGTGAGTCCGCGGTTGCGGCCACCCTCACTGCCGTTGTCTCGTCATAGGCGAGACCCATGTATCCACGTGGGACACCCAAGCCAATGGCGATCCTGGTCAGGACGTCGTAAGCCATCACCTGGCGTCCCTTGAGGATCTCCGAGACCTCGGACTGTGATTGGCCCGTGAGCGCCGCGATCTGGCGCTGGGACACGCCGTGCCGTCGGAGCAGCCGGTAGACCGAGCTGATCTCTCGTCGGGCCAGTGCGTCCCGCATCTCCTGGTGGTCCCACACCTCAGGTGGGATCGGAGAGCCCTGGGAACTCATGGTGTTCATCGCGCACCCTCACAGTCCGTTGGGCGTCATCGGCAGACTAGGGGCAGGTCCCCGAGCCCGAGAAGTCCTCTTCGGCAGGGCTGATCGGCCCTGCCGAACACCGCTTACCGCTCACCGTAAGACTTCCACCGGTCAGCGCTGTGACGTCCCGTTCCGGCATGAATCATCGCAATCTAGATTCCGGTAAGCGAGTGAGCACGGAGAGGAACGACCGATAGTGGACAGCTCCTCCCCGAGTTCCACCTCCATTGTGGAGACGGGTGACACCGAATCCACATGGCGCGGCACGACCGGGCAGCGTCGGACGTGGCAGATCAGCTGCGGCGACGTGGTCGACCGGGACCGCCAGCTCACCGTGAAGGTCGTTCAGGGCCAAGTGGTTCTGGTCGGACCTCCCGGGGAGACGGCAGTCTTGTCCCACGACCAGCTCGTACAGCTCAGGGCTGCGCTACGCGAAGCCGCCGACCAGGCGGAAAGGTGACGGTGACGTTTCGATGGACGCGATCCTCGGACAGGTTCTTCGCAACGCTGTGTGGGAACGCCTCGACCTGCTCACGGAGCTGGCGAGCCGCGCGGACGCCCCGTCCCTCCTGTCGGTGGCTCGATCCGAGCTCCCTCGGCTGACCGAGGGATGGCGTGCTCTGCTGGCAGCGCACGAGCCGGACGAGAAGGGCAACTGCCCTGAGTGCTCCGGCCGTTGGCGCCAGCAGAAGTCACCTTGCTCGGTGTGGCGCGCCGCGTACGAACACCTGGTTGCGGGCGGACTCGCCCCGCGCCCGGCTCGCCACCTGCGCGAGGCCCCGGTGACTCCTCCTGTCACCCGGACCCGCCGCGCGGTGGCTCGAGCCCACTAACGGGCGTTTGCGTCTGACCTGGCGTCCCCCCGACACGACCAGGTCTGCAAACCGCCTACTGACCGGTGGTCCGCGATGCGCGAACCCCCGACCGCGACATCGCGGACCCCGGTCAGCTTCACAACTCCACAGATTCCCGCGGGCCGGTGACGTGCACCTTCCCTCCCCGACCGGCATCGGTCCGCGGTCACCAACATCGGCCCCTTGTCCGCACCTCCCGCGCAGGCAAGGGGCCGTTTCCACGCTCACGCAGGGGTCCCCCCGAGCTGGGAACCCCTGCGTTTCAACGTACTCAGCGACACCGACAAGATCAGCGGTGTGTGCCCGTCTTCCAGGTGAGGTACGACGTCAGGCCCGGGAACAGCCGGCCCGAGATCTCGAACGCCTTGAGCTGCCACGGGAACAGGTGCTCGGCGCGTTCCTTCTCCACCGCGTCGACGATCGCCTTCGCGCACCGCTCCGGCGTCACCGTGGGGATCAACCGAGCGATCGCCGGGATCCGCTCCTCGGCGCCGGGGTTGTTGTTGAAGTACTCGCTGGACACCTTGCCCGGAATCACTTCGCTCACACCGACACCCGTGCCGCGCAGATCGAGCCGCAGCGACGCGGTCAGGCCGCGGAGAGCCCACCGCGACGACTGGTAGCCCACGCAGCCGGGAATCGGCAGCCGCGACACCGGCGAGTTCACGTTGACGATCCAGCCGGAGCCGCGCGCACGCATCAAGCCCAGGTACTCCCTGGTCAGCAGCAACGCGGCCAGGTACGGCACGGCTGTCATCGTCTGCAGTTCGTCGGCTGAGGTGTCGTCGAGGAACAGCCAGCGGCCGACGCCCGCGTTGTTGACCAGCACGTCGGGTGCCGGAACCTCCTCGGCGAGCGCGCTGATCTGCGCGGCGTCCGCGAGATCTGCCGTGTGCGCGGACGCCGAGCCACCGAACTCGATGATCCGTTTGACCTGTAGATCGAGCAGTTCGGCGCTCCGGGCCACAAGGTGGACGTGCGCGCCGTGGGCCGCGAACCTGAACGCGGCCTCCGCGCCGATCCCCTGGGACGCTCCCGTGACCAGAACTTTCTTGCCCGACAGCTGCATCAGACCACCGATCGCACTCGACTCATCAACACCGCCGCCAGCACGGTAGCCAGCGCCGACGCCGCGAACAGCCCGCGGTAGCCACCAAGGTTCGCGAGGATCACCGTAGTCAGCAAGGGGGCGATGACCTGCGGCAACGCGTTGGCCACGTTGATCACGCCCAGATCCTTGGCCCGGTCGGCCGCGGCGGGCAACACCTGGGTGAGCAGCGCGATCGCGACGGCCAGGTAAGTGCCGAAGCCGACGCCGAGCAACGGGGCGGCGACCAGCGCCACCGGCCACGTCGGCGACACCACCAACAACAGTGCCGCCAACGCCATGACCGCCGACGCGCCGTACACGTACGGCTTCCGACGGCCAGAACGATCACTTCGTGCGCCGAACAGCACCGCTCCTGCGGTGAGCGCCACCCCGTACAGGACCATCAACTGCAGCAGGCCCTGGTCGGGAGACGGGTGGTGCACCGCGTCGCTCAGGAAGAAGTACAGGTACAGCGTGCCGAACGCGTTGCCGACGTTGAGCATGAAGTGCCCGAGCCACGCCCACGCGAAGTCGGGGTGCTCACGGGGTGAGATCCAGAACGTCGGCCGCACCGGCTTCACGACCAACTGCGTGTCCGGCGTCCTCAGCACGAAGAACAACGCTCCGGCCAGCACGATCGCCGCGCAGGCCAGGTAGCCGGCCTCCAGGTCGGTGACCAGCTCCGTGACGACGACCGCGCCCAGCACGGTGCCGAGCATCTGGCTGATGCCGAACTGCCCACCGACCTTGGCGCGTTGCACGACGGGCACCCGGTCCGGCACGGCGGCGGTCAGCGCGGCGAGCATGCTGCTGACTCCCGCCTGCACCAGGCACCAGCCGATCGTCATGACCAGGACCGACTGCGCACTGGCGAGAACAGCGAGGCCGGCGGCCGCGACGATCGACCCGATCAGCGTCCACGGATGCCGGCGGCCGAAGCGCGACGTCGTGCCGTCGGACAGGAACCCGATGAGCGGCACGCCCACCATCGCCACGAACGCGCCGACACCGGTGACCACGCCGAACACGAAGGTCTTGTTCGCCTTGTCCAGCAGTTCGGCCTGCCGCGGCAACAGGATCTGGATCGGCGCGTAGACCGCGAGCCACAGACCGAGGTTCGCGACGAACAGCAAGGCCATCCAGCTCCTGCGAACCGGGACCACCGGCTCCGCGAGTGCCTCACTCACCACTGATCACCTTTCTGTACCAGTGGAACGAGTCGCGCGGCGTGCGGCGCTGCGTCTCGTAGTCGACCTGGACCAGGCCGAAACGCTGCGAATATCCGGCTTCCCACTCGAAGTTGTCGAGCAGTGACCACACGAAGTACCCGGAGACACCGGCTTCCAGCGCGGCTTTGAGGTGTCCGTCGAGGAAGGAGATCCGGTCGGCGTCCGCGATCTCGTCGGGGAAGCTGCACCCGCTCTCGGTCACGTGGACGGGCGGCAGGTTCGGGTACCGCTCACGCAACGTCGTGATCATCTCGGAAAGCCCGGACGGCACGACCGGCCAGCCGAACCCGGTGCGCGGGTACTCGTCGATCTCCACGAGTTCGAACGGCAGCGGGTTGCCCTCCGACGGGGACTTCAGCCGCGTCGGGTTGTAGTAGTTGACCCCGTAGAAGTCGAGCGGCTGGTGGATGACCTGCAGATCTCCGTCCTGAACTGGCAGGAGATCGGCGACTGCGTCCGGATATCGGCCCGACAGAAGTGGGTCCGCGTACAACCAGTTGTGGATTTCGCTGTACGCCTCGGCGGCTGCTACGTCGTTCGGAGTAGCGGGCCAGGCCGGCGTGTGGTTGTTCGCGGTGCCAACGGCCTGTGCGTTGAACGAACGAAGCACTTCGACCGCACGGCCGTGAGCGAGGTTCAGGTGGTGGGCGGTCGGCAACGCGTCGAAGAGCAGCGTCTTGCCAGGGGCGTGTTCACCGATCGCATAGCCCTGCAACGTCACCATGGCGGGTTCGTTGATCGGGATCCACAGCTTCACCCGGTCCGCGAGACGGTCCGCGACCAGCGCCGTGTAATCGGCGAACCGGTCGGCGATGTCCCGGTTGAGCCACCCGCCCTCGGCTTCGAGCTCGAGCGGCGTGTCCCAGTGGTACAGCGTCGCGACCGGGGCGATGCCGACCTCGACCAGCGCGTCGACCAGGCGGTCGTAGAAGTCGAGTCCCTCGGCGTTGACGGGCCCCTTGCCGGAGGGCTGGATGCGCGGCCACGCGATCGAGAACCGGTACGCGTTCACGCCGAGCTGCGTCATGAGCGCAACGTCCTCGCGCCACCGGTGGTAATGATCGCAAGCAACGCTGGCGTCATGACCTTCGTGTACCGGAGTGAACTCGTCCCACACGGAAGGGCCCCGACCGCCCTCGTTGAACGCGCCCTCGATCTGGAACGCGGACGTCGACACTCCCCAGAGGAAGTCGCTCATCGATCCTCCAAATGTGAAACTTGTTCGGATCGTAGGCGTGTTGACAGGTTCAGGGAAGTGAAAGAGCCGTACAACAGGCAAGATGGAAGCACCCGAACTACTGGGAGTCGCCGTGACGAGCACCACCCCGCTTCGCCGCCAGCCCGTTCAGCAGCGCAGCGCCAAGAGAGTCGAACGAATGCTCGAGGCCTGCGCGACGCTGATCGACGAGGTCGGCTACGACGGCGTGACCACGACGTTGATCGCGGAGAGAGCGGGCGTGGCGGTCGGTTCGCTGTACCAGTTCTTCCCGGACAAGAGAGCCGTCGTGCAGGCGCTGACGCTGCGCAACGTCGACAGGTTCTCCCAGGGCATCACCGAGCGGCTCGAGCAGGCGACACTCGAGCACTGGTGGGACGCCGTGGACACGGTGTTCGACGTCTACGTGACGATGCACCGCGAGATCCCCGCGTTCGGGAGGCTCCACTTCGGTGACGTCGTGGACATGCGGCTGCTCGACGAGCGGCGCGACAACAACGCCGTCATCTCCGACAAGATCTCCGAGCTGATCTCCGGCCGCTTCGGCATCCCGATGACCGAGGTCCAGCTGCCGATCGCGATCGCCGTCGAGGCCGCCGACGCCGTCATGAAGATGGCGTTCCGCAAGACCGCGATGGGCGACCAGGCGATCTTGGGCGAGGCGAGGGCCCTGGTCAGGGGTTACCTGAAGTCCCGGCTCCCGGCCTAACCGAAGTTCCGGCGCTCGCCGCGGTACGTGGGCACGGTCCGCTCGATGCGGTCACCGTGCACCAGGTGCACCTCGTCGAATCGCTCGAACAGCTCGCCGGCCTTGGCGTGACGCATCCAGACGCGGTCACCGATCTTCAGGTACTCCGCCGCCTTCCCGGTGACCGGCGTCTGCACCTCGCCGGCGCCTTCGAGGCCGAGCGTCTTCAGCCCGGCCGGCAGGTACGGCGACGGTTGGCGGTCGGGCGTAGGCGTGCCGGACGCGATGTACCCGCCGGCGAAGAGCGTCGCGGTGCGCTTGTTCGGCTTGCGCACGACGGACAGCGCGAACAACGCCGCGGGTTCCGGCTTGAACGCCTGGTAGGCGTCGAAGAGCGTCGGCCCGAAGAGCCCCGACCCGGCCGCGAGCTCGGTGACGGACGGGTCCGACCCGGTCAGCTCCAGGCTGCCGGTGCCACCACCGTTCACGAACTCCAGGTCAGCGACCTGCCGGATCGCGCTGATGACGGCGGTTCTGCGCTGAATCAGCTCCGGCCCGGACTTCGACTGGATGAACCGGATCCCGAGCGCACGCAACGGCTGACCGGGCGGGTTGTCCCCCAGCCCGGCGATCTGACCCTCGTACGCCATGACGCCGACCAGCTTGAACCCGCGCCGCTGCGTGATCCGCGCGGCGAGGGCCTTCGCCTGCTGCGGCGTGTGGATCGGCGAACGGCGCGGCCCGATGTGCAGGCCGGGGAACGGCCGCCACGAGACGTCGAGCTCCAGGCAGACCCGAATGTCCGAGTGCGGCCCGATCGCGGCGTCCACGAAGTCGAGGTGCGCCATCGAGTCAACCATGATCGTAACGCGCTGACGTGCGGTTTCATTCGCGGCAAGCTTCTGCAGCGACGCCCGGTCGGCCGTCGGGTAGGCGACCAGCAGGTCCTCGCTGACGTTCTGCTCGGACAGCCACAACGCCTCGGCCAGCGAGTAGCACATGACACCGGAGTAGCCGGGCCGTTCCAGAGCCCGGCTCACCAGATCGCGCACCCGAATCGACTTGCTCGCCACCCGGATCGGATGACCGGCAGCGCGACGGGCGAGGTCCGCCGCGTTGTGGTCGAAGGCGTCCAGGTCGACGATCGCGAACGGAGGATCCAGATCCTTCGTCGCGGCATCGAGTCGAGTTCTGCGCATGCTCTGACGGTACGTCGTGAACCCTTGAAACGTGAAGAGCTTTCACTTACGTTACTCGCAGGTCACACTCTCTCGTGGAGGTTCGGCGTGTGGACGAACTGGGCTAGAACGGCTTCGTGCACCCCTACGCGCGTCGTTCACCCGTCGAGCACGGATGAGATCGCAGCGGCGGTCACGTCCAGCGGCCGTGTCCGCGCGCGGGGCAGCGGTCACTCGTTCAACGACATCGCGGTAGCGCCCGAAGTAGCGCTGGACCTCGACCGTTGGACGGGAATCGTGCGCGCGGACACGGAATCCGGCCTGGTGACTGTCCGCTCGGGCACCCCGCTGCACGCGTTGAACGCCGACCTGCACCGCCTGGGCCTCGCGATGCCGAACCTGGGCGACATCGACGCCCAAACCGTCGCCGGCGCAGTCTCCACCTCAACCCACGGCACAGGCGCCAAGCTGGGCGTCCTCGCCACGACCATCGCCGAGCTGGAACTGGTGCTGGCCGACGGCTCGGTGGTGACGTGCTCCCGCTCCGAACGCCCAGACCTCTTCAACGCAGCCCGCGTGGGCCTGGGAGCCCTGGGCGTGATCAGCACGATCACCCTCCAGTGCGTCCCTTCGTTCGTGCTCCAGGCCTCCGAAACCCCAGGCAGGCTGGACGCCGTCCTGGAACAGTTCGACGACCTGTGCGCCGTCGAAGACCACGTCGAGTTCCACTGGTTCACCCACTCGGACCGCGTGATCCTCAAGCGCAACAACAGGATCCCCGAACCGGCCCGCCCCCTCTCAAAACTCCGCCAAGCGTGGGAGTACGAGGTGATGGAAAACGCCGCGTTCGGCGCGGTGTGCAAGGTGGCCAAGACCTTCCCCCGCTACACCCGGCGCCTGAACGAACTCTGCGGCTCCCTGATCTCCGAGCGTTCCTACTCGGACTACTCGCACAACGTCTTCGTGACCCCACGCCGAGTCCGTTTCGTGGAAACAGAATTCTCCATCCCCCGCGAAACGCTGATGGACGTGATCGCCGAACTCCGAGCAGTCGCCAACCGCCTGGGCGACCGAGACGCCCTGATCGTCCCCTGCGAAGTGCGAGTGGCCCAAGCAGACGACATCTGGCTGTCCACAGCAAACGGCCGCGACACGGCCTACATCTCGATGCACCAGGCCCTGGGCATGCAGTACAAGGCCTTCTTCGACGCGTACGCGAGCATCGCCGCCTCCGTAGGCGGCCGCCCACACTGGGGCAAGATGCACGACCTGACCGCAGAGCAGCTCCGCCCGCTGTACCCGCACTTCGACGACTTCCTGCAGGTACGCAACGAGGTGGACCCAGACAGAACCTTCAGCAACGCGTACCTGGACCGCGTGCTGGGCTGACCGCACGCGGGGCCCCCGCGTACTCCAGGAGAGTACGAAAGCTCCCCGCGTACTCTCAGAGCACGACGCGCACGGCGTCCGCGATCGGCGTCTCGCCGTTCGTCAGCTCCAGCGTCTTGCCGATCGTCTGCGGTGCGGTGAGCAGCTCCGCCAGCACGGCGGCGACGTCGGCGCGCGTGACCGACGCACGGGGCAGCCGAGGCGCGGCCAACGTGACCAGACCCGTGGGTGCGTCGTTCACCAACGGCCCGGGCCGCAGGATCGTCCAATCGAGATCCCGGCCCCGAAGATCCTCTTCCGCCAGCTTCTTCGCCTTGAGGTAGACCGCGAACTCACGATCCACCGAGGGCGAGTCGGCCGACTCGATGCCCACCGTCGAGACCTGGACGAACCGCCGCACCCCAGCCTCAACAGCAGCAGAGGCGAACAAAGCAGCAGCCCCGTAGTCCACGGTGTCCTTGCGAGCGGCCCCAGACCCAGCCCCCGCGCCAGCAGCAAAGACCGCAGCGTCAGCACCGTTCAAATAGGCGGCGACCGAGTCCAGATCAGCGGACTCGAGGTCGCACAGCACCGGAACGGCTCCGGCTGACTGCACGTCGGCGAAGTGATCGGGGTTGCGCACCAGCGCGGTCGCGGTATCTCCACGGGCGGCCAGCTGCTGCTCCAGAAGCAGCGCGATCTGCCCGTGCCCTCCGGCTATGACTACTCGCATAGCCCGACCGTAGATCAGGAAGCGGTGGCGAGCACCTGCTCGTAGACGAGCTCGTTGACCCAGCGGGTGATGGCGGTGTCCTCGGCCGGCACGTTCTCCTGGCGGCCCGACACGTCGACCGAGAGGTCCTTCTCGTCGTCGGCCAGCAGCACCGAGACGCCGTAGCGGCGGACGCGCGGCAGGCAGTTCGACAGGTAGTCGTGCGAGAAGGCGACCGACTCGGGGAGGACGACCGCGGCGTTGCCGTAGCGGGCGAAGGGGACGGCGGACGCGAGCGCGGTGCGCCAGTGGCGGGCGACGGCCAGGACGCCGACGATGCGGACGGCGGCCGGCGGGACGCGGCCTTCCATCTCGGGCCACACCCACGTGGAGACGGTGGTCTTGTCGGCCTCGGGGCCCGCACCCACGCACACGCGCTCGGCGTGGGCGTCGGCCAGGAGCTCGGCCACGACGACGACCTTGCGGCCCATCAGGACCATCTCGGGGAGGACCACTCCGTGCCAGCCGAGGCGGATCGCCGCGGCGGCTGCCAACTCCTCGACGGACGCGGGCAGTTCCGGAACCGGGACCGCGGTCGTCGACAAACCGTTCGAGCTGTCGAGGGCCGCGATCCTTGCTGGGGTGCTGCTCACGCCAGTGCCTCCTCGTCACCCGCGGCGGGCGATCCGCCGCGTTTCGACTCGTGCTCTGGATAAGGATTAGCAGGAAGCGTGCGGCCCGCCCCCAGGTCAAACCACCCCCTGCGATCGACGGCGCCGACCGGTCGGTGACCGGTCGAAGAACGGCACGAGGAGTTCGGTCCTACGGTGCTGCCGTCTGGGTGACGTTAATCCGGATGGACGCACCAAAAGACCTGCTCAGAGTGGGTGCTCCAGGCGTGGGCGCGAAATGCCGGTCAGCGGTACCGGTCACCGTCCGCCGACCGTTCACCGCGTCAGAACGACCACCTACATGATGATCACGGTCTTGCCGGGCCCACGACCTGCGAAAACATCAACAGCCTCGCGCAGGGGCACGCGGCGGGAGATCGGGACTTCGAGGTCTCCTGCCTGCACCATCGACGCGAGCCGCACCAACGTTTCCCGCGACCCCTTCATGCCGAAGTTCTGCGCCGGATCGCTGGAGACGTAGTTGGTGTTGAAGGCCAACGGCGCGTACCGCGCGTTCGCCTCGAACGACGAACGGTCGGCGCTCACGAGGTCGATCAGCGCGTCGGCCTCGACGAGGGAGTCGCCACGGCCGATCGGGATGACCCGCTTGCCCGCCGCGCGGGCGATCTGCACGGCGAACGACCCGACACCGCCGTTCGGCCCGACGATCAGCACGGATTCCGCGTCACCCAGCGACTCGACCAACTGCAACGCCGTCATGCCGGCGGTCGGCAATGCGGCCGCGACGGCGGGATCGAGGTCGTCCGGCAACGGAGCCAACGTGTTCCCGGCCGGAACTGTGACGTACTCGGCGTATGTTCCGACCCCGACGGGGTGGTGGAAGAACGTGCCGAAAATCCTCTCTCCGGAACCGACGACCTCACCTGCCCCATCAGTTCCAGGAACCAAAGGGAACACGTGCGGAGTGGAACCGCGAAGCATCCCGTCGACGACTTTGCGGTCGAACGGGTTCACGCTCGCGGCGAACAACCTCACCTCGAGCTCATCGGGTCCCGCCGAGGGCTCCGGAAGTTCCACGAGTTCGAGCGGAGCACCGAAGTCCGCTGCCGCTATCGCCCACATGCCGACCCCCGAACGAGTGACAGACATCACCTGTTGGATCAAGGAATCCGATACTGCCGATCAACGAAAGAACCCCCCTCGCGATTCCGCGAGAGGGGTTCCTTCTGTCTTTCGATGGGCAAGGGGGGAGTTGAACCCCCACGTCCTTTCGGACACACGGACCTGAACCGTGCGCGTCTGCCATTCCGCCACTTGCCCCTGGAGACGTTGGGAACACTAGCACGCGTCCAAACCAGGTTCCTAATCGACCCCTGTAGGCGTCGTCGTACCCGGATACGATCGGTACAGGAGCGGAGTCCGGGCGGAAGGAGTTGACATGGGCCTGCAACGCTTCGAGCGCAAGCTGGAGGGTCTGGTCGGCAACACCTTCGCGCGCGTGTTCGGCGGCAACGTGGTGCCCCAAGAGGTGGCACAGGCGCTGCAACGTGAGGGTGACAGCAACATCCGCGAGCTCGCGGGTGGCAGACTGCTAGCCCCCAACCACTACAAGGTGTTGCTCGGAGCCCAGGACCACGAGCGTCTTGCGGGCGACGAGCAGGATGAACTACGCATCACCCAGCTTCTCGCAGAGGGCCTGCGAGAGCACCTGGCCGAGTCCGGATGGGATACCTATGGTGACGTCGTAGTCTCCCTGGAGCGCTCCGAGGCGCTGCACACCGGACAGTTCCGAACCAGCTCGTCCGTCGACCCCGACGTGAAAGCGGCCAGCCGACGGTCAGCACCACCTCGCACCGCAGGAGACCGATCCATGAGCCAGCCACCCGGCTACGGACAAGGACAGGGCCAGCCCGGCCAGGACCCTTATGGTCAGGGCGGCTACGGCCAGCAGGGCTACGACCAGCAGCAGGGCTACGGCCAGCAGCAGGGTTATGGCCAGCAACAGGGTTACGACCAGGGCTACGGCCAGCAGCAGGGCTACGACCAGGGCTACGGCCAGCAGGGCGGCGGCTACGGCGGCGGCCAGCAGGGCTATGACCAGGGCTATGGCCAGCAGCAGGGCTACGACCAGGGTTACGGCGGCGGCCAGCAGGGCGGCGGCTACGACCAGGGCTACGGCCAGCAGCAGGGCTACGGCCAGCAGGGCTACGACCAGGGGTACGGGCAGCAGCAGGGCGGCGGCTACGACCAGGGTTACGGCCAGCAGGGCGGGTATGACCAGGGTTACGGCCAGCAGCAGGGCTACGGCCAGCAGGGCGGCTACGACCAGGGCTACAACCAGGGCGGATACGCCCCGCCGGCGACCCAGGGCGCCAACCGCCAGCTCAACGCCACCCTGCACCTCGACGACGGTTCCAACCGCACGTACAACCTCAAGCAGGGTGGAAACGTCGTAGGACGTGGGCAGGAAGCCGACTTCCGCCTCCCGGACACGGGAGTCTCCAGGCGCCACCTGGAAATTTCGTGGGACGGGCAGAATGCGATGCTCGCTGATCTCGGTTCGACCAACGGGACCACGGTGAACGGCACGCCAGTGCAGACTTGGCAGCTCGCGGAGGGCGACGTCGTCCGCATCGGCCACTCGTCACTGGTCTTCCGCACCGCGGGCTAGAGGTCGATACGGGCGTCGGTAAGCAACTCAAGGCAGGAGCGGTTACAACCGGTGCCAGAGCTGGTGATGCAGCTGACCAGAGCGGGCTTTCTCGTGCTCCTCTGGCTCTTTGTGCTGGCCGCCCTACGTGTGGTCCGCTCTGATCTCTACGCAGCCTCAGGGCTCCGGGCGTCAGGTCTGCCCGGTTTCCGGAGGTCCGAGAAGTCGGCGAGGGGAAGCAAGGCGCCTCGGCAACTCGTGGTCACCCACGGGGCGCTGACCGGCACCCGCATCTCGCTCGACGGCAGGCCGATCCTGATCGGCCGCGCTGACGACTCCACTCTCGTCCTGGACGACGACTTCGCGTCGACCAGGCACGCGAGGCTGTCCATGCGCGGTACCGACTGGTACGTGGAGGACCTCGGCTCCACGAACGGCACCTATCTAGACCGAGCCAAGGTCACCGCACCCCTGCGTGTACCGCTCGGCACCCCGATCCGCATTGGCAAAACGGTGATCGAGCTGCGCTCATGACCTTGGTTCTTCGATACGCGGCCCGCAGCGACAGGGGCCTGGTTCGCTCCAACAACCAGGACTCCGTGTACGCGGGCCCTCGCCTGCTCGCAGTCGCCGACGGCATGGGTGGCCACGCCGCCGGTGAAGTCGCGAGCAAGGTGGTCATCGCCTCGCTGGCCCACGTCGACGACGACGAGCCTGGCGACGACCTCCTCGGCAAGCTCCGCGACGCGGTCGCGGCCGGCAACGGCGCCATCTCCGAGCTCGTGACGAGCGACCCGGATCTGGAGGGCATGGGCACCACGCTCACGGCCATCCTGTTCGCGGGCAACCGCCTCGGGCTCGTGCACATCGGCGACTCGCGCGCGTACCTCCTGAGGGAGGGCATGTTCGCGCAGATCACGCACGACGACACGTTCGTCCAGTCGTTGATCGACGAGGGCCGGATCACGCCGGACGAGGCCGCCACGCACCCGCAACGCTCGTTGCTGCTGCGTGCGCTCACCGGCCACGACTTCGAGCCCAGCCTCACCGTGCGCGAAGCACGCGTCGGCGACCGGTTCCTGCTCTGCTCGGACGGTCTGTCCGGGGTCGTGAGCCTGGAGACGCTCGACGAGGCGATCCGCATCCCGGACCCGCAGTCGTGCGCGGACCGGATGATCGAGCTCGCGCTGAAGGGCGGCGGACCCGACAACGTCACGGTGATCGTGGCGGACGTCGAGGACGTCGACTTCGGCGACGACTACCCGATCCTCGGCGGCGCGGCCGGTGATGGCAGCGAGGAGCACAACACCCCGCCGGACTCCGCGGCCTCGCGGGCGAGCGCGCTCACGCAGCAACGCCCGCCGATGCCGCAGCGGGTGGAGGCACCTCCGCCGCCGCAGGACCCGAAGCGCAAGAAGAGGAACGCGCTCAAGGCGTTCGCGATCATCTTCGTGCTGCTCCTGTTGACCGCCGTCGTGGCGGTCGGCGGCAAGCTGTGGCTGAACACGCAGTACTACGTCGGCGCCACCGAGGACGGCCAGGTCGCGATCTTCCGCGGCCTCAACGGCACCGTGCTCGGCTTCAAGCTGTCGTCCAAGGTCGAGGACTCGTGCCCGCCCGGGTCGACGGGCTGCAGCCCGATCACGTTGAAGGACCTGCAGGAAGCCGGCCGCAAGACCATCACCGCGGGCATCCGCAGTGACAACGGCCTGGACGGCGCGCGCGCCGCGGTCAGGTTGCTGCGCACCGAGTACATCCTGCCGTTGTGCAAGGACACGTCGTCGACGTCGACCACCACGACCACGACGACGACCACCCCCACGACGACGAGCCCGCCGCCTGCGAACGGTTCACCCGACACCGGGACGACCGGGCCCACCGAGACGCCGCCCTCCTCGACCGCGCAGAAGGTCGGCGTGGAATGCCGGGAGGGTCCGTAGTTGAGCTCGCCCGTCCCCACCGGGGAAGGCTCGCCAGGCGCGTCGGTGGCGACGAACACGTCGCCGGGACTGCGACCGCCCACGCGGCGCGGCACCGAGCTGGTGATGCTGTCGTTCGCAGCCGGTCTCGTGACGCTGGCGCTGATCCTGGTCGAACTCAACCAGGAGCGGTCGCTGAGCATGAGGATCGTCTACCTCGGACTCGCCTACCTGGGCCTCTTCGCCTGTGCTCACCTCGCGGTCCGCAGGTGGGCGCCGTACGCGGACCCGGTGATCCTGCCGTGCGTCGCGTTGCTCAACGGGCTGGGTCTGGTGACCATCCACCGGATCGACCTCGCCCTGGAGGGCGTCAAGTACCTGGACGGCTCGACCTGGGAACCGGTCGCGTTCAAGCAGGTCATATGGACCGCGATCGGGTTGTTGCTGTTCGCGGCGACGTTGAAGTTCCTGTCGGACCACCGCACGCTCGCACGGTTCGGCTACACGTTCGGCCTCATCGGTCTCGTCGCGCTGATGCTGCCCGGTGTGCTGCCGGGCTTCATCGCGCCCGAGATCAACGGCGCGAAGATCTGGCTGCGCATCGGGCCGCTGTCCATCCAGCCCGGTGAGTTCGCCAAGGTCCTGCTGATGGTCTTCTTCGCGGCGTTCCTGGTGTCGAAGCGGGACCTCTTCACCACGGCAGGCCGCCGGTTCCTCGGCATGGATCTGCCGCGTGCGCGTGACCTTGGACCGCTGTTCGCGGCGTGGGGCGTCACGGTCGCGGTCATGGTGCTGCAGAAGGACCTCGGCTCATCGCTGCTGTTCTTCGGCATCGTGCTCGTGCTGCTCTACATCGCCACCGAACGGGCGGCATGGGTCGTGCTCGGCGTCGGCCTGTTCTCCGTCGGCGCGGTCATCGCTTGGAAACTCTTCAGCCACGTCCAACAGCGCGTGGCGAACTGGCAGGATCCGATCGCGCGGTACGACCTGCCCATCGGCGGCGGCTACCAGATCTCGCAGTCGCTGTTCGGCCTTGCGACCGGGGGCATCGGTGGCGCCGGCCTCGGTGCCGGCCGCCCGGAGATGATCCCCGAGGCCAACTCGGACTTCATCACCGCCGTGATCGGTGAGGAACTCGGGTTCGTCGGCCTCGCCGCAGTGCTGCTCGTCTACATGGTTCTCGCTCTGCGCGGTCTGCGCGGAGCCATCTCGGTGCGCGACAGCTTCGGCAAGCTGCTCGGCGGCGGTCTCGCGTTCGCGCTCTGCTTCCAGGTGTTCATCATCGTCGGTGGTGTCACCAAGCTGATCCCGATGACGGGTATCACCGCGCCGTTCCTGTCCTACGGCGGTTCGTCGCTTCTCGCGAACTACATCCTGGTCGCGTTGCTACTGCGAATTTCTGCCTCGGCACGGGCTCCACAGCGGGCTCCCAAGCCGAAACCGCAACAACCGGCTATCGCCGACCAGCACACTGTGATGGTGGAGCGTCCCAAATGAACACACCGCTCCGCCGCGTCGGCATGGCCATGATGGTCATGATCCTGCTGCTCCTGGGCAACGCCACGTGGGTGCAGGTCATCAACGCCGACGAGTGGCGCAAGAACCCGTACAACCGCCGGGTGCTGCTCGACGAGTACGCCCGCAAGCGCGGTTTGATCATCGCTGCCGACGGCACGACGATCGCGGACGTCAAGGAGACGACGGACCGTCTCAAGTTCCTGCGCACCTACAGCAACGGCCCCGCGTACGCGCCGGTCACCGGGTACCTGTCGGTCACCTACGGCACCTCCGGCATGGAGCGCGCCGAGAACGACCTGCTGAACGGCTCGGACGACCGGCTGTTCGCGCGCCGGATCTCCGCGCTGATCACCGGTCGTGACCCGGTCGGTGGCAACGTGCAGCTCACCCTGCAGCCGAAGGTCCAGCAGGTCGCGTACGACCAGCTGACCTCCAAGGGCTTCACCGGCTCGGTGGTCGCGATCAAGCCGGACACCGGCGAGATCCTCGCGATGGTGAGCACGCCGTCCTACGACCCGAACCTGCTCGCGAGCCACGACGCGGACGAGCAGGCGGCCGCGTGGAAGCAGCTCAACGCAGAGGGCTCGAACGACCCGCTGGTCAACCGCGCGACGCAGGCCCTCTACCCGGCCGGTTCGACCCTCAAGGTCATCGTCGCCGCGGGCGCGCTCGCCGACGGCAAGAACAAGGACACGCAGTACACCGCCGCCGGCACCATCAAGCTGCCGAACACGCAGACGGACCTGCCGAACTTCAACGGCACCCCGTGCGGCCCCGGTCAGACGGTGTCGATGGAGACCGCGCTCGCCAAGTCGTGCAACACGGCGTTCGGCGAGATGGCGGGCCAGCTCGGCGCGAACAAGCTGCGCAGGCAGGCGGAGAAGTTCGGCTTCAACGACCCCGGTCTCAAGGTGCCGCTGCCCGTCGAGACCTCGACGCTCGGCGCGATCCCGGACGAGGCGGCGCTCTACCAGACCGGCATCGGCCAGCGCGACGTGCAGATCACGCCGCTGGAGAACGCCGTGGTGGCCGCGACGATCGCCAACGGCGGCAAGCGCATGCAGCCGTACCTCGTGTCGAAGATCCTCGGCCCGGACCTGAAGGGGATCGAGGACACCGAGCCCGACGAGGTCGAGACCGCGATGAGCAAGGACAACGCGACCGCTCTGCGCGACATGATGATCCAGTCGGAGATCAACACCGGTGGCCAGGGCATCGGCGTCCAGGTGGCGTCGAAGACCGGTACCGCCGAGCACGGCAACGACCCGTTGAAGACCAAGCCGCACGCCTGGTACATCGCGTTCGCGCCGGCGCAGAAGCCGGAGATCGCGATCGCGGTGATCGTGGAGGACGGCGGCGACCGCGGTCTGGGTGCCACCGGTGGCAAGGTCGCCGCCCCGATCGGGCGCGCTGTGATGAACGCGTACCTGGCGGGTCGCTGATGCTGACCACGGGCCAGCTCCTCGCCGACCGCTACCGCCTGACCAGGCGGATCGCGGTCGGTGGCATGGGCGAGGTCTGGGAAGGCGCCGACGAACGGCTCGACCGGCGGGTGGCCGTGAAGGTCCTCAAGGCCGAGCTGTCCGGCGATCCCGAGTTCCTGCACCGCTTCCGCACCGAGGCGCGGATGACCGCGTCGCTCAACCACCCCGGCATCGCGTCGGTGCACGACTACGGCGAGACCGCGTCCGTCACGGACGGACCGGAGGACACCGCGTACCTCGTCATGGAGCTCGTCGAGGGCGAACCGCTCGCGACGATCATCTCGCGCGGCCGGCTGACCGCCGACGTGACGCTCGACCTGCTGGAGCAGACGGGCAACGCGTTGCAGGCCGCCCACGAACGCGGGCTCGTGCACCGGGACGTCAAGCCGGGCAACATCATGGTCACGCCGTCGGGCAAGGTGAAGATCACCGACTTCGGCATCGCGAAGGCCGTGGACGCCGCACCCGTGACACGGTCCGGCATGGTGATGGGCACCGCGCACTACATCGCGCCCGAACAAGCTCTTGGTGGAGAGGCCGAACCGGCGAGCGACGTTTACTCGTTGGCCGTGTGTGGCTACGAATGCCTGGCCGGACACCGGCCGTTCCTGTCGGACAACGCCGTGACCGTCGCGATGATGCACATCCGCGACATGGCGCCGCCGTTGCCGCCGGACGTGCCGCCGGGTGCCCGTGCGTTGATCGAGGCGACGCTGGTCAAGGACCCGCGGCAGCGCTACCGGACCGGTGGGGAGTTCGCCGCCGCGGTCAGCGCGGTGCGGGTGGGCCAGCCGCTGCCGACGCCGTCCGGGTTCGCCATGCCCCAGGTCGCGCCGCAGCAGGTGGCACCGCCTCCGCCGCCACCGCAGGTGTCGCAGCCACTGCCGATTCCACCGCAGATGGCCCACCACCAGGGCCGTCCCGGCACCCACCCGGCGATGCCACCGGCGCACCAGACCGGCACGTTCACCCCCATGCCGACACCACCGGGGAGAAACCGGACCGTCGTCTGGGTTATGGTCGCTTTCCTGGTGACCGTGCTGCTGGTGCTCGGCGTGGTCCTCGTGTGGCAGTGGGCAGTGAAGCCGAACACTGGCAACGGGCAAGGTGACCGACCGACCACGTCCAGCTCGGTGAACCCGCCGGCGAACGGACAGGGGAAGCCCGACTCGGCTGATCGGATACCGGGCAACGCGCTGATGCAAGTCGACGAGGACGACTACATCGGTCGTTCCGGCGACGAGGTCAAGACAGACCTGATCGGCCACGGCCTGGATCCCAGGGTGCAGAGCCCCCAGGGCACAGCGCCGGGCGACCTGAAGAAGTGCAGGGTCACCGCCATCTCGCCGACAGGCGGGGTGCCGGCTGGCTCGCAGGTGAAGGTGACGTGCGCGCCATGAGCAAGACAAGAACCGAGCTGGGAACACCGTCGACTAGGAGCGGGACGAAGCACCGATGAGCACTCCGCGACTGCTCTCAAACCGCTACGAACTGGGTGAGACCCTCGGGTACGGCGGCATGTCCGAGGTCCACAAGGGGCGGGACGTCCGCCTCGGCAGAGACGTGGCGATCAAGGTGCTGCGCGCTGACCTCGCCCGCGACGCCCAGTTCCAGGAGCGCTTCCGCCGCGAGGCGCAGAACTCCGCGGCGCTGAACCACCCGGCGATCGTCGCCGTCTACGACACCGGCGAGACGCAGACCGAGTACGGCCCGCTGCCCTACATCGTCATGGAGTTCGTCGACGGGCGAACGCTGCGCGACATCGTGAAGACGCAGGGCCCGCTGTCGGGCAAGCGCGCGATGGAGGTCATGGCCGACGTCTCGGCCGCCCTCGACTTCAGCCACCGGCACGGCATCGTCCACCGCGACGTGAAGCCCGCCAACGTGATGATCACGAAGTCCGGTGCCGTGAAGGTGATGGACTTCGGCATCGCCCGTGCGATACACGACGGCCAGGCCGCGGTCACCCAGACCGCCGCGGTGATCGGCACCGCCCAGTACCTGTCGCCCGAGCAGGCGCGCGGCGAGTCCGTCGACGCCCGGTCCGACGTCTACGCGGCCGGCTGCGTGCTGTTCGAGCTGTTGACCGGCGAGCCGCCGTTCACCGGCGACTCCCCCGTCGCGGTCGCGTACCAGCACGTGCGGGAAGACCCGAAGGCGCCGTCGTCGCTGAACCCGAAGGTGTCGCCGCAGCTCGACGCGATCGTGCTGAAGGCGATGGCGAAGGGTCCGGCGAACCGCTACCAGTCGGCCGCGGAGATGCGGGCCGACCTGGTGCGCGTGCTGTCGGGTCAGCGTCCGTCCGCGCCGGCCGTGATGACGGCCGAGGACCGCACCGCCGTGATGAACGAGCAGGCGTCGCGCACCCCGCGCACGCAGGTGATCTCCGGTGGTGGTGGCGGCAGGCACCGTCCCGCGGCGTTGAAGTCGGAGCCGGACGACGACTACGACCCGATCGCGGACGAGGAAGAAGAGCGGCGCGCCAAGCGCAAGAAGGCCATCATGATCACGCTCGTGGTGATCCTGTGCGTGGCCGTGCTCGGCCTCGCCGCGTGGATCACCTCGAGCATCATGGACACCAGCAACAAGGCGACGGAGAAGGTCCCCGTTCCGTCGATCGTCGGCCTGAGCCCGTTGGACGCCAAGGAGAAGATCCAGAAGGCCGGCCTGGTGGCCGCCACCGAGGACGTCGCCTGCGAGCCCGGCCCGAACGGCGCTGCCGCCAAGTGCACGGCCGACCAGATCAACAAGGTGGTCGGCACGAACCCGCCCGAGGGCAGCCAGGTCAGCAAGGGTTCGACGGTCACCATCTCGATCGGTGCGCCTCCCGGCGAGGGCACCGTGCCCGACCTGACGGGCAAGACCCCGCAGGAGGCGCAGGCCATCCTGGACAAGGATCCGAACGGCTTCAAGCTGCAGCAGAGCGCCGACGCCGTCGAGGTCGACGACCAGACCAAGGTCGGCAAGGTCGCGAGCCAGAACCCGGCGAACGGCCTGAAGCTCAAGAAGGGCGGCACGATCACGATCCAGCTCGGCAAGGCACCGGAGAAGCAGAACGTGCCGAACGTCGTGGGCAGTGACGTGAACGACGCGCGCCAGACGCTCGAGGGTTCCGGCTTCAAGGTCAACGTCGAGCAGGTCGACAGCGCGCAGCCGGAGGGCCGGGTCGTTTCGCAGAACCCGACCGGCAACAGCAAGGCTGCCAAGGACACGCAGGTGACGATCAGGGTCTCGAAGGGCAACCAGCTCGAGATGCCGGACCTGACGGGCCTGTCGCAGAAGGAAGCCGAGAACAAGCTCAGGTCGCTGGGCTGGAACGGCAACCTCAACATCGAGGAACAGCCGGTCACCAACGTCTCGCAGGACAAGAAGGTGGTCGCGCAGAACCCCGGCAAGGGTCAGCCGTTCACCAAGGGGTCGACCGTGACGCTGACGATCGGCAAGTTCGGCGTCGTGACGACGTAGCGGGTTTTCGAATCGGGGCGGCTTCCACTGCGGAAGCCGCCCTTTTTCGTTACTGGCGGGCGGCGGCGGCGAGCGTGCGCATGCCGGTCTCGAGCTGCGCGACCGTGGCCTCCGGCACCTCGAAGCCGCAGACCGCGAGCCAGTTGGCGAGCATCCGGTGGCCGCCGTCGGTCAGCACCGACTCGGGGTGGAACTGCACACCCTCGACCGGAAGTTCCTTGTGGCGCATGGCCATCACGATGCCGGTCTCGGTCTTGCCGGTGACCTCGAACTCCGCGGGGATCGTCTCCGGCAGCACCGTCAGCGAGTGGTAGCGGGTCGCGATGAACGGCTGCGGCACGCCCTTGAGCACACCCTTGCCCTCGTGGAAGACGATGCTCGTCTTGCCGTGCAGCAACTCGGGCGCGCGGTCGACCGTTCCGCCCCACACCACACCGATCGCCTGGTGGCCGAGGCACACGCCGAAGACCGGCTTGCCGGTGTCGGCGCACTTCTTGATGACGTCGATGCTCGCGCCCGCCCGCTCCGGCGTACCGGGGCCGGGGCTCACGAGCACGCCGTCGACATCGTCGATCTCGTCGAGGTCAACCTCGTCGTTGCGCCGCACGACGCACTCCGCACCAAGCTGAGCGAGGTACTGGACGAGGTTGTAGACGAAGCTGTCGTAGTTGTCGACCACGAGCACGCGCATGGACAGAGCCTAGTCGGTCGAGTCGAGTGAGTTAGCTCTCGTCTTCCTTGAGGTTAGGCTACCCTAAAATAGGTGTCATGAGTTCTTTGCGCGTCGCCGTCGTCGGCGCCGGCCCAGCCGGTGTGTACGCGGCCGACATCCTGACCAAGTCCGACGTCGACGTGCAGATCGACCTCTTCGAAAAGCTCCCGGCGCCCTACGGCCTCGTCCGCTACGGCGTCGCACCCGACCACCCGCGCATCAAGGGCATCGTCACGGCACTGCAGAAGGTGCTCGACAAGCCGTCGGTCCGCTTCTTCGGCAACGTCGAGTACGGCGTCGACATCAAGCTCGACGACCTGCGCCAGTTCTACGACGCGGTCATCTTCTCGACCGGCGCGTCGTCCGACCGCCCGCTGGACATCCCGGGCATCGACCTCCCCGGCAGCTACGGCGCTGCGGACTTCGTGTCCTGGTACGACGGCCACCCGGACGTCCCGCGCACCTGGCCGCTGACCGCTACGTCGGTGGCAGTCCTGGGCGTCGGCAACGTGGCACTCGACGTCGCGCGAATCCTCGCCAAGACCGCGGACGAGCTCCTGGTGACCGAGATCCCGCAGAACGTCTACGAGGGCCTCAGCTCGTCACCGGTGACCGACGTCCACGTCTTCGGCCGTCGCGGCCCGGCTCAGGCGAAGTTCACGCCCCTGGAACTGCGCGAACTGGACCACTCGCCGAACGTCGAGGTGATCGTCCACGCCGAGGGCATCGAGTTCGACGAGGCCTCCATGGCCGCGATCCGCTCGAACAAGCAGGTCGAGATGATCGTGAAGACCCTCCAGGAGTGGGCGATCCGCGACGAGGGCACCCGCCCCCGCCGCCTGCACCTCCACTTCCTGGAGGCACCGGTGGAGGTCCTGGGCACGTCCCACGTCACGGGCCTGCGCACCGAAACGCAGGAGCTGACCGGCGATGGCAACGTCCGCGGCACCGGCGTCTTCACCGACTGGGACGTCCAAGCCGTGTACCGCGCGGTCGGCTACCTCTCCACGCACCTGACCGACATCCCGTTCGACCACGTGTCCGGCACGATCCCGCACCTCGCCGGCCGAGTGCTGGACCTGGACGAGGTGCCGATGCCCGGCGTGTACACGACGGGCTGGATCAAGCGGGGCCCGATCGGCCTGATCGGCCACACCAAGGGCGACGCGCTGGAAACCATCACCAGCCTCCTCGAGGACGTCCCGTCGCTCCCCCGCTGTGCCTCGCCGTCACCTTCCGCCGTGGTCGAGTTCCTCTCGCAGCGCGGCGTGCCGTTCGTGACGAACGAGGGCTGGAGCCGGCTCGACGCGCACGAGATCGCCCTGGGCGCGGCGCACGGCCGGGAGCGCGTGAAGGTCGTGTCGCGCGAGGAGATGACCTCGATCTCGAACGGCTGAACGGCCGTTCCCCGATGAAGCCGCCATCGCGCGGGCGCGGTGGCGGCTTCACCATTTCGCTCGCGGCGGCACGGACACTGGTTCGGTGAACCCCGAGCTCCGCGACCGCTTGCTGCGCCTCGACCTGGACCGGGTCACGTACGCGCTCGACCCGGCGCAGGCCGTGTTCCTCGCCTGCGACCTCCCGGGTGGCGGGGTTCGGCTCACCGGCGTTGTGCGACCTCGCCGGCGAGTCCCCCACGCGTCTGGAGGCGAACGACGCCGACCTGGTCATCAGGCAGATGCTCGTCGAACTGGGCCTGAAGCCGATGGCCTTCGACGAACCGAAGCAACTCCTCGGTGGCGGTGAAGCGTCCCGCCCGCAGCTCAGCCCCGTGATCCTAGAAAACCGGCCCCAAACCTGCGAACGAAACCGAGCCGCATCACTGCGTGGTGACGTTGTTGAACGGCAGCTTCGGCTCCGCCCACGGGAACACCACGAACATCAGCAGGGCGACGATGCCGACCACCAGCACGACGGCCTCGACCACTCGCAGATACAGCGGGCCCGGCAGGTGCCGCCAGATCCAGCCGTACATCAGCCCTCCGTCATCTCTGGCGGCACGAAGCCGTCGGCCACCGGGTAGCTCTTGGTCTCGATGGCGTGCACGATCAGGCGCTGCCGGTCGGAGAAGCGCGGGTGGCAGGTCGTCAGGGTGAGCAGCCGGGCCTGCTTGTCGGCGGGCACCGCGGCGGCGGTCTGGTACGGGATCGGGGCGATGACCTCGCCCTGGGTCGGCAGCACGATCTCCTGGCCCACGGTCTTGGCGTAGGCGTCGCCGAGGGTGGTCGAGAGCGGGGCCACGCCGGCGCAGGCCGGTTGCTTCGCCTTCGGGTTCGAGGCCCAGCCCGCCACCTCGCTGCTCATCGGGAGCACGCGGTAGACGAACCACTGGGTCTGGGTCTGCACGACCACGGCGTTGCAGGACTCGAGCAGGTCGAGGTCGTTGAACGGCGCGCCCTTGCCGACGCGGTGGCCGGCGATGGCGAAGTTGCCCGCCTCGCCCGGTTGGGCGGTGTCCTTGTAGTGGCCCGGGCCGATTTCCAGGTGCTTGTCGGTCGTGCCCTCGACCACCGAGAACTTCCAGTCGCTGCCGAAGACCGGGATGTACATCTTCGCGAAGGCCTTGCCCTCGATGAGGTTCAGCTTCGACTGGCGGTTCGGGTCTGCCGGGGGCGGCGTGACGGTGTTCGAGCTCCACTCGGAGTCGAGCGCGGCAGTGGCGTCCTGCTGCTTCTCGGCCGAGAGCAGGTCGGTCACGTAGACCTCGTAGACGACGAACAGGAGCACGACCAGGCCCATCGTGATGAGGGCCTCGCCGACGCCGCGGACCGCTTTGCGCCCGAGGCTCTCCGGTGGCAGGGCGTCCTTCTCGTCCTCGTCGTAATAGTCGTCGTCGTAGTACTCGTCGTCGTAGTCGTCCTCAACGCGCGGGATCACCTCGGTGGGCGGATCGACCGGGCGAGGACGCGGCGGCATTCCCCGAGCCGGCATCCCCTGGCCCGGCATCCCCCTGGGAGGGGTTCCGCGAGGAGGCACGCCCTGGGGCGGCATTCCGCGCGCCGGCGTGCCGGGGGCCTGCGGCGGCGGGCCTTGTGGACGGCGCGGCGGGGCACCTGCAGGGGGCAGACTGCCGGAGAATGCACTGGTGAACTGGGTCGCGTCGGGCGGAGGTAACGGGCGCGGCGACGGTGTGGCCCGCACGTGCTGCAGGTCGTCACGACGGGGTGCAGGACGCCTTGGAGGCGGCTGCTGCGGTCCCGAGTTCACCTGAGAACCTCCGCGCGGACTGTGAACTGAAAACAACTGCGTCTTCCAGGTGGTTCGCTGACCACCTTCGCTACGTTAACGTGTCTCCCGAGTAGTGCACGTAAACTAGCGTCACTCACGGATATCCACGTCAGGCGAGGACAGCATGCCCAAGTCGAAGGTCCGGAAGAAGGCGGTCTACACCGCACCCACTGACCGCCGCACGCCGGTCAAGGTCAAGGCAGCGGGGCCGTCTCACCCGGTCTACGTCGTTGTGATGCTCGGCTTCATGCTGCTCGGTCTCGCGTGGCTGGTCGTCAACTACATCGCGGCCGAGAAGATCCCGTTCATGCTCGAGCTGGGCGCGTGGAACTTCGCCATCGGCTTCGCGCTGATGATCATCGGTCTGCTCATGACGATGCGCTGGCGGTAGCCACGCACGAGGCTCATCAGCTCACTGTTCGTAGAGGTCGGCCCGGACGTCACACGTCCGGGCCGACCTTTGTTTCCACCGAGTTCACCTGGTTCATCCGAGCGTCACCGAAGCACACGGCTGTAAGTCATCCCCATTGGGGACAAGTCCTGTGGACAACTTTGCGCGAAATTGCACAAGCGTCGGTTTCCCCTCATGCGGACCCGTTCAGTTGTCCACATTTCATGCGGGACACTCGACGGTGTGACTCGCACCTGGTCGACTCCCGCCCCGCTCGTCGCCGTCGCGTGGGCGCTCGCCCTCCTGCTCGCCGTCGCGACGTTCCTCGCTGACGACAACGGGGGCCGTCTCCTCGTCGGACTGGCAACGTTGCTGGTCAGCTACCTCGCGGCGTTCGCGACGATCGCTCGCCCGCGACTCACCGCCGACGTCAACGGGCTCGCCGTGCGCGGGATCGCGAGCACGACGCTGCTGCCGTGGCACGAGGTGAAGGTCAAGCTGCAGACCACCCGGCGCCTCGGCAGGGAACAGCAGACATTGGAACTCGACGCCGACGACCGTCTCGTGGTGCTCACGAAACTGGACCTCGGCGCCGACCCGGAAGAAGTCGCCGGCGTGCTGCACGCACTGCGGCCGTGAATTAGAGGCAGACGACGTTCATGAGGCTGTTCGCGTGCAACGCGAACATGCCACCGATCAGCACGAGCGCCGCCACCACGGCAGCGATCTGGTAGAGGTTTCGGTTCTCGCGCGGCGCCTTGACCATCGCGAGCGTCACCAGCCCACCGACCACGACACCACCGAGGTGCCCGAGCAGTGAGGCGTCGGTGAAGAGGTTCGACACGAGGTTGATCACGACGATCACGACGACCGTGGAGATGTCGCGCTTCTTGCGGCGCCACACCACGAGCAGCGCGCCCATGATGCCGAACACCGCACCGGAGGCGCCTGCCAGCCGGTCGCACACGCCGCCGAAGTAGAACGCGGCCGCGTTGCCTCCGAGCAGCGCCAGGAAGTACACGACGCTGAACCTCAGCCTGCCCAGCTCCGGTTCGACGTGGTACCCGGCGATGTAGAGGACGCCCATGTTGAGCACCAGGTGCCAGAGCCCGTAGTGCATGAAGCCGGACGTGAGGATCCGCCACCACTCGCCGTTCGCCGCGAGCACGGGATCCAGCACGGTCGCCTGGAAGATCGCCGAGGTCTGGTTGGTGAACAGGCTGCCGGACTGCGCCACGGTCAGCAGGTACGCGATCACGTTCAACGCGATCATCACCGGCGTGACGATCAGACGCCCGTCCGACTGCTCCGCGCCGACCATCGTGCGCGCGCGCCGGACCGTGCGCTTGCCCTCGTTCACGCAGTCGACGCACTGCAAGCCGACCGCGGCGTCGCGCAGACAGTCCGGGCAGGCCGGACGGTCGCACCTGGTGCAGCGCAGCCGGGTGGGCCGATCGGAATGACGTGCGCAGACCGGGGTTTCCGGCTCCGCTCCGATCGGCCCGTCCGGTGGCACGAGGGCGTCGCTCACGCGCGTTCGATCGTGATCCGCTCGATCTTGATGTCGTTCACGGGACGGTCGCCCGCACCGGTCGAGGTGTTGCCGATCGCGTCGACGACGTCGCGCGACTCCTGGTCCGCGACCTCACCGAAGATCGTGTGCTTGAAGTTCAGCCACGTCGTCGGCGCCACGGTGATGAAGAACTGCGAGCCGTTGGTGTTCGGCCCTGCGTTCGCCATCGCGAGGATGTAGGGCTTGTTGAACTGCAGGTCAGAGGTGAACTCGTCCTGGAAGCGGTAGCCGGGGCCACCGCGGCCGGTGCCGGTCGGGTCACCGGTCTGGAGCATGAAGCCCGCGATGACGCGGTGGAACAGGGTGCCGTCGTAGAACGGGCCCGAGTTCGTGCCACTCGCGTTCGCCTCGGTGTAGTTCTTCGTGCCCTCGGCGAGCCCGACGAAGTTCGCCACCGTCTTGGGGGCGTGGTCGGGGAACAGGTTGAGACGGATGTCGCCCTGCGTGGTGTGCAGGGTCGCCGTCACCTTGGTCCCGACGAAGGATTCGTTGCTGTCAGCCACCACCCCATCGTGCCATCCACGGGCGGGGATGTTCAGAAAGGGGCACCATGGGGTACTTGCAGCACATAACCGGACGACAACGTGTGGAGCACAGAATGGACGAGGTGGACGTCATGACCCGTGCCGGCGAGTCCGTTGGCAAGGCTGTCGGCACCGGTCTGAAGGCCGCGCGTCAGGGTGTCGTTCGCGCTGGTCACGCCGCTGAGGTGAAGCTCGCGGAGCGTGGCATCACGGCTGACCAGGTTCGCGGCGCGCTCGTCGAGCGGGCAGACACGCTCATGGGCAAGGCCGAGGACTGGGAGAAGCAGACCCGCCGCTCCCGCAAGCGCCTCGCCAAGAAGAGCGCGAAGACGCGCGCTGAGCTCATGAGCAAGGCCGAAGAAGTACGCAAGGAAGTTCGCAAGGCCGCCAAGCACGCGCGCAAGGACGCGAAGGCGCGTGCCAAGGAGATCCGCAAGGCTGCGGGCAAGCTCGGCGCCGACGCACCGAAGAGCCGCAAGTGGCCGTGGGTCGTCGGTCTCCTGATCGCGGCCGCGGTGGCCGGCTACGTCGCGTTGACGCGCAGGCCGGAAGAGGTCCACCTGCAGGACGAGGAGCAGGCCCCGCTGCCGGAGCCGGTTCTCAACGGGCAGGTGCCGACCCAGAAGGAACCCGTCAAGTAGGTCGAGAAACAGCAGAACGGGTGGTCTTCCGTCTGGAAGACCACCCGTTCGCGCGTCTTCAGAGCTTGAGGCCCTTGATCGCCTCGTCCGCGATGCGGCGAGCCTTGATCGACTGCTTCTGGTTGCTCGTCACGACCACGGCGGCAGTGCCCTTTGAGACGGCGTACACGACACCGGTGTCGTTGCTGACGTACCCTCCGGTCCATCCGGCAGGTGAGCTCGCGGGCTGCGACCCGTCCGGTGCCGCCTCGTTCACGATCAGCTTTGCGACTCGCTCGTCACCGACGTAGACACGAACGCTCAACTGAATTTCAGTCGCGTTGGCGTAGAAGAAGCACGCCGGGTGCGGTTCGTCCGTTGACAGTTTCACCTTCGGCACACGCTGACCGTTGGCCTCGGCCACGTAAGTCGTCGCCAGGTACGGACAGGCACCGTCCTTCGCGGGCTGCGGCGCGGCCGGCACGGTCGCAGCGGCGCTGGTCGTAGCGGTTGCCTGCTTGCTTTGAGGCGCGGGAACCGGCGTGCTCTGAACGACCTCCGCACCGCACGCGGCGAGTACGCCGAGCAAGGGCAGCAACAGTGCGCGTTTCATAGGAGCAACAGTCAACCAGACCGTGAAAGCCATCCGTCCGGCAGAGTAGATGATCGTTCAACTTCTTTCGCCCTGCCCGGAAGGACCACTCACCATGCAGTTTCTGGAGCAACGACGTGACCAGGCTTTAGCCCTGTTTCGGATCGTGGTCGGCCTGCTCTTCGTGATGCACGGGGTGCAGAAGGTCATGAAGGGAACGCCGCTGCTCTCGTGGCCGGGCGGCCCCGCGAGCCTCATCGAGTTGGTCGGAGGCACGCTGATCCTGATCGGCCTCTGGACGCGGTGGGCGGCGTTGATCAGTTCCGGCGCCATGGCCTACGCCTACTTCGTGGTGCACCAGCCCAAGGCGTTGCTGCCGATCGCGAACGGCGGCGAGCTGGCAGCGGTCTACTCGTGGACCTTCCTGCTGCTGGTCTTCACAGGCGCCGGCGCGTGGAGCATCGACCAACTCCGCAAGTCGTCGAAGAAGTCGCTGACCAACGTGTGACGTCTGCTGCAAACACACTGAAGCCCTGTTCGCTGCGGCGGCGAACAGGGCTTCAGTGAAAGCAGATGGAGACGAGGGGAATCGAACCCCTAACCCCCGCCTTGCAAAGGCGGTGCTCTGCCAATTGAGCTACGTCCCCGAAGATCCGGGGCGGCAAGCCGCCCGCGAGATCAGTCGGTGGGGGCGGTGGCCTCGCGCCACAGGTCCGCATCGGCCTTGGCCGAACGGCTGCGCTTCACGAAGAACAGGACCGCACCGGCAACCACGACGAGTGCGATGATCTTCTTAGCCACTTCGAATCCCTCCCAAGACTGTAAACCCAGCGACCCCACCACGTTACAGCACCACCGGAGCTCCGGGGCCGATCAACTGTGATGG
>NZ_JBHRZI010000011.1:1337328-1416161 GCF_042649515.1 Lentzea rhizosphaerae | reverse complement strand
CCCGGCAGGGGGTCTGGGGGCTTGGCCCCCAGAAAAAAGACGATGATTCGCAATAGGTGAGTGCGTTCCGCTCACATAGTTATCCCGCGAATCGAGTGGGCCTAGGAGGACTTGAACCTCCGACCTCTTCATTATCAGTGAAGCGCTCTAACCGCCTGAGCTATAGGCCCTCGATCAACTGTCGCCCCTCGGGGCGACGAGGAGAACCTTACAGGATCGTCCTCGCCGCTCCCAAATCGGGGGTCATTCACGCTCGGAGAGCGTCAACTCCAAGCCACCGGCCAGATCCGCGGACACGTTGTAGACGAACGCGCCGACGGTCGCGAGGGCCGTGAAGAGCACGATGTTGACCGCGCCGATGATCGCCGAGACGCCGAACACGCGGCCGGCACTGATCAGCGGTTCGCCCGGCTCGTTGGCCTGGAGCAGGTCGTTCGCGGTGCTGTTGATCTTGTCCCAGACGCCCATGCCGTGCAGGACGCCGTACAGCACGCCGACCGCCACGAGCCAGACGAAGAACAGCGCGACGCCCAGCACCAGGGCGAGCTTGAGCACCGACCACGGGTCGACGCGCTTCACCTGCAGCGAGGCGCGGCGCGGGCCGCGGCCGGGGCGACGGGCCGACGGGGTGGCCGCGGCGGGACGGCTGCCGCCGTTGCCGAGGTTCACCGACGTGCGGCTGCTGCCCAGGCCCACCGGCACGGCCGAGCCCGTGACCACGGGCTTCTGCACCTTGACGGTGTCCGGGTCGGTCGACGGGAAGGCGGGCTCCGAAGGCGACGCGGACGGGACGGGCGGCGCGGCCGGAGCCACGTGCGCCTCGGCCGTGTCCTGCTCGGCTGCCTCAGTGTCGTTCGTCACGCGCTGCCAGGGCGGCGGCGTCGAGACGACGACGGGCTCGTCGGCCGCGGGTGGGGGCGTCGGAGCCGGGGTGTCGATCGACACCGTCTTCTGCTCGGCCGCAGCCGGAGCAGCTGCGGCAGGCGCGGCCTTCTCGACCTTCTCGGTCTTCTTCTCGGCAGCGGGGGTCTCGGCAGGTGCGGCGGATGCGGCGGCCTCGGCCGCCTTCTCCGCCGCCACCGGCTTGGTCTTGTCCCCACCCGAGGAACCAGAGGCCGCCGGCGCGGCCGAGTCGGCCTTGTCCGCAGAACTCTGCGGAGTCGGCTTGGTGATCACCGCGGTCTTGTCCGCGTCCCGACCTTCGCGGTTCTCGGGTGGAGTCACGAGCTTGTCCTTGACCTCTCGCTAACGATTCCGGCTACTCGGCCGAGTCGGTGGGGGTGGCTGCCTGGTCGGCGGCAGAGTCCTCCGCGACAGACGTCTCACCGTTAGTGACGTCGCTGGGCTCGTCCGCGTTGCGTGCGACGGCGATCAAAGTGGTGCTCTCGCCGAGGTTCATCAGCCGCACGCCCTTCGTCTGCCGTCCCGCCTTGCGCACCTGCTCGGCACGGGTCCTGATGACCCCGCCGCTCGAGGTGATGGCGTAGAGCTCGTCGTCGACGTCGACGATGAGCGCGCCCACCAGCCTGCCACGTCGCCGGTCGTGCTGAATGGTCAGCACACCCTTGCCGCCACGGCCCTGAACCGGGTAGTCCTCGATCGGCGTTCGCTTCGAGTACCCACCGTCCGTCGCGACCAAAACGAACAGGCCCTCCTGGACGACGCCCACGGAGAGCAGCTCGTCGTCGGCGTTGAACCGCATGCCCTGCACACCTGACGTGGCACGTCCCATCGGGCGCAGCACGTCGTCGGTCGCGTGGAAGCGGATCGACTGGCCGTCGGCGGACACCATGAGGAGGTCGTCGTCGGCCGAGCAGAGCACCGCTCCGACCAGCTCGTCGTCCTCGCGCAGGTTGATGCCGATAAGACCACCCGATCGGTTGGAGTCGAAGTCGGAGAGCTTCGACTTCTTCACCAGACCCTTCCGGGTGGCGAGCACGAGGTACGGCGACACCTCGTAGTTCTTGATCTGGATGACCTGCGCGATCTCCTCCTCCGGCTGGAACGCGAGGAGGTTCGCGACGTGCTGCCCGCGGGCGTTGCGGTTCGCCTCAGGCAGCTCGTACGCCTTCGTGCGGTACACACGGCCCTTGTTCGTGAAGAACAGGATCCAGTCGTGCGTCGAGCACACGAAGAAGTGGGCGACGATGTCGTCCTGCTTGAGCTGTGCGCCCTGCACGCCCTTGCCGCCGCGCTTCTGCGCCCGGTAGAGGTCGGTCTTGGTGCGCTTCGCGTAGCCGGTGCGCGTGATCGTGACGACCACGTCCTCGACCGCGATCAGGTCCTCCATGGACACGTCGCCGTCGAACGGGATGATCTTCGTGCGGCGGTCGTCGCCGAACTTGTCCACGATCGCCGTGAGCTCGTCGCGCACGATCTTGCGCTGCCGCTCCGGCTTCTCGAGGATGTCCTTGAGGTCCGCGATCTCCAGCTCGATCTCGGCCAACTGGTCGATGATCTTCTGGCGCTCGAGGGCGGCCAGGCGGCGGAGCTGCATCTCCAGGATCGCGTTGGCCTGGATCTCGTCGACGTCGAGGAGCTCCATCAGGCCGGTGCGCGCGATGTCCGGCGTCTCGGACCGGCGGATCAACGCGATCACCGCGTCGAGCTGGTCGAGCGCCTTCACCAAGCCGCGCAAGATGTGCGCGCGCTCTTCGGCCTTGCGCAGACGGAACCGCGTCCGCCGCACGATGACCTCGATCTGGTGCTTCACGTAGTGGCGGATCATCTGGTCGATCCGCAGCGTGCGCGGCACACCGTCGACCAGCGCCAGCATGTTGACGCCGAACGAGTACTGCAGCTGGGTGTGCTTGTAGAGGTTGTTCAGCACGACCTTCGCCACCGCGTCGCGCTTGAGCGTGATCACGATGCGCATGCCGATGCGGCGGTTGGACTCGTCGGCGATGTTCGCGATGCCGGTCAGCTTGGCGTCACGCACCAGCGACGCGATGTTCTCGACCAGGTTGTCGGGGTTCACCTGGTACGGCAGCTCGGTGACGACGAGGATCGTGCGGCCCTTGGCGTCCTCGTCCACCTCGACGACCGCGCGCATCCGGACCGAGCCGCGGCCGGTGCGGTACGCGTCCTCGATGCCGGAGGTGCCGAGGATCTGGCCGTACGTCGGGAAGTCCGGGCCCTTGATCCGGGCGATCATCGCCTCGAGGGTCTCCTCGTCGGAGGCCTCGAAGTTGTCCAGCGCCCACACCACGCCTTCCGCGACCTCGCGGAGGTTGTGCGGCGGGATGTTGGTGGCCATGCCGACCGCGATGCCGGAGCTGCCGTTGATCAGCAGGTTCGGCACGCGCGACGGCAGGACCGTCGGCTCCTGGATGCGGCCGTCGTAGTTGTCGCGGAAGTCGACGGTCTCTTCCTCGATGTCCTGCAGCATGTGCATGGCCAACGGGGAGAGCCGGCACTCCGTGTACCGCATGGCGGCGGCGGGGTCGTTGCCCACCGAGCCGAAGTTGCCCTGACCGTCGATCAACGGGTAGCGCAGGGCCCACGGCTGGGCGAGACGCACCAATGCGTCGTAGATCGCCGAGTCACCGTGCGGGTGGTAGTTGCCCATCACGTCGCCGACGACGCGCGCGCACTTGTTGTAGCCGCGGTCGGGACGGAAACCGGAGTCGAACATCGAGTACAGCACTCGCACGTGCACGGGCTTCAACCCGTCGCGCACGTCCGGCAGCGCGCGACCCACGATGACGGACATCGCGTAGTTGATGTACGAGTTCTGCATCTCCTGCTGGATCTCGACCGGCTCGATGCGGTCGTGGTCCGGCGGCAGAGTCGTCTCGCTCACTGTTCTTCTTCCTTACTCGCCAGAAACGCCAGGATGCCCAGAACGAAGACCGGACTCAGATGTCCAGGAACTTGATGCTCTTGGCGTTGCGGGTGATGAACGAGCGGCGTGCCTCGACGTCCTCGCCCATGAGCACGCTGAACAGCTCGTCGGCGGTGGCCGCGTCGTCCATGGTGACCTGCCGCAGGATCCGGTTCGCCGGGTCCATCGTGGTCTCCCACAGCTCCTCGGCGTTCATCTCACCGAGACCCTTGTACCGCTGGATGTTGTCTTCCTTGCCGAGCTTCTTGCCCGACGCGATGCCGTCCTTGATCACGGCGTCGCGCTCGCGGTCGGAGTACGCGTACTCCGGCTCGGTCCGCTGCCACTTGATCTTGTAGAGCGGCGGCTGCGCGAGGTACACGTGGTTGTGCTCGATGAGCGGCTGCATGAAGCGGAACAGCAGCGTCAGCAGCAGCGTGCGGATGTGCTGGCCGTCGACGTCGGCGTCGGCCATCAGCACGATCTTGTGGTAGCGCAGCTTCGAGAGGTCGAACTCGTCGTGGATGCCGGTGCCGAGCGCCGTGATCAGCGACTGGACCTCGGTGTTCTTCAGGACGCGGTCGATGCGCGCCTTCTCGACGTTGATGATCTTGCCGCGGATCGGCAGGATCGCCTGGTACATCGAGTCGCGCCCCTCCTTGGCCGATCCACCGGCGGAGTCACCCTCGACGATGTAGAGCTCGCAACGCTCCGGCTCGGTCGAGCGGCAGTCCTTCAGCTTGCCCGGCAGGCCGCCGATGTCCAGCGCGCCCTTGCGGCGCACCAGCTCACGGGCCTTGCGCGCGGCGATGCGGGCCTGCGCCGACGACACCGACTTCGTGACGATGGTCTTCGCCTCGTTGGGGTGGCGCTCGAACCAGTCCGCCAGGTGCTCGTTCGTCGACTTCTGCACGAACGACTTGGCCTCGCTGTTGCCCAGCTTGGTCTTCGTCTGGCCCTCGAACTGGGGCTCCTTCAACTTCACCGAGATGATCGCGGCGAGACCCTCGCGGATGTCGTCACCGGTGAGGTTGGCGTCCTTCTCCTTGAGCAGCTTCTTCTCGCGCGCGTACTCGTTGACGACACGCGTCAACGCGGCGCGGAAGCCCTCTTCGTGCGTGCCGCCCTCGTGCGTGTTGATCGTGTTCGCGAACGTGTAGACCGAGGCGGTGTAGCCCGTGTTCCACTGCATCGCGACCTCGACCTGGAGGTCGTCGCCCTGCGCCTCGAAGCCGATGACCTTCTGGTGCACGGCGTCACGCGTGTGGTTGATGTGGCGGACGAAGTCCTCCAGACCACCCGGGTAGTGGTAGACGCGTTCCTTCACCGCGGCCTTGTGGCCCTCGGCGTCGGCTTCCTCGTCCTCCTCCGAGACCCGCTCGTCGCGCAGGACGATGGTGATGCCCTTGTTGAGGAACGCCATCTCCTGCAGGCGGCGCGCGATCGTCTCGACGTTGTACTCGGTGGTCTCGAAGATGTCGGGGTCCGCCCAGAACGTGACGGTGGTGCCCGTCTCGTCGGTCGGCTCGCCCTGGCGCAGCTCGTGCGCGGGCTTCGAGTTCTCGTAGCGCTGGGTCCACACGTACCCCTGGCGCTTGATCTCCACCTCGACGGCGGTGGACAGCGCGTTCACCACGGAGATGCCGACGCCGTGCAGACCGCCGGACACCGCGTAGGAGTCGCTGTCGAACTTGCCGCCCGCGTGCAGCACGGTCAGCACGACCTCGACGGTGGGCCTGCCCTCGACCGGGTGCACGTCGATGGGGATGCCACGACCGTCGTCGATCACCCGGACTCCGCCGTTGGCCAGCAGGGTGACGTCGACAGTCGTCGCGAAGCCGGCCATCGCCTCGTCGACCGAGTTGTCCACAACCTCCTGGACCAGGTGGTGCAGACCGCGCTCGCCGGTCGAGCCGATGTACATGCCCGGCCTCTTGCGCACTGCCTCGAGGCCTTCGAGGACGGTGATCGAGGACGCGCCGTACTCATTCTTCTTAGCTGACACGGGCCTGGAGTCTCCTCGCTGATGCGGCAGAGCCGCACGGTGATGGGTGACGCTCCCCGTGATTCTACCGGGCCACCCCGACAGAAAGGGGTCAAGGACACCTTTGATTCGGTCACAGAGAGCCTCACGAGGCTCAAGACGGGTCAGGACGGCTGAAACGGGGGTTCAAATCCGCAGGTGAACGCTCATTGCGCCACAGAACGGCCGCTGAGCCCTTGACAGAGTCTCACCCGTAGGTGTCACGCGGACCGCGCCCAGGAACGTGCCTGGGGCCGTGTCGCCAGTTCGGAGCGTCCGGGCCCTTGATCTTGAGCCGTTTCACGACGCCGTGGCCGACGCCCGCGGCGATCCGCTTGAGCAGGTCGCGCTGCAGAAGGCGCAGCTGAGTGGCCCACGCCGTCGACGACGCCTGGACCGTCAGTTCCCCGTCACTGAGCGCGATCGGTTTCGCGTGCTCGGCGACGTCCTCACCTACTAATTTTGCCCAACGGCCGAAGACCTGACCACCCTGGAGTTGCTCGACCCAGCCGCGGTCGGCGGCGACCCTCGACGCGATCCGCCCGATCGGCTGAGGGTCGCGGTCGTCGGGACCGGGCCCTGACCAGCGACGCCGGCGGCGGTTGACCGGACGGCCCTTCGACTTGCTGCCCGGCACCCGGCCGCGGGCCTTCGCACTCGCCTTCGCGGCTTCGAGGGCAGCCCGTGCAAGGTCGGAACCCTTCAGTGACTCACCCTCAGGTGTGAATGAACCTGTGGACAAGTCCGGATTTGTGACGGAGTTATCCACACCATCCACAGACTTGTCCCCAGATGTGTGGGCGGACACACCCGATCGAGCTACATCTTGGGGATCTGAGTTAGACACGCCGGACCTCCCCGCCATTCACCTCGAACCGGGCACCGCTCAGCTCGTCCGGCACGTCCTCCGCCACCGCCGCGGTGATCAGCACCTGCTCGGCGGCGGCCGCCACCTTGGCCAGCTGCTGTCGCCGGCCGCGGTCGAGCTCCGCGAAGACATCGTCCAGCACGAGCACCGGTTCGATGCCGTCGACACGCATCAGTTCGTACCCGCCGAGCCTCAGCGCGAGCGCGAACGACCATGACTCTCCGTGACTGGCGTACCCCTTCGCGGGAAGTTCGCCGAGCGTGAGGTCGAGGTCGTCGCGGTGCGGGCCGACGAGGCACACGCCGCGTTCGATCTCCTGCCGCCGAACCCGGTCGAGCTCGGCGAGCAACAGGTCCTCGATGCTCTCCCTGTCCTCCGGCAGTTCGCCGACGCTCGACCTGTACGAGATCAGCGCCGGCCGCGACTCCGGAGCGACCTCCGCGTACGCCGAGGTCACGTGGCCCGCCATGTCGCGGACCAGCTTCATCCGCGCGGCCAGGAGCTCCGCGCCGTGCTTCGCGAGATGCCCGTCCCAGACGTCGAGCGTCGACAGGTCCGCCGATCGAGAATGCTTCACCGTCTTCAACAACGCGCTGCGCTGCTTGAGGACACGGTCGTAGTCGCTGCGAACACCGGCGAACCGGGGCGCGCGCAACACGAGCATCTCGTCGAGGAACCGCCGCCTGTCGCTCGGATCGCCTCTCACGAGAGAGAGGTCTTCCGGTGCGAACAACACGGTGCGCAGGATTCCGAGCACGTCGCGCGGACGCGGCACCGGACCGCGGTTGATCCGCGCCCGGTTCGCCTTGCCCGCCGTGATCTCGAGCTCCACGAGCAGCTCGCGGTCTTCGTTGACCACGGCCGCCCGCACGACGGCGCGCTGGGCGCCGTGCCGGATCAGCGGCGCGTCGGTGGCGACGCGGTGCGAACCCAGCGTCGCCACGTACCCGATCGCCTCGACCAGGTTCGTCTTGCCCTGACCGTTGCGCCCGACGAGCACCGAGACGCCGGGTTCGAACGCCAGGTCGGCGAGTTCCCACGAGCGGAAGTCGCTGACCTGGAGGTGTCTGACGTGCACCCGCTAGCCCTGGGTGCTGCCCGAACCGGACGACGGACCCGCGAGGTGCACCGAGTGGCCACCGAACTGGTTGCGCAGCGCGGCGACGGCGCGCATCGCCGGCGAGTCCTCCTGCCGGGAGGTGAACCGGGCGAAGAGCGCGGCGGAGATCACCGGCAGCGGCACCGCGTTGTTGATGCCCTCCTCGACGGTCCACCGGCCCTCGCCGGAGTCCTCGACGTACCCGCGCAGGTCGTCGAGCTCGGGGTCGGACTCCAGAGCGCGCACCAGCAGGTCGAGAAGCCACGACCGCACAACGGTTCCGCGCTGCCAGGCCGAGATCACCGCGGGCACGTTGTCCACGACGTCGGTCTTGTCGAGCAGCTCGAAGCCCTCGGCGTACGCCTGCATCAGGCCGTACTCGATGCCGTTGTGCACCATCTTCGAGTAGTGGCCGGCACCGACCTTGCCCGCGTGCGCGAAGCCTTCCTCGCGCGGACCCTCCGGACGCAGCGCGTCGAAGATCGGCATCGCCTGCTCGACGTGAGCCGCGTCGCCACCGACCATCAGCGCGTAGCCGTTGTCGAGACCCCACACGCCACCGGACACGCCGGCGTCGAGGTAACCGATCTCCTTCTCCGCCAACAGGTCCGCGTGGATCCTGTCGTCGGTGAACTTCGAGTTGCCGCCGTCGATCACGAGGTCGCCGGGCTCGAGCAGCTCGGACAGTTCCTTCACCGTGTTCCGGGTGATGTCACCCGCGGGCACCATGACCCACACCACGCGCGGCGCTTCGAGCTTGGAAACCATGTCCGCCAACGACTCCGAGTCGCTGACCTCCGGGTTGCGGTCGTAGCCGATCACCTCGTGACCGGCACGACGCACCCGCTCGCGCATGTTGAAACCCATCTTGCCGAGGCCGACGAGTCCGAGCTGCACGGTGTTCTCCCCTAAACGTTTCTCGTTACCCGGTAAGGGTTTTAGCCGGGCAGGCGAACGGGCATCAGGAGGTACAGGTAGCCCGGCGCCACGTTTCCATCCTCGTCCACCGGCTTGAGGAGCGCCGGTCGGCTGGGTGTGGTGAAGGACAAGTGGACGCGGGGCGTGCGAACCGCTCCAAGACCGTCGAGGAGGTAACCGGGGTTGAACGCGATCGTGACCGCGTCGCCGGTGTACTCGACCGGAAGCTCTTCCTCGGCCGAACCCTCGTCGTCGCCACCGGCGGACAGGCGCAGGCCGCCGTCCACGAACTCGAGGCGCACCTGGGTGCCGCGCTCGGCGACGAGCGAGACGCGCTTGATCGCCTGGACGAGCGTGTCGACCTCGATGATCGCGGCGGCCGAGTGCTCGGTCGGCAGCAGCTGGCGGTACTTCGGGAAGTCGGCGTCGAGCAGACGGGTCGTCGTGCGCTTGCCGGAACCGGACAGGCCGAGCAGACCGTCGTTCGCCGCGAGGGACATCTCGACCTTGCCGCCGGACGAGCCGAGCGTCTTGGCCGCGTCGCCGAGCGTGCGGGCGGGAACGAGGACCGCGACCTCGCCGAGGGAAGCGTCCGGCTCCCACGGGAACTCGCGCATCGCGAGGCGGAACCGGTCCGTGGCGACGAGGGTCAGCTTGCCCTCGCCGATCTCGACGCGCACACCGGTGAGCATCGGGAGCGTGTCGTCCTTGCCTGCCGCGACGGCGACTTGGCCGACGGCCTCACCGAAGACCTCGCCGGGGAGCTCACCGATCAGCTGCGGCATCGACGGCAGCGCCGGGTAGTCCTCGACCGGCATCGTCGGGAGGCTGAACCTCGCGCTGCCACAGCTGATCATCATGCGAGCGCCGTCGACCGCGATCTCGACCGGGTGGTTCGGCAGCGCCTTGGTGATGTCGGCGAGCAGACGCCCGGAGACCAGGGCGCGGCCTCCGTCGGCGATCGTCGCGGGGACGCCGACCTGAGCGGAGACCTCGTAGTCGAAGCCGGAGACCGTCAGCGAGTCGTCCGACTCCGCGTCGAGCAGCACGCCGCCCAGCACGGGAACCGGCGGACGGGACGGAAGGCTGCGGGCGACCCAGGCGACAGCGTCGGCCAGGCCGTCGCGTTCGACGCGGATCTTCATGAGGCGTCCTTTCCTCGACAGTCGACAAGCCCAACCACAGCAACGTGCCAGTGGGGGTTAGGGAGCCTCGACCCTCGGCTGACCCGAGGTGCGGAGCAACCACGTTAGAGCGTCCTGGCCCTTCCCGTCACTTCGGGGTTCGGGCACCGATCCCCGGGAGCTGTCCCCCGCTGTTTTGCTTTGAAGTTCTTCCTGGAAAAGATCCAACAGCAGTAACAGTAAGGGCTGTGGATTGTGGGGACAGGCGTTGAACGCCCAGGTCAAGAGGTCACCCACCATGTGGACTAAGGGGGGATGGCACCCGGGGACAGATCGGCGCACCCGGGGACAGCCAGTTGTGCACACCTCTCGATCCACAGATCGTCCACAGTTGTCCCCGGGTGCGTCCCCGGGTGCGGGGCAGTTGTACCCGGGTGTTCAACAGGCTTCTGTGGCCAGATCGTGGCCGGGGCCACAGACTTTTCCAGTTGTCCCCACCCCTTCGAGTGCTGGGGGTGAACAGAAACCCTCGCCGCGTGGCCGGGCACCCCTCGACTCCACCCGGGTCCGAGCGCGCGCGTACGGCTCGTGCGGCTCCATGTACTCGTGCTTCCCGGGTGCGCTGGACCTCACGCGGGGCCCTTTCGTGCGCTTGTACCGCACGCGGGGACCCCGCGTACCTTCCCCGCGTGCGCGGGAATGTGCTGCGTGCAACGAAAAGGGGCCCTCCGTCGTGGAGGACCCCTCGTGTGTACCCGGGTGGGATCAGGGAGCGTGGCGGGCGCGCTGCTTGATCCGGGACGTCAGTTCCTGCACCTGGTCGTAGATCCGCCGGCGCTCCGCCATCTCCTTGCGGATCTTCTTGTCGGCGTGCATGACCGTCGTGTGGTCGCGGCCGCCGAACGTCTGACCGATCTTCGGCAGCGACAGGTCCGTCAGCTCGCGGCAGAGGTACATGGAGATCTGCCGCGCCTGTGCGAGCGCCTTCGTCTTGCCAGGGCCGCAGAGGTCGTCGATCGAGACGCCGAAGAACTCGGCGGTGACCGCCATGATCGTCGGCGCGGTGATCTCCGGCGCGTGCGAGTCGGGGATGAGGTCGCGCAGCACGATCTCGGCGAGCTGGATGTCGACCGGCTGGCGGTTGAGCGACGCGAACGCCGTGACGCGGATGAGCGCGCCCTCGAGCTCGCGGATGTTCCGCTCGATCCGGGAAGCGATGAACTCCAGCACGTCGGCCGGTGCCGCGAGCCGGTCCTGCGCCGCCTTCTTGCGGAGGATCGCGATCCGGGTCTCGAGCTCCGGCGGCTGGATGTCCGTGATCAGACCCCACTCGAACCGCGTGCGCAGGCGGTCTTCCAGCGTCTCCAGCCGCTTGGGCGGCCGGTCGCTCGACACCACGATCTGCTTGTTCGTGTTGTGGAGCGTGTTGAACGTGTGGAAGAACTCCTCCTGCGTACCTTCCTTGCCCTCCAGGAACTGGATGTCGTCGACGAGAAGAACGTCGATGTCCCGGTAGCGGCGCTGGAAGGCGACCTTGCGGTCGTCGCGCAGCGAGTTGATGAAGTCGTTCGTGAACTCCTCGGTCGACACGTACCGCACGCGCATACCGGGGAACAGTCGCTGGGCGTAGTGCCCGACGGCGTGCAGCAGGTGCGTCTTGCCGAGGCCGCTCTCACCCCAGATGAAGAGCGGGTTGTAGGCACGGGCGGGCGCTTCGGCCACCGCGACCGCGGCGGCGTGCGCGAACCTGTTCGACGCGCCGATGACGAACGTGTCGAAGTTGTACTTCTCGTTCAGCCGGGTCTGCGACGGCGACGGGTTCGCGGGCCGCGTGTACGGGAGGTTCCCGTTCGGCGTCGCGCCACCCGCGGTGTTGAACGTCGGCCAGATCTCGGTGACGGCGGCGAGCGCGTCGCCGGCTTCGTCGACCTCGTCCGAGTCGGACCCGTCGGTGTCGGCGTTCGCGGCGGCGACCTCATCCACGAGGACGGGCGTGTCGCCATTGGGGATGCTCGGGACGGGCGGCACCGCCTGCACCGGGATCGGCTTGGTCGGCGGGCTCACGGGTTCCGGCGAGTCGACCTTCACCGCGAGGGAGACCGTGCGGCCGAGCCGGCGGGACAGCGCATCGGTGATCGGGTCGCGCAGTGCGCGTTCGATCGCCTCTTTCGCGAAGTCGCTGGGGGCCGCGAGCAGGGCCGTTCCGTCCAGCAGACCGATCGGACGGGTGACCCTCATCCACGCGCGTTGCTGAGGGGACAGGTGGCTCGTGGCGAGCTCCTGCACCACCTCGGCCCACACGAGACCAAGGTCGACCTGCTGGTTCGACACCTCCGCGCTCCCCTCCCCTCCGCCGGAGTCCAAGACTCCACATGTGGACACGGAGAATAGAGGCATCCACAGAGTTATCCACAACTGTGCACTAAACGGTGCGTTGTGGCGCCGGTACGGTGGCGGCTCCCTCGCCAGCTCCGGCATGCGCGAGGGAAGAACGGTAACAAGGCCCGGCACGCCTCACAAGACGTGGCATCGGCCACCCCGATTTGGTCGCCGCACCCGGGCATGCGTACCCTCGTACGAGTCTCCCGCTTGCGACGGGCGCCTTTCGCGCGCCTACGTCCACTGCCGTCGGGGACGACCACACAGGCTTTGTCAGCAGTGAAGCACCGGGAGACCGACCGTGAGCAAGGGTAAGCGCACCTTCCAGCCCAACAACCGCCGCCGCGCGAAGACGCACGGCTTCCGGCTGCGCATGCGGACCCGCGCCGGCCGCGCCATTCTGGCCGCGCGCCGCAGCAAGGGCCGTGCCACTCTGTCCGCCTGACAGCGGCTGGTAAGCGCAGCGTCGTCGTGCTCCCACCGGCCGCCCGGCTCACCCGCAGCCAGGACTTCGGCCTGGTGGTCCGCCGAGGCCGCCGCGCCGGACGACCCCGGTTGGTCGTCCACGTCTTGAAGCCCGACGTGCCCACCTTGGATTCGTCCAAGGTGGGCTTCGTCGTGAGCAAGGCAGTTGGCAACTCGGTGGTCCGCCACCGGGTGTACCGGCGCCTTCGTCACGTCGTCCGCCCGTTCCTGGCAGAGATGCCGCCAGGAACTCTTGTGGTCGTCCGTGCGTTGGCCCCAGCAGCAGAGGCGTCGAGCCGAGATCTCGCCGCCGACTTCTCCTCCGCGCTGCGTTCAATCATGGGCAAGGTGCTGCGATGACCACGTTGCCCGCGAAGGTCGCGCTGCTGCCGGTGCACTTCTACCGGCGGTTCATCTCTCCGCTGCTGCCGCCGACCTGTCGCTTCTACCCGAGCTGCAGCGCGTACGCCGTGGAAGCCCTGACCGTCCACGGTGCGTTGCGAGGAACCTGGCTGACCATCCGCCGGTTGCTGCGCTGCGGACCCTGGCACCCTGGAGGCCTGGACCCCGTTCCGCCCAAGCGGCAGGTCCCCGACGTATCCACCGAGGAGTAGCTCCGTGCTCAACTTCATCTACTACCCGGTGTCCTTCATCTTGTGGTGTTGGCACTGGGTGTTCGGCAAGGTCTTCGGTGAGTCGAGCGGCTTCGCCTGGGCGCTGGCCGTCATCTTCCTGGTCTTCACCCTCCGCGCCATCCTCTTCAAGCCGTTCGTCGGCCAGGTGCGCTCCATGCGAAAGATGCAGGAGTTCGCGCCGGAGATGCAGAAGATCAAGAAGAAGTTCCCGAACGATCGCCAGCGCCAGGCGCAGGAGATGCAGAAGCTCCAGTCGGAGCACGGCGTGAACCCGCTCGGCGGCTGCCTGCCGATGCTGGTGCAGATCCCGGTGTTCATCGGTCTGTTCCACGTGCTGCGCTCGTTCAAGCCCGGCTGGGGCGAGGTCTACTTCTTCGACAAGCAGGGCGTCGACTCGTTCGTCAACGCCAAGCTCTTCGGCACCAACCTCTCGACGTTCATCACGATGCCGGCCGACCAGCTGGCCCAGTACGGCACCGAGCGTCTGAACGTCATCCTGCTGTCCGTGCCGCTGATGATCGTGGCGTCCATCGCGACGCACTTCACGGCCCGCCACTCGGTCGCCCGCCAGAACCAGGCCGCGCTGGACAACCCGCAGACGGCCATCATGAACAAGCTGACGCTCTGGATCTTCCCGCTGGGCGTTCTCGCCGGTGGCTTCTTCTTCCCCGTCGCGATCCTGCTGTACTGGCTGTCCAACAACGCGTGGACCCTCGGCCAGCAGCACATCGTGTACAAGCGCATCGACGCCGAGGAAGAAGAGAAGAAGACCGCTGTCGTCGAGACCCGCCAGGCCCTCGCCCCGAAGCCGGGCGCGAAGCCGGTGAACCCGAAGAAGCCCGCGCAGGGCGCGAAGCCCGCCAACGGCGCCAAGCGCATGCCGACCGCGGGCCCCGGCGGCTCCGGTTCGTCCGACGCGAGCAGCAGCGACAACACCGAGATTCCCGGCCTGATCCAAGGCCGATCCACCAGCAAGAAGCCGGGCAGCAAGAAGCGCCGCTGATTTCGGGCGTTGCCCCGGAGAGGAGACATCGTGTCGGAGACCTTGCAGGCGACCGACGACGTGGAGGCGTCGTCGCCGGCTGAGGCCGAGGCCGAGCCGCAGTCGCAGAGCAAGACCGAAGACCTGCTCGTCCAGGAAGGCGACATCGCGGGCGACTACCTCGAGCGCCTGCTGGACCTGCTCGACTACGACGGCGACATCGACCTGGACGTCGAGAGCGGCCGCGCCGTGGTCAGCATCGACGGCGGCGAGGACCTGTCCAAGCTCGTGGGTCCCCGCGGCAACGTCCTCGAATCGCTCCAGGAGCTCACCCGCCTGGCCGTGCAGCAGGAGACGGGCGTCCGCTCCCGCCTGATGCTGGACATCGCCCAGTGGCGTGCGGGCCGCCGCGCCGAACTGGCCGAGCTCGGCCGTTCGACCGCCGAGAAGGTGCTCGCGTCGGGTGAGCGGGCGCGCCTGCACCCGATGACGCCGTTCGAGCGCAAGGTCGTCCACGACGCCGTCGCGGCGGTCGCGGGCGTGCACAGCGAGAGCGAGGGTGAGGAGCCGCAGCGGCGGGTCATCATCTTCCCCAAGCCCTGACGGCTGACTGCCTCACCTCACGGCCCCTGGTTCCGGTTGGAACCAGGGGCCGTTTGCTTTGCGGGGTGGAGGAGAGTTCGGGTGCCGTGGGGGCGCGGCCTTGGCTGTCGTCGTTGGGCGGTGGGTGGTCTGGTGGCGATCGGCCTGTCCTCGGGCCGGGCGCGGGCGCACGTGCCGCGTCTCTGCCGACGGCGGGTCCGCCCTCGCGGGCGAGCAGCAGGCGACGGTTCCGTTAATCGCCGAACTGACACGGCGCTCACTGTTCCACGTGAAACAGACTCGCCCGAGACTCCCGCCACGAGGCCACTCCCGCTGCTCCCCGGTTCCCGGCACAGGGAGCAGCGAGCCGTTGAGATCAGCCGCCACGCCTCCCCCGACTCGGCCCTCTGTCGAAGCGCACGGACTGAAGTCCGGCGGCGGCAACCATCCGTTCCTCGTCGACGTGGTCGCACCCCACCCGTTCGTCGTCGGTCTGTGCCGACACCAAGACGTCGACGTCGAGCCGTAGGGGGTCGCGCAACTCGGCTTCCAGGAACACACCGCCTGCCGGTGAGTCGTCGTCGAGACGTCCCTGGACCCCGATGCGAGACCGCGTAGACGGTTGGACGCAACTTTCCCCCAAGTTTCACGTGAAACGGCGCTCAGGATTTGGCGGAGCACACCGTCGATCCGTCATGATGGTCTCCTGGCATTCGCCAGCTTTTCCACCGGCCGCCGGCACGCCGCCGCCGCGTGGTTTCACGTGAAACGCTCACGGACGGAGAACATGGCCGGGGAGTTGCCCGACAACGCGAAGCTCGTCTTCGGTGAGCACGTTGACCGTGCCGCCGAGTTCGTCAGGCTCCTGGAGGAGCACGGCGTCGAGCGTGGACTCATCGGTCCCCGCGAGGTCGAGAAGATTTGGGATCGGCACGTGCTCAACTCGGCGGTGATCGAGGAGCTGTTCCAGCGGAACGAGCGCGTGGTCGACGTAGGCTCTGGCGCGGGGCTGCCGGGTGTGCCGCTGGCCATCGCGCGGCCCGATCTGAGGATCACGCTCCTGGAGCCGATGGCGCGCCGTGTCGCCTGGCTCGAGGAGGTCAAGGAACGCCTCGGGCTCGACAACGTGACGGTCGTCCGCGGCCGAGCGGAAGAAGGGCCGATCCGAGCGCAGCTGAAGAACTGCGACGTGGTGACCGCGCGGGCGGTGGCGCCGCTGGAGAAGCTGGCGAAGTGGTGCCTTCCGCTTCTCAAGGGTGGCGGCCGGATGGTGGCGCTCAAGGGCGAGCGCGCGCAGGAAGAGTTGGATCGCGACGGGCTCGCCGTGGAACGCGCTGGGGGCGTCAACGGGAAGGTCGTCGTCGTAGGAGCGGATGTACTTGAGGTGCCGACGACGGTTCTGATCGTCGAGCGCCAGACGAGGAGGGATCGGTGAGCGTGTACCCGGAGTTCCAAGCAGCCGATGTTCCACGTGAAACCGAGCCCAAGTCGAAGCCCAAGCCGAAGCCGACCAACAACGGAGATGACAGCGCCGTGGTGTGGACCCCGATTGCAGAAGAGGCGGCTCGTGCGGCAAGCGTGCTGCACCCCGACGAGTCACTGCTCCCCCGCCCGGCTCACCGCCGGGTGATCACCGTCGCCAACCAGAAGGGCGGCGTGGGCAAGACGACGAGCACGGTGAACCTCGCCGCGGCACTGGCGATCCACGGGCTCAAGGTGCTCGTGATCGACCTCGACCCGCAGGGCAACGCCAGCACGGCGCTCGCGGTCGAACACCGCAGCGGCACGCCGAGCGTCTACGAGGTGCTGATCGGTGAGATCTCCATCGCCGAGGCCGCTCAGGTCAGCCCGACGTCTCCGAACCTCTACTGCGTGCCCGCGACGATCGACCTCGCCGGCGCCGAGATCGAGCTCGTGTCGATGGTGGCCCGCGAGTCGCGGCTCAAGGAAGCCCTCTCCCCCGAGGCGCTCGACCAGCTGCAGCCTGACTACGTCTTCATCGACTGCCCGCCGAGCCTCGGCCTGCTGACCGTCAACGCGATGGTCGCCGCCCAGGAGGTGCTCATCCCGATCCAGTGCGAGTACTACGCGCTGGAGGGTCTGAGCCAGCTGCTGCGCAACATCGAGCTCGTGCAGCAGCACCTCAACCCGGATCTCGCGATCTCCACGATCCTGCTCACGATGTACGACGGCCGCACGAAGCTCGCCGACCAGGTGACGAGCGAGGTTCGCGGTCACTTCGGCGACGTCGCCCTCAAGACGGTGATTCCGCGCAGCGTGAAGGTCTCCGAGGCGCCAGGATTCGGGCAGACGGTGTTGACGTACGACCCGGGCTCGCGCGGGTCGATGAGCTACCTCGACGCCGCCAAGGAGATCGCCGTGCGTGGGGCCAAGGAGGAGGGCGCATGACGGAGCAGCGCAAGGGCGGACTCGGGCGCGGCCTGGCCGCGTTGATTCCCCAGGGTCCTCCGCCCGGTGCGCCCAGCACCATCCGGCCCGCGGCGGCCGGCAACGGGGCGGCTGCGGCGGCCAAGGCTCAGCCGATCGGTGAGGTCGCCGGTGCGGTCTACCGGGAGATCGCGGTCACCGCGATCAAGACCAACCCCAAGCAGCCGCGCCAGGTGTTCGACCAGGACGCGATCGACGAGCTGTCGTTCTCCATCAAGGAGTTCGGGCTCATGCAGCCGATCGTGGTCCGCGAGCTCGGGGGCGACTCCTACGAGCTCGTCATGGGCGAGCGCCGGTGGCGGGCGACCCAGCAGGCCGGGCTCAAGACCATCCCGGCGATCGTGCGGCAGACCGCCGACGACGTGATGCTGCGTGACGCGTTGCTGGAGAACATCCACCGCGTCCAGCTCAACCCGCTCGAAGAGGCGGCGGCCTACCAGCAGCTGCTGGAGGAGTTCGGCGTAACGCACGAGGAGCTCGCGGACCGCATCGGCCGCAGCCGTCCCGTCGTCACGAACACCATCCGGCTGCTGAAGCTCCCCCTCCCCGTTCAGCGACGGGTGGCGGCGGGCGTGCTCAGCGCGGGTCACGCTCGCGCGCTGCTCGGTCTCGACGACGCCGGCGCGCAGGAAGACCTCGCGGCACGGATCGTCGCCGAGGGCATGTCGGTCCGCGCGACCGAGGAAGCGGTGACGCTCGCCAAGAACGAGAAGCCCAGGAAGGAGAAGGCCGCTCCGCGCAAGCAGTTGCACGCGCCCGGTCTGCAGGAGCTCGCCGAGCGCCTCTCGGACAACTTCGACACCCGCGTGAAGGTCGAACTCGGGCAGCGGAAGGGCCGGATCGTCGTCGAATTCGGGTCAGTTGACGATCTTGAACGCATCGTTGGACTGATCAGCCCGAATACGACAATTCGGACATCGGAGTAGGCCCATAGGATCACCCACGGGCCTTATGTCACGGTGACGATGACGCCCCGCAGCCGCAAGGCTACGGGGCGTCACCTATTTTGATCAGCCGACGTAGATCTTCGTGAGCGTCTGGAAACCAGTGGGAATGACCTCGCCGGGGCTGAAGAAGCGCCGGGTGGTCATGCCCGCTGGATCCGTGGTCTCGACCCAGCCGTTGTTGCGGCCCGCCTCGACACTCGACGAGCGCGGGAGCGCGACGGCGAGCGTGCCGACGCCGCCATAGCAGTTGGTCCGTGCCGCGCCGGACCCATCGGTCCAATGAATCTTCACTGCCGTGCTCCCAGCCGAGCAGTCGGTCTGCTCGGTCGCGAGTGCCGGCGTGGCCATACCGATCGTCATCGCCGCTGCGGCGACGAGCGTGAGCATGCGCAAGTTGTTCCCCCTAGATCGGTCCCCCTTCAAGACCAGCTTGGCAGCGCGACCACCCCACCGCATCGGCTTTCCGTGCCAAACAAAAAGCGCGGCACCGTCACGCTCGGTGCCGCGCTCTTCGGGACGAACTCAACGAGCGACAGCGCGCTCGATCAACCCGGCGTAGATCTCGCCCAGCGACTGACCGGCCGCCTCGACGGCCATCGGCAGAAGCGACGTCTCGGTCAGCCCCGGCGACACGTTCACTTCGAGGAAGTAGACGGTGCCGCCCTCGGCCACCACGGCGTCGGTCCGCGACACGTCCCGCAGCCCGAGCAACCGGTGCGCCGCCACCGCGAGCTCGCCGACCGCCTTGGCCGACGCGGCGTCCAGCCGGGCCGGTGCGTGGAAGTCGGTCAGGCCGGCGGTGTACCGAGCGGTGTAGTCGTACACGCCGCTCTCCGGCACGATCTCGACCGCGGGCAGGGCCGTCGGGCCGTCCTCGCCGTCGATCACCGTCACCGCCACCTCCACGCCGGAGATGAACTGCTCGGCCAGCACGGTGTCGCCGTACGCCAGGCAGCCGACCATCGCGGGCGGCAGTTCCGCGGCGTCCCGGACGACCTGAGCGCCCAGAGCGGACCCGCCCTGGTCCGGCTTCAGCATCAACGGCAGCCCCAGCGTCGAGACCATCGCGTCGAGCACCGGCTTGGCACCCAGCTCCCGGAACGTCGCGTGCGGCAGGACGATCCACTCCGGCGTCGCGAGCCCGGCGCGGGCGAGCTCGGCCTTGGCGGTCGGCTTGTCCCACGCCCGGCGGCACGCCCGCGAGTCGGTGCCCACGTACGGGACGCCGAGCATCTCGAGGATCGCCTGCACCGAACCGTTCTCGCCCTCGCCGCCGTGCAGAGCGACGACGACGGCATCCGGCCGGTGGTCGCGCAGGCGCGTCAGCAACGAGGCGTCGGCGTCCCACTCCTCCACCGTCACGCCCACCGACCGCAGGGCAGCCGACAGGCGGCGGCCGGAGCGGATCGAGACCTCGCGTTCGTGGGAAAGCCCACCGGACAGCACAGCGACCATGCGGTCAGCCACAGCAAAACTCCAAGGATCAGGCGGTGTCGGGCGACGGGGTCTGCGGACCGGACAGCTGGCGGCCCGGCGTCGCCCCGAACGTCGCGTGCAGCTGCATCTCTTCCTCGATGACGTTCGCCAGGCGGCGGACGCCCTCGCGGATGCGTTCCGGGGTCGGGTAGCAGTACGAGATCCGCAACTGGCGGGATCCGAACCCGTCCGCGTAGAAACCGGTGCCGGACGCGTACGCCACGCGGGCCGTCACGGCACGGGGAAGCATCGCCTTCGTGTCGATGCCCTCGGGCACCGTCACCCAGACGTAGAAGCCGCCGTTCGGAATGTTCCACGTGGAACCTTGCGGCATGTGCTGCTCCAGAGCCGACACCGCCGCGTCCCGGCGTTCCCGATACGCCTCGCGGTAGGTCTTGATCTGGCCCTTCCAGTCCTGGGTCGACAGGTAGCGGGACACGATCATCTGGTTCAGCGTCGGCGGGCACAGCGTGGCCGACTCGGCCGCCAGCACCAGCTTCTCGCGCACGGCGTGCGGCGCCAGCACCCAGCCGACCCGCAGACCGGCGGCGAACGTCTTCGAGAACGACCCCAGGTACACGACGTTGTCCGGGTCCATCGACCGCAGCGCCGGGTAGGTCTGCCCGTCGAACCCGAGCAGCCCGTACGGGTTGTCCTCCACGACCAGGACGCCGTACGAGCGGCAGATCTCCAGGATCTCGGCCCGCCGCGACACCGCCAGCGTCACGCCGGCCGGGTTGTGGAAGTTCGGGATCGTGTAGAGGAACTTGACCCGCTGACCAGCGCGTTTGCAGGCCTCCAGCGCCTCTCGCAGCAGCGACGGCACGAGCCCGTCAGCGTCCATCGCGACGTGCGCGACGTTCGCCTGGTACGCGGTGAACGACCCGAGAGCGCCCACGTAGGAGGGACCTTCGGCGATCACCACGTCACCGGGGTCGCAGAAGATCCGGGTGACCATGTCGAGGCCCATCTGCGAGCCGACGGTCACCACCACGTCGTCCGGGTGGCCGTTGATGCCTTCCATCGCCATGACGTCGCAGATCTGCTCGCGCAGCAACGGAACACCGTGCGCCGAGCCGTACTGCAGGGCCACCAGGCCCTCGGTGGCGACGAGCTGGCCGATCTCCTCCGACAGCGAGTCCATCGGCAGCGCGGCCAGGTGCGGCATGCCGCCGGCCAGCGACACGACCTCAGGACGGGACGCGACTGCGAAGAGTGCCCGGATCTCCGATGCCGTCATCCCTGCCGTGCGCGCTGCGTAGCGGCGGAGGTGGGGGTCGAGGCTTCTGGGGCCCTGCTTCGCGGGCTGTCCGGGCATCGTCATGAGGGACTCCTGAATGGGAAATGTCCCGAGCGAGTGTAACCGTCGTCCCGTTCAGGGCACGTACCTTCCGGGTTCCGTCACATTCGCCTACCCTCGTACGGGTTGAACTGTGCGTGCCGAGGGGTGGAGGTCGGGGTGTCGCGACGCGTTGTGGGCGTCACGCTGGACAACCTGGAGCATCTCTCCAAGCACAGCAGGACGTGCGTTTTTTGGGAGTTGGCCCCTCACCTGCGTGAACAGGCGGAGGAATACGGCGACACCGAATTCGAGAAGGAAGCCTGGGTCTCCAGCGTCCTGCTCGAATGGGGTTCTTGCGGCCGTCTCATCTACTGCGACGGAATCCCCGCTGGTTCGGTGTTCTACGCACCGCCTGCGGCCGTTCCGCGCAGCGCCGCCTTCCCCACGTCCCCGGTGAGCCCGGACGCGGTCCTCATGACGTCGCTGGAGGTCCTTCCGGAGTTCCGAGGGGGAGGACTCGGGCGTGTGCTCGTTCAGGCCGTGGCGAAGGATCTGACGCGTCGTGGCGTGAAGGCCATCGAGGCGTTCGGCGACATGCGCCCGGACGAAGAAGAGCGCAGTTGCGTCACGCCCGCGGACTTCCTGACGAGCGTCGGCTTCAAGACCGTGCGGCCGCATCCGCGCTGGCCCCGGTTGCGCCTGGAGCTGCGCAGCGCCATCACGTGGAAGGAAGACGTCGAGGCAGCGCTCGAAAGGCTGCTCAACAGCGTCACCGTCTCCACGGCGGAACCGAGCTTCCGCCCCGTCTGATCGGCGCGAAAAGCACGTTCGGGCCATCTAGTGGCCCGAACGTGCTTTTCGCGCCAAAACAAATCAGCTCTTCGACATCTCGTAGCGCAGCAGGTCGTTGAACGTGAACGTGCCCGTCGGCTGGTCGTCCTTGCCGAGCAGGTACAGGCGCTTCACGGCCACGAGGATGCCCTCGGCCACGATGTCGCGGAAACCGGGAGTCGCCAGGCGTGCGCGGTCCTCGGTGTTCGTCAGGTAGCCGACCTCGACGCGGACGGCCGTGCAGCGGGTGAGCCGCAGCAGGTCCCACGACTTCGGGTGCGAGCCGCAGTTCCGCATCGACGTGCGGGCGGTGACCTCGCGCTGGATGAACCCGGCCAGCGCCTCACCGACCGTCGACGACGTGCCGTTGCCCGTGCCGTAGTGGAACGTCGCCACGCCCTGCGCGTTCGGCGACGAGTTGCCGTCGCTGTGCAGCGACAGGATCAGGTCGGCGCCGGCCTCGTTCGCGAACCGGGCGCGCTCCGCCTCGTCCGGGCAGTTGTTCGGCCCGCGGGTGAGCAGCGCCTCCATGCCGGTGGCGGCCATCTTGCCCTCCAACCGGCGGGCGAGGTCCAGCATCAGGTCGGCCTCGGAGACGTTGTCCACGACCACACCGCGGTCCTGGCCGCCGTGACCGGGATCGATGACGATGCGCTTGCCCGACAGGCGCGACCCGGCGTTGCGGACCCGCTCCTGCTCGCGCAGCAGCACCGGACGGCCACCGCGGACCTTCGGCTGGAGCTGACGCAACGCGCGCACGGTGTCGGGACCGCACATGCCGTCCACGATCAGGCCGTAGTCGCGCTGGAAGTTCCGCAGCGCCTGCTCGGTCTGCTGGCCGAACACGCCGTTCGCGCGGCCGGCGTCGTACCCGAGCTCCAGCAGGCGTTCCTGCAGCATCAGCACGTCGTCGCCGGTGGTCGGCTGCGACATCAGGTACGCGAGCGGGCGGTCGCCGAGGGAGAACGTCGCGTCGCGCAGCGCGCGGTAGGTAGCCGGGCCGACGATGCCGTCGATGATCAGTCCCCGCTGCTGCTGGAACGCGCGCACGGCGTGCTCGACCTGCTGGTCGAACACCGGCGGCGCCTGGGGGTCGGCCGGCGGAAGCAGTCCGAGCCTGGTCAGGGTCGACCGGATCTCGGCAACATCAGTTCCGACGTCCCCGCGGCGGAGCAGCTGCATGCACCCTCGCTCGACTAGGGCGCCGATCGTCGTCGGCGCGGTAGGTGGGAAGCCATCATTGTGCCCTGCTGCGCTTAGTGATCGATGCAGGGCTACTGACAGTGGCTTCTGGATCACGTTGGAAGTACCGGAAACAACATGGCCCGCCCGTCTTATCGATAGACGGGCGGGCCATGTTGCGCGTTGCACGCGAATATTTGACCGACTGCTCAGCCGATGACGTCCTGCAGGTCGTTCAGCAGCGCGGCCTTGGGCTTCGCGCCGACGATCTGCTTCACCGGACGGCCGCCCTGGAACAGGATCAGCGTCGGCACGGACATGATCTGGTAGTCACGGGCGATCGCCGGGTTGGCGTCGATGTCGACCTTGGCGATGGTGAGCTTCTCGCCGTGCTCGGCGGCGATCTCCTCCAGCACCGGCGCAACCATCTTGCACGGGCCGCACCAGGTCGCCCAGAAGTCGACCAGCACCGGCTTCTCGCTGGTCAGAACGTCGTCCGCGAACGACTTGTCGGTCACCGTGACGGTGGCGCCTGCCATGTTCTCTCCCTAAATCGCAGAAACTTCAGTTGCTCTTGCCGTAGCCGCCACCGACGGCCTCTGCCGCGATCTCGGCGTGCTCCTCGCCGTGCTCGGCGAGCCACCGTTCCGCGTCGATCGCGGCGCTGCAGCCGGAGCCGGCGGCCGTGATGGCCTGGCGGTACTCGTGGTCGACGAGGTCACCGGCGGCGAACACGCCGTCCAGGTTCGTGTACGAGGTCTTGCCCTTGGTCAGGACGTAGCCCTCCTCGTCGAGGTCGACCTGGCCCTTGACCAGCGCCGAGCGCGGGTCGTGGCCGATCGCCAGGAAGAAGCCGGTGACGGGCAGCTCGGACTCGGCGCCGGTCTGGGTGTCCTTGACCTTGATCGAGGACACGGTGCCGTCACCCAGCACGTCGGTGACCTGGGTGTTCAGCTGCCACTTGATCTTCTCGTTGGCGCGGGCGCGCTCGAGCATGACCTTGGAGGCGCGGAACTCCTCACGGCGGTGGATGACGGTGACCGACTTGGCGAAGCGCGTCAGGAACGTCGCCTCCTCCATGGCCGTGTCGCCGCCGCCGACGACCGCGATGTCGTGGTCGCGGAAGAAGAAGCCGTCACACGTGGCACAGGCCGAGACACCGCGGCCGAGCAGCTCCTGCTCGCCGGGGATGTTCAGGTACCGCGCCGCCGCACCCATCGCGAGGATGACCGCGCGGGCGGAGTACTCGACGCCGTTCGCGACGACCTTCTTGATCTCGCCGGTCAGTTCGACGGACTCGACGTCCTCGGCCCGCAGCTCGGCACCGAAGCGCTGCGCCTGCTCGCGCATCTGCTCCATGAGCTCAGGGCCCATGATGCCGTCGCGGAAGCCCGGGTAGTTCTCGACCTCGGTCGTCGTCATCAGGGCACCGCCGTACTGCGAGCCCTCGAAGACCAGGGGTTCGAGCTGCGCGCGGGCGGCGTAGACCGCCGCGGTGTAGCCCGCAGGCCCCGATCCGATGATGATCACGTTGCGCACGCTCACGGCCCCAGCAACTCCTCGATCTCGTCGTCTGACTGGCTCAACGGATCGTAGGTGCAGCTAATTCCGTGACTTGAGCGACTACCTCGGCTTGATGGTGTTGTCCGCCAGGACGCCCTGGGGCTTGTCCGGTCCGCAGGTGTCCGGATCCAGCACGACCAGGCGGAACTGCCCCACCGCCCCACCGGGGAGGATCGCCATCACGGCCTCCTTGCCCTTGAGGGTGATCGGGCTGATGCCGAGCGGCTTGGACGTGCTCGTGATGCCACCGCCCTTCAGACACCCCGCCAGCCGGTCGGGCGTCTCCAGCGGGCCGTAGTTCTGCGCCTTGAGGACCTCGCCGAACACCGAGCCCAGGTCGTCGCCCTTCACGGCGAGCGGAGGGGCGGCGTTGCCGGGAGCGGACGACGTCGTGGGTGTGGGCTGAGCGGCGTTGTCCGTGGACTTCTGCGTGCCCGGCGACACGGCCAGGACGACGCCGAACGCGGCAGCGGCCGCGACCAGCACGCCGGCACCACCCAGGCCGAGCCGGCGGTTGCGGCGCTTGCGGGCCTCGTCCAGCGACACGACGGGCGCGGCCGGGCGGGCCTCGGCGGCGAGAGCGGCGTCGATCCGTGCCGCGACGTGGTCGGGCATCGGGATCGGCGGCAGCGCGTGCAGGTCCTCCAGCGTCGCGTCCAGCGCCTGCAGGATCTCCACGGCCTCGGGGTCGGCCTCGACCCTCGGACGCAGCTGTGCGGCGACCTCAGGGGGCAGCACGCCCGCGTGCAGATCCGCGATGAGGTCCACAGACCACGGCGGACCCATCGGCACGCGCTCCATGCCGGTCATCGGCCCTCCCACTGACGTTGCTCTTGCACATTCACACCGTCAGCTGGGACGTTCGCATCTGCGATTCGGTTCCTGAGGTGCCCGAGAACTTTGGCGAGCTTGGCGCGACCTCGCGCACACCGGCTCTTGACCGTGCCTTCCGCGATGCCCAGGAGCTGCGCCGTCTCCGCGACGGAATAGCCCTCGACGTCGACGAGCACGATGGGCGCCCGCTGCTCCTCCGGCAGCTCCATCAACGCCTGCTGCACCATCAGGCTGGTCTCCCGGTCGCTCATCGCGTCACGGGGAGCGACGGGTTCGCCGGGACCGGCCTCGGGCAACGGCACTGTCGGCCTTGTTTGTCGTCGTCTCATCCGGTCGAGGCACGCGTTGACCACGATCCGGTGAAGCCAGGTGGTGACCTGTGACTCAGCGCGGAACGACGACGCCGCCCGGAAGGCCGAGATGAACGCCTCCTGGAGAGCGTCCGCGGCCTCCTCCGGGTCCCGCAGCGTCCGCAACGCCACCGCCCACATCCGGTCGCGGTGCCGTTTCACCAGCTCCGAGAACGCGTAGGGGTCACCTGCGGCGTGGGCCGAGATGAGGTCGGCGTCCGAGCTGGCTGCGGCGGTCACGGGCAGCACTTTAGCGAGCGTGATCACAGCGTTGTCGGCCGCTCCTTCGGAGACGGCGGCGAGGTCGTCGAGAAGTCGGTCGTCCGGCCGAATCGCCCGCACCGAAATGGGCTTCGCCGATTTCGGCACGAGCGGTTGACCGGACGACCGACACGACCTCGCGTCACCCGGACAGGTCTAACCGGAGTGAGGCGGTAGTTCTACGGGGCTCGCGGCGCCGGAGTACGCGGGGAGCTTTCGTACTCTCCTGCAGTACGCGGGGGCCCCGCGTGTCGTCAGAGCGAACGGAAGCTCCCCGCGTGCACTCACTGAGCGCGCGTGTACAGGACTTCGCGGATCTCCGACTGGTTCTTGCCGCCACCCGGGCTCGTCAGCTGCGTGATCCAGATCAGCACGTGACCGGTCGGCTCGTGGTCGTTGAGCTGGATCTGCGTCTGCCCGTCCGACAGGTCCGCGACCCCGATGACCTTGGTCTCCTCCAGCGGCGCGTCCTGCGACGACGCCACCCGGATCTCGACGTGCGTGCCCTTGCTGGGTGAGGTGATCGTGACGGACGCGAGCTTCACCGGCTCAGCGAACGACGCCATCAGCCCGATGCCCGGCTTCATGGCCGGGAACTGCTGGAAGTAGTTGTCCGTCCGCCAGAACGTGCTCGCGTTGTTGTCGACCGCCCTGCTCGCCTGGTTCGCGTTGTCGGGCTGGTTCGTGACGTCGTAGACGCCGATCTGACCCGGCGCCACCGGTCCGGCGGCCACCGGCGGTGGCGCGGTCTGGCCGTTCGACCCCGGCTGGTTGATCACCACGGTCGGGCCGCCGCCCTTGGACGGCTCGTCGCTGAAGAACCCGACGATCTGCACGCTCAGCCACACGATCACGGCGAGCGTGGCGGCGGCGAGCACCGCGACGCTGATCCACAGCTTCTTCTTCTGTTGCTTGTCCTGCCTCGGGCGCTGTGTCGTCCACACGACCTGGTCGTCGTCGTCATCGCGTGACGCCCCCACGGCCGGGATGAGCGAGGTCTCGGCCTCCTCTGCCGCGATCTGGTCGAGGACCTGCAGGATCGCCGCGGACGTACGGATGCCGCCGACCGACGTGTCCTCCAGCGAACGCACGGCGACCGACGACAGCTCGTGCGGCAGGTACGGGTGCAACGCGTTCGGTGCGACCACGGACCCGTCCGGGCCGGTCGGAGCGACCGGGACTCCCTGCGGGCCGCCCGGCAGCGCCCACCGGCCGGTGAGCAGCAGGTACAGGATCGCGCCGAGGCCCTTGACGTCGTCGCGCGCGATCGCGTCCGGCCTAGGACCGGGGAACGCGAGGCGCAGGCGGCCGTCCGAGGTGACCCTGATGCGTTGCGGGTGGTCGGCGCCGAGCACGAGACCGGCGTGGTGCGCGCCCTCGATGGCGGCGCCCAGCGGTTCGAGCAGGCGGGTCGCGGCGCCCGCCGGCAGCGGGCCCTCCGCGATGAGGTCCATCAGGTCGGTGCCCTGGGTCCACTCGGCGACGACCATGCCGAGGATGCCCTCGTCCGGGCGGATGCCGGTGCCGGGCGTGAGGACGTCGATGACCCTGGACACGCCGGGGTGCGTGAACGACGACGCGTGCATCGCGCGTTCGACCGTCCGGCGGGCTCTGGCAGCGCCTTCGTTGTCCGCCAGGTCGCCCAGCAGCACGGTGAGTGCCACGTCGCGGTTGAGCTGACCGTCCCTCGCGCGCCACAACTCGGCGTTGGACCTGGCGTCGGCGCCTGATTTCGCGAGCAGCCGGTACCGGCCGTTGCCGATGACGCCGCCGGGGACCAGGGCGGCGTGAACTCCGCTACTCACGGAGACGAGGGTACGGGACGACGCTCACGGGGCGGAGTCACCGCCGCCGCACCAAACGGTTGATCTTGTCGATCGCCGGCTTCATCTCGGGTACCCGGAACGCCGCCAAAAGGCCGAACGAGAGCGGCAAACCGATCAACGTCACCAGGATGACCTCGATCCAAGCGGCTACAACCGGGTCGATGGACCCGATCGCGCCCAGGACCAGCCAGTTCACGCCCTTCGCCACCCCGAACGCCAGCGAGGACGCCACGACGGTGAGGCAGACGGTCCAGATGGTGAAGCCCGTGCGCAGGCGGCCGAGGCGGATCCGCAGCCACACCTGACCGACGACCGCGCCGAAGACGAAGCTGAGCGACATCGCGAGCGACACGCCGACGGCGAGCTGGGAGGCGTCACCCGGCGCGGACACCGCGAGGAACAGGTAGAGCAGCCCGATCCGGACCGCCACGATCAACGCCTGGATCAACGTCGGTGTGCGTGCGTCCTTCATCGCGTAGAAGACGCGCAGCTGCAGCAGCGTGATCGCGTACGGCACGAGGCCGAACGCCGAGAGCGCGAGCGCGAGACCGATCCTCGTGCCGCCCACGACGCCCGAGTTGCCCCAGGCGAACGCCGCGAGGCCGATCGACAGGCCGGACACCGTCATCAGGGCGCTGAACGGCATCAGCAGGATCGCCGACATGCGGTTGCCGAACAGCAGGTCGCGCACGATCGACTCGTTGTCGTTGTGCGCGGCCGCCCTGCTCATCTTCGGCATCAGGGCGGTGAGCAGCGAGACACCGAGCACGCCGTAGGGCACCTGGGCGATCAGCCACTGGTAGTTGAACGCCGTCAGCGTGCCCTTGGCGCTCGTCGACACGTTCGTCAGCACCGTCATGCTGGCCAGGCCGAGCGCGACGTAGAGCAGCACCCAGAACGCGAGCCCGCCGAACTCCGACAGGCGCGAGTCCCAGCCGAACCGCCACTTGAACTTGAACCCGGTCTTCTTCAGTGCGGGGAACAGCACGGACGCCTGCACCGCCACACCGAGGGCGGTGCCCAGGCCGAGCACCAGCAGGTGCGCGTCGGTCATGCGGACCGGGTTGAGGGTGAGCTCGCCCGGCAGCAACGCGTAGACGACCAGGACGACGATCACGACGAGGTTGTTCAGCACCGGCGCCCACGTGGGGATGCCGAACACGTGCCGTGCGTTCAGCACGGCGCTGAGCAGCGCCGTCAGGCCGTAGAACACGATGCCCGGCAGCACCAGATACGCGAACGCGGTGACCAGGGCGGCGTTCGCGTCGCCGTCGTCGGAGATGTAGAGGTCGGTCAGCAACGGCGCGCACGCCATGGCGAGGACCGTGCCGATGCCGAGGATCAGCGTGCCCATGGTGATCAGCCACTGGGCGTACGACTCACCGCCGTCGCCGTCCTCCTTCTCGGCGCGGACCAGCAGCGGAATCGCCACGCTGGTCAGGATGCCGCCGAGGAGCAGCTCGTTGATCATGGTGGGCAGCGTCGACGCCGCCTGGTACGAGTCACCGAGCGTCTCGGCGCCGATCACCGCGATCAACAGGACTTTCGACAGCAGGCCGGTGGCACGGCTGACGATCGTCGCGATCGCCATCGAGCCGCTGGCCTTCGCGACTGACGGTGCCTGCTTCTGCTGCTCTGGCTCGGTGGTCGTGGCTGTCTCGCTCACGCGCTCGACTTCTCCGGTGTCACGTTCTCGATGGTCGGTGCGTCGCCGCCCTCGCCGTTGCGGGCGCGGACCCGCTTGTAGATGCGCCGCCCCGAAAGCAGGACGAGCGCGATCCCGGCGATCACGGTGATGATGACCGTGATGGTGCCGTAGGCGGAAGACGACACCTCCAGCTTGACAGCGTCACCGAGAGCGACGCCCTCGGGAGTGGTCAGCCGGACGTTCACGGGGAAGCGGCCAGAGCGCAGCACCTCGACCGGCACCCGCACGACGCGTTCGCCGCGGGCGGGAAGCACCTGGTCAGCGAGGTCGAGCTTGCGGATGCCCGGAGTGTCCTCCAGCACGATCCGCACGGTCACCCGGACGTCGAGCTTGTTCGTGATCGTGACCGGGATCGGGCTGTCGCCCGAGCCGAGCAGGATCGGGCTGTTCGGCTGCGTCACGCCGATCATGCCGGTGAGCTGGTTCAGCTCGCCCTGGCTGATCTCGGCCGCGGACCGGGCGCCCTGCTCGTTCGACCGCCACGCGCCGGACATCGCGCGCAGCAGGCCGAGCCACAGCGGGTCTGCCAGGTCGGACGGCGAGGCGTGCTCGCTGTCCTCCTGCTGCATGGCCGCGACCAGGCCGTTGAGCTCCACGCTCTGGGTGGTCACGGAGTCGGCGATGACCGGCGAGATCTCCCGCGCACCGGCCTCCGGCGGGTAGGTGATCTTGGCGTTGGTCACCGTCGGCGTCGAGGACGTCAGCTCCTCGAGCCCCGTCTGCGCCGCGTAGCCGCCGCCCAGCAGCTTCTGGGCCGCGGTCAGGAACTCGGTCATCTCCGGCAGCGGCGCGTTCCACCGGCGCGGCGGCGCGACCACCACGTTGCGGCCGTCGCCCTGCCACCCGGCGCGGAACACCAGCACGGCCAGTGCGTTCTGCACGGACACCGGCTGGTTCTCGAACGGCGCGGTCACGCCCGACAACGTCCGCGGGCGGGAGTCACTGCCCTGCAGCGCGTCGGAGACCATCGAGTCGATCTTCACGGCGGTCACCGGGTGCTCACCGGCGATGCCGACGGGCGCGGTGCCCGGCGCGTCGGCGAGGCCGGTCGGATCGAGCAGCAGCGACTTCACACCGGTGTACTTCTTGTCCGGCAGCGGCGTGGCCAGCTCGTCGAACGTCGGCTGGTCCAGCACACCGTCCTCAGGCCACACCAGGTCGGGCAGCGGCCGCACGGACAGCACGTCCTGGATGAGCTTCGGGCCGTCGGTCACCGCGAGCGCGCGCATGTTGGCGAGCTTCGCCCTGTTCAACGCCACGAGGTCGGCGTCGGCGTACGGCAGTGCGACGACACAGCGACCCTTGACGGCGAAGTTGAGCCGGTCCAGCCAGAGCTCGGCCTCGACCTGGCCCTTGCCCTCGCCGCCGCCGCGGACCTCGTAGCCCTTGCTCATGGCCTGGACGGTGCGCAGCAGGTCGGGGTCGATCGCCAGGCACATGGCCGTGCTCATCGACGGGATCGCCTGCTCGTAGGCCTGGAGCAGGCCGTACAGCCTGCCGTTGACCGAGAGCGACGTGGCGAGCTCGTCGTCGGTCAGCTCGGACTTGCCGTCCTCGACGAACCTGACGAGCCTCGGCCGGTCCGAGATCGGCCACAGCACGGTGAGCTTCGCCGGCGCGCCCGCCTTGCCCTTGGTCTCGCCGCCGGGCACGCCGAGCACGGGCAGCAGCGTCGACAGCGCCGCGAGCCGCGCCTGGCCGCCGTAGTCCGGCTTGCCGTTGACGTTGGCGAGGATCGGGTAGATGCCCGGCTTCTCGACCGCGAGCGAGGTCATCTGGTCGCCGCGCAGCGGCACTTCGAGGGTGAAGTCGGTCTGCTGGCCGGGCTCGAGCGCGTCGGAGACCTTGGTGAACCTGGGTTGCACGGCCTCGGCGGCCGCGGGCTCCTTCAGGGCCTTGCGCAGGTCGTCCTCGGTGTCGAGCGGCTCGCCGCGCTCCAGTCGCAGCACGATGTCGGACACCTTGCGGTCGCCGACGTTGACGATCTTTCCGGTGATCTTGACGGTGGCCGGGGAGTCCGTCGTCACGAACCGGGGGGTGAGCTGGGCGATGTCGAGCCGCAGGAAAGTCTGCTGCTGCTGGCCGGGCTGGGCCGCGAGCGTTCTGGTCGCCCACACCTGGGTGGCGGGCGCCGGCATGAACGGCAGCGCGTCGACCTGTTCCGGTTGATCCTGCTCAACTGCGAGTGCGGGTGCCGCGGCGGTCAGCATGAACGCGGCGACAGCGGCTGTGCAGACGAGCTTCCTCATGGTCACGCCGACTCCGCCCCGTTCCGGCAGCGGTCGGCGAGCAGTTCGGCTGCTCGGCGGACCAGACGGCGCTCATCGGCATACGCGAGTCGCTCGTCCAGCTCGCCGAGTGGCACCCACGCCACCTCGGTGACCTCCACGTCTTCGTCGGAAAGCTCTCCCCCCAGCGCTTCGAGGAGGAAGTGGTGAACCGTCTTGTGCACCCGGCGGTCGTCAGCGACGAACCAGTAGTCGATCGACCCCAACGGGCGCAGCACCCTGCTATGAATACCGGTCTCCTCGGCGACCTCACGCACCGCGGTCTGTTCCGCGGTCTCGCCGGCCTCGATGTGACCCTTGGGCAAAGACCACAGCAACCGGCCTCGCCGGTCAAGTCTTCCGATCACCGCCGCCCGTTGCTCACCGTCGAGCACCAGGCCACCCGCCGACGTCTCGTCGACGGTCTTGAGCCTCCGGCCCCGGCGCCTCTTCCTGCGCCCCGGCTTGGGAGCTGGGGAACGTGCGGCTGACGGGGGCATACGGCCGATCGTACTTACGAACCTTAAGTACGCTGGTTTCTCGTGTCTCGATCGCTCCAGCAGAATGCGGTGGTGGAACAGCCCGCCATCACACCAGTCGTCGCTGAGCTCGCCGCTCGGTTCACCGCCGAGGGCAAGCGCCTCTACCTCGTAGGTGGCAGTGTGCGCGACGCCGTGCTGGGCCGCCCGACGAACGACTTCGACTTCACCACGGACGCCCGGCCTGCCGAGATCCAGAAGCTGCTGAGCGGCTGGGCCGACGCGCAGTGGGACACCGGCATCGCGTTCGGCACGGTCGGTGCGTCCAAGAAGGGCGAGATCATCGAGATCACGACCTTCCGCGCGGACGTCTACGACGGTGTCACCCGCAACCCCGACGTGACGTTCGGCGACACCATCGACGGCGACCTGGTCCGCCGCGACTTCACGGTCAACGCGATGGCGTTCGACATCGCGGCCCGCGAGTTCGTGGACCCGACCGGAGGCCTGCAGGCCGCCCGTGACGGCGTGCTGGACACGCCGGCGACCCCGCAGGAGTCGTTCGGCGACGACCCGTTGCGCATGCTGCGCGCCGCGCGGTTCGTCTCCCAGCTCGGCTTCACCGCGGCGCCGCGGGTGGTCGAGGCGATGCGGTCGATGGCAGGCGAACTCACCCGCATCACGCCGGAGCGCGTGCAGGTCGAGCTCTCGAAGCTCCTGTGCGGCGCGCACCCGCGCCGCGGCATCGAGCTCATGGTCGAGACCGGCCTGGCAGACATCGTGTTGCCAGAGCTCACGGCCATGAAGCTGGAAATCGACGAACACCATCAGCACAAGGACGTCTTCCACCACTCGCTGGTTGTGCTCGAGCAGGCAATTGATCTTGAAGATGTTGATCATTCACCCGATCTGGTGCTCCGGATCGCGGCCCTCCTGCACGACATCGGCAAGCCGGCGACCAGGAAGTTCGAGCCCGGCGGCGGCGTCTCGTTCCACCACCACGAGGTCGTGGGCGCGAAGATGGTCCGCAAGCGCTTGCGGGCGTTGCGGTACTCGAAGGAGATCACCGAGGACGTCGCCAAGCTCGTCTACCTCCACCTGCGCTTCCACGGCTACGGCAACGGCGAGTGGACCGACTCGGCCGTGCGCCGGTACGTGACCGACGCGGGTGACCTGCTGACTCGCCTGCACAAGCTCGTCCGTGCCGACTGCACGACCAGGAACAAGCGCAAGGCGAACTTGCTGCGCCGGACGTACGACTCTCTTGAGGAGCGCATCGCGCGCATTGCGGCCGAAGAGGACCTCGCACGCGTACGGCCGGACCTCGACGGCAACGAGATCATGAAGTTGCTCGGCCTTCCGCCGGGCCCGCAGGTCGGTGCCGCGTGGAAGTTCCTCAAGGAGCTCAGGCTCGACAAGGGGCCGCTGGACCGCGACGAGGCCGAGGCCGCGTTGCTCGGCTGGGCACGCGAGCAGGGCATCACACCACCTGCTTCGTGACTCATCGTGAGCGAATGGAATCCCCGCGTTAGCGAAGCGTCAGCGCGGGGAGGCACCATGGGTACTGCTCATGGGGGTGATGCAGATGTTCACTTGGGGACTTTCCGCTGGTCCTGCCGCAAACGACCTGGGCGTGCTGACCGACGACCAACGGGCCGTGCTGAGGTGTCTCGCGCGAGGTCACGCCGACCACGAGATCGCGCGCGTGCTCGGTTTCGCACAGCAACGGGTGGCCGACGAGGTGGCGGAGATCCTGCGGCGACTGGATCTAACCGACCGGGTGGCCGCTGTCGTCTTCGCGCACGAGGCCGGAATGCTGCACCTGCCGTTTCCGCGCTAGGAGCAGCAGGTAGGCGCCCACGCCGATCAGGTAGAGGACGGCGGCGGTGATGATGAGGCCGGGCGAGCGCCCGTGCAGGGGGACCACCGTCGCGGTGATGGTCACCGCGGTGACCTGCGTGACGTTGAAGAGGGTGTCGTAGAGGGCGAAGACCCGGCCGCGCACCTCGTCGCCGACGTCGTGCTGCACCGCGGTGTCCACGCAGAGCTTGACGACCTGACCGGCGAAGATGACCACGAAACCGGCCATCAGGATGGTCGGCAGCGTCATCGGCAACCCGAGCCCGACCTGTGCGACGGCGGCGAGGATCAACGCGCCGCAGATCGTGCGGGAGGTGCCGAACCTGTCGACGATGCGGTCGGTCAGGACGCCTGCGAGCAGGATGCCCGCACCGCCCGCGACGGCGACCTCGCCGAGCCCGCCGATGCCGGCCTTGAGGATGCCGACGTCCTCGAGGCTGTAGCGCATCAGCAGCAGCGTGACCATCAGGCTGATGGCGAACCCGGCGCGGTGCGCGAGCAGTGCCGCGAGCCCGGCCGTGACGCTCGGGGTGTGCAGGGTGGCCTTGCCGCCGTCCAGCAGACCGCGCGCGACGGCCTTGAACGCGTTGTGCGGCTCGTCGACCTCGTCCGGCCCGAGCACGCCCGCCCTGAACCGGCTGGCGATGAACGCGCCGAGCAGCAGCCCGACGACGGCGATGCTCGTGGTCCACCCCGAGCCGCCGTCCCCGGCACCGAGGATCGTGCGGAACCCGATCGCGCACGCGGCACCGATCACGGCCATGATCGCCCCGGCCGTCGTGGCCAGCGCGTTCGCCTCGACCAGGTGATCCTCGGGAACGACGTGCGGCAGCGACGCGCTCAGCCCCGACCCGACGAACCGGCCGATGCCCATGACGACGAGGGCGGACACGTAGAGCGGCAGCCCGCTCAGCCCCGCCCCGACCGCCGCGGCCGTGAGCAGGACGAACGTGGCGCGCGCGACGTTCGCGACGACGATGACCTTCTTGCGGTCCCACCGGTCGAGCAGCGCGCCCGTGAACGGTCCGACGAGCGAGTACGGCAGCAGGAGCACCGCGAACCCGGCCGCGATGGCCAGCGGATCGGCCTGTCGTTCGGGGTTGAAGAGCACAGCGCCGGCGAGCCCGGCCTGGAAGAGTCCGTCGCCCCACTGCGAGGCGAGGCGGGTCGCGAGGAGTCTGCGGTACTCGGGGATGCCGAGGAACCGGCGTGATCCCCAGTGGTGCTTCTCCACCGCAACCGTTGTCACCGTTGCACTCTATGCGCGGTGCCGTGAAAACCACGAAAGCCGGACCTCACGGTCCGGCTCCCCTGGATCGGATGCCAGGTCGCCTCACGGCGCGGTGCACTACGCGGCTCCAGCCGTACGGTATTCCGCGAAGGCGGTTGTCTGTTGAGCCCGGGGGACACAAAGACATCCGACAGTTAAGTCTAACGGGGCGCGGCCCTGAGTTGTTCCGACGATCACGGATGATTTCATGGTGACGTGCGTCCCGATGCCGAGGTCGAGCCAGGCTCCCTGTTGGTTGCCGCCCCGAGCCTGAACGACCCGAACTTCACGCGCACCGTCGTCTACATCATCGACCAACGCCCCGAGGGAACCCTCGGCGTCGTCCTGAACCGCCCCTCCGAGGTGGCGGTGCTCGACGTGCTGCCGCCGTGGGGCTCGCACGTGACGAAGCCGCAGTGCATCTACATCGGCGGCCCGGTCGAGCAGAAGACGGCGCTGTGCCTGGCGGCCCTGAAGGCGGGCACCGACCCGTCCAAGGTGGAGGGCCTGGTCGGAGTGCAGGGCCCGGTCGCGTTGATCGACCTGGACGCCGAGCCGGACGACCTGATGCCGCTGGTCCGCGGCCTGCGGGTGTTCGCGGGCTACGCGGGGTGGGGAGAGGGCCAGCTCGCGAACGAGATCGACCGCGGCGACTGGATCGTCGTGACAGGACTGGCCGACGACGTGCTGGTGGGCGCGAACGTCGACCTGTGGGGCCGGGTGCTGCGCCGACAGGGCATGCCGCTGGCGCTGCTGTCGACCTACCCCAAGGACGTTCGGGAGAACTGATTCACGTGAAACGTCGGGCTACAGCCCGGCGAGCGGGGAGCAGCCGCCACCACCGCAGGCGCAGCCACCGCAGCCCTTGGGCTTGACCGGCTCCGGCACCAGCGCCGCCGCCCGGCTTCCCGCGATCCCGCCCGCGAAGGCGATGCCGAGCGCGCCGACCAGTCCGATGATCCCAGCGGTGACGGCCAGGTCGGCCATCACGAACGACATCGCGCCGGACACGATCGCCACGGCACCGGCCGCGACGTTCGGCACCCCGGCGACGCGGTTGGCCAGGGCGAACGTCTCCTCGTCGCGCAGAGCCGCCGCCGTGCGCACGCCGACGAAGCGGTTGCGCCGCAGCTTGCCCTGCAGACCCAGCAGACCAACCGCGCCGAGAGCGACGCCGAGCAGACCCAGGACGACCGACAGCACGATGTTCACCCCATGAGGGTAAGCCGGATCCTCAGTTCACCTGCCAGTCACCCCGGCCAGGTGTGCTGTGCGCCATGCTCAGACGACTCCTGCTCGTCCCCGTGCTGCTCGGTCTGTGCGCGACTCCCGCACAGGCGCACAACCCCGAAGTTCGCTTCCTCGCCGAACACGTCGTGCCGAAGGGCCTGGTCGTGGGTGGTACGACTGTCGGTGGCATCTCCGGCCTCGACTACGACCGCCGCACCGGCAAGTGGATCCTGATCAGCGACGACCGCGTGGCGCCCCGGTTCTACGAGGGCAAGCTCTCACGCAAGGGCGTCGAGTTCACCGATGTCCACTCTCTCGTGGGACCCAACGGCCCGTACGCACCCGGCACCGTCGACCCGGAAGACATCCGTGTCGACAAGTGGACAGGTGACCTGCTGTGGAGCCAGGAGGGCGAGCGCACGTCCACCACGCTCATCGACCCGTCGGTGCAGTTCAGCCGGCCGGACGGCTCGTTCGAGCGCGGTCTGCCCACACCTGACGACCTCAAGATGAAGCCGGAGTCCGGCCCTCGGCAGAACCAGGCGTTCGAAGGCCTCACGTTCGCGCTCGGCGGCAGCCTGGTCGTGACCGCCGTCGAAGGCCCGCTCCTGCAGGACGGCCCGCCCGCGACGACGACCAAGGGCGCGGTGTCCAGAGTCGTCGTCGAGACGCGCACCGGCCAGGTCGTCGCCCAGTACCGCTACCAGCAGGAACCGCTGTTCGCCCCGGACGCGAGCACCGGCGTCACGGCGATCCTGGAGAAGTCGCCCGGCGTCTACCTGGTGCTGGAACGGTCGTTCAGCCCGACGCTCGGCAACGAGGTCCGCCTGTTCGAGTACCGGCCGCAGCAGAACAGGAAGCACCTGCTCGCCGACATCGGCACCTTCGCAGTGAGCAAGGTCGACAACCTGGAGGGCATGGCCTGGGGCCCCGACGGCACGTTGTGGCTGGTCTCCGACGACAACTTCAACGCGACCCAGGTCACCCAGTTCATCGCGCTTGCGGTGCGCTGATACCGTTGACGACATGAGCACGGCCCGCCTGCTCCTTATCTAGCCGCGCAGACCTGATCGCGAGACGGTCGGCGCGGCAGCCCCCATGCCCTCTCTGGGCTGGGGGTTTCGTCATGTCAGGGGCAGGAACAGACGTGAGAGGGACGTTGAAATGAGCACGGACGCGGCGGAGATCCCCGCCTACCGCTACACCGCCGAGCTGGCGAACCAGATCGAGAAGCGGTGGCAGCAGTACTGGGAGGAGCACGGCACCTACCACGCGCCGAACCCGGTCGGCGCGCTCAAGGGTGACGTTCCCGCGGACAAGCTGTTCGTGCAGGACATGTTCCCGTACCCGAGCGGTGCCGGCCTGCACGTCGGCCACCCGCTGGGCTTCATCGGCACGGACGTCTTCGCGCGGTACCACCGCATGAACGGCCGCAACGTGCTGCACACCATGGGCTTCGACGCGTTCGGCCTGCCAGCCGAGCAGTACGCGGTGCAGACCGGCCAGCACCCGCGCAAGACCACCGAAGACAACATCAACACGTACCTGCGCCAGATCCGCAGGCTGGGGCTGGGCCACGACGAGCGTCGCCGCATCTCGACGATCGACCCCGAGTACTACAAGTGGACCCAGTGGATCTTCTTGCAGATCTTCAACTCCTGGTACGACGCGGATGCGGGCAAGGCTCGTCCGATCGCCGAGTTGATCTCGCAGTTCGAGTCTGGCGAGCGGGACGTTCCGGACGGTCGCAAGTGGTCTGAGCTGTCTTTTGCCGACCAGCAAAGGATCTTGGGCGAATTCCGGCTGGCCTACTTGTCGGAGGCGCCCGTCAACTGGTGTCCCGGACTGGGTACTGTGCTGGCGAACGAAGAGGTCACCGCAGACGGTCGCAGTGAGCGTGGCAACTTCCCGGTGTTCAGGAAGAACCTGCGCCAGTGGATGATGCGCATCACCGCGTACTCGGATCGGCTGATCGACGACTTGGACCGGCTGGACTGGCCGGACAAGGTCAAGGCCATGCAGCGCAACTGGATCGGGCGCTCGCATGGTGCCCGTGTCCGATTCGCGGTGGGAGACGAGAACATTGAGGTCTTCACGACCCGTCCGGACACGTTGTTCGGCGCGACCTACATGGTCCTGGCACCGGAACACGAGCTGGTGGACCAGATTGCGACGCCCGATCGCGTGGCAGACATCGCCGCGTACCGGCGCGCGGCGTCCCTGAAGTCCGAACTGGACCGTCAGGAGAACAAGGAGAAGACCGGCGTCTTCATCGGGGCGTACGCCACGAACCCGGTGAACGGCCAGCAGATCCCCGTCTACATCGCCGACTACGTGCTGATGGGCTACGGCACCGGCGCGATCATGGCCGTCCCCGGCCAGGACCAGCGCGACTGGGACTTCGCGAAGAAGTTCGACCTGCCGATCATCCGCACGGTCCAGCCTCCTGCGGACTTCGAGGGCGAGGCCTTCACGGGCGACGGCCCCGCGGTGAACTCCGGGTTCCTGGACGGGATGGCGATCGACGAGGCCAAGAAGACGATCATCGGGTGGCTGGAGGAGAACGGCCACGGCCACGGCACCGTCCAGTTCAAGCTGCGCGACTGGCTGTTCAGCCGTCAGCGCTACTGGGGCGAGCCCTTCCCGGTCGTCTACGACGAGAACGGCACCGCCATCGCGCTGCCGGAGTCGATGCTGCCGATCGAGCTGCCGGACGTCGACGACTACTCCCCTCGCACGTTCGACCCGGAGGACGCGAACACCGAGCCGTCGCCGCCGCTGTCGCGCGCTGTTGAATGGACCACCGTCGAGCTGGACCTGGGCGACGGCGTCAAGACGTACCGCCGCGACACGAACACCATGCCGAACTGGGCGGGTTCGTGCTGGTACCAGCTGCGCTACGTCGACCCGGTCGAGACCGAGAGGTTCGTCAACCCGGAGAACGAGAAGTACTGGCTGGGCCCGCGCACGGCCGAGCACGGCCCGACCGACCCCGGCGGCGTCGACCTGTACATCGGCGGCGTCGAGCACGCGGTGCTGCACCTGCTGTACTCGCGCTTCTGGCAGAAGGTCCTGTTCGACCTGGGCCACCTGACAGGCGACGAGCCGTACCGCCGCCTGTTCAACCAGGGCTACATCCAGGCGTACGCGTACGTCGACCCGCGCGGCGTGTACGTGCCGGCGGACGAGGTCGTCGAGGAAGACGGCAGGTACTTCTACAACGGCGAAGAAGTCCGCCGTGAGTACGGGAAGATGGGCAAGAGCCTGAAGAACGTCGTCACGCCGGACGAGATGTGCGAACGGTACGGCGCCGACACCTTCCGGTTCTACGAGATGTCCATGGGCCCGATGGACGTGTCACGGCCGTGGGCGACCAAGGACGTCGTTGGCGCGCAACGGTTCTTGCAGCGTCTGTGGCGCAACCTGGTCGACGAGACCGACGGCTCGCTGCGCATCGTCGACGAGGAGCCGTCCGTCGAGGCGCTGCGGTTGCTGCACAAGACCATCGCCGGCGTCCACGACGACTACGCGAACCTGCGCTACAACACGGCGGGCGCGAAGCTGATCGAGCTGAACAACTACGTCACCAAGCACTACGCGTCCGGCACCCCCCGCGCGCTGGCCGAGCCCCTGGTGCTGATGCTGGCCCCGCAGGCCCCGCACGTGGCCGAGGAGCTGTGGTCCCGGCTGGGCCGCACCGACTCGCTGGCGCACGGCCCGTTCCCCGTCGCCGACGAGCAGTACCTGGTCGAGGACACCGTCGAGTACCCGATCCAGGTCAACGGCAAGGTCCGCTCGCGGGTCGTGGTCTCCGCTTCTGCCTCGCAGGACGAGATCAAGGCCGCGGCGCTGGCCGAGGAGAAGATCGCCGAGCTGGTCGCCGGTGGCGAGCCGCGCAAGGTGATCGTGGTGCCGGGCCGCCTGGTGAACGTGGTCCTGTAGCTCTCCCTGTTTGGCGCGAAAGCACGTTCGGGCCGATAGATGGCCCGAACGTGCTTTTCGCGCCAAACAGCTAAGCTTCGGTGTTCTCCTGGAACCCGATGTCCGTCAGCATCTGATCCAGCATGCTGTCGAACATCGGCTCCGGGTTGCTCACCGCGAACGGGAACCTCCCGAACACCTCCAGCGCCACGTGCCCGTACAGCCGCACCCACGACTGCACCACGTGGTAGATCTTCCCGAGGTTGAGGACGGAGTCCTCGACAACAACGCCGTGCACCGACACCGCGTCCATCAGCACCCGCTGGAACCTCACCAGGTCCTCGTGCAGCACCTCGGGCACCTCGTCGTCCGCGTGGTTGGCCACCAGGTTCGAGGCGATCAGCCGACCGGCCAGCGACAGGAACACCGAGCCGAACTGGTCTGCTCCCAGCGGGTCCCGGGGTGAGGCGAAGACCAGTGCGAACTCCTGCGGGTGGGCCAGCGCCCAGCGGCGGAAGCTTCGGCACACGGCCCTGACCTGGCAGCCCACCTGGCCCGTCGTGTCGGCGGCGAGGTCTGCGTAGAGGACGGCTGCCATGTCGGCGCAGATGTCGTCGCAGAGCTGGCGCAGCAGGGCCTCGTGCGAGTCGTAGTAGCGGTACAACGCCGGTGCGGTGATGCCCAGTTCGCGTGCGATCGCACGCAGGGTCACTGCGTCGCGGCCGCGTTCCACCAAAAGGGCGCGGGCCGCCTGCCGAATCTCACGCTCGGTCTCAGCGCGAAGCCGTTCTCGGCGAGTGGCCTCGGTCATATGTCACTCCATCGGGTTGTAGACCTCGTCCACCGCCCCGTACGGTTTTAGTGAACGGTGTTTACAAGAGTTCACGGGATTCACAGCACGGTAACCCAGGAGGCCGTCGTCGATGTTCGCGAAGTGGGGATCAATCGCATATCGCCGCCGGTGGGTGGTGTTGATCGCGACCGTACTGCTCGCCGTGCTCGGCGGTGTGTGGGGTTTGGGCGTGTTCGACAAGCTCAGCCAGGGTGGTTACGAGGCTCCTTCCAGTGAGGCGGCGCGGGCCGACAAGGTAGCCGAGGAGGCGTTCGGGCGGCAGAACGGTGACGTGATCGTCATTTATCGCGGCGATTTCGCCAACCCGCTCGAGCTCAAGAAGATCGCCGACCACATCAGCGGATTCCCCAAGGACGACGTGCTCAAGGCCGTCGGGCCGGTGCCGTCGGACGACAAGCAGCAGGCGCTCGTCGCCATCACGCTGAGCAGCGGTGACTCGAACGAGCAGATCAAGCAGTTCGAGGAGATCCAGAAGCAGCTCCCCGTCGACGGCTTCACCCAGCAGGTCGGTGGGCTCGTGCCCACCCAGAAGGCCATCAACGACATGTCGCAGGAGGACCTGACGCGGGCCGAGATGTTCTCGTTGCCGCTGGTCCTGCTGCTGCTCGTGATCATCTTCGGTGGGCTCGTCGCCGCCGGCCTGCCCGTGGTGGTCGGCGGGCTCGCGATCATGGGTGCGCTGGGCGTGCTGCACGGCATCGCGATCTTCACCGACGTCAACTCGTTCGCGGTCAACGTCGCGTCGCTGCTGGGTCTGGGCATGGCGATCGACTACGGCCTGTTCATGGTCGGCCGGTTCCGCGAGGAGCTCGCCCAGGGCCGCACCACCGAACAGGCGGTGGGCCGGACCGTCGCGTCCGCCGGTCGCACGGTGGTGTTCAGCGCGACGTTGCTGGTCATCGCGCTGGCCGGACTGCTGCTCTTCCCGCACGGCTTCCTGAAGTCCCTCGCGTACGGCGGCATGTCGTCGGTCGCGATCGCGGCGCTGGTGTCCCTCACGCTGCTGCCCGCGTTGCTCGGCGTGCTCGGGCACCGGGTCGACAAGCTCGCGATGCCGTGGCGCAAGAAGGAGCCGAGCGAGCGCGGCTGGCGCAGCCTGAGCGGCAAGGTCATGAAGCGGCCGCTGCTGTTCGCCATCCCCCTGATCGCGGTGCTCGCGGCTCTCGGCGCGCCGTTCCTGAACGTGCAGTTCGGCCAGGTCACCGAGAAGGTGCTGCCCGAGGGCAACGCCGTGCGCGTGGCCACCGAGAACATCAACCAGAACTTCTCCGCTCTCTCCAACACCGGCCTCAAGATCGTCGTCAAGGGCGGCGACCAGGCAGCGGTCCAGGAGTACCTGGGCAAGGTCAAGGACGTCACCGGCGTCGGGGACGTCCAGCCGACGGGCTCCGGCAAGGGCGTCACGTCCGCGTCCGCGGGGCTGGAGCACGACGCGTTGAGCGCGGAGTCGAAGCAGGCGCTCAAGGACGTCCGGGCACTCACGCCTCCGCCGAACTCCGAGGTCCTCGTCGGCGGCAACACGGCCATCGTCACGGACTCGCTCGACGCCATCGCGGACAAGCTGCCGTTGATGATCGCGTTGCTGGTCGGCGCGACGCTGATCCTGATGTTCCTGGCGTTCGGCTCGGTCGTGCTGCCGATCAAGGCCGTGATCATGAGCGCGCTGTCGTTGTCCGCGACGTTCGGCGTGCTGGTGTGGATCTTCCAGGAGGGCCACGGAGCCGACCTGCTCGGCGTCACGCCCGGGCCGCTCGAGTCCGGCATCGTCGTGCTGATGGCGGCCATCGTGTTCGGCCTGTCGACGGACTACGAGGTCTTCCTCCTCAGCAGGATGGTCGAGGCCCGCGGTCAGGGCGCGACCACCGAGGAAGCCGTCACGACCGGTCTGGCGAAGACCGGCCGCGTGATCACCTCGGCCGCGCTGCTGCTGATCCTGGTCACCGGCGCGTTCGCGTTCTCGCAGGTCGCGATGATGCGGTTCGTCGGTGTCGGCATGATCCTCGCGCTGGCGCTCGACGCCACCGTCGTCCGGATGCTGCTCGTGCCGGCCGTGCTCAAGCTGCTGGGCAACGCCGCGTGGTGGTCACCCGGTCCGCTCAAGCGGATCCAGGAGCGGCTCGCGCTTCACGACGAGCCGGTCGACGAATGGGACGACTTCGACGACGAGCTGCGCAAGCCGGTCGCGGTCGGCTGACCGGGCGGGAAGGCGATCACGGCCGCGTCGAACTGGCGCGGCCTCGCCTCGTCCAGCTCGCCCGAACGCATCCGGTACGTGGCGAGCACCGTGTTCGAACTGTCCAGCACGGTCGTTGTCGTCCCGGTCGCAAGGAAAACCCTCGGGTCGCCTGGCGCGATGGCGACGCTGGGAGTGTTGAACGGCAAACGTTCGCGCACGGTCATGGTCGCCGTGTCGACCACGACGACCGAGCTCTCCTTCGGCAGGGTCAGGTAGACCGTCGAGCCGTCCGGCGTCACGGCGATGCTGCCCGCTCCCCTGCCGACGGCCAGCGTGCCGACGACCTGGTTCGTGGTCGTGTCGATCACCGACAGGGTGCCCGGTGTCTTCTCGCCGAGGCTCATGCCGCTCACGTAGATGCGCTTGCCGTCCGGCGAGATCGCGAGGTGCTGCGGCAGCCCGCCGACCTGCACGGTCGAGGTCTGGAACGCCGTCGCCGTGTCGATGATGCCGACCGTGCCGTCCTGGGCGTTGGCGACGTAGAGCACCTGGTTGTTCGGGTGGACGGCGAGGCCCTGCGGCTGGCCGGGCACCTTGACCGCGGCGACGACCCGGAAGTGCTCCGGGTCGATCACCGCGATGCTGCCGCTCGCCGAGACGTAGAGGCGCCGGCCGTCCGGGCGCATCGCCGCCTGCGAGAGCTGGACCTGCGTGAACAGCCTGTCGACGACCGCACCGGTGTCCGGGTCGACCTCGGTCACCGCACCCGTCCACCCGTTGACCACGTAGACCCGCCGCCCGTCCGGCGACACGGCGAGGCCCGTCGCGCGGCCCGCCGTGTCGGCGTGCGCGAGGACCGTGCCGGTTCTGGTGTCGACGACCTGGACGAGCCCGCTCTTGCCCACCACGTACGCGCGCGTAGCCGCCGCTGCCGAGGTGGTCGTGAAGTCGTGCCGTTGTCCGACACCCATCGCCGCGATGGCCGCTGAGAGCGCTAGAACCGCGGCCACGAGGCGTGGCTTTGCCATACGCCCGATGGGACCACTTCCGGGTGCTTTCGATCTACTTCCGTCACCCGGTCGAGCGAAATCTTTGCCTTGTCGTAGTACTACTCCGGAGTCTTCGCGCTGGCGACCAACTTTGCGTACCTGGTGCCGGCGGTCAGCAGGACCAGACCGGCGCCGAGGAACGCCAGCACACGGGCGACACCGTCCAAAGCGGCCAGGTCGAACGTCACCAGCTTCACCACCGCCGCGCCGACGAGGATCAGCCCGGAGATCCGCAACGCCTTGTTGTTGATTCCCTTGACCAGCAAGAACAACGCGGCGATCGTCCACGACACGGTGACCACCGAGTGTCCGAAGAGGAATCCGGTCTCGTCCGGCGACACGAGCAGCGCCGCGCACAGCACCGCACCCGCCGCGCCGTAGAGGAGCACGAGTCCGGAAAGGACCCACGGGAACGGGTGCTTGGCCGGTTCGCGCAGCACCCGCATCTTCAGCGCGGCCCACGGAACGGTCGCCGCGAACACGCCCAGCACCACGGCGGTGATCAGACCGGCCGCGTAGTCGCCGGTGGTGACGGTGACGTACCGGGGTTCCTCCACCAGCCACGTGAGCGGCACGGCGAACCCGATCGCCATCAGGAACCCGACGGCACCGAACGCGATCGAGCCGACCAGCGCGCTGCGCTTGTTGAGCTGCGCAGCGAGGAACGCGAGCAGCACGGCCTCCGCCAGCACGATCGCCGAGCGCACGTTGCCGTCGAGCGCGATCACCGTCGTCTGGAACAACGCGAGCATGCCCGTCGCGCCGGCCGCCGTGGTGAACGCCTTCGGCAGGTCAGGCACCATCCAGATCGCCAGCAGCACCGCCGCGACCGCCCCGGCGAGCAGGGAGGCCGAAGTCTTCTCCAGCAACGTCGTCGCGAACATGGCAGGCAGTGCCGAGCCGGCGATCAGCGCGACCGCGACGACGTCGTCCGGGCGCTTGCGGATCGTCAGCAGCGCCACGGCGATGCCGACGAGGGTCGTCACCCCGGCGAGCACGACCACGGTCCTGTCGAACTCGGCCGGGATCGTCATCGCGGTCATGACCAGCGAGGCGAAGATCGGCGGGAAGCCACCGGCGACCGCGAGACCCGGCCAGTTGCGCCGGATCTGGACCGGCGTGCTGGCCATCTTCAGCACCAGCAGGAAGCCGACGAGAAGGGCGGTGAAGCCCTCGGTCAAGATCGGCGAACAGATGGCGCACGCTGCGACGACACCGACCGCGAGCGTTTGCGAGTCCCAGCGCAGCGCGAGCACGACACCAGCCGCCGCGACACCGAGCCCGACCACGAGGCCGATGCCAGGAGACAGGTAGCCGTACAGGCTGGTGGCCGCGATGACGTCGAGGTAGAGACCGGCGAAACCGGTGGCGGCCAGAGCGAACGCCCCGGTGCGACCGGTCGGGTTGCGGTGCAGCCACATGCCGATGCCGACCAGCGCGCCGCTGAACACGGCACCGCCGATCACGCGCGGCATCGGGCCGAGCCAGCCGCGCTGGATGGCGAGGATCAGCAGCAGCACGAAACCGAGCACGGTGATCGCGCCACCGACCCAGGCCAGCAGCTTCGACCCGGCGCCGTCCTTGCCGAGCTTCTCGAACAACGTCTCGCGCGGCGGCGGAGGCTGCACCGGCCACGGCTGCTGAGCCTGCGGCGGGGGCCACGCCTGCTGAGCCTGCGGCCACGGCTGCTGCGGCTCACCCGCTGGAGTACGCGGGGAGCTTTCGTACTCCACTGGAGGACGCGGGGGCCCCGCGTGTGGCTGAGCCCACGGGCTCGGCGGTGGGGTGGGCGCCGGGACGGGAGGAGCCACGACCGGCTCCGGAGCAGGCGGTGGTGCGGTCGCGACCGAAGCCGAGTGCTCCCGCATCTCCGAGCTGATCGTCACCAGCCGTTGCCCGATGGCCGCGAGCTCCAGCGCGAGGCGCTGCTCGTACCCGAGGCGGTCCTGTCCGTCCATGTGATCAGGGTGAGGCAGGACACGCCCGGTGACATCCGTACACCTACTCATCCGGCTTGACTACATACATGTGTAATCGATTAACTACGCCCTCGTGACGACCATGAAGGACGTCGCGCAGCACGCCGGCGTCTCCACGGCCACCGTGTCGCGCGTGCTCAACGGCCATGCCGCGCCGACTCCCGAGACCCGTGAGCGGGTGCTTGCCGCGATCGAGGCGCTCGGTTACCGGCCCAACGCCCTTGCGCGATCCCTCAGGACCACGAGCACCCAGACCCTCGGTCTGGTCATCAGCGACCTGCTGAACCCCTTCTTCGCCGAGATCGCGAGAGCGGTCGAGGACGAAGCCCGGTCACACGGCTACTGCGTCGTGATCGGGAACGCCGACGAGAGCGCCGAGCAGGAAGCGACGTACGTGCGCACCCTGCTCGACCGCCGGGTGGACGGCCTCCTGCTGTGCCCCGCGACCGACGACCCTGAGTTGGTCCGCGAAGTGAGCGCAGGTGGCGTTCCGCTCGTCCTGCTCGACCGGACGGTCAGGGGCGCCACATGCCCCGTCGTCCGCGCCGACGGCAGCGAGGCATTGACCGCGCTCGCCCGGCGGCTCGTCGGCGCCGGCCACACCCGCGTCGGAGTGATAGCGGGTCCGCCGGACACCTCCACCGGGAGAGAACGCAGCGACGTGTTCATCGGTGCCCTCGGCGGCGCCGCGCAGGTCGTGCACGGTGACTTCCGGCAGGAGAGTGGCAGCCAGGCCGCCGCCAAGCTGATCGACGACGGCGCCACCGCGCTGGTCGCGATGGACAACCTGATGGGCCTCGGCGCCCTGGGCGAGATCAGGGCCCGCGGTCTGCAGATCCCGCACGACATCGCGCTCGCGGTCTTCGACGACCAGCCGTGGTTCCCGCTGCTGGACCCGCCGATCACGGTCATCGCGCAACCGACCGTCGAGATGGGCCGTGCCGCCGCCCGCAGCCTGCTCGCGCTGATCGACGGCCGGCAGCCCGACGACGTCCGTCTCACCGCGAAGCTCGTGCTGCGCGGCTCGTGCGGGGAGGCAGAGCTGTGAAGACCTTGATCACCGCCCGCGGCATCACCAAGCACTTCGGCACGACCAAGGCGCTGGACGGCGTCGACCTCGACATCAACGCGGGCGAGGTCCACGTCCTGCTCGGCGAGAACGGCGCCGGCAAGTCCACGCTGGTCAAGGTCCTCGCGGGCATCCACGGCCCCGACGCGGGCACCATCGAGGGCAAGGCCAGCCTCGCCGTGATCCACCAGGAGCTCGCGCTCGTCCCCGAGCTCAGCGTCGCGGAGAACCTGTTCCTCAACCGGTTGCCGCGCAGGTTCGGTTTCGTCGACCGCGCCGAGATGCGCCGCCGCGCACCTGAGCTGCTCGACCGCGTCGGCCTGAGCGTCGACCCGAACGCCAAGGTCCGCGACCTCGGCATCGCGCAGCAGCAGATGATCGAGATCGCCCGCGCGCTCGACAAGAACGCCGGCGTGCTGATCCTCGACGAGCCGACCGCGGTCCTCACCGACACCGAGACCGACCGCCTGCTGGAGATCATGGCCCAGCTGCGCGACAACGGCGTCGGCCTGGTCTTCATCACCCACCACCTGGACGAGATCCAGCGCATCGCCGACCGCATCACCGTCCTGCGCGACGGGCGGAGCGTCGGTGTCCTCGGACCGCGCGCCACCACCCAGCACATGATCGAGCTGATGGTCGGCCGCCCGATCGACGAGCAGTACCCGCGCGCCGAGCAGCGTCCGGGACAGCCGCTCCTGCGCCTGGAGAACTTCACCAGGCGCGGCGCGTTCCGCGACATCAACATCGAGGTCCACGCGGGCGAGGTGGTCGGCATCGCCGGCCTGGTCGGCGCCGGCCGCACCGAGGTCGCACGAGCGGCGTTCGGCGTGGACGGCTACGACTACGGCACCGTCGAGGTCGACGGGAAGAGGGTGCCGCGCAACGACGTCCAGGCCGCGATCAAGGCGGGGCTCGGGCTCGTCCCCGAGGACCGCAAGGGCCAGGGCCTCGTCCTCACCGCGACCGTCGGCCAGAACCTCGAGCTGGCGACGCTCGCCAACCGCGACCAAAAGCGCCTGCACGACATCGCGGGCAAGCTCCGGATCAAGGGCCGCGTCGAGCAGCCGGTGAAGGAGCTCTCCGGCGGCAACCAGCAGAAGGTCGTCATCGGCAAGTGGCTGCTGGCCGACCCGAAGGTGCTGATCCTCGACGAGCCCACGCGCGGCGTCGACGTCGGCGCCAAGGTCGAGATCTACGAGCTCATCAACCGCATGACCGCGCAGGGCCGGGGCGTGCTGCTCGTGTCCAGCGACCTGCCCGAGGTGATCGGGATGAGCGACCGCGTCGTCGTGATGGCGCACGGCCGTGTGGCCGGTGAGCTGCCGAAGGGCGCAACCCAAGACCAGGTGATGGCACTCGCCGTGCAGGAGATCTCAGCATGAGCACGATCAGCATCCGACGCTATGCCAGCGAGAACGGCGCATTGGCGGGGCTGCTCGTCCTCGCCGTGGTGATCGCGGTCATGCAGCCGGCGTTCCTCACCGCGCAGAACCTGCTCAACGTCGGCGTTCAGGCCGCGGTCATCGCGATCATGGCGTTCGGCATGACGTTCGTGGTGGTCGCGGGCGGCATCGACCTGTCCGTCGGCAGCATCGCCGCGCTGGCAGCGATGGTCGGCGCACTCACCGCCGGGCCGCTCGGCCTGGTCGTCGGTGCGTTGTGCGGTCTCGTGAACGGCGCGTTGATCAGCTACGGCAAGCTGCCGCCGTTCATCGCCACCCTGGCGATGCTGAGCGTCGCCCGCGGTCTCACGCTGGTGTTCTCCGAAGGGCAGCCGCACGAGACCGACGCCCTGGTGACGTTCCTCGGCTCGAACCTCGCGCCGAGCCTGCCGTTGCCGCTGCTGCTGATGCTGGCGTTCTTCGGCGTCACCGGCCTGATCCTCACGCGCACCAACCTCGGCCGCCGCATGTACGCGATCGGCGGCAACGAGGAAGCGGCGAAGCTCAGCGGCATCGACGTCCGCAGGCAGAAGCTGTGGATCTACGCCCTGTCCGGCCTGTTCGCCGCCGCCGCGGGCCTCGTGCTCGCGGGACGGCTCGGGTCCGCCGGTCCGCAGGCAGCGGTCGGCTACGAGCTCGACGCCATCGCCGCGGTCGTCATCGGCGGTGCGTCGTTGTCCGGTGGCGTTGGCCGCGCCACCGGGACGTTGGTCGGCGCACTTGTGCTCGCCGTCCTGCGCAACGGCCTCAACCTGCTGCAAGTGCCGCCGTTCTGGCAGCAGGTCGTCATCGGCGCGGTGATCGCTCTCGCCGCGTTGCTCGACTCACTTCGCCGTCGCTGATATCCCGCAACAGGTAAGGAAGACACCAATGAAGGTGACCCGACGGATCGCGCTGACGCTCGGTGCCGCAGCTCTTCTGGCGACCGGGTGCAGCGGTACAGGGGCGTCCGGAGGCAGCGGCATCACCATCGGCCTCGCGGTGTCCACGTTGAACAACCCGTTCTTCGTGGAGCTGCAGCAGGGCGCGCAGGAGATGGCGGACAAGCTCGGCGCCAAGCTGACCGTGGTCGACGCGCAGAACGACGCGACGAACCAGGTCAACCAGGTGCAGACGCTCGTCACCCAGGGCGTCAAGGCGATCATCCTGAACCCGGTCGACTCCAAGCAGTCCGCGCCAGCCGCCAAGGCCGCCGAGATGGCGAACATCCCGCTGATCTCGGTCGACCGCTCGGTCGAGGGCAAGGTCGCCGCCGAGGTCGCCTCCAACAACGTGTCGGGCGGCAGCCTCGCGGCCATCGAGCTCGGCCGCTCCACCTCCGGCGAGGTCGCGCACCTCAAGGGCATCTCGGGCGCGTCGGCGTCGCGTGACCGCGGTCAGGGCTTCGAGCAGGGCCTGAACAGCGGGAACATCAAGGTCGTCGCCACCGCCGTCGCGGACTTCGACCGCGCCAAGGCCCTCAACGAGACCACGAACCTGTTGCAGGGCCACCCCGGCATCAAGGGCATCTTCGCCGAGAACGACGAGATGGCGCTCGGCGCGATCAAGGCGCTCGGTGCCCGTGCCGGCAAGGACGTCATGGTCGTCGGCTTCGACGGCACGCCGGACGGCCTGAAGGCGATCCAGGACGGCACGCTCGTCGCCACCGTCGCCCAGCAGCCGAAGCTGCTCGGCTCCAAGGCCGTCGAGCAGGCGGTGAAGGCCGCGAAGGGCGAGCCCGTCCAGCAGGTCGTGGACGTCGAGGTCAAGGTCATCACCAAGCAGAACGTGGCAGAGTTCCTGAAGTGACGAAGCCTCTGCTTGTTCTCGGGTCCGCCAACGCCGACCTCGTGGTCGAGGTCGGCAGGCGGCCCGCCGGCGGTGAGACCGTGCTCGGCGGCGACACCGTCGTGCTGCCCGGCGGCAAGGGCGCGAACACCGCCGTTGCCGCCGCACGCGTCGGCGCCTCCGTCGCGTTGATCGGCGCACTCGGCGGCGACGGGTACGGCTCGCTGCTGCGCGAGTCGCTGGAGTCGTCCGGTGTGGACACCTCGCTGGTGAAGACCTCCCAGCGGCCAACGGGAATCGCGTACATCACCGTGACTCCCGATGGCGAGAACTCCATCGTCGTCTCGCCCGGTGCCAACGCGGACGTGTCGTCGTCCGATGTGGACGCCGTGTCGTTCGACGGCGCGCAGGTGCTCACGTGCTCGCTGGAAGTGCCGCTGGAGACGGTGATCCACGCGATCGACGTCGCACACGCGGCCGGCGTGCGGACGGTGCTGAACCTGTCGCCCGTCGCCGAGATCCCCGCCGAGACGCTCGGGAAGCTCACGACGCTGATCGTGAACGAGCACGAGGCCGCGCAGCTCGCCTCCGGCTTCGAGGGTCTGCTGCAGCTGGGTCCGAAGTCCGCGGTCGTCACGCTCGGCGCACGCGGCGCGGCCGTGGTGACCGAGGAAGGCACCACCGAGGTGCCGTCGATCGAGGTCACCGAGGTGGTGGACACGACCGGCGCGGGTGACGCGTTCGCGGGCGCGCTGTCCGCACGCCTCGCCGAGGGCGACACCCTCGTCGACGCCGCGAAGTACGCCGCGAAGGTGGCCGCCCTGTCCGTCACGAAGGCGGGCGCGCAGCCGTCCTACCCGACCGCGGCCGAGGTCAGCTCGCCAGCGGCAGGATGACCTGCACGGTTCCACCGGATCCGGTGAAGTCGAAGACGGCGAGCTCCTCGGAGTTGCCCAGCTTGGCCTCCAGTCTGCGGAGCTTGCCGTCGGAGTCGAGCCAGTAGCGCACTCGTGCTTCTGCGGCGTTCTGTTGCTTCGGGCCCTCGAAGACGTCGACGGCCGTGTCGCCGACCTTGTCCGAACGCAGCCAGCGCGCCGAGCTCTGCAGCAGCAGCTGGGCGTTCTCCGGCCGGTCCGCACCCAGGTTCACCAGCAGCCGCAACGCGCCGTCCAGTTCGGCGCCGCGTTCCTGCAGTTCGCGGACCTGCCAGTCGGCCGACGGCGCCACCGCGAACGCCACCCTGCCGAGGTTCCACTGCAGCAGGCCCTTGGAGAACTCGTCGTCGCGGCCGTCGGTGCGCATGTCCGCGTTGCCGCGGTGGTTCACGAAGTCGACCCGGCCGTCCAGCAGGAGTTTGCCGCCGGGCGACGGCACGGACGCGGTGAACGCGCTGACGCCGGTCGTGTAGTTGGCGAACCGCACCAGCGCCAGACGTTCTGCCTCTGCCACCGTCAACGAGCGCGGTGTCGGACCGCAGGCCACCAGCGCCAGCGCGAGCACGAGAACTGTCTTCCTCACGACCGCACCGCCGCGCGGTCTTCGAACAGCTCCTCGGTCGGCATGCCGTACCTCTCGACGCTCGGTGCCTTGTCCGGCAACGGGTCCTTCGGCATCTCCGGCTGGTCCGGCGGCGCGGCGACCTGGTTGAACGGGATTCCGCGCGGTGCCGCGGGGTTGCGGAGAGGCTCGCCGACCCCGTCGTAGCAGCGGTCGTCGAAGCAGTTGTTCCGGCCGGGTGCGCGTTTCGTGGCCGCGTACAGCACGTCCTGGCCGTTGCGGACGATCACGTTGTCGTCGAACCTGTTGTCGACCGGCGGCAGGTCCTCGCTCGACCCGAGTGCGACGCCGGTGCCGGGGTTGCCGGTGATCAGGTTGCGAGACAGCAGGTTCTTCGTGCCGCCCGCAATGCCCACGCCGAGCCCGAACGCCCCGTCGGCCTGCGCCGGTGAGAGCGCCTCGGAGTTGTCCGAGACGAGGTTGCCGACGAACGTGGCGTCCTCCTGAGGGACGAACGCCTCCTGGTAGTCGGAGTTCGAGGTCATGCCGACGCGGTTGCCGCTGAACCTGTTGCCCAGCACGTACATCCGACCGGACGCGTTCGTGCCCTCGTAGCCGACGGCGTTGCGCTCGGCGACGTTGCCGCGCACGACGATGTCGCACGGCTTGCACTGACCGACGTAGAACCCGGAGTCCGCGCTGCCGCTCGCGTAGCTCTGCTCGATCACGCCGTGCTGGGCGTCGAACGCGTAGATGCCGTACAACGCGTTGTTGCTGGCCGTCACGTACGAGACCCGGAAGCCCTGCAACGGCGGGAACTTCTGCGTGTCCAGCTTGGTGTAGCCGTTGCTGCCGCGGCCCATCCCGCCGTTCTCGGACAGTCCGGTGATCAGCACGCCGTTGAGCGTGTGGTTGCGGACGGTCAGGTTCTGCACCGACACGTCCGGCGCAGTCACCACGATCCCGTTGGTGCGCTTGACCTCCCCGTCGATGATCACGCTGCCGCGCTGGGCTCCCCTGATCGTGAGGCCCCTGGTCCTCACCTGCACCGTCTCCTTGTAGACGCCGGGAGCGACGAGGATGGTCGCGCCTTCCTGCGCCGCGTCCACGGCGGCCTGGATGGTGTTCAGCTGCGCCGGGACGTTGATCTCGGGACCGAGCTTCGGTTGCGCCGCCGACGAGCATCCGGCGACCAGGAGCACTGCTGCAAGGGTGTACGGAGCGCGCACAGCCGGTCACCGTACTGCTCCGTTCGGCCTACTGTCACACTGCCCCGGTGGTCCAGCTCTCACGCCGCCGTCTGCTGTACGGCGCTGCCGCCATCGGGCTGCTCGGCGGCTGCGGTTCACCAGAACGGCAGCCGGGTGTCGCCACGCCGCAGCAGCTGCACGCCGACATCTCCGTCTGGGACGCGGCTCGTCCGCCGTCCGCACAGGTCAGCTCGTCGGTGACGGTCACCTTCGGGCACGGGATCGACGGGTTGCCCGAGTTCCCCGGCGACGCCGTCCGGCCGCAGGAGCTGGGCGGGCGGCTGTTCCTGCAGATCTGCGGGGACGATCGGGAAGCCGTGCGGGACGCGGCCTCGCGGCTGCGGCCCGACGGGCGGCTGCGGTGGCGTGAACAGGGGTTCTGCCACTCGGATCGCACGAACGGGTTGGGTTTCAAGGACGGCATCGTCGTGCCCAAGACCGCCGAGGAGTTCGACCGGGAGGTCTGGCTGCCGGACGGGTCGACCATCGCCGTCGTGCGCCGGATCAAGCTCGACGTCGCCGCGTTCACGGCGTTGCCCGTGGCCGATCAGGAACGGGTGTTCGGGCGCCGCAAGCACGACGCCGTGCCGTTGTCCGGTGGCGAAGAGGTCGATTTGTCGGCAAAGACCCCCGACGGTGAGTACGTCATCCCGGCCGACGCGCACGTGCGGCGGGCGCATCCGTTGACGGCGGGCGCCGGGCTGATGCTGCGCCGCTCTTACAACTACGCGGAGGGCCTGCTGTTCATCTCGTACCAGCGTGAGCTCAGGACGTTTGTGAACACGATGTATCGCATGATCGATGGAGACGCACTTCTGCGTTACGCCACGACGACCACCTCCGCTGCGTTCCGCATTCCGCCGCTGAATTAGTCAGACTGTGATGTCGTCGGTTCCCGGTGGAAGGGTATGGTCTAGACCATGTCGAGCGCGCGGCTGAGCGGTGTCGGTGTCAGCAGCGGCCGGGCTTCCGGCCCCGTGGTGAGGGTCGCAGAGGCCCTGCCCGAACCTCCGCTGGGTCCGCGACCCGCGGAAACGAAGATGGAGGCCTCCCGCATCCGTCCCGCGACCGAGGTCGTGGCGCAGCGCCTGATGGAGCGCGCGAAGACCGTCGAGGGCGAGGCCCGCGCCGTTCTGGAGACGACGGCGGCGATGGCCGGCGACCCGTCGCTCATCAAGTCCGCCGAGAAGCTCGTCGTCGACGAGTCGCTGCCCGCCGCCCGCGCGGTGTACCAGGCGGCGCAGAAGTTCATCGCCGCACTGCAGGCCGCCGGTGGCTACATGGCCGAACGCGCCCGCGACGTCCAGGACGTCCGCGACCGCGTGGTCGCCGAGCTCCTGGGCCTGCCCGCTCCCGGCGTACCGGACCTGACCTCGCCGTCCGTGCTGGTGGCGCGCGATCTTGCGCCCGCCGACACCGCCGGCCTCGACCCGACGAAGGTCCTCGCGCTGGTCACGGAGGAGGGTGGTCCCACCTCCCACACCGCGATCCTCGCGCGGTCGCTCGGCATCCCGGCCGTCGTCGCGTGCCGCGGCGTGCTGGCTCTGGACGTCCCCGGACTGGAGGTCGACGGCGACACCGGTCAGGTGCGCGAGTCGGACGGCAAGGTCCGCGCGGCCGGCACCGGCAAGAAGGCGGTGTGGAACGGCGTCGGCGTCCTCAAGGACGGCCACCGCGTGAAGGTCCTCGGCAACGTGGGCTCTCCCGCCGACGCGGCAGCCGCTGCCGCCGCGGGCGCGGAGGGCGTCGGCCTCTTCCGGACGGAGTTCTGCTTCCTCGACGCCGCCGAGGAGCCGACCGTTGCCGAGCAGACCGCCGCGTACGAGGCAGTGCTGGCGCCGTTCAAGGGCAAGCCCGTTGTGGTGCGCACCCTCGACGCGGGCGCCGACAAGCCGCTCGCGTTCCTGAACCCGGACCCCGAGCCCAACCCGGCCCTGGGCGTTCGCGGCCTGCGCGTCGCCTTCGACCGCCCGGAGGTGCTCGACCGCCAGCTCCAGGCGATCGCCGCCGCCGCTGCCTCGTCGGGTGCCGACGTCTCGGTCATGGCCCCGATGGTCGCCACCGCGGCCGAGGCGTCGTGGTTCGTGGCCCGAGCCCGTCAGGCGGGGATCGCGCGCGCCGGCGTGATGGTCGAGGTCCCGTCCGCCGCGCTGTCGGCCCGGGAGATCCTCCAGGTCGTCGACTTCATCTCCATCGGCACCAACGACCTGGCCCAGTACGTCTTCGCCGCCGACCGCCAGCTCGGCGGCGTGGCAGCGTTGAACGACCCGTGGCAGCCGGCGTTGCTGCGCCTGATCGCGCAGGTCGGCGAGGCGGCGACGGCGGCGGGCAAGCCCATCGGCGTCTGCGGCGAGGCAGCGGCCGACCCGCTGCTCGCGTGTGTGCTGATCGGCATGGGCGTGACGTCGTTGTCGATGAACCACACGGCTCTTGCCGATGTGGGCGCCAAGCTGGCGACGTCCAGCATGGACATCTGCCAGCTCGCGGCCCGTGGCGCGTTGGCCGCGGGTGACCCGGGGACCGCGAAGCTAGCGGCTCGCGCCCCGCACTAGCCCGTGCATCGAGCCTGCTGTTTGGCGGGGAAANNNNCAAACAAATATGTCCGGTATGGCACGCCAGGATCGCGGCCGGGTCGGCCGTCGGTACGTGCGTGCGCTCCGGTGGATGAGCAGGAACAGGTAAGGCCATGAGACAACGACAGCGGCTCAACCGTGCCCCAGCTCGTCCTTCACCGTGTCGAGGAACGCCGACCACGCGTCCGCCGACACCGGCAGGTGCGTGGTCGGCGCTTTGCTGTCCCGGATGCCGATGCCACGACCGACCTCGACGCAGTCGTTCGCGTCGGGGCTGTGGGAGCTCTTGCGCCACTGCGCCATGCGGAGTGCCTCCTCAGTGAAGGATGCCGGTGATCAGCTCCTTCGAGTCTTGCGCACTCAGTGCCTGCTGGTCGAGCAGCTTCAGTATCTTGCCGTAGACGTCGAGAGATCCCTTGTCCTCCAGGAAGAGGCACGAGTTCTTGCTCTCGATGAAGATCACCGGCTCGTACTTCTCGTAGCCGAACGGAGGAACGATCCGGCGACGCCTGCGTGCGCTCCAAGGGCGGTCGGTACGACCCGCACGGTGATGTAGCTGCGCTGGGCCATCCTTGCGGCGATGCGGTCCTCGTAGTCGACTGACGCGTCCCGCACGCCTCTTTCGCTGAGGGCACGCATGTAGTCAGCGGTCTGCAGCTGTCCAGGAATGAGATTCATCGACCAGACGGTGATCTCGTTGGCCAGGCGCTCCTGGTCGATCAGGATGCGCATCTGGTCAGGTTGCCCGTCTTCCGGGATCTCGAGATATCCGGTCTCCCGCGTTTCCCTGAACAGTGCGAGCAGATGACGAGCTTCAGCGGGTTTGACGCGGCAGTACCCGAGCAGTTGCTTCAGGTCGCTCTCGTCGACACCGCCCTTGCCCCGCACCAGGTCGGAGAGCTTGGCTTCGTCCCAGCCGAGTTCCTCGGCGAGCTTGCGGTGGGTCATCCCGGTTTGTTCGATGGCGTACCGGACGCCTTCACCGAACTCTCGTCCCACCACACTGGACTTTCGTCGTGGCATGGCGTTGAAGCTAGAAGTACTTCTCCCCCAGGCTCCATCGTTTCCGTCCGAATTTGCATGAAGGAAGTAGTTCTTGGAGCCGGTACAAGTCCTACCTTTGTGCCACTAAGTGCAACTCGTCGAGCACAACGCGAATCAACGGATGGTCCTCCGACCCACGACGCACAGCCGCCACCACTCGTCGCAATGGCGCCACACCTGTCACCGGAATTCCCGGCACGGCGTTGCGGGGTGCCAACGCCACCCCGGCGCCCGCCGCGACCAAGGCCTCGATCGCCCGGAAGTCGTCAGACGTGTGCCGGATCCGCGGCGCGAACCCGGCCTGCGCGCACGCCATCTCCACGACGTCGCGCAGCGGGTTGCCCGGCAGCGTCACCACCCAGTCCTCGTCGGCCAGCGCCGCCAGATCGACCGGTCCGCCCGCCAGCGCGTGCCCCGGCGGCAGCACCACGTCGAAAGGCTCGGTGTAGAGAGGGAACGTGGTGAAGCGGTCGGTGGTCCGGTGTTCCTCGGTGATCGCCACGTCGATCTCGCCGTCGAGCAGCAGCCGCACGCTCTCGTGTCCTTCGGCGTCGCGCACGGAGAGTTCGATGGAACGGCCCTTCAACGCTGCCAAGGCGGGTGCCACGACCTGGGTGATCGCCGACGCGAACGCCGCCACCGCCACCCGTCCGGTGGTGCCGGAGGCCAGAGCGTCCAAAGTGGCCTGTGCGCGTTCCAGTTCCGCGGCGACGACGTGGGCGTGCGCGACGAGCAGTTCACCAGCTGGTGTCAGCGAGACCCGACGGCCCTTGCGCAGCAGCAACGGATGTCCGGCCTCCGACTCCAACGCCGCCAGCTGCTGCGACACCGCTGACGGCGTGAGGTGCAGCGCAGCAGCAGCGGCCGTCACCGTGCCGTGGTCGGCGAGTGCGCGCAGCACGCGGAGCCGTCGTGGGTCGATCACCGCTCAATGATGGGGGATTCCGGTGCGGCGTTCACGACGACGCCGTGGGGCAGGATCGGGTCGATGGTCGTCCGCTCCAGCAGGAGGTACACCTCCTCGAAGATCGGAGTGGTCACCGGCAGTCCGTGCTGGGGGGCGGTGAGGACGTTCCGCCTGGCCATCGGCAGTCCGGTCTCCGGGTTGACCACCAGCTGTGTCTCGAAGCCGGTGAACTGGAACGTCGGCGGCGCGGGGATCGCCACGCCGGTGCCGGAGCGGCCGTCCCGCAGCGTCGTCCGGTCGAGAAGCCGCACCCCGTCCACGGTCTTGAGCGCCTCGAACGCCGCGCGGCGTCGGTCGTCGCTGATGTTCGCGGTCATCATCTGCATGGCGAGCATCGCGGTCCGGTAGTGGAGGCTGTCCTGGGAGCCGTTGTCCCCGGTGACGGTCTGCAGCGTCTTCTTGAGTTCGACCGGATCCGTGGGCAGTCCGGCGAACGGGTTGGGCTCGGGGCCGTCGATCTTCCGCACGGCGGGCTGCATCGGGCCGATGCGCACCGAGCTGTGCCCGCCGAGCTGAGGTGCCTCGGTCGGCTTGCCCGCCGTCTCCCACCTGGCTTCGTCGTCCGAGGAGAAGGGTTCCACCTTGCCGTTCTTCTGGGTGACGTCGACCTGGTTGTCGGTGCCCGCCCACCGTTCCTCCGTGGCACTGAGCATCACCGTGTACGGGTTCGTGGGCTCACCGACGATCATCAGTTCCCACTTCTGCGTCAGCACGTGCCACCGCTGAGGTGGTGCGGCCGGTTGCACGGGCGGAGCGGGTCGCGGCAGCAGTACGACGGCCAGCGCGATCACCGCGGCGGCCACCAGCACGGGACCGAAGCGCCGCGCGGAGGTCCGGATCTTGGCCGGTTGTGGCATCGCGATGATGCGCGCCAGGTCGCGTTCCATCCGCTCGGGGTCGACCTCGGGAGCGGGCGGCTTGGCCTGAGTCAGGTCCTTCAAGAGGTCTTCCATGACTCCCTCGCACGGTCGAAGTTCGGTGTCGAGAGAGCGGCACGCAACCGCCGTCGGGCGCGATGGAGACGCACGAAGAACGTCGCCGTTGTGCAGCCGAGCACCGACGCCGCCTCCGCCGCATTCAGTCCGTGCCACGCGATGAGCGTGAGCACCTCCTGGTCGGCCTCGGACAGGGTCGCGAGGGCCGCCCGCAGCTCGATCACGGCGTAGTCGTCGTCGGCGGCGACATCGGTGAGCTCGTCGTGCCACGTCTGCCGGCGAGCGGCGCGGACCAGGTTGCGGGTGATGCCGAGCAGCCACGGCAGGGCGTTGGACGGCATCTGGTCGAGCTTGCGCCAGGCGATCGTGAAGGTCTCGCTGGTGATGTCCTCCGCGAGCGGTCTCCCCGCGTGCGCCGCCGCGTAGGCGAGCACCCGCGGGTAACACTCGCGGTAGACGGCGGAGAAGTCCTCCACGATCGCCCCCTCCCTCTTCACGAGGTAGTGCGCGGACCGTGCGAGTTCTTACGGTCGTGTGGCCGGCATCACATCTTGGCGCGTGCGGCGACGAACGCGTCGACCGCCCGGTTCACGTCCTCCGTGGTGTGCGCGGCCGACATCTGCGTGCGGATCCGCGCCTTGCCGTGCGGCACCACCGGGTACGAGAAGCCGATCACGTAGATGCCCTGCTCCAGCAGCAGGTCGGCGAGCCTGGCCGCCTCGGCCGCGTCGCCGATCATCACCGGGATGATCGGGTGCTCGCCCGGCAGCAGGTCGAAGCCTTCCTCGGTCATGCGGCGGCGGAACAGCTCGGTGTTCGACCGCAGCTGGGTCAGCAGCTCGGACGACGACGACAGCAGGTCCAGCGTCGCGATCGCGGCGGCGGTGATCGACGGTGCGAGCGAGTTCGAGAACAGGTACGGGCGCGACCGCTGGCGCAGCAGCTCGATGATCTCCGCGCGACCGGACGTGTAGCCGCCGGACGCGCCGCCCAGCGCCTTGCCGAGCGTGCCGGTCACGATGTCGACGCGGTCCTGCACGCCGAAGAGCTCCGGCGTGCCGCGGCCGGTCGGGCCGGTGAAGCCGACGGCGTGCGAGTCGTCGACCATGACCAGCGCGTTGTAGCGCTCGGCCAGGTCGCAGATCTCGTCGAGCGGCGCGAGGTAGCCGTCCATCGAGAACACGCCGTCGGTGGCGATCAGCCGGTAGCGCGCGTCGGCGGAGTCCTTGAGCTGACGCTCGAGGTCGTCCATGTCGCGGTTCTTGTAGCGGAACCTGCGCGCCTTGGAGAGCCGGACGCCGTCGATGATCGACGCGTGGTTCAGCTCGTCGGAGATGATCGCGTCCTCGGCGCCGAGCAGCGTCTCGAACAGACCACCGTTCGCGTCGAAGCACGAGCTGTAGAGGATCGTGTCATCGGTGCCGAGGAACTCGGAGAGCTTGCGCTCCAGCTCCTTGTGCGGCTCCTGGGTGCCGCAGATGAACCGCACCGACGCCATGCCGAAGCCCCACTTGTCGAGCGCGTCCTTCGCGGCCTCGATCAGGCGCGGGTGGTCGGCGAGCCCGAGGTAGTTGTTGGCGCAGAAGTTCAGGACCTCGTCACCGGAACCGACCCGGACGGCGGCGTTCTGCGGGGTGGCGATGACGCGCTCGGACTTGTAGAGCCCGGCCTCCCTGATCTCCTCGATCGTCTTGAGGAGGTCGTTCTTCAGCTCGCCGTACATCAGGCTCCCGTCCAGTCGAGGATGACCTTGCCGCACTTGCCTTCGCGCGCGGTGGCGAACGCCTCCGCGTGCTGCGTGTGGTCGTACCGGTGCGTGATCACCGGCGCGAGGTCGAGGCCGCGCTGCAGCAGCACGGTCATCGAGTACCAGGTCTCGAACATCTCGCGGCCGTAGATCCCCTTGATGTGCAGCATCTTCAGCACGACGCTGCTCCAGTCGACGGGGAACTGTTCCGCGGGCAGCCCCAGCATCGCGATGCGACCGCCGTGCGCCATGTTCGCGATCATGCTCTGGAGCGCCGACGGCTTGCCGGACATCTCCATGCCGACGTCGAAGCCCTCTGCCATGCCTAGTTCGGCCTGCGCCTGCTCGATCGTCTTCTCGGCGACGTTCACCGCGAGGTCGACGCCGACCTTGCGCGCGAGGTCCAGCCGGTGCTCGGAGACGTCGGTGATCACGACGTTGCGCGCACCCGCGTGCTTGGCGACGGCGGCCGCCATGATCCCGATCGGGCCGGCCCCGGTGATGATCACGTCCTCGCCGATGACCGGGAAGCTCAACGCGGTGTGCACTGCGTTGCCGAACGGGTCGAAGATCGCGGCCACGTCCAGGTCGACGGGCGTGCGGTGCACCCACGCGTTCTGCTCGGGCAACACGACGTACTGCGCGAACGCGCCGTTGGAGTGCACGCCGAGACCACGGGTGTTGGCGCAGAGGTGGCGGCGGCCCGCCTTGCAGTTGCGGCACGTCCCGCACACCAGGTGACCCTCGCCGCTGACCAGGTCGCCGACCTTCACGCCCGTGACGGAGGCGCCGACCTCGGCGACCTCGCCGACGAACTCGTGCCCGAGCGTGAGTGGCGCCTTGATGTTCTGCGACGCCCAGTCGTCCCACGAGTCGATGTGCAGATCGGTGCCGCAGATGCCGGTGCGCAACACCCTGACCAGCACGTCCGTCGGACCCGGCGTGGGGTCGGGAACGTCGGTCAGTTCGAGGCCAGGCCCAGCGGCGACCTTGACGAGAGCCTTCATGCGGGAAGTCTCACCTTTGCTGCTTGTGCAGTCCATCAGGACTTTCTGAAGTTCTTGTGCAGCTCAGCTTCATTGGCGATGTTGCGCACCATGCCGCCGAACACGACGCCGTGGAACGGCCAGACGGCCGCCCAGTAGACGTGTCCGGCGAGCCCTTTGGGCACGAACACGGCGCGTTGGCGGTAAGTGGACCCGCCCTGCCCACCGTCCGCCACTCGAAGTTCCAGCCACGCCTTCCCCGGCACCTTCATCTCCGCGCGCAGCCGCAGCAGCCTGCCGCGTTCGACCTCCTCGACCCGCCAGAAGTCGAGCGCCTCGCCCACGTTCAACCGGTGCGGATCCCTGCGGCCCCTGCGCAGGCCCACCCCGCCCACGAGCCGGTCCAGCCAGCCCCTGATGGCCCAGGCCAGCGGAAACGAGTACCAGCCGCGTTCGCCGCCGATGCCCTCGACGACCTCCCACAGCCGTTCGGGCGTCGCCGTGGTGTCGCGTTCGCGTTCGTCGACGTAGACCGAGCCACCGGACCAGTCGGGGTCGGTCGGCAGCGGCTCACTCGGCGCACCAGGGGTGGAGGCCCCCGACCAGCGGGTCTCGACGTCGGCGTCGCGGACCTTGGCCAGCGCGAGCGCGACCGCCTTGTCGTAGCCGACGTTCTCGCCGGGCAGCAGTTCCCGGATGTCGTTCTCGCGGCACACCACCTCGTGCACCAGCGACTCGATCAACGGCCGCGCGATCGACCTCGGCACGGGCGTGACGAGGTTGACCCAGTGCGACGACAGACCCGGCGTCAGCAGCGGCACGGGCAGGACGCGGCGCTTCGGCAGGCCCGCGACCTCGGCGTACCGCAGCATCATCTCCAGGTACGTGAGCACGTCCGGCCCGCCGATGTCGAACGTCCTGTTCGCGTCCAGCGTCGTCGCGTCGACGAGGTACCGCAGCACGTCCCTGACCGCGATCGGCTGGATCCGGTTGTGCACCCAGCGCGGCGTGACCATGACCGGCAGCCGTTCGGTGAGGTACCGCAGCATCTCGAAGCTCGCCGACCCCGAACCGATGATCACCGCGGCCTGCAGCACCACGGCGGGCACCGACGACCGCAGGAAGACCTCGCCGACCTCCTTGCGGGACGCCAGGTGCGGCGACAGCTCCCCGGTCGACGGGTGCAGCCCGCCCAGGTACACGATCCTGCGCACGCCGGAACGTTCGGCGGCCGCGGCCAGGTTCTCGGCGGCCTTGCGATCGGCGTTCGCGAAGTCCTTCGAGTGCAACGAGTGCACGAGGTAGTGCACGACCTCGACGTCCCGCACCGCTTCGTCGAGATCGCCGAGCACGTCACCGCGCACGATCTCGACGTCAGCGGCCCACGGGACGTCGCGCAGCTTCTCCGGCGAACGCACCAGGCAGCGCACCTGGTGCCCTTCGGCGAGCAGCCTGGGCACGAGCCGTCCGCCGAGGTACCCGGTCGCGCCGGTCACGAGACACCGCATGCCCCGATCCTGCGCGTCCGTGCGGACGATCGCAGATCAGCGCTTCCGCTTGATCACCACGGTTCCGCCGCGGACCGCGCCCTTGAGCTGGAAGTGCGGGGAACCGACGGCGTTGTGGACCTTGTCCTTCAGCTCACCGGCGGTGAGCTCCACACCGTCGACGTTGACCGACGACCCCGCGGGCAGGAGGAGCTTGACCGTGCCCAGCGACACGTCGAGGTCGACGTTGACGAGCGGCGGCACCTCGGCCTGCGTGAAGTCGAGGTTGGTGGTGCCGAGGGTGTTGCGGATGACCAGCTCGCGGGGCACGACCCAGTGGCCCTTGCGGGTCGTGGTGCCCATCGTGTTCTTCAGTTCGGTCCGCGCGTGCGCCAGCTCGTTGTTGACCATGCCGGGCAGGTCGATCAGCACGCCGTTCAGGTCTGCCCTGGTCACGGCGGCGAGAGCGATGTCCGTGCGCGTCGTGAACTCGTCGAGCGTGATCATGCCGCGGCCCACCGCCTTGTTCAGCAGGCTGACGACGTGCTCACGTTCCGCGTCGGACACGCGTAACTCTCTGGGGTCTGTCATTTCTCTGCCTCCGGTTCGGCGTCGAGACCGTGCTCGATGGCATAACGCGCCAGCTCCACCCGGTTGTGCAGTTGAAGTTTCCGCAATGTCGATTGAACGTGGTTCTCGACCGTGCGGTGGGAGATCACCAGGCGGTTCGCGATCTGGCGTGCGGTCAGGCCCTTGGCCACCAGTCGCAGCACCTCGGTCTCCCGATCGGTGAGCTGAGGCTTGTCCTCCGAGTCGTCGGGTGCGGCGGCCATGCGCCGGTACTCGCCCAGCACGAGGCCCGCGAGGCCGGCGGTGAACACGGCGTCGCCCGCCGCGGTGCGGGTCACGGCCTCCACGAGTTCCTCGGAGGACGCGGACTTCACCAGATAGCCGGACGCGCCCGCCTTCACGGCCTGTAGCACGTCGTCGTGCTCGCCGGACGCGGACAGCACCAGCACGCGCGTGTCCGGCAGCTCGCTGGTGATCATCAGGGTCGCGTCGACCCCGGAGAGCTCACCGAGGTTGAGATCCATCAGCACCACGTTCGGCCGCACGGCCTTCGCGATGCGCACGGCGGATGCGGCGTCCCCTGCGGTCGCCACGATCTCGAAACCACGTTCCTGCAGGTCGCGTGCGACGCCTTCGCGCCACATCGGGTGGTCGTCCACGACCATCACCGAGACCGTCATCTTGCCGCCCCCTTCCTGAACACCCGAACCTCCCACTCCGTGCCCTCCCCCGGCCCGGTCTGGAGCTCCAGCGTGCCGCCCAGCGATTCCACCCGGCCCTTGATCGACTTCTCGATGCCCATCCTGCCTTCCGCGGCGGCGGAGGCGATCCGGCCTTCCGGGATGCCGGGACCATCGTCCCTGACGCTCAGCACGATTTCCTCGCCGAGGTCTTCGAGCAGCACCCACGCCCGCGCGTCCTCACCGGCGTGCTTGTCCACGTTGGACAGTGCTTCGCGCACCAGCGACGTGAGCTCGCCGGCCGCGTTGGCCGCGAACATCACCTGCGTGGCGGGTGTGGACACCTGGATCCTGGGCGTGGCGAGGAGTTGGAGGCCGGGACGCAGGTCGATCTCGCCGTCCACTGTGGAGTCAGTGGGTGCGGCGGCGACCAGGTTCCGCAGCGCGACCTCTTGTTCTCCCGCGAGCTTGGCGAGTTCCGCGGCCTCACCGCCGACCTCCATGCCGCGCTTGCGCACGCGGGCGAGGACCTGCAGCACGCTGTCGTGGATCGAGCGCGCGAGCCGTTCGCGTTCGGCCGTCGCCGCTTCCGCGCGCAACGCCTGGGCGAGCAGCACCGCCGAACGCCGTGCGGTGGCCGAAGCCATGCCGACGACCATGCCGGCACCCGCCAGCAGAACCACGTCACGCAGCAGGTCGAGGCTCGGCACGCCCTTCGACAGGTAGGTGGAGAGGCCGACCGTCAGGCCACCGGCGAACCCCGCCGCCGGACCGCCCAGAGCACCCAGCGCGACCGCGGGCACGCACGCCCAGATCGTGGTGATCAGCGGGACGTTCAGGGTCAGCAGCTGGTGGTCGGACATGATCAGCGGCGACAGCGACATGAGGCCGCACGTCAGCGCGAGGTCGACCAGCACGAGTGGCCAGCGCCTGCCCCACGTCGAACTGTAGGCGCGGCTCGTGAAGACGGACCACAGCGCCATCACCCCGAGCGTGGTCCACGCGAGCTCCGGCCGGATGTAACCGGATTGGTTCGCGATCACGTTCGCCGCCGCGAACAGGAATGTGACTATCCGTAGAGCAATCGTCCCGCGCCACAGCGGCGTGGCCGGGTCGTCGATCACCTTCGTCACACGTTCGGCAGGCTCTTTGGGCACGCTGTGCTCCTTTCGGCCACCATCCTGCCGCGTGAACGTGTGCCAGCTAACCCCCAGGTGGCCGTCTTCTGCCGAACGGAGGAATGTGCGACGCTCTCCGGGTTCAGGTGGGGAGGGCATACAGGTGCGCGACTGGCCGGTGTGGACATTGCGGCGGCCCGCGCTCTGCTACTGGCTGTTCATCGACTTCGCCGCGCTGGCCACCGTCACCTACGTGATCGTCTCGACCGACACGCCGTCACCCTCCGAGATCGGCAGGTTCGCCGCCATCGCGGGCACGGCGGGCGCGGTGATCATCGGCAGCTCCATCTACAGCCATCGTCTGGGCGAGACCGAACGCAACCCGTGGGCGGCGCACCTCTGCTACCTGACGGCGGGCATCCTCGCCCTGCCGCCGAACCTGATGGTCCTGCTGCTCTTCGGCCCGGCACTGCACTGCCTGCTGGCGCAACGCCCCGAGACGTACCGCTGGCTGTACACGCTCAGCGCCACGACCCTCGCCGTCTTCGCCACCCGCTACCTGCTCGGCTGGGTGGATCCGCGCGCCCACCTGCTGATGATGGTGTTCGGAGCCACCGTCCTGCTGACCCTGCGCGCGGCCCTGATCGCGTACGGCCTGAAGCTGCGCAACCCGTCCGCGACCTTCGAGGAGAACGTCGGCGAACCCATCGACGTCATCCTCGGCGTCGTGGCGGTGTCGATCGGCGGCCTGATGGGCTGTGTCGCGGAGAACAACGCCGTCCACGCCCTGATCGCCGGCCCGGCACTGGCCCTGCTGGAACGCGCCGCCCAGCTCCCGCAGTGGCGCCGCTCGGCCCAGCGCGACGCCAAGACCGGTCTCGCCAACGCCGTGCACTGGGACAGCCGCGCCCGTTACGAACTGACCAAGGGCGCCGACCGCACCCGCCCGATGGCCGTGATGCTGCTCGACCTCGACCACTTCAAGCGGGTCAACGACGAGGTGGGCCACCTGGCGGGCGACGCCGCCCTGGCCGCTGTGTCGTTGTTGCTGCGCGGCACGGTCCGCGGCGGCGACCTCGTGGGCCGGTTCGGCGGCGAGGAGTTCGTCGTCCTGCTCCCGGACGCCACGCCGGAACAGGCCGAGTCGGTCGCCGAACGCGTGCGCCAGGCCGTGGCCGACCTCCGCGTGCCCACGATGGCCACCGACGGCAAGCCGCACGAGCTGAGCGGCCTGACCGTGTCGATCGGCGTGGCCACCACGACCCGGTTCGGCTACGAACTGCCGGACCTGCTGGTGGCGGCGGACGCGGCGCTGCTGGCCGCGAAGGCGTACGGCCGCAACCTGGTCTCGATGGCCTGACCTCGCTGGCCGGTTGTGGCGCGAAAAGCACGTTCAGGCCGCTAGATGGCCCGAACGCCACTTTCGCACCCAAGGCTCGTTTGGCGCGAACGGGACGTTGGTGCCGCTAGATCGCCCGAACGTGCTTTTCGCGCCAACGGAACAGGAACGGGCAGGACATGGCTTAGAGCTCCTCGACCCGTTCGCTCTTGTCGTCCTTCGGCGCCGTGTCCTGCGGGTTCAGCACGTCCACCTTCTCCGGCTTCTGCACCGCATCTGCGTCGGACACCAGCGACCGGATCCCGGAGTTCAGCACCGCGAGCAACGGCACCGCGAGCAACGCACCGGCGATGCCGCCCACGACCAACCCGCCCGCGATCGCGAGCACGACCGCCAACGGGTGCAGCTTCACCGCGCGCCCCAGCAACAACGGCTGGAGGACGTGTGACTCCAGCTGCATCACGCCGATGAGCACGGCCAGGACGACCAGCGCCGCGATCGGGCCGTTCGTCACCAACGCGATCAAGACGGCGACTGCGCCCGTGAACACCGCACCGACGATGGGGATGAACGCGCCGAGGAACACCAACGCCGACAAAGGCACCACCAGCGGTACGCCGATGATCGCCAGGCCGATGCCGACACCGACGGCGTCGACGACCGCGACCGCCGCCGTCGCGCGCACGTAAGAAACGAGAGAGCCGAACCCCCTACGGCCCGCCACGTCCACACGCTGACGCACGTCGCGAGGGACCCCACGGATCACGAAGCGCCAGATGCCGTCGCCGTCGTGCAAGAAGAAGATGAGCGTGAACAGCGCGAGCAACAGGCCCGTCAGCACCTCGCCGAGGGTCGCGGCGGTCGTCAGCGCGCCGGACGTGATCTCGGCCTGGTTCTCCTTGATCGTCTTCACGATCTCGTTGAGGTAGTTCTGCAGCTGCGCGTCGGACAGGTGCGCGGGCCCGTCCTTGAGCCACCGCTGGATCGTGTCGAGCGACGCCCCCACCTGCGACTGCAGTTCCGGCAGGCCGCGGGAGAACTCGCTGATCACGAACGTCAGCACGCCGCCGAGCACGCCGATGCCGAGGATCATCATCACGGTCGTGGCCACGCCGCGCGGCACCCGCCACTCGACGAGCTTCGCCACGCCGGGGGACAGCAGTGCCGCCAGCAGCAGGGCGATTGCGACCGGGATCACTATCGACGCGAGGAAGCCCAGCACGTACGCGACCACGTACAACGCGGCCACCACCACGACGAACCGCCAGCTCAGCGCGGCACTCACCCGCAGCAGCAGGGGAACGCGACTGCTGATCTCCGACTCCGGTGTGCTCACGTGCCTCACGTTAACTGCTCAGACCCTGGTCAAGCCGGAACCTGATGGGGATGATCCGATTCGTCAGGGGAGGACGAAGTGATCAAGCCGGAAGACTTGACCGAGGTCGAGCGCCAGGTCGCAGGTGCCTACGCGGGTGGCACCGAGATCGACCTGACCGGGCAGAGCGTGCGCGGCGAGGTGCTCACCGGGTTGCTGACCGGCATGTACCGGGTGCCGCGCAAGGGATTGCCCGCGCTTCGCCTGCGAAACACCCGGATCACCGGGAGGTTCGAGCTCGAAGGGACTCGCGTCACCCGCGTCATCGACCTCACCCACTGCACGTTCGAGGAACCGCTCGACCTCCGCATGGCCCGCCTCATCGGGCTGCGCCTGCGCGGCACCCGCGTGCCGGGCCTGCAGGGCCGCAACCTCCGCGTGTTCAGCGACCTCGTCCTCGAGGCCGGCTTCACCTGCACCGGCACCGTCGACCTCACCGACGCCGCCGTCGACGGCACGCTCCGGCTCGCCGGCGCGGTCCTGAAGAGCGACACGAACCACGCGTTCCTCGGCGCCCGCCTGCGGGTGAGCGGATCCGTCCAGGCCATAGCGGTGCGGGCCCAGGGGGAGGTGCGCCTGCGCGGTGCGACGATCGGCGGCAGCGTCCACCTCGGCGGCGCCCGGCTGAGCAACGTCGGCCGCGACGCGCTCGAAGCGTCCGGCATCGTGGTCGCGGGCAACGTCTTCTGCAACGCGGAGGGCGGCCGCTTCACCGCTGAGGGCCGGGTGCTGCTCGACGGCGCGCGCGTCGGCGGCAACCTGGAGTTCACCGGTGCCCGCCTGCACTCGGCCCACCGCGTCGACAACCAGGTGCTGGTGCTGCCGCACGGACTGGCCGACGAGGCCGCGACACTCGTGGCCGACCGCATCCGGGTCGAGGGCAACGTCGAGCTGGACGACGGCTTCACGAGCACCGGCACGATCCGGCTGCCGAACGCGAGCATCGGCGGGTACCTGCGGCTGTCCGGCGCGGTGATCGGACCGCGCGACGTCGCGGAGGAGCTCGCCGGTGACGTCACCAACCGCATCCCCGTCGCCGTGCACGCGGACGGCATGCAGGTGCGCGGCGACGTCGAGGCCCGCAGCGCGGTCAACGGCGCGGGCACCCGGTCGCTGCCGTTGCAGACCTACGGCCAGGTCCGGCTGTCGAACGCGCACATCATGGGCAGCGCCAGCATGTCGGGCGTCTCGCTGCACGGGCCCGGCATCGACGTCCTGTTCGCCGACCGCCTCCAGGTCGGCGGCACGTTGTTCCTGCGGGAGCTCAGGGCCAAGGGCTCGGTCCGGCTCCAGAACGCGAACATCGGGTCCACTTTGGACATGTCAGGCGCCGAGCTGACGTTGCCGAGGCTGCGCGCGAACGGCACGCAGAAGCCGTCCCTCGACGCCCGTGCCATCACGATCGGCAAGGACCTCCTGTGCAGCCGCGGGTTCACGGCGGTCGGCGGCGTGCGGATCCGGCTGGGCGAGGTCGGCAAGATGGCGACGTTCAGCGACTCGCACCTCGGCTCGACCTCCGCGGACATCGCGCTCAACGCGTACGGCCTGACGGTGCACCAGTTCCGCCTGCACATCCCCGAGGGCCAGCAGCCCAAGGGCAAGATCGTGCTGAGCAGGCTGAAGGCGGTGTCGGTCACCGACGGGCCCGGCCTGTGGGACGCGGAGGGTGGCGTCGCCGTCGACGACTTCGAGTTCGCCGGCATCACCGCCGATCCCGACGTGCCGGTCGAGACCCGGCTGAGGTGGCTGCTCAAGGTGCAGCCGGACTTCGCGCCGGGACCGTACGAGCAGCTCGCCGCCGTCTACCAGCAGGGCGGCGAGGAGGAGCTCGCGCAGAAGGTCCAGCTGGAGAAACAACGCCGCCGCTTCTCCGAGCTCGGCAGGGCGGGCCGGGTCTGGGGCGGCGTGCAGCGCTGGACCGTCGGTTACGGCTACCGGCCGTGGCTCGCGATCTGCTGGCTCGGCGTGTTCTGGCTCGGCGGCGCGCTGTGGTTCCAGTGGCATCCGATGGTCAAGCTCAACTCCGACGAGGACCCGGTGTGGAACGCCTGGCTCCTCGCGCTGGACCTGCTGATCCCGATCATCGACTTCGGCCACGACGGGAAGTGGCAGTTCACGGGCGCGTCGCAGTGGATCTCCTCGCTGCTCGTGGCCGTGGGATGGGTGCTCGCGTCGACCGCGGCGGCGGGTGCGGCACGGGTGTTGAAGCGGGTCTGAGTGTTCACACGATGTAGTTAACCGAGCGCTCTGGGCGTGCATTCGGGGCCGTGGGACTGGCAGAGTCGCCGACGTCGACTTGATCACTTGATCGTCGGCGAATCCCTTGAGCGCCACCGAGTAGCGAGGTTTCCTGCGTTGTTCTCCGCCGATCTGCGAGCGAAGACGGGAGCGAACGGCATCCGCCGGTTCGCCACCCGAGCGCTGCTCGCCGTCGGTGGGGCGATCGCGGGTACGGCCGTTGCCTGGGCGCTGACCACGTCTTCCGCGAACGCAGCTGAAGACGTGCAGCAGTTCGACGTCGTCACCAAGATCGTCTCTGCGGACGAGAAGCTGCCGGTCGTCGTTCCCGCTGCCACCGCAGTGCACAAGATCGACGAGGCGTTGCGCGCCGAGCAGGAGAAGGCTCGCGCCGCCCTGCCGGAGGTGCAGGTCTCCACGGCGGTCGAGCAGATCGCCGAGCGGATCCTGCCTCAGGTCACCAGGACCGGTCAGTCCGACGCCCCCGCCACGGCGCGGTCGTTGGACGTGACGTTCCCGGAGATCCCGGCCTCCGAGACCGGTCAGTCGCCGGTCGCGCAGGCTTTGCAGGTTGCTGGTCCGTCCGGTGCCTCGTGGACGGAACTGTTGGAGCACAACGACTTCGTCGTGCCCTCCGAGCAGCGTCCGTCCCTGCCCACCAGCCCGTTGCCCAAGTTGCCCGTCCCGGCCCCCGCGCCGGTGCAGTGCAGCTGCGGTTCCGACGGTTCTGGTTCTGCGAAGGGCAGCACGACCGCTGCTCTCGCTGCGTCCGGCAACGCTCACGGCACCTCGGTGACGCGCGCTCTCGCGCCGTCCACCGACGAGGTGACCGTGACGCCGGGCAAGCAGCCCGGTATCAACCCCGACTGATTTCAGCGCGCGGTCCGCGGCAGCCACCTCCCCCGGCTGTCCGGAAGTCGACCGTCGCGCTTTTTTCTTGCGCTCCTTCCGGTCGATCACCGCGTGCGACTCCCCCGGTGATGACGCGCCTTCCCCAGCGCGTCTCGGCCCCACCCCCTTGAACTCCCCTGACAGCAGGGGATTGTGGAAAAGGAGATCCAATGCAGACCTGGGCAAAGCGCGGAATCCAGTCCGCGTTTGTCACTGGTGGTTTGCTGATGCTCGGTACGGGCATCGCTTCTGCCCAGGAGAACGTCAACCCCGACGCAGCGCCGTCACCCGTTGACGCGGGCGTCTCGGTTCCGGTGAAGGTGGACCAGAACAACCTGGGCACCCCCGTCAAGAACCTGGACGTTCCCAAGGTCGACCGCACGATCAGCACGGACCGCGTCACCAGCGCGGTGCCCACCCGCACGGCCGCTCCGGTCGCGCACCCGCTGATCCGTCAGGCAGGCGAGCGCCTGCAGGGCACCGCCCTCCAGAACGTGGTGCGGGGCAACACGATCCAGGCGCACGTCGATGTGCCGATCCAGATCTGCGGCAACGCGATCGCGGTCCTCGGGAACGCCGAGGCGGCCGGCGACTGCACGCAGTACACGCACCGCGACGGCACGATCGTCACCGACGGCGCGGGCCAGGCTCTCGCCGGCAACGTCGTCGCCGTCAACCACGTGCTCCCGGTCCAGCTGACCGGCAACGCGATCGCGGCAGGCGGCAACGCCGCCACCAACACGACGGCCGAGCAGGTCTCGACGACCGGCGGCGACATCACCACCAACGGTGACAAGGGCGCCATCTCCGGCAACGTCGTGGCCGAGTACGGCGCGACCCCGGTCCAGATCACCGGCAACGGTGTGGGCGCGGCCGGCATCGCCGAGGCCAACTCGACCGCTGACACGTTCGCCTCCTCCGAGGGCGACACCAGGACCAGCGGCAGGAACAGCTCGATCTCCGGCAACGCGGTGCCGATCCCGGTGTCCCCGCTGTTCGAGGTCAACGGCAACGCGGTCGCCGGTGCGGCCAACGCCACCACCGACTCGGTGCAGACCGGTGCCGCCTACGCCGGTGGCAACACCGACACCGACGGCGACCCCGCCACGCTCGCGGGCAACGTCGCCGAGGCCGCTGTCGCCGGCCCGATCTCGGTCGACGACAACGCCGGCGCCGCGGGCGGCAACGCCACCGCGGTCAGCGAGACGATCAACGACTCGAACGCCGGTGGCACCAAGCACACCAACGGCACCGGCTCCACGGGGTCCGGCAACGTCGCCGGCGTGCCCGTCTCGCTCCCCACCGGTGTGGGCGGCAACGGTGCGGCGGTCATCGGCAACGCGCTGACCGACCACGAGAACGAAGCCAACTCCAACGCGGGTGGCGAGACCTACACGCTGGGCGACAAGTCCGTCCTGTCCGGCAACATCGCCGACGTTCCCCCGGCCACCGCCATCGACGCGTGCGGCAACGGTGCGTCCGCCGGTGGCCAGGCCGCCGGCACCTGCGAGAACGACGTCAAGTCGACCACCGGTGGCTACCAGGGCACCGTCGGCAACGACTCGGTCGGCTCCGGCAACATCGCGCAGACCCCGGTCGCCGTTCCGGTCGAGGTCTACGGTGTGGCGGGCACGCTCGCCGGTCAGGCCAGCGGCTCGGCGGACGAGACCAAGGTCGTCCGCTCCAGCGGCCAGCCGAACTCGCAGGACGACCGCGGCACGGTCTCCAGCAACGTCGTGACCACGCCCACCGCCGCCGCGGCCCAGGTCTTCGGGTTCACCGCCGGTCTGGTGGGCAACACCACGACCGACTCGTCGAACGACACCTCGGTCATCGCGGGCAGCGACCCCAAGGCGTACGGCAAGAAGAGCTCGGTCTCCGGCAACATCGTCCAGGTCCCGACCTCGACGCCGGCCCAGGTCTTCGGCGACGGCGTCACCCTGGTGGGCAACAACTCGTCCACGGCCGACAACGCCACGGACATGAAGGCGGGCGGCGACGCTCTCACCACCGGTGAGGACGGCTCGATCGCCGGCAACGTCATCTCCACCCCGGTCGCGTCCGCCACGCAGGTCGCGGGCTGGGCGGTCGGCGGCGGCAGCAACGTCGACGCCAAGGCCACCAACGACCTCGACTCGGTCGCCGGCGGCGACGTCGACAGCAACGGTGACGGTGGTTCGGTCTCCGGCAACCTGATCGGCGCGCAGGCCACGCCGTTCGTGCCGGTGCCCGGCAACTCGGTCTCGGCCGCGGGCATCACCAACTCCGACACGCTGACCGACACCAAGACGGTGGCGGGTGGCGACAGCGCCTCCACCGCCCAGGACGCCTCGGTCTCCGGCAACCTGATCAACGTGCCCGCCAACGCCATCGTCGGCGTGTACGCGGACGCGATCGCGGCTGCGGGCCAGGCGAACACGGTCACCGACAAGGAGTCGTTCACCCAGGCCGGCGGCAACATGTTCACGGAGGGCAGCGGACCGCTGACCGCCCGTGAGATGACCGTCCCGGTCGAGGCGCTCGCCAAGGTCGCGTACGTCCCCGTGGAGGTCCTCGGCCAGGCGACCACCGCCGGCACCGACGAGGACACGCAGCTCACCGGCGAAGAGGCTGCCGGCGTCCTGCGTGCCACGCAGCTCAAGGGCATCGAGCTCCCCAAGGGCGTCGACAGCCTGATGAAGGCCGACGAGGTCCCGGCGTTCCACGGCCTCGACAAGCTGCCCGTGAACACGCTGCCGAACCCGGCCGACGTGGCCGCGCTGGCCGGTCAGCTGCCCACCCCGGCGCTGCCCGCCGTCGCGCAGGAGCGCTCCGCCCTGCCGGTCAACGGTGGCACCGCGGGCATCACGCCGAACGTCCAGGGCCTGCCCCTGAACGAGGTGCTGGAGGCCGCGAAGGCTCTGCTCCCGGCCGGCGCCACCGGTCGTTCGCTGCCGACCGTTCCGTCCCTCCCGGTGACCGCCCCGGCCCTGCCGGTGCAGCTGCCCGGCGTGCCGACCGAGCGTTCGCTGCCCGCGCTGCCGCTCGACGGCCCGGCCTCCGTCTCGGGTCTCAACCTGAACCCGACCCAGGGCCTGGCCCCGCAGGAGCGCGCGCTGCCGCAGCTCCCGGTGAACGCTCCGGCGATCGCCCTGATCGACCCGGCCAACGTGTTCGAGCGCGTGACCGGCTCGCTGTAACACCCCGCAGGTTGTAACACCCTCCCTCCGGTAAGAAGCTGAGCCCCGGCGACACGACGGTGTCGCCGGGGCTCAGTGCCGTCTTCACCTGTTCTCGGCCGTCGCGATCACGTCGTCCGGAGCGGTGTCGCCGTCGCTCGTCACCCAGTGGATCTGCGGACTCTCCCCGACCAGCTGCCTGATCAACGCCGAGATCGGTGAGCCGTCGCCGAAGTCGTGCTCGGCCAGCACGGCGAGCACGGTCTCGTGGTACCGGGCGACGGTGAAGTCCGGACGCAGTCCCGCCCGCAGCACCCGCGCCGCCTCGAGCAACGAGTCCGGTGCGGTGACCAGGACGAGGGTGACCAGGGTGCCGCGCGTGCGGGCACGGATCAGCGACTGCTCCAGGCGGTCGAGCAGCAGCGCGTGTCCGGGCAGGCCCGTGAGCGGGTCGTGCAGCACAGTCCGTGTCTAGCCGAGGCGCGGCCCGTTGACCAGCATCGCCACGTCATCCGAGCGCGTAGACGTCACCCTCCGACGCCGCCACGACCTCGCCGGAGAACGTCGCACGAGCAGCAGCGACTGCGGCGAAACGATCGTTGCCCGGCCAGAAGTGCGTGAGCATCAGGCGCCGTGCTCCCGCCCGGCGGGCCCACGACCCGGCTGCGGCGGACGTCATCAGCAGACCCGAGGTGTCGCCGGGCCGGTCGGTGGCCTCGACGACGAACAGGTCCGCGTCCCGACCGAGCGCCGCCAATGCCGGGGAGGGACCGGTGTCGCCGGTGTAGGCGAGCACCCGCGAAGCCTCCAGCCGGACACCCGCGTTCGGCACGAAGTGCGGCAGGTCCACACCGGACAGCGCGAACGGACCGACCTCCCAGACGCCCGGCAGCGGGTGGACGTCGAAGACCTCGAGCAGTGACACGTCGGGTTCGAGGCCCTGCAGGCGGTCCAGCACACCCGGTGGGCAGTACAACGGCAGCCGGCCGCGCCGCCCGTAGTGCCACATCCGGAACAGGCCGTGCAGGTCGGCGCAGTGGTCGGGATGTTCGTGGGTGATCACCACGGCGTCCGGTCCCGCCGGCCACAGGTCCAACAGCCGCGGCAACGTGCCGTAGCCCAGGTCCAGGACCAGCCGGTAGCCGGATTCTTCGACCGCGAACCCACTGCACGCCCTGCCCGGTTCGGGATAGGCGCCGCAGCTGCCGAGGACCGTCAGCCGCACGGCTTGCTCAGCAGGATGCCGCGCGGCCCGAACCCGGCCGACGAGTAGAACCGGACGGCGTCATCGTTGGTGGCGAAGATGTTCGCGTAGACGATCGACACGTCATGAGCTGCGGCAACACGTTCCGCCTCCGCGACCAGAGCCGCGCCGATGCCACGACCCCGGTGGCCGTCCAGCACAACGGTGTGGACGTCGGCCGCGCGGCGAGGCACCAGGATCTGGTGGTCCGGAGGGTCCGCGAGCAGCAGAACCACCTCCACCATGCCCACCACCTCGCCGTCCACTTCGGCGACCGAGATCAACGCGTTGCCGATCGCGTTCTCGAAGTACCGCCGCACCGCTTCCTCGTCCGGGATGCGGAAGAGGTCCGGCGCCAGCTGGACGTGGCGTTCGGCGTTGGCCAGGCGCAACCGGACGAGAGCTGTCACGTCGCTGCGCCCGGCCGGCCTGATCAGTGTCACCTGTCGATCTTGCACGATCAGGTCACCTGCGTGCCCGGAGCGGGAACGGCTTTCTCGGCGGCGCGACTGACCTCCTCCCACGAGGCCCAGGTGTCCATGCGGCGCCGCGAGATGTCGAACGCCACGTCGTAGACCATGCTGCCGAGCAGGAGCCGCAGCGGCGGGTCGTCACTCGCGACCAAGGTCATCACCGCTTCGGCGGCCAGCTTCGGTTCGCTGTCGATCGAGCCCTCCGCCCACTGCTTCTCGAGCTCGGCCCGCAGCGGGTCGTAGACCGGGTTCGGGCTGGTGGCCGTGCTGCTGGTGTAGAGGTCGGTCCAGTAACCACCCGGCTGGACGATCGTGACCTTGACGCCGAACTGCGCGCCTTCGGCGGCGAGCGCCTCGCTCATGCCTTCCAGCGCGAACTTGCTGGCGCTGTAGAGCCCGGTGCTGGGGAAGCCGCCGAGCGCGCCGATGCTGGAGATCTGCAGGACGTGCCCGCCACCGCCCGCTCGCAGGTGCGGCATCACGGCCTGGCTGACCCACAGCGCACCGAAGAAGTTGACGTCCATCTGAGCGCGCGCCTCGGCTTCGGAGAACTCCTCCACCATCCCGGTGAACAACGCACCCGCGTTGTTCACGACGACGTCGAGCCGGCCGAAGTGCTCCACCGCCTGAGCAACGACGTCGAACACCGCCGTCCGATCCGTGACGTCGAGGCGCAGAGCCAGCAGGCGATCCGGGTGCCTCGTGACGAGATCTTCGAGCGGCTCGACGTCACGAGCAGCGCCGACGACCCGGTGACCGGCCGCCAGTGCGGCCTCGGTGAAGGCTCGGCCGAGACCACGGCTGGCACCGGTGACGAACCAGACCTGGGATGAGATTTCCACGCTGTTCCCCCATCGCATTGACGAGACGGACCGTCTCGTCTTGTGGGGTAGCTTGCCTGGAGTCACTCGGCTTGTCAAGACGGACCGTCTCGTCTCTTCTTGCGCTAGATTGACCCCGTGCCCACGAAGGTCGCCCCGGACCCGAGCCGTCGCAGCGAGACCGCGCGGCGAGCCATCCTCGCCGCCGCCCTCGACCTGGTCGGGAAGGTGGGCTACGCGAAGCTCACCATCGAGGGCATCGCCCAGGCCGCAGGAGTCGGCAAGCAGACGATCTACCGGTGGTGGCCGTCCAAGGGCCCGCTGTTCTTCGACGCCTTCCTCACGCTCGCAGGCGACGGCGAGGCAGCAGCGCTACCCGACACCGGCGACCTGGCGGCCGACCTGAAGCTCGTCCTGAGCGCGACCGTCGACGAGCTCAACGACCTGGGCTTCGACCAGACCATGCGCGCCCTGCACACCGAGATCGTCCACGACCCGAACCTGGCCGCCGACTACGCGACCCGTCTGGACGGCCCGATGCGCGAGCTGAAGAAGGAACGCCTGCGCTCCGCCCAACGCGCCGGGCAACTGGCCGAGGACGTCGACCTCGACGTTGCCGTCGACCTGATCTGGGGCCCCGTCCTCAACCGCTGGTTGCACCGCACCGCGCCGTTGACCAGCGACTACGCGTGCCAGGTCGTCGACACCGCACTGCGTGGTCTGCAACCGCGTTAGAGGCTTGGGCGATCGGTGCGCAGCCGGGCGTGGGTGTGGGCGTCGTGCCATCCGTCCGCGTGCAGCAGCACACCGCGTTGAGTGCCTTCGTCGCTGAACCCGAGTTTCGCGGCGACGCGGCACGACGCCAGGTTGCCCGTCGAGTGCCGCAGGAAGATCCGGTGCAGGCCCACGACGTCGAAGGACCACCGGGTCAAGGCGAGCGTCGCCCGTCCAGCCACCCCAGCTCCGCGCGCCGCCGGCAGCACCCAGTACGACAACTCCGCCGAACTCTCGAACAGCGAGACGCCGCGCAGCCCGACCTGCCCGACCACCCGGTCCTCGACGGCGATCGCCCAGCTGGCATCCGTCTCGTCGTCCCAGCGCGACTCCCACCCCTCGATCCAGGCGAGGGCTTCGTCGCGGGAGTCCATGCACCGCGCGTGCCAACGCTGGATGTCCGGACAGTCGAAGGCCGCCTTCACGACCTCGGCATCGCTCCCGCGCCACGGCCGCAGCACCAGGCCGTCACCGTCGATGGTGGGTTGTCGCAGGCTCTTCAGCGTCCCGGCGGGGTGAGCGGGGCTGACGAGAAGCGGCATGGTCGGATCCTCCGGGGTCAGCGAACGTGGCGGCGGAACACGCCGTCGTCGAAAGTCAGCCGCGCACCACCACCGGCCGGAATCACGCCGTACGCGTCCTCGGTGTGCGCGTCGAAGGTGCCGAGGTGCTCGCCCGTGCTGCGTTTGGCGGGGG
>NZ_JBHRZI010000011.1:1222095-1337304 GCF_042649515.1 Lentzea rhizosphaerae | reverse complement strand
CCCCGCCAAACAGCAGGGGGCGACACGCCGATGACGCACTCTGACGGTTCAACCTCGGCAGTGCCGCGACCGGCAGCCTTTGCCCCGTGTTTCGACGTTCAGACGGGTGCGAGGCGCCCTGTTGGGCGCCGGAAGTGCCGGTTGCGGCACTAGGCCTGGGCCAGGTCGGTGAAGCGCGAGTAGTGCAGCTGGTGCGCCACGGTGATGGTGGCGGTCGGGCCGGCACGGTGCTTGGCGATGATCAGGTCGGCCTCGCCCGCGCGCGGGTCGTCGCGTTCCCAGGCGTCCGGGCGGTTGATCATGATGACCATGTCGGCGTCCTGCTCGAGCGAGCCGGACTCACGGAGGTCGGAGAGCATCGGCTTCTTGTCGGTGCGTTGTTCCGGGCCGCGGTTCAGCTGGGAGATCGCGATGACCGGGACGTGGAGCTCCTTGGCGATCAGCTTCAGGTTTCGCGAGAACTCCGAGACTTCCTGCTGGCGGGACTCGGACTTCTTGCCGGAACTCATCAGCTGGAGGTAGTCGACGACCACCAGCCTGAGGTCGTGGCGCTGCTTGAGGCGGCGGGCCTTGGCGCGGATCTCCATCATCGTGAGGTTGGGGCTGTCGTCGACGAACAGCGGTGCCTCGCTGATCTCGCTCATCCGGCGGGCGAGGCGGGTCCAGTCGTCGTCGCTCATCCGGCCACCGCGCATGTCGCCGAGGCGGATGCGGGCCTCGGCGGAGAGCATGCGCATGACGATCTCGGTGCGGCTCATTTCCAGACTGAAGATGGCGCTGGTCAAGCCGTGTTTGATGGAGGCGGAGCGGGCGAAGTCGAGGCCCAGCGTCGAGTTGTGGGTCGGGATCATCGTCTCGCCCGCGAGGTACAGGTGGTCGTGGTTGTCGACCTGCACACACCGCACCGGCACGGACGCCACCGGGCGCACCGCCACGATCTCCACCTGGTCGTGCCTGCCGAGGCCCGCGATCAGCTCGTCGACGTCGCGGCGCAGGCGGGCGAACCGGCCGTCGATCTGCAGCGCCGCCAGCAGTTCCTCGCGCTGCCTGCGGGAGGCGCGCAGGTACGCGGCGGGGATGTGCGGGTCGTCGGCCAGGTCGAGGTCCTTGGCCACGCGCAGCTCGTCGTCCGACAGCTCCAGGTCGCCGAGGCCGGACAGGAACAGGCCCAGCGCCTTGGGCGTCAACGGCAGCGAGGCCGTCGGCAGCTCCCACGCCGCGGACATGCGCACGAACATGCGGCACAGGCCGACGCGCTCGAACAGCTGCGCCGTGGTGCGGATCGCCCAGAAGCCACCGGTCTCGCTGCACGACTCCGTCAGCCACTGGTGTTCGGCGTCGGCCACGATCACCGTGCCGTCGGAGAACTCCACCTCGAAGCACGGGCGGCCGGTCATCACCTCGGTCGCGGCCACCACCCGCGTCGGGCGGCCGTCGGCGCCGATCAGGAAGTCGCCCACCTCGACCGAACCCATCGTGGTCCAGCCCGACGGCGTGGGCAGCGGCGTGCCGAGGGCCAGCGCCTTGCCGACACCGGGACGGGCGGCGACGATGATCATCTGGCCGCCGTGCAGGCCGTTCGTCAGCTCGTCGAGGTCGGCGAAGCCCGTCGGGATGCCCTGCGAGATGCCGCCTCGCGACGCGATCGCGTCGATCTCGTCCATCGTCGGCTGGAGCAGGTCCTCCAGCGCCACGTAGTCCTCGGTCGTGCGGCGGTCGGTGACCTCGTAGATCGCGGCCTGCGCGCGGTCGACCACCTCGTCGACGTCCGCGCCCTCCGCCCCGTTGTACCCGAGCTGCACGATGCGCGTGCCCGCCTCGACCAGGCGGCGCAGGACCGCCTTCTCCGCCACGATCTCGGCGTAGTAGCCGGCGTTCGCGGCCGTCGGCACCGTCGCGATCAACGTGTGCAGGTACGGCGCGCCACCCACGCGCAGCAGCTCGCCGCGCCGCTCGAGCTCGGCGGAGATGGTGATCGGGTCGGCGGGCTCGCCGCGGCCGTAGAGGTCGAGGATGCAGTCGTAGATCGCCTGGTGCGCGGGACGGTAGAAGTCGTTCGGCGCGAGCGCCTCGATGACGTCCGCGATGGCGTCCTTGGACAGCAGCATCCCGCCGAGGACGGACTGCTCGGCGGCGAGGTCCTGGGGCGGCTGACGCTCGAATGAGGGCTCCGCCATACCCCGGTCGTCCACCAGCGCCACTGCCGAATCACCCCTGCGAAGAGTCGAGAGCCGGTGTCGTCTCCCCTAGTTGTACAGCGAGACACCGACAATTCCGGGCGGCCACGCTGTGCGATGACCATCGCCCGTGTCGCGACGCTAGAGGGCCCCGTCCGGAGCAAGCAAACCAGCGTGTGGATCGCCCTGTGGACAACTGGGGGACAACCTGTGGATGGTTGCTCACAGGGGCGGAGGTGCTGGGGACAACCTGTTGACAACCGGTGGAGTGACAGAAATAACCCCAGCTCAGATGCTGTGTACAAGTTGTGGAAGAAGTTGTGCGCCACACCCTCGGCGTGTCGCGAAAAACGCCCTCTTCGGCGTGTCGCAGACACGTTGTGCGCACTGTTTATCCACAGGACGTGGACAGAGCCGCACTGGCCCGAACGAGCGAAAGCGCCACCCACCCGGAGCATTCCGGGAGGGCGGCGCTTCAGCAATCGGAACCCTCGTGAAGAGCCCCCGAGGGGGTCACGTCACGAGGTTCGCACTGCGCGTGTCACTCGCCGGCGGTAACACCACCGACGCCACGAGGACTACCCGTGGGGTCTGCGGGGGCTCGGCCCCCGCAACAGACACTGCGGGCAACGGCGAAGCTGCGTCAGCAGCGAGCAGCATTCGCCGCCTCGGAACGAGTGGACTACTCGCCCGCAGTGACCACGAGCGGGAGGGCCACGGTGACCTCCGGGTGGAGGCGAACCGTCACCGAGTGCTTGCCGGTGGTCTTGATGTGACCCGGCAGCTCGATGGCGCGCTTGTCCAGCACGGGACCACCGGCGGACTTGACGGCAGCCGCCACGTCCGACGAGGTGACCGAGCCGAACAGCTTCTTCGAGCCCGCGGCCGCCTTGGCGGTCAGGGTCACGCCACCGAGGCCCTCGAGAGCGGCCTTCAGCTCCTTGGCGTGGTCCAGGTCGCGCACGCGGCGGGTGTCCTGCGCGCGGGTGATGACCTGGATCTGCTTCTGCGCACCGCGGGTCGCGACGATCGCGAGACCGCGCGGGAGCAGGTAGTTGCGGCCGTAGCCGTCCTTGACCTCGACGATGTCGCCGGGCGCGCCAAGGCCGGAAACGTCAGCGGTGAGGATGAGCTTCATCGCGAATGTTCCCTTCTCTTAGCGGGCGGTCGAGGTGTAGGGCAGCAGCGCCATCTCACGGGCGTTCTTCACGGCAACAGCGACGTCGCGCTGGTGCTGCGAGCAGTTGCCGGTGACACGGCGGGCACGGATCTTGCCGCGGTCGGAGATGAACTTCCGAAGCAGCGTCGTGTCCTTGTAGTCGATCAGGTTCGCGCTCTTGTCCTTGCAGAAGGCGCAGACCTTCTTCTTGGGCTTGCGCACAGGCGGCTTGGCCATGTGTCTCTAACTCCTGGAATACGCAGTGATCAGGTTCTGGATGACCGGTGCAGTCGGTCTAGAAGGGGGGCTCGTCGGCGAAACCACCCGAGCCGGCCGGCGGGGCGGAACCCCACGGGTCGTCTGCGGGCGCACCACCGCCACCGCCGCGAGACTGCTGGCCGCCGCCGCCGAAGCCGCCGCCACCGCCGTCTCCACGGCTGACCTTGTTGACCTTCGCGGTCGCGTAGCGCAGCGAGGGGCCGATCTCGTCGACCTCCAGCTCCACGACAGTGCGCTTCTCGCCTTCCTTCGTCTCGAAGGAACGCTGGCGCAACCGTCCGGAGACGAGCACTCGCGAACCGCGGGTGAGCGACTCGGCCACGTTCTCGGCGACCTGCCGCCACACGTTGCACCGCAGGAACAGCGCTTCGCCGTCCTTCCACTCGCCGGACTGGCGGTCGAAGGTGCGGGGCGTGGAGGCGACCGTGAAGGACGCCACCGCGGCACCGCTCTGGGTGAAGCGGAGTTCCGGGTCGGCGGTCAGGTTCCCGACCACCGTGATCGTCGTCTCACCAGCCATGTCTTGGGAGCTCCCCTAATCGAGGTTCGTCAGGCCTTGACGGCCGACTTGGCGGGCTCGCGGCGCAGGACCTTCGTCCGGAGCACCGTCTCCTGCAGACCGAGCTGGCGGTCCAGTTCCTTCACCGCGTCGGGAGTCGAGGTCAGGTCGAGCACCGCGTAGATACCCTCGGTGTTCTTGTTGATCTCAAAGCTCAGCCGGCGCTTGCCCCACACCTCGACCTTCTCAACGTTGCCGCCCGTGGTGCGGATGACGTTGAGGAACGTGTCGAGAGACGGCGCGATCGTGCGCTCGTCAAGGCTGGGGTCGAGGATGACCATCACTTCGTAATGACGCATGAGGACCACTCACCTCCTGTGGACTCGCGGCCACGGGCTTTCCGTGGCAGGAGGGTCGTCGCGTCAGCAACTGAAGAAGGTTAACAGAGCGCGTCCGGCGACTACGCAGGGGTGCGGCGGAGCACCCAGGTCCGCACCAGCGCGCCCGTCACCAGCGCGAGCATCAGCACCGCGACCAGCACCGGAGCGCCGACGCCACCGGGGCCGCCCAGCCTGGGCAGCGCCGTCGCACGACCGGCCGCCTGCACCGAGTCGCCCTCGAGACCGTTGCCGTTGGACGCGCGCGGCACCTGCGAGCCGTAGCGCACGCCGGGTGACGGCGAGTACGTGCCGGGCATCGCGAACGGCAGCGAGCCGTAGGTGAACAGCGGCACCCGGCCGAAGTTCGTGCCCAGCGGGTAGAGCGAGAAGTCGCGGTTGCTCGGCGCGCCCGCACCCGTGCCGGGGAGGCCGGGGGACGTGCCGGGCTGCGTTCCGGGGTTGGTGCCCGGCTGCGGCTGCGGCTGCGGCTGACCCACTGGCGGCTTCGGCTGGCCGGGCAGCTGCGCAGACTTGTCCGCGAGCCCCTTGCTGGTGTCCTGGATCGGCGCGGCGACCTGGTTCACGCCGGTCACGGTGACCCCGCACGTGCGGGTCAGCGTTGTGCGCACGGTCTTGTCGAGCGTGCCGAGGATCGGGCCGAGCAGCGGGATCTTCTGCAGTTCCGCCGCCACGGCGTTCGCGATCGTGCCACCGGTGATGGTCGTCGTGCCGGCTTGCACAGCGCCGATCGGAATGGGTGGGAGCTGCGAGAACGCCGACCTGAACGGCTCGGCGAGCCCAGGGCCGAGCACCGGGACGGCGCGCACCAGGTCCGTGATGGGCTGGGTGACCGCGCCGGGGCTGAGAGAGACGGGAGTCCCAGGCGTGCCCTGCACCGAAGTGGCACAGCTGCCCACCACGATCGGCTCTGCGGCGGTGGCCGGCATCGCGCCCGTGGAAGCGGAGACCAGCGCCAGCAGCGTCGCGGCGGTGACGCTCAGCAGTCGCATGTGAACTCCTTTCCTACTCCCTAGTAGTAACGACCGTAGGTCCTGGTCGTGACGTAGACCATCCCCAGTTTTTTCAATTACTCCTATCGGCGGCGGCTGCGATGGCGTTATGGACGCCGACTACCCTCCTGTTCATGCGCATCGGGGCCCATGTACGCGACGACGACCCGGTCGGCGCCGCGGCCGAACGCGGGGCCGACGTCGTCCAGTTCTTCCTGTCGGATCCCCAGGGCTGGAAGAAGCCCAAACCTCATCCGCAGACGGATGCCCTGCTCGCGTCCGAGCTCGAGGTGTTCATCCACGCCCCGTACATGATCAACATTGCGTCGCTGAACAACAAGATCCGAATTCCGTCCAGGAAGAACGTGATCCAGCACGCGGAGGCCGCCGCGACGGTGGGCGCGAAGGGCCTGATCGTCCACGGCGGGCACGTCACGAAGGGCGAGGACCCCGCGGAGGGCTTCGCGAACTGGCGCAAGTTCTTCGAGCGCCAGGTCGCGGAGGGCGGCTTCGCGGTCCCGATCCTGATCGAGAACACCGCGGGCGGCGACAACGCCATGGCCCGCTCGTTCGACTCCCTCAAGCTGCTCTGGGACGCGGTCGGCGAGTTCGGCGCGGGCTTCTGCCTCGACACCTGCCACGCGTTCGCCGCCGGTGAGGACCTCGTCGGCATCGTCGATCGGGTGAAAGCGATCACCGGCAGGATCGACCTCGTGCACCTCAACAGCTCGCGCGACGAGTTCGGCTCCTCGCGCGACCGGCACGACAACATCAAGACTGGCACGATCGACGCCGATCAGCTGGTGGCCGTGGCCGCCGGCGCCGGATGCCCCGTCGTGGTGGAGACACCGGACGAGGGTCAGGCCGACGACATCACCTTCCTGCGCGACCGCGCCGGCCGGTGAACACCGTGCACGAGGTGGTGAGCGTGACGCCCGAGCGAGGCGACGCCGGGCGTGTCGTGAACCGCTTCGGCAGGTCCGCCGCTGCCGTGCTCGTGCTGCTGTGCGGGCTCACGCTGCTGCTGGGCTTCATCAACAAGGACCGCTGCACCGGTCCCGCGTTCGACCAGTGGGGCCGCACGCAGCCCGACTACGACGAGCGCAACAAGGAAGACGTCTGCTACTCCGACATCCAGCACCTCTGGATCGGGCGCGACATCGACCGGCACGTCTTCCCGTACGTCGACGGCGGCATCAACGACAAGGGCGTCCTCGTCGGCGGCTCGGTCGAGTACCCGGTGCTCTCCGGCCTGATCATCTGGGCGGGCGCGATCTTCGCGCACAACGACGCGGAGTACCTGCTCTACTCGTCGCTGCTGATGGCACCGTTCGGCCTGCTCACGGGCTGGTTGCTCGGCAAGCTCGCCCGCTGGCGCGCGTTGCTGTGGGCGATCGGGCCACCGCTGATCCTCTACGCGTTCCACAACTGGGACCTGCCGGTCGTGCTGTGCTCGGCCGCCGCGGTCTACGTGGTGCACCGCTGGAACCGGCCCCTGGTCGAACGGGCGACTGTCGCGTCGGTCCTGCTCGGGCTCGGGTTCGCGTTCAAGGTGTACCCGGCGGCGTTCGTGCTGCCGTTGATGCTCTTCGTCGCCACCGGCGGCTGGCGCGGCCACGAGCTGCCGGAGGGCAAGAAGGTCGACGTCGTCGGCGCGCTCAAGGTCGGAATCGCCTCGATCATCACGGTCGTGCTGGTCAACCTGCCGTTCGCGATCGCAGGCTACGACGGCTGGCTCGCGTCGTTCGAGTTCCAGCAGCTGCGCCGGGTCGACATCACCACGAACTCCATCTGGTACTGGGGCCTGCGCCCGTTCATCGGCGACGACGCGATGCAGTCGCTGGTCGGCGTCGTCTCGCCGATCACGATCCTGGTGTCGTTCGCGATCGCGGCGGGCTACGGCTGGCTGCGGTTCCGGCGCGAGGGCACGTACCCGTGGATCGCGGTGTCCGGCGCGATGCTGTGCGGCTTCATGCTGCTGCACAAGGTCCACTCGCCGCAGTACACGCTGTGGCTGGTGCCGTTCCTGGTGCTGCTGCGCGTGCGGCTGATGTGGGCTTTCGCCTACTTCGCGGTCGACCTCGCCATGGGGATCGGGATCTTCCGCTGGTTCTGGGCGATCGAGTTCGGGCAGCCCGCCGGGATCTACGACAGCTTCTCCGCGCAGGCCGTGATGATCGGCGTGTGGGGCCGTGCGGCGCTGCTCGTCGCGTTGTTCGTGGCGTTCCTCAAGGCCAGAGACGTCACCGAGGACGACCACGAAGATCTGAAGTTCATCCGCGGGGCCGTAGCCGCGAAGAGCTGACCAGCCGCAGACTCACCCCGTGAGGGTGATCATCGTGCTGGCGCTGCTGCTGGCCTGCGGTGCCTCCGGCGTGCACGAGCCGTCGGCGGTGATCCGCTGGCTGCCCGTGTGGCAGGCGGTGCCGACCCTGTCCGCGTCGGTGCCGGACCAGAGCGTGCGGACGACGGTCGACCTCGGCGCGGGCGGAACGTCGGTCCGCGTGCGCCTGTCGAATCTGATGGGCATCAGGCCGGTCCGCGTCGAGCAGGTCAGCGTGACGGCGAACGGCCAGACGCGGCAGCTGACGTTCGGACGTTCCCGCGGCGTCACGATCCCGGCCCGCGACGAGGTCCGCAGCGACGCGGTGCAGCTGACCGTCACGAAGACGCTGGAGATCAGCACCTACGCCCCGGCCGGCACGCCGTGCCAGGCACGCGCACACCGCACGATCACGTCGACGCGGGAGCAGATCTGCCTCGTCTCGGCGGTCGAGGTCGCGGGCTTCACGGCACCGGGCGCGGTCGTGGCGTTCGGCGACTCGATCACCGAGGGGTTCTACGAGGACAACTGGCCGTCGCTCGTCCAGACCGACCACGCGATGCTCAACGCCGGCATCAACGGCAACGGCGTGGTGCTCGGCGACGCGCCGATGATCACCCGCGTGCACCGGGACGTCCTGTTCAGCGACGAGGTGCGCAAGGTCGTGCTGCTCGGCGGCATCAACGACATCCAGAGCGGCGTCAGCGCGGAGAACGTCATCGCGGGCATCCGCACCATCCAGCTGCGGTGCGAGAAGGAGAACGCGCAGTTCTTCGTCGGCACCATCACGCCGTGGCGGGGCTGGGTCAACTGGACCGAGGAGAGGGAGCAGCAGCGGCAGAAGGTGAACGCGTGGATCCGCGCCACCTTCCCCGGTGCCTTCGACTTCGACGCCGCGGTGCGCGACCCCGCCGATCCGCTCAGACTGCGTCCGGAGTTCGACTCCGGTGATCACCTGCATCCGAACGCGGCCGCATTCGATGCGATGGCTCGCCTCGTGCGGGTGTGACGACCTGCCGGTCCGGTGCATCGGCCAGAACGCCGGCCAACGGGTCCTCGCCCGTCATGCGCACGAGGTCGCGCTCCGGGTGGTAGATCTCCTTCAGGATGATCACGCACAACAGGATGACGGCGGCGTCCCGCAGCAGCACGGCACCGAGGAACCAGTCGATCGGCAGCCCCTTGTTGTCCGTGCCGAGGTAGAAGTACATCCGCGGCACCCACACGAGCGCGTCGACGGTCATCCACGCCAGCAGCAGCTTCCAGCGCGGCAACGCCAGCACGGCCAGAGGCACCAGCCACAACGAGTACTGCGGGCTCCACACCTTGTTCGTCAGCAGGAACGCCGCCACGACGAGGAACCCGAGCTGAGCGAGCCGAGGCCGCGTCGGAGCCGAGAGCGCCACGTACGCGATGCCGGCGCAACAGACGAGGAACAGCACCATGCTGACCGTGTTGAGCACCGTCGGCGGCTGCCCCTGCTGAAGTCCGGGGTCGAAGCCAGGCCACCCCGTCCACTGCACCAGCACGTTGTAGAGCGTGTCCGGGTCCGCGTTGCGCTCGGTGTTGAGGCGGAAGAACTCTCTCCACCCCGTCTGCGAGGCCGGGTTCAGGGCGATCGGCGCGTTGACGAGCGCCCACGCGCCGATGGCCGACGCAGTGGTGGTGAGTCCTGCCTTCATCCGGTTGGAACGCCAACACAACAACAGCAAAGGCCCGAGCAGGAACAACGGGTAGAGCTTCGCCGCACCACCGAGCCCCAGCATCACACCGGCGAGCGCAGGTTTCTTCCGCGCCCACGCCAGCAGACCAGCCGTGGCGAACGCTGTGGCGATCGTGTCGAAGTTGGTGAACGCGTGGACGATGACCAACGGCGACACCGCGACCAACGCCGCGTCCCACATCCGCCGCCGCGCGATCCGGGCGACCGAGAACACCGTCACGAGCCACGCCACGGCCAGCCAGAACGCCGTGACGTTGAAGAACACGATCACCGTCATCGGCAGCCCCGGCACGAGCGCCACGAGCCCCTGCGCCACCCGCGCGTTGAGCCACATGAACAGCCCGGTCACGACCGGGTACTCCATGTACCTGATGTGCTCGGTCGGCTTGCCCTCGTCGTCCTTCCACGACGTGATGTACGGGAAGGCACCGCGCTGGTCGAGCCGTTCCGCGGTGTAGAGCGGCACGGTGTCGGAGTAGCAGAGAGCGGTGAACTGCCTGCTGCCGCGCCAGTCCAGCTGCACGACACCCTTGTCGTCCACGTACTGCTGGATGCAAGGCGACTTCTGCACCCAACCCGCCAGCAAGGTCAGCACGGCCAGCAGCAGGATCACCCGCGCGGCCGTCCAGAAGTAGTTCCTGCCGACCTGCGCGTGCTCGCCGAGCGGGCCGCCGAAGGGTCTGCTGAGGGAGCGTGCGAGCGACTCGGTCCAGGTCGGCGCGACCCGCTCCTCGTGAGTGAGCGAGTCGGTGTCCTCGGAGAGGTCCGCGGTCGACGACGCTGTGGTTGACGACGCTGTGGTTGACGACTCTGCGGTTGACGACTCTGCGGGAACCTCGGCAGGGCTGCTGGGCACGTGGCGGATGTTACGGCCAAGACCGTTTCGTCGTGGTCAACATCCCTGGACGAAGCGAAGGGGCCCTGGTGCACATCGCACCAGGGCCCCTTCACTCATGGACTCGTCCCGTCACCGGGAGGCGGATCACCGGGTTTCGGTTTGGGGGTCGTCGTCGTGGTCCGGCCACCCGTCGTCGGCGGGCACAGGAAGCCGGTGCACGGCTCGTTCGGGTCCGTCGTCCTGGGCTGCGTCGGCCTCGTCGGGTCGTCCGTGGGCTGCGTCGGCTGGTTGTTGGCCGGCTGGCTCGACGACGGCGGGTTCGACTTCGCCGGCGGGTTGTACTGGTTCAGCGGCTTGGCCTTCGCGAACCGCTCCATCTGCGTGCCGGCCAGCGCCTTGTTCATGAACGCCTGCCAGATCTTGCCGGGCACACCGGAACCGAAGATGTTGGAACCGGACTTGTCGCGGATGGGCAGGTTGCCCTCGTTGCGACCGACCCACACGGCGGCCGAGATGGACGGCGTGTAGCCGACCATCCACGCCTTCGAGTTGAGGCCCGCACCCTGACCCGCGCTCTCGGAGAGTTCGTGGGTACCGGTCTTGCCGGCGCACTCACGACCGCCCGCACACGGGATGTTCGAGCTCTTCGGAATCTCCTTCAGCACGTCGGTGACGTTGTCGGCGATGTCCTGGCTCTTCGACTGGTCCGGGTCGAACGCCGAGATCGGCTGGTCCGCGTGCTGGTAGAGCACGGCACCGTCCGGGCCGGTGATCTTCACGATGAAGAACGGCGCGCGGTAGACACCGCGGGCGGCGAACGTCGCGTACGCCGACGCCATGTCGAACGGCCGGACGACCGCCTGGTCACCACCGAGGGAGATACCACCGTTCGGGGTGCCGCCGTCCTCACCGACCAGCAGCTTCTTCGGGCCGTTGCCGATGTTGACCTGGTCCGGGATACCGGCCTGGTGCGCGGCCTTGACCGTCTTCGCGACGCCGACGTCGTTGACGACCATGTCGTAGAACACGGTGTTCAACGATTTGATCATCGCCGTGCGGACCGGGCACTCCTTGCCGCACGAGTTGTCGTTGCCGGAGTTGCGGATCGGCGTCGCGACGCCGGGGAACTTGCGTGGCGACGTGCCGTCGTAGGTCGTGCCGAGGCCCTTGCCGTTCTGCAGCGCCGCGACGAGGTCGAACGCCTTGAACGACGAGCCGGGCTCCTGGAGCGTGCCCTTCGCGTAGTCGAAGCTGCCTCGGCCGTCACGGCCGCCCCAGTAGGCGCGGACCGCTCCCGAGGTCGGGTCGATGGCCGTGAGCGACGTCTTCAACGCCTCCGGCTGGCCACCCTTGACCATGATCTCGTCCACGGCCTCCTCGGCCGCGGCCTGCATCTTCGGGTCGATCGACGTCTGGATCGTGACGCCGGTCTTCTGCGCCTGCTCGAACGTGACGCCGGTCTTCTCCTCCTCGAGAGCCGCCTGGATCTGGTCGACGATCAGGCCGCGCGGGCCGTCGAGCGACTTCGGCTGCGTCTCGGCGAACGGCAGCGGCGTCGGCCACTGCTGCGCGTCGTAGTACGCCTGGTCGATCCAGTTCTTCTGGAGCATCTGACCCATGACGTACTTCCACTGCTTCTGCGAGTGCTCCTTGTCCTCGGACCAGGAGGGCGTCTGGATCATCGCCGCGATCAGCGCCGCCTCGGAAGGAGTGAGGTCCTTCATGTCCTTCTTGTAGTAGACCTGCGCCGCGGCCTTGAAGCCGTTCGCGCCGCGTCCGAAGTACACGGTGTTGAGGTAGGCCGTGAGGATCGTGTTGTGGTCCGACTCGTTGCTCATCTTGAAGGCCTTGACGACCTCCGTGAACTTGCGGGTGAGAGTCGGGTCCTCCTTGCCGGTGGCCTTCTTGATGTACTGCTGCGTCAGACCTGAACCACCACCGGAACCGCTGGTCACCTGGAACCACGCCGCGCGGAGGATGGCCTTGGCGTCGAAGCCGGGGTTCTCGTAGAAGTCCGCGTCCTCGGCTGCCAGCACCGCGTGCTTGACGGTCTCGGGGATCTCCTCGTACGTCAGCATCGTGCGGTTCTCGCCGGGCGCGGTGATCTTGGTCATCTCGCTGTTGTCGGCGTACTGCAGCGTGATCGTCTTGTTCTGGTCGGCCGCGATCTCCTCGGGCTTGGGCCAGTCGACGAGCGGGTACGCGATCGCGACCGCGATCACCGGGCCGAGGAGCATCAGTCCGAGCGCGACGAACGCGCCGATGCGGACGCGCTTCCAGATCTTCTTCTTCCTCAGACGACGCTCCTCCTCTTCGGTGAGCTCCGGCTCGTCGTCGTAGTACTCGTCCTCGTCGTCGACGCCGCCCGCGAGCAGGAACTCGTCCTCGGGCTCGCGGTGCGTCAGGAGGTCGGGTTCGCGCTGCGGCGGCCGGTTGACCGGTGGCAGCTGCGTGGTCCGCTCCTCACCCGGCCTGCGCGGGGGCACGCCGGGGCGGCCGGGACCGCCCTGCGGGGCGCCTCCGGGACCGTTCGGGCCACCGGGGCGACGACCACCGGGAGGCGGTGCCATCGGCATGCCACCGGGCGGTGTCGGGGGCCGGTTACCCGGCCCACCCGGTCCGCCGGGACCGTTCACGGGCCCCTGCGGACGCCCTGGGCCGCCCTGACCGCCACCGGGAGCGCCCTGGGGACCGCCTGGTCCGTTCGGGCGGCCTGGGGGCTGCTGCTGTGGGAAACCACCGGGTGGCGTGCCACCCTGGGGAGGGCGTGCAAAACCGCCGGGTGGAGTGCCCGGTCGTGGCTGATTCGGGACATCGCGCCTCGTGCCGCCGCCGTCCGGGTCGTCCCCGGTCGGCCACTGCGGCTCGCCTCCGCGCTGCCGGTCATCATGCTGGTCGTTCACGTGAAAAGGCCTCCCAGACCGGCGTGCATCAGCACGCGGTTCGGTGGTCGTACTTCGTTCGGAGCAGTGTCACCTGTCGGTCATTCCGCCGCAGTCCTCCTGCGTGGCTTTTCCAGCCCACGCTTCCCCAGGACGTATGACTGCACCAGGTGGTTCCAACTGCACGTGCGACAAACTTCAACGACGTACACCGTGAACTCGTCGAAGAGGGTTGCCATCTTCACCAGTTCTTCAGGCGTGCGCGCTGAGCCGGTCGCGTGCTTGAGCTCGTCGCCGTACACCCACGACACGTTCGTGAGGGGTTCTTTCCGGCACACCGGGCACGGCACTTCGGTCGCCGTTCCGTGGAACTTCGCAGCTCGCAGCAGGTACGGGGACGCGTCGCAGACCTCCATGGTGCCCGTGCGGCCGGCATAGACCTCCGCCAGCAGCGCACGCCGCTGCAGCGAGTAGTCCACCACCTGCCGTTGGGTCAACACGTGACCAGAGTACGTGCCGACCGCTTTCCGATGATGGGCCGTTCAGGGCAGCAACGTCCGGCGCGATATGACGGTGTGCCACATCCCACAGTGAGAAGGAGCCAACGATGTATCGCGGCGATATAATCACCTCACCTATCGGTGCAGGTGCGAGGAGGTGACTCGTGTTCGAGTTCGCGCTGCTCGGCCTGCTGCACGAGGCGCCGATGCACGGCTACGAGCTGCGCAAGCGCTTGCACGACCTGCTCGGAGCGTTTCGCGCGTTCTCCTACGGATCGCTGTACCCAACATTGCGGCGACTCCAACGTGCGGGCCTGATCGTGGAGGAAGGGCCGGAGGAGTCGGCTCTTTCTTGGGGACGTCGGGCTCGCAAGGTCTACAAGCTGACTCCCGAGGGCAAGGAGCGGTTCGCCGACCTCCTGGCCAACGCGGGGCCGCAGACCTGGGACGACGACTCGTTCGGAGTCCACCTGGCGTTCTTCTCGCGCACACCGGCCGAGATCAGGATGCGAATCCTGGAAGGCAGGAGGCGGTGTGTCGAGGAACGCAGGGAGGGACTCCGCGAGCGGCTCGCGAAGACGGGTGAGCAGATCGACCGCTACACCCGCGAGCTGCACAGGCAGGGGCTCGAGAGCACGGAGCGCGAGGTGCGGTGGCTCAACGAGCTCATCGCGCACGAACAGTCCGAGCAGGACGAGTAGTACTCATCTTTGATCAAGGAGGACTCGGCAATGGGCGAAAACCGCCGCACCGTTCGAGTGGCCATCGTCGGGGTTGGCAACTGCGCGGCGTCGCTGGTGCAGGGCGTCCACTACTACCGTGACGCCGACCCGAGCACCCGCGTGCCCGGCCTGATGCACGTGCAGTTCGGTGACTACCACGTGCGCGATGTCGAGTTCGTCGCAGCGTTCGACGTCGACGCGAAGAAGGTCGGTGTCGACCTGGCCGAAGCGATCGTGGCCAGCGAGAACAACACGATCAAGATCGCGGACGTGCCCCCGCTGGGCGTCGTCGTGCAGCGTGGTCACACCTTCGACGGTCTCGGCCGGTTCTACCGCGAGACGATCGAGGAGTCGGACTTCGAGCCGGTCGACGTCGTCGCGGCGCTGCGCGAGGCCGAGGTCGACGTGCTCGTGTCGTACCTGCCGGTGGGTTCCGAAGAGGCCGACCGCTTCTACGCCCAGTGCGCCATCGACGCCGGTGTGGCGTTCGTCAACGCTCTGCCGGTCTTCATCGCGTCGGACCCGGAGTGGGCGGAGAAGTTCCGCGCGGCCGGCGTGCCGATCGTCGGTGACGACATCAAGTCCCAGGTCGGCGCCACCATCACGCACCGCGTGCTGGCGAAGCTCTTCGAGGACCGCGGTGTCCAGCTCGACCGCACCATGCAGCTGAACGTCGGCGGCAACATGGACTTCCTGAACATGAAGGAACTGGAGCGACTGGAGTCCAAGAAGGTCTCCAAGACCCAGGCCGTCACCTCCCAGGTCGACCGCGAGATGGGCAAGCGCAACGTCCACATCGGCCCGTCGGACTACGTGGCGTGGCTCGACGACCGCAAGTGGGCCTACGTGCGCCTGGAGGGCCGCGCGTTCGGTGACGTGCCGCTGAACCTCGAGTACAAGCTGGAGGTCTGGGACTCCCCGAACTCGGCGGGCATCATCATCGACGCGGTCCGCGCGGCGAAGATCGCCCTCGACCGGGGCATCGGCGGCCCGATCCTCTCGGCGTCGTCCTACTTCATGAAGTCCCCGCCCGTGCAGTACTCGGACTCCGAGGCCCACGAGGCCGTCGAGGCGTTCATCCGCGGCGAGGCCTGAGTTGATCGGCGCGAAAAGCACGTCCGGGCCATCTATCGGCCCGAACGTGCTTTTCGCGCCAAAACCGGTCAGCGCTTCGAGAGGCGCAGCTTCTGCCAGCTGCCGTCCGCGGTCCACCCGCCGTCGACGGGCAGCGCGACGCCGTTGACGTACCGCGCGTTGTCGCTCGCCAGGAACCGCACGGCCTGGGCGATGTCGTCCGGCGCCGCGAACCGGCCCATGGGCACGTGGTCGGTGATGTCCTGGTCGACGTAGTAGCCGCCGGCCTGCGACTCGACGTCCATCTCGGTCTTGACCCAGCCGGGACACACCGCGTTGACCCTGATCCCGCGCCCGCCCCACTCGACGGCGAGCGTGCGGGTGAGCCCGATCAGCCCGTGCTTGGTCGTGTTGTAGGCGGCCCGGTCCGCCACGCCCTGCAGCCCGGCGACCGACGCGATGTTGACGACGCAGCCGCTGCCCTGCTCGAGCATGACCTTGCCGAGCGCCTGGGTGAGCAGGAACGGCCCGGTCAGGTTGACCGCCATGATCCGTTCCCACTGGTCGAGCGTCGTCTCCTCGAACGGCACGATGCCGGCGATCCCCGCGTTGTTGACCAGCACGTCGACCCGCCCGTGGGTGTCCACGACGTGGTCGGTAAGCCGCCGCACGTCCTCGGCGCTGGCGACGTTGCCGACGATCCCGTCCTTGCTCTCCTGCAGGTCGAACCCGACGACGGCGAACCCGTCCTCGCGCAGCACGTCGGCGATCCGCAGTCCCATGCCCTGCGCCGTGCCGGTGACCACAGCAACTCGTTGCGTCATGGTCGCCACGCTAGGCACCAACAGTGCTCAGCGGGAGTCAGGGCGTGCGGTTCTGGTGCTGAGCACGTGTCTTTTACTGGCAGACGGCACACGTGTCCCAGTCGAACGCTCCGGACGGCTGTGTGTCGACTCGCCGTCCGATGATCAGGCCGACGACTCGTGCCGCTCCTTCCCGCTTGAGTGCGATCGCCGACGACTGCAGGCTGGCACCCGATGTCCACTGATCGTCGACCAGCAACACCCGTTTGCCGGCGACGTTCGTGTGGACGGTGTATTCGTCCGGTCGCAGCTGCCGGGTGTTCGAGCTCGTGGTGTGCAGCGCCTCGGCGAAGCGGTAGCGGGTGATGTTGAGACGCCGGCTGAGGATGTCGATCAGCGGGTGGGTCGTCGCGCGTTGCTTCGTGCTCGGTACGGCAGCCACGACATCGAACTCTCCGATGCATTGACGGTGCTTCGCCAGAAACGTGGCGAGCACGTACGCCAGCTCGTCGGTGAACTGCTTGCGCATCTCGGGGCGCTCGCCGTACTTGTACTTCGCCAGCACGTGAGCCAGCTGCCCGCCTTTGCCCGCCATCGAGATGATCACGACGGCGTCGGCGAGGTTCGCGCCGAACTCGCGGAAGTGGCTGTTGCACTGCGAGCAACGCGCATACCCGTCAGTGGGGCGGAAACAGGTGATGCACACGTTCGGACCACGAGCAGGCGGCGCGACGAGGATGTTCAGGTACCGCTCGAGGATGCGGCTGAGCGGGCTCACGTCACAGATCGATCAGGTCCGGGACTCCGGCGCGCAGCTCGTCCAGCACGTGCAGCAGGTGGTCGGGGCCTTCCAGGACGGTGGTGTTGGGACGCAGAGCCATCTCACGGCCCCACGTCGTGCTCGACGCGACCTCGGGCAGCAGGAAGACGTGCCGGCCGTGCTCCAGCGCGAGTCGTGCCTGGATCCGGGTACCGCTGTGCTCGCCCGCCTCCACGACGACGGTCGCGACGCTGCAGCCGCTCATCACGGCGTTGCGCATCGGAAAGTGGTGCTTCGCGGGACCGGCATCAGGCCAGAACTGCGACAGCACCGCGCCTGTCCTGGCGATCTCCTGCTGCAACTCGGCGTTCTCCGCCGGGTAGCAGCGGCGCAGGCCGGTACCGACCACTGACACCGTCCGGCCTCCGGCGTCCACGACGGCTCGATGCGCTGCCGTGTCGACGCCTGCCGCCAGTCCGCTGTAGACCGTGATGTCGTGCTTGGTCAGCGTTGTCGCGATCTCGCGGGTGATGTGGAGTCCGCGTGCGCTCGCGTGCCTGCTTCCGACGACCGCGACGCCGAACTGGTCTGCGGGGTCGAGAAAACCCTTGCAGGTCAGGAAGGGGGGCCGCTGGTGAACCATGAGCAGCTGAACCGGGTACTGCTCGTCTAGAACGGTGACGAGGTGGATGCCCTCGTCCTCCCAGGACTCGATCTCCTTTTCCGCCAACTCCAGCCGACCGGCCAGGTCGGGGGCGACGTGGTCCAGCGTGGGCTGGTCCGGGGTGAGCAGCGAGTCCAGCACTGCCAGGGCGGAACCGGCATCTTCCACCGCGTTCGTGACGTCGGCCCAGCCGCGCTCGCTGTCGCGCAGTGCGAGCAGCAGCGCCGCCTGTTCGCGCCGGTTCACCACGGTCACATCCTATCGAACAGAGGTTCGACGCGCTGGGCCGAATCGCCTGAAAGTGGGCGAGTCTAGTCGGAAAAGCCGCGATCAACGCTAGCGTCGCGCGGTGCGCACGCTGCTGGTCGCCCTCCCCGGCCTGGTCCTCGCCGCCATCGGGTTCACCCACCCGCACCACCTCGACGCGTCCACCGCGCAGTGGTGGCAGAACATGCACATCATCCTGGCGGCGGTCTTCCCGCTGCTCGGTGCCGCGCAATGGGTTCTGCTGGACGACACCCCGAAGCTCGTGCGCTACCCCGCCAGGCTCGCCACGTTCAGCTTCGTCGTCTTCTACGGCGCACTGGACGCGTTGGCCGGCATCGGCGGCGGCGCGATGACGCTGGCGAACGGTGGGCGCAGTGACGCCGACGCGCCCATCTTCAAGATCGGCAACCAGCTCGGGTACGTCGGGTCGTGGTCGTTCTTCGCTGCCAGCATCGCGATCTCGGTGTGCGTGCTGCTCAAGCACAAGCTCAAGGCGATTCCGGGAGCCGCCTTCCTGCTCCTCGGCAGCTTCCTGTTCCTGGACAGCCACATCTACTGGCCGAAGGGCGTCATCGCCTGCACGTGCATCGCCATCGGCATGGCCGCGACCAGTTACGCCAGCGCGTCCGGCAGGTCGGCGATCGAGGGCAGCACCCGCACCTGAGCCAGCACGTCGGGAGCGGGCGGGAAGTGCGGGTTCGGCACGGCCAGCACGGTCATCCCGGCCGCCAGGGCTGCTCGAAGCCCGTTCGTGGAGTCCTCGACGGCGTAACAAGAGGTGGGAACAACCCCGAGCCGTGACGCCGCCAGCAGGTAGACGTCCGGTGACGGCTTGCCGGCGGCGCACTCCTCCGAGGACACCGCGACGGGCACCGGCAACCCGGTCACGTCGAGGAACACCTTGATCAGCACGGCCGGTGCGGAGGACGCGATCGCCACCGGGAACCGTTCGGCCACGGCACGAACCGCGTCCACAGCACCCGGAATCACCGGCAGATGAGCGGCGTACGCCTTCTCCATCTCCGCGATCACACCGGCCGACGCCTCCGCCGGGGTCAGCTGCACGCCGACGGCCTCGACCAGGTACGCGCCCCACTCCGGCGTCGACATGCCCTGCATCGCGCGGGTCGCCTCGGGAGTCCACACACCGCCGTGCGACGCCGCGAACGACTGGCGCACCTCGTCCCACACCTGCTCGGAGTCGATCAGCACGCCGTCGAGGTCGAAGATCACCGCTTCCACCCCTGAACCGTACCTGTGGCGCACGATACTTCGCCATGCTAATCAAAATCTGTTAGGTTAGCTAAGTGAATTTCAAAGCTCAGCCCAAGCAGGTGTGGATCACGGCGTTCGCCGCGGTCATCGCCTTCATGGGGATCGGGCTCGTGGACCCGATCCTGTTGTCCATCGCGGAGGGTCTGCACGCAACACCCGCGCAGGTCACCCTCCTCTTCTCCTCCTACCTGGGCGTCCAGGTCGTCGCGATGCTCTTCACGGGCGCCGCCACGGCGAGGTTCGGGGCCAAGCGCACGCTCGTCGGCGGGCTCGCGCTGATCGTCGTCGCCACGCTGGCGTGCTCGGCGGCGGGGAGCATCGGCCAGCTGGTCGGCCTGCGGGCCGTCTGGGGACTCGGCAACGCGTTCTTCATCGCCACGGCCCTCAGCGTCATCGTCGGTGCGGCGAGCGGTGGCCAGAAGGGCGCGATCCTGCTCTACGAGGCCGCGCTCGGTCTCGGGCTGAGCGTCGGACCGCTGCTCGGCGCGTTGCTCGGCAGCTTCTCGTGGCGCGGGCCGTTCCTCGGCACCGCGATCCTGATGGCCGTCGCACTGATCCTTTGTGCAACGTTCCTGGCCAAGGACTCGCACGAGGAACGTCCGAGGATTCGTCTGCTCGACCCGCTCAAGGCGCTTCGGCACCCGGTCCTGCTGCGCACCTCGATCGGTGCCGCGCTCTACACGGCCGCCTTCTTCACGGTTCTCGCCTGGTCGCCGTTCGTCCTGCAGTGGGGCGCCGTCGAGATCGGACTGATCTTCTTCGGCTGGGGTGTGTGCGTCGCGGTCTCCAGCGTGTTCCTCGCGCCGCGGCTCGCGGACCGGGTCGGCGAGAAGAGGGCAATCATCGGATCTGTGCTGGCGTTTGCCGTGCTCATGCTGCTGATGGCGGTGCCGAGCAAGCCGTTGCTGGTGGTCGCCGTGGTCGTCAGCGGCCTCGTCTCGGGTCTGCTCAACACGCTCTTCACCGGCACCGCGATGAGCGTCAGCGCCGCGCCGCGGCCGGTCGCCAGCGCCGGGTACAACTTCCTCCGCTGGCTCGGTGGCGCGCTGGCTGCGACGTTCGTCAGCCACCTCGCGCAGCCGTTCGTCGTGGCGGCGATCCTCTGCCTGGTCGCAGCGGGACTGTTGACGCTCAGCCGGACGGACACAAGAGACGTTCCGTCCGAAGCTGTCCTCGCGGGTGAACAACTTGTGGGTTAACAAAGCATGAACGGCCGCATACGGTCGGTGGCGGTTCCCGCACCGACCGTAGGAGGCCACCACCATGATCCCCCTGCCGCTCGTCAACCACCGGATCGGCAGAGCAGCGATGACCTGCGAGTACCGCTGCGGGGACGCGTGCTTCCACGACGTCCCGAACACGTCGGACAACCCCTACTTCGGCGACCTGGTCAGCCGCCGCACCGCGCTCAAGGCCGGTGCGGTCGTCGCGGCCGCCGCCACCGTGTCGATGCCGGCGACCGCCGCCGCTGCCGAGCCCGAGGCCAAGGGGCGCCCTGCAAGGGGGCTCGACTTCAAGCCCGTCCAGGTCAACACCAAGGACGAGGTCGTCATCCCCGAGGGGTACGAGCAGGGGGTCGTGATCCGCTGGGGCGATCCGCTCTTCCCCGGCGTTCCCGAGTTCGACTTCGACCACCAGACGGCCGCGAAGCAGGAGAAGCAGTTCGGCTACAACTGCGACTTCGCCGCCATCCTGCCGCTCGACCCGCTGGAGCTCACGGGTCTCATGATCACAAACCACGAGTACACGACCGAGAGGTTGATGTTCCGCGGTTACGACCCGAACAACCCCACCGAGGAGCAGGCGAAGATCGGCTGGGCCGCGCACGGCCTGTCGGTGTTCATGATCAAGCGCTCGCTGTTCTCCGGCCACTACCGGCCCAGGTTCAGCAGGTACAACCGCCGGATCACCCTCAACACGGCCTTCGAGGTGCGCGGTCCGGCCGCGGGCAGCGACCTGCTGAAGACGTCCGTCGACCCCACGGGCAAGAAGGTCTTCGGCACCATCAACAACTGCTCCGGCGGCGTCACGCCGTGGGGCACGATCCTGTCCGGCGAGGAGAACTTCAACCAGTACTTCGCCAACGCCGCCGGCCGCAACGACCCGCGTCTGACCCGCTACGGCGTCGTCGGCAACGCCACCACGCGCAAGTGGGAGCGCTTCGACAAGCGCTGGGACCTCGCGCAGGAACCCAACGAGGTCAACAGGTTCGGGTGGGTCATCGAGCTCGACCCGCACGACCCGGACTCGACCCCCGTCAAGCACACGCACCTCGGCCGGTTCAAGCACGAGACCGCGAACATCCGCGTCGCCGACGACGGCCGCATCGTCGCGTACTCCGGTGACGACGAGCGGTTCGAGTACATCTACAAGTTCATCTCCAACGGCAAGATGAAGCACGGCAACAGCAAAGCCGCGCGCCGCCACAACATGACGCTGCTCGACGACGGCACGCTCTACGTCGCGCGCTTCAAGGGCGACAGCCCCGCGTCCGAGATCGACGGCACCGGAAAGCTGCCCAGCGACGGGAAGTTCGACGGCACCGGCGAGTGGATTCCGTTGGCAGCGGGCAAGAAGTCGTTCGTGCCGGGCATGACCGCCGAAGAGGTGTACGTCTTCACTCGCCTCGCCGCGGACAAGGTCGGCGCGACCAAAATGGACCGTCCCGAGGACATCGAGTGCCACCCCCGCACCGGCACGGTCTACTGCGCACTCAGCAACAACGTCGAACGCGGCGTCGTCGCGGGCAAGGAAGGCCCGACCGAGCCGAACCCGCGCATCAACAACCGCCACGGCCAGGTGCTGGAGCTGACCGAACGGCGCGGCGACGCGCTCGCGCTGACGTTCAACTGGGGCCTCTTCCTCGTCTGCGGCTTCCCGGACGATCCGAACACCTACTTCGGCGGCTACGACAAGTCGCAGGTCAGCCCCATCTCCAGTCCGGACAACGTGGCGTTCGACCGCCACGGCAACCTGTGGATCTCCACGGACGCGGACGGCAAGCTCGACGGGCTCAACGACGGCCTCTACGGCGTGCCGCTGGAGGGACCGGAACGCGGGCACCTGAAGCTCTTCCTCACGGTGCCGCGCGGCGGCGAGACGTGCGGGCCGGTGATCGGCGAGAGGGTCATCACGGTGTGCGTGCAGCACCCCGGCGAGGTCGACGGTGCGACCGCGGACAAGCCTGTCTCGCACTGGCCGGACGGCGGCACGTCACAACCCCGGCCGTCGGTCGTCGCGGTGTGGCGCAAGGGCCGTCGTCAGCTGGGTGAAATCGGTTGATCACACTGCGTGCCGTGATCGCCCGGGAGTAGTACGTGTTCGCCTGCCGTTCATCTCTTGGACGGCAGGCGATCTCGTTGGGCTCTTACGTTCGGCCAGTTCCCACACTGACCGATCCCGGAGGCCTGCGTGTCCTCATCCACCGATCGGGGCCGCCGCCTGCTGCCCCTGCTCCCGACGAACCACCCGCTCGGGCGTCAGGCCGTCACCTGCGAGTTCCGCTGTGGCAACGCGTGTGCGCACGAGGCGCCCAACACCACGCAGAACGCGTACTTCGGTGACGTCGTCAAGGAGGTCGTGAGCCGCCGCGGCATGCTCAAGGCCGGCGCTGTCGTCGCGGTCGCGGGTGCCGGTGCGCTCGCGTTCTCCGGTGCGGCCGCCGCTGCTCCGGTGAACGTCGACGTCGACCTGAACCTCGGCTCCAGCCGCGACCCCGGCGGCCTGAACTTCGAGCCGGTGCAGCCCAACACCCTCGACGAGCTCGTGGTGCCGAAGGACTTCCAGCAGGACGTCGTGATCCGCTGGGGCGACCCCGTGCTGCCGGACGCGCCGAAGTTCGACTTCGACAACCAGACCCCTGAGGCGCAGGCCAAGCAGTTCGGTTTCAACAACGACTTCTGCGGCCTCGTCCCGGTGCCCGGCTACCACGACAGCTGGCTCATGGTGAGCAACCACGAGTACACGTCCGAGTCGTTCATGTTCAAGGACTGGGCCGCGGACAAGGTCACCGAGAAGCACGCCAAGATCGCGTGGGCCGCGCACGGCCTGTCGATCGTGATGGTCGACCGCGACCCCCGCACCGGCAAGCTGTTCGTCTGCCCGGACGACATGGAGAAGTACAACCGCCGGATCACGCTCACCACGCCGTTCGAGGTGCGCGGTCCCGCTGCCGGTTCGAAGTACCTCAAGACCTCCGCCGACCCGTCCGGCAAGGTCGTGCTGGGCACGCAGAACAACTGTGCCGGTGGCGTCACGCCGTGGGGCACGATCCTGTCCGGCGAGGAGAACTTCAACCAGTACTTCGCGAACGGCGGCCAGGTCGCCGACGCCGACACCAAGGCCAAGCTGGCACGCTACGGCATGTCCGGTGGCGCGACGACGCGCAAGTGGGAGAAGTTCGACAAGCGCTTCGACCTGCTGCAGGAGCCGAACGAGGCCAACCGCTTCGGCTGGATCGTCGAGATCGACCCGCTCGACCCGAAGTCGACGCCGGTCAAGCACACCGCGCTCGGCCGCTTCAAGCACGAGGGCGCGAACGTCATCGTCGCCAAGGACGGCCGGGTCGTCGCGTACATGGGTGACGACGAACGCTTCGACTACATGTACAAGTTCGTCACCGACGAGCGGTACATGAAGGGCAGCTCGAAGCGCGCCCGCGAGCACAACAAGCGCCTGCTGGACAAGGGCACGCTCTACGTCGCCAAGTTCACCGGCGACAGCCCTGCCGCCGAGATCACCGGTGACGGCGCGCTGCCGAAGGACGGCGAGTTCGACGGCAGCGGCGAGTGGATCGCACTGGCGCACAACGACAAGTCGTTCGTGCCGGGCTTCACCGCGGAAGAGGTCTACGTCTTCACGCGCCTGGCCGCCGACAAGATGGGCGCCACGAAGATGGACCGCCCGGAGGACGTCGAACCCTCGCTGCACAACCGCCGGATCTACGCCGCGCTGACCAACAACACCGACCGCGGCAAGGCGGGCAAGGAAGGCCCGACCGAGCCCAACCCGCGCAACGGCAACAAGCACGGCCACGTCCTGGAGATCGAGGAGCGCCGCAGCGACAACACGGCGACCACGTTCTCGTGGAAGCTGCTGCTGCTCTGCGGTGACCCGAAGGACCCCGGCACGTACTTCGGCGGCTTCGACAAGTCGCAGGTCAGCCCGATCTCGTGCCCGGACAACGTCGCGTTCGACTCGCACGGCAACCTGTGGATCTCCACGGACGGCAACGCCCTGGGATCCAACGACGGCCTGTTCGCGGTGCCCGTCGCAGGCAAGCGCCGCGGCCAGGTGAAGCAGTTCCTCACCGTGCCCAAGGGCGCGGAGACCTGCGGCCCGGTCATCACCGAGGACTTCGTGCTGGTGTCCGTGCAGCACCCCGGTGAGATCGACGGCGCGTCGGCGAACAACCCGGCCTCGCACTGGCCGGACGGCGGCACCTCGCAGCCGCGTCCGTCCGTCGCGGTGGTGTGGCGCAAGGACCGTCGCAAGATCTGCGACTGACAGCGCCCGCTCGCTCACTCCTCGGAGTCGTTTGAACCGGTGCGGCCATCAGGCCGTATGCCCTGATGGCTGCACCGCGGACAACGAAGACACGTCGCACTGTCTGTCCACATAGGAGTGAGTCATGAAACGAGCTCGGCTCGTGTTCGTCGCTACAGCTCTACTAGGCCTCGCGGCAGGTGGCGCCGCCTCCACCGCCGCACCGACCCCAGAGGCCATGAACGGGCCTGACGCACAGGTCGCATCCGCTGTGAAGGTTCCACCCGGCAACAAGCTCGTCGGCAAGTTCTACGCCAAGGGCGTGCAGACCTACACCTGCACGACCGGGGCGTGGAAGCTGCTGGAACCCGCCGCCACCCTGGCGGACCGGCTCGGCAGGGCGGTCGCGCTGCACACGCGCGGCCCGATCTGGGTGTCCACTGTCGACGGGAGCGCCGTCGAGGCCGCCCCTGTGGACGGTGCCCGCAACGAAATTGCAGGAGCGGTTCCCGAGCTCCTGCTGAAAACCAAGTCCACCAGGGGTTCCGGTGTGTTCGCCGGCATCAGCTACGTCCAGCGCCTCGCCACCAAGGGTGGTGTCGCACCGGCAGGCGGATGCACCGAAGGCACCCAGACGTCCGTGCACTACGAGGCGCTCTACACCTTCTCGGCACCCGCGCGCTGAACCAGCGCCACCACGGCCGCGCTGACCATCGTGATGCCGACGACCCAGAGGCCGGTCTTCTGGGTCCCGGTGAGGTCGCGCAGCCACCCGGTGACGTAGGGAGCGGCGAACCCGCTCACGTTGCCCAGTGAGTTGATCAAAGCGATTCCGCCCGCAGCAGCCGTGCCGCCCAGAAAACCCGTGGGAAGCGCCCAGAACGTGGGCAGGGCGGCACAAACACCGATCGCGCAGACCGAGACCGCGACCATCGCCGCGACGGGGTTCTCGAGGTAGAGCGCCACCGGAATGGCCGCTCCACCGAGCAACATCGGCGCGGCAACGTGCCACTTCCGTTCCCCGGTGCGGTCGCCGTGCCTGGCCCACAGGACCATGGCGACCGCGCCGAGCGCGTACGGGATCGCGTTGATCAGTCCACGTTGGACGATTCCCGCTCCCGGCGCGAGTTCCTTGATGATCGTCGGCAGGAAGAACCCGAGCGTGTACAACCCGTACACGATCCCGAAGTACACGAAGCTCAACGCCAGAACGCGCGGGTGCGTGAGGGCCTTGCGCAACGGCCAGTGCTCCTTCTCCGGCTCCTCGATCGCCTCCGCAGGCCGGTCCGGCAGCCAGAACCACGTCACGAACGCCAGCGCGATCGCCGGCAGGCCCTCGATCAGGAACATCGTGCGCCAGTCGGTCCACTGGATCAGCAACCCGCTGAACGTGGCCCCGAGCGCCGTCGAGATCGGCACGGCGACCATGAACAGCGCGACGATCCGCGCCCGTTCCTTCTCCGGGTACCAGTACGTCAGGTAGAGGATGATCCCGGGGAAGAACCCGGCCTCCGCCACGCCCAGCAGGAACCGCAGCGCGACCAGCACGGTCCCGTTGGGCACGAACGCCATTGCGGTGGCGACGATCCCCCAGCTGATCATGATCCGGGCGATCCACTTCCGCGCCCCGAACCGGTGCAGCGCGAGGTTGCTGGGCACCTCCAGCAGCAGATACCCGATGAAGAACACCCCCGAGGCGAACCCGAACACGGTCGCCGAGAGCTTCAGCTCCTCCGACATGCCGTTCGGCCCGGCGAACCCGATGTTCACGCGGTCGAGGTAGTTGATGAAGTAGAGCAGGCACAGATACGGGAGGATCAACTTCTTCGGCACGTTACGGTTCCCCCATGAGTGATCGTCCGGTCGCCCTCGTCACCGGGGCATCCAGTGGAATCGGCTCGGCCATCGCCCGAAGTCTGGCCCCGACTCACGATCTGCTGCTAGGCGGACGTGACGAAACGTCCCTCTCCGTGCTCGCCGCCGAGCTCCCCGGCTCCCAGGCCTGGCCGTTCGACCTCACGGACGTCGCGTCGGCAGACCTGAGCACGGTGTCGCGCCTGGACGTCGTCGTGCACAGCGCGGGAGTGGCCCTGCTCGGACCGCTGGGCGAGGCCACCGACGAGGACTGGCGCAGGACGTTCGAGGTGAACGTCTTCGCCGTCGCGTCACTGACCAAGCTGCTGCTCCCGGCGTTGCGAGCAGCCTCGGGCCACGTGGTGCTGATCAACTCGGGCGCCGGCAAGAACGCGAACCCCGGCTGGGGCGTGTACGCGGCCTCGAAGTTCGCGCTGCGGGCCTACGCGGACTCCCTGCGCGCAGACGAGCCGTCGTTGCGCGTGACCTCGGTGTTCCCCGGCCGGACGGACACGCCGATGCAGCACGAGGTGCGGCGCCAGGAGGGCGGCGAGTACGACGCCACCCAGTACCTGGACCCGGCCTCGGTGGGGCGCGCCGTGGCGTCGGCCGTGCTGGCGACGCCGGACGCGCACATCACCGAGGTCGTGGTGCGGCCTCGGCCGCGCTGATCAGGCGTTCCGCAACCGCTGAGCCACCGCGGTCACTCCGGCCTGGGCCTCCCGCCGGTCGACCCGCGTCGACTCCCCACCGGAGACGACGTGGTCACCGGCCACCCAGACGTCGGTGACCCGGCGAGCCCCGGAGGCCCACACCAGGTTCGCGAGCAGCTGCGGGTCCGGCGCGTCCAGGCCGGTGGCGAAGGCGGGGTCGTCCGCGTCGACGTGCACGACGTCGGCCCACCGCCCGGCCTCCAGCGCCCCGATGTCGTCACGTCCCAGGGCCGCGGCGCCGCCACGGGTCGCCATCAGCAACGCCTGCGCGGCGCCGAGCACCGTGGCGTCCATCTTGGACACGCGTGCGAACAGCCCTGCCAGTCGTGCCTCTTCGAACAGGTCCAGGTCGTCGTTGGACGCCGGTCCGTCGGTGCCGAGTCCGACGGAGACTCCCGCGGCCAGCATCTCCGGCACGCGTGCGATGCCCGAGGCGAGCTTCGCGTTGGAGCCGGGGCAGTGCGCCACGCCGACGCCGAACGACGCGTACAGCGCGATGTCGTCGTCGGAGAGGTGGACGGAGTGCGCGGACAGCACGCGGCCGCCCAGCACGTCCGAGGCCTTCAGCAACGCGGGCACCGAACCGAACTCCGCTCGCTGCGCCTCGTCCTCGAACGGCGACTCGGCGACGTGCACCATCAGCAGCGCGCCGCGGGCCCGTGCCTCGACGGCCACCGCGGTCAGCTGGGAGGCCGACAGGGTGTAGGCGGAGTGCGGGCCGTACGCGAGCTCGATCCGCTCACCGGGGCCGAAGCGCATCCCGTCGGCGTCGATCCACGCCGAGATGTCGTCGGTCAGCGCTCGCCAGTCCATGCCCGGCACGTCGAGGATCGCCCCGCCGAACACCACCCGTGACCCGGCTGCGAGCACCGAGGACACCAGCTCCGGGCCGTGGAAGTACATCTCGGCCGACGTCGTGACGCCGTGCCGCAGCATCTCGACCGCGCCCAGCAGCATGCCCGTGCCGACGTCGGCCGCGGTCATCCTGGCCTCGTTCGGCCACATCTGCTCCTGCAGCCAGCGCAGCAGCGGCAGGTCCGAACCCAGGCCGCGCAGCACCGTCATCGGGCTGTGGGCGTGGGTGTTCACGAGGCCGGGCAGCAGAATTCCGGAGAGCCGCCGGACCTCGCCGTCGAACGCCGGCGCGGACGCGAGTTCACCCACGTAGGTGATCCGGCCGTCGACGACGTCCACGACCGCGTCCCGCAGCACGGAGCAGGACTCGTCGCAGGGCAGGACCACCGGGGCGTGCAGGCGCAGTGACATGCGGAGAATCCTGCCACTGTGATGCCGATCACAAGCATGCATGGATCCGGAACACGCGGGAATCCTCGCTCTGTCGGGCGCGGGCCGACCCCCAGGGTCCGCGCCCCGGCCAAAACTTCTCCCTGACCAAGGGGCTCGCCAGGCACGAACCGGCGGGCCCTTTGTGCTTCCCGGGCAACCTTCACGAGACCAGGGACGTCACAAGATCATGTCGAAGAAGCCGTGCACTTCCAGTGGATCGTTCCGCCGCGCGCAGAAGCCCGCCACCCCCAAGCCGCCGACTCGCCGCTGAGTTGGCATGATCACCACCGCACGGTACGGGCGTGATCACGCGGAGGCATCAGTGGCCGACATCGACCCACAGAACGACGACCAGTTCAGCGATGTCGAGATGACGCAGGAGTTCGACGTCATTCGCGACGAGCGCTGAGCTACGCCAGAGGCAGTTCGGCGCGGACCGTCCACCCAGCCGGTTCGCGTCGGCCTGCGGAGAACGTTCCGCCCAGCAGTGCCACGCGCTCGCGCATGCCGACGAGCCCGTAACCTCCAGAGCCGCCAACGGGAACTCCCGAGGCGATGCCGTCGTCGTCGACGGCGAGTCGCAGTACGCCGTCGCTCGAGGACAGTGCCACGTCCACTGAGGACACCGAAGCCGCGTGCTTCTGGGTGTTCGTCAGCGATTCCTGCACCAGCCGCAGCACCGAGCGCGCCAGCTCCTGCGGCACCGCGTCCTCCAGCTCGAACGACAGCCGCACCGGCAGACCGGACTCCGCGGCCAGCTCCCGCACGTCGTCCATCAGGGACGAGGACGCGGCAGGTCCCGCCGACGTGCCGTCCCGCATGGTCCCCACGAGACGGCGCATCGCGGTCAGCGCCTCGGTGCCGGACGTGGCGATGGCCGGCAGCACGTCGACCTCGCGGTTGAGCTGACCTGCCTGTGCGTGCACCACGATCGCCGTCACGTAGTGCGCCACCACGTCGTGCAGCTCGCGCGCCAACGCCATCCGCTCGGCGTTCTGGGCCGCCGCGACGGAAGCCGCCAGCTGGGACGCGCGTTCGTTGTCCCGTGCCCGGAAGTACAGTCCGCTGCCCACCGACAGGATGAGCAGCAGTACCGCGCCGAACAGGTAGGACGTGGTATCCGGTGCCCACTCGTCGTACTCGACCGGTGCGACGATCGGCCACCCGAGGACCTCGGCGGACACCATCGCGGCCAACACCAGCACCGTGCCGATCACCGCCCGCCAGCGGGCGTCGTCTCGCACGAGCACCGAGATGGTCGCCATCGCCGCACCGGCCATCGACACGTTGGCACCGCTGATGAAGAAGTGCGGCTCGATCGCGACACCGAGAAACCGCATGTAGACCGCCACGCAGACGATCGCGAACGCCACTGCCAGCGCCGCGTCGAACGGGCGGCGGGGTGCGAGCACCGAGATCGCGCAGATCACCAGCACGCCGGGGACCTGCCACCAGCCGAGCCCGCTGACCGCGCCGGCCTCCGCGATGACGATGCCGGTGAGCGAGAGCGCCAGCGGCCACTGGCGTTTGGCGAGCAACCGCCAGTTCAAGTCCGTGCTCTCCACCCGACACACAGTAAAGCCGGAAGTGCTACCCCGCGTCCGACCGGAGGCTCACCCACCATCAGCCAGAAGGCTGAGTGGGCGACCTGCGGAAATACCCTCACGGCGGATGCCGGATCACGCCCCGGTCACGGACTCTGGAGGAGCGGAAGTCGGGGAAACGGAGGACGCCATGTTGTCAGTTGTGTTCACTTGGGCCGCCGCTGTGGTCGGCCTGTTGGTCCTTGCGCTGATGGCCCTGTCGGGAGTCATGATCGACTCCCAGCGCTAGGGCCACACAGGGCAGACCAGCGTGTGATGGGGAAGTCAGACGCTGGTCAGGGAGTTCTGCTGGCGGAGCAACTCCGCCAGCCTGCTCGTCGGTTGAGGACGGGTCTCGTCCAACGCGGCCGTGAAGCGCGCCGGAGCACCGGTCCGTGCGCGCGCCGCGGCGGCGGTGTCCAACCTGAACGCGGGACGCGCGGCCGACGGACGTTGGCGAGAGCGCAACCACGCGAGGCGGTGCAACGCTTCCGCGTGGTGGTCCGTGATGGTGACGGCCGCCTTGTCGAACGAGTGCAGCACTGCAGCGTTCAGGTGAACGGTCGCAAAGTCCCGCCACAGCGTGCGTTCGGACGTCGTGTCCAAACCCAACGCTTCAGCGACTTGGCGCGCCACGCCGTAAGCGCCTTCTTCCGCCAGGGAACGGGTGCCGATCTCGGCGCCCACGAACCAGGAGTTGAACGGCGCGGCGGGGTAGTTCACGCCGCCGATGGACAGTCGCATGTTCGAGATGACCGGGACCGCGTGCCAGCGCAGGCCCATCTCGCCGAACCACGGCAGGGTCGGGTGCTCCAGCGGAACCTCGTGCACGACCTCGGACGGCAGCGTGAACAGCCGCGGTCCTTCGTGCTGGGTCTCCACCACCAACGGCAGCAGGTCGAAGCGTGACCGTCGCACGGGCGGACGCCATCCCATGCCCTGCATGGTTTCCGTGAACTGGGCGTACCGGCGGTCCCCCACCCCGTCGGCGTACCCGGCGTACCGGATCAGCTGCTCGTTCCAGATCACCGGGCCGGGCGAGCCGGGCGCGTCCGGCGCGAAAACCGTTACCAGCGGCCGGATCTCGCCACCGTTGGTCGCGAGCCGCAGGTGCTCGACGCACTCTCCGGCGACGGCGGCGGCGTTGCGGTAGCCACGCAGATCGCGGACCTTGAGCCGGCGCCACGGCACACCCGAGGTGCACCAGCCGGAATCTCGCAACGCGATCCGCGCGCCGTACGCGAGTTCGTTGGTGGTGTGCCGGTAGGTTCCGGTCTCGGCGATCTCGGCGCGCACCTGGGCGATGCGGGCGGACAGGGAGCCTGCGTCGGAGTGCGCCGCGTGGAACATGCGGACGAACTCCTCCGCGACGGGGAGGACGTCGGGGGTCACGGAGCGGAAACCTAAGGCCGGAACGGCTTCACGCGTCACTGCCACTCGGGGCATTTCGGGTGATCAACAGCCGCCACCCGAACGGGTGAGACCTAGACCCGTAGTGGCCGAACGTTCAGCTTGAGATCTCTATCAGGTGAGGTCGTTCCGCTTGAACATCAGGTCGTGCGAAACGCGGCCCTCGTTCACAGCCCGCTGCTCGAACTTCGTGACGGGCCGCCAGTCGGGACGAGGCGCCCAGCCGTCGTACATGTTGGTCAGCAGCCGCTCGCCGGAACACACCTCGAGCATCTGCTCCGCGTAGTGCTCCCAGTCCGTCGCGAGGTGCAGCACGCCACCGGGCTCCAGCCGCGACGCGAGTAGCGCCACGAACTCCGGCTGCACGAGCCGGCGCTTGTGGTGCTTCTTCTTCGGCCACGGGTCCGGGAAGAAGATCCGCACGCCGTGCAGCGACGCGGGAGCGATGTGGTCGGTCAGCAGGTCGACGGCGTCACCGCGCAGCACGCGCAGGTTGTCCAGCCCGCCGAGGTGCTCGGCGCGCAGCAGCAGCTGGGCGAGTCCCGGCTTGTAGACCTCGACGGCCACGTAGTTCAGCTCGGGCGCGGCGGCCACGAGCTGCGAGGTGGTCTCGCCCATGCCGGAACCGATCTCCAGCAGCACGGGCGCGGAACGGCCGAACCACGACGTGAAGTCCAGCGTGCCCTCGGGCAAGGACTTCACGTCGTTGCCCATCTTCTCCCAGTACGTGTCCCAGGCACGCTCCTGTCCCACGGTCATGCGCTCGCCGCGCTGGACGAAGCTGACGATGGAACGGTGGAACTCAGGCCGGGTCACGACCCGACAGCCTACGCAATCAGTTCGATGTCCTCGATCTGAGCACGCAGGTCAGCGACAGTGAAGTCGATGGGCTGGGCCTGGCCGGGCCCGTGGTGCGCCGGCACCAGGTGCACGAACCCGCGGTGCGAGTCGGTGAACTGCACCGTCGTGGGCGTCGCCGGCCCGTAGACACCGCTTTCGGAGGGGACGTACTCCCAGTACCCGACCTCGCCGAGGTCGACCCAGGGCACGAACACCCAGCCGGGACGTGACGAGAGCAACTCGGTCACGGCGTCCTCGACGGCGTGACCTTCGGTACGGGAGCGCAGGCGGCCGCGATCGAGCGCGCGCAGCCACCACGGCGCGGGAGCGTCCTCGGCGGAGCGCACCGCGCGGTACATCGCGAGAACTTCGGTCTCGTCGGCGCGGTTCACCCAGGAGCGGCGCGCCTCTGCAGGGGTGAGGGCGATTTCGGCAGGGTTGGGAGCCTCGAGCGCGCTTGCCCACTCGAGGCCGAGCATTGCTTCGACACGGACCACTGGCCACCTCCGCAGCGGGGATATCCCCATTGAACGGGAAGCCAAACGCCTAAGATGTCCAGAAAGTGGTGTTTCACGGCTTGTTAACAACACTATTACGCAACGTGTGACGCCAGGCACGTTGCGCGGTGACGTGGAAACACGATGTAGCTGACGTGGCCCTGCTTCCCGCGCTCGCCGTTGCGCTGCCGTTGTTGCTCGCCGCGCAGACGATCGAGGAGCAGGAGTGGCACCTCGACGCGCTCGACGTCTACTCGGCGCAGGACCAGGCGCGCGGTGACGGCGTGGTCGTCGCGGTGATCGACTCCGGGGTCGACGCCAAGCACCCCGACCTCGCGGGGCAGGTCTTACCCGGGACCGGCTTCGGCAGCTCCAAGGGCACGGACGGCACGACCGACACCGACGGTCACGGCACCGGGATGGCCGGGATCATCGCCGCGACCGGCCGCAACGGCGGTGCGCTCGGCATCGCGCCCGCCGCCAAGATCCTCCCGATCGCGAGCGCGGAGAAGGAACAGTTCTCGCTCGACGTCGTCGCGCAGAGCATCAGGTGGGCGGCCGACCACGGCGCCAAGGTCGTGAACATGTCGTTGGGCTTCTCGAGCACGATGACACCGTCGCTGGTCAAGGCCGTGAACTACGCCATCGAGAAGGACGTCGTCCTCGTCTCCGCCACCGGCAACGAGGGCAAGGAGGTCTCCGCGCCCGCCAACATCGGTGGCGTGATCGCGGTCTCGGGCACGACCCGCGAGGGCAAGCCGTGGAAGTCGTCCAACGTCGGTGCGGACACCGTGCTCGCGGCACCGGCGCAGGGCATCGTCACCACCGCGCCGCAAAGCGTCTACTCCAGCGGTTACGCCGAGATGGACGGCACGAGCGCGGCGTCGGCGATCGTGTCCGGGGTCGCGGCGCTGGTGCGCGCCAAGCACCCCGAGATGCCGGCCAAGGACGTCGTCAACGCGTTGATCAAGACCGCGCAGGACGTGGCAGAGCCCGGCCGCGACGCGACGACCGGGTTCGGACTGGTCAACCCGATGGGCGCGCTCACCGCGCAGTTGCCAGCGGTGGAACGCAACCCGCTGCTGCCGCCCCCGAAACCGTCGACCGCGCAACCGACCCCGACCCGCGCCGAGCAACGTGCCGTGCAGCCGGCCGCGAAGATCTCCGCCCGGCTGCCGTTCGTCGCCGCCGTCGCGGGCGGGACCGCGGTGATGACCGGGCTCCTGATCGCGCTACCGGCCCTCCGCTCACGCAGAGCAACCACCCCACCGTTCCCGGACGGCACGCGGGGACCCTACGTACCGTCCAAGGAAACGTGGGGTCCCCGCGTGCGCGAAAATGAGGCGGGAGGGGCTCCTGTGGGTGACGGGCCCGCTAGTGCGCGTGATACTCCACCGACTCCTTGGTGAGCTGCATGAAGGCCTCCTCCAGCGACCCGCGCTGAGGGCTGAGCTCGTGCAGCACGATCTGGTTCTCCGCCGCGATCTCACCGATCTGTGGTGCCGGAACGCCGTGCACCACAAGGGCTCCGTCGACCGCGTCCTCGGTGACCGTCGCGTTGGCCGCGAGGATCTCGCGCAGCTTCACGGCGTGAGGTGACCGCACGCGGACGTGGTCCTGGGTGGCGTCGCTGATGAACTGCTCGGTGGTGGTCTGCGAGATCAGCTGGCCCTTGCCGATCACGATGAGGTCCTGGGCGGTCTGCGCCATCTCCGAGAGCAGGTGGCTCGACACGAACACCGTGCGGCCCTCGTCCGCGAGCCGGTGCATGAACTGCCTGATCCACAGGATGCCCTCGGGGTCGAGACCGTTGACCGGCTCGTCGAACAGCAGCACCTCGGGGTCGCCGAGCAACGCGCCCGCGATGCCGAGCCGCTGCGACATGCCGAGCGAGAACCCGCCGGCCTTCTTGTGCGCGACCTCGGTGAGTCCGACGATCTCGAGCACCTCGTCGACGCGGCTGGTCGGGATCTTGTTCGAAACCGCCATCCACTTGAGGTGTGCACGCGCGGAACGGTTGGGGTGCACCCACTTCGCGTCGAGCAACGCGCCGACCTTGCGCAGCGGCTGCTTGAGCTCGGAGTAGTACTTCCCGTCGATCGTGACGTCGCCACCGGTGGGGGTGTCGAGGCCGAGGATCATCCGCATGGTCGTGGACTTGCCGGCGCCGTTCGGGCCGAGGAAGCCCGTGACGCGGCCGGGCTTGACGGTGAACGACAGGTCGTCGACCGCCTTCGTCCTGCCGTAGTGCTTGCGCAACCGCACTGCCTGGATCATGGCCTCTCCCGTTCGCTAGAAGAACCGACCGGGACGCAGGTCATCCCCCCGATGGATGACCTGCGTCCCGCTCCCCCTTTTTTCCGGACCGGTCACGCGTCCCGGCGCTTGGCGACGATCAGCGCGACCACCAGCAGTGCGACCGCGATGCCGGCGAAGTAGGCCAGCGATCCCCACTGGCTCAGCTTGAAGTCGATGCCCGCGCCCGGCTGCTCGGCCGCGTCCCCGCCGCCGAGGGCGAGGAAGTGGTTGGCGTTCTGGAACGGCAGCCACGCCTGGATCTTGATGCCGACCTTCGGGATGATCCCGATCAGGCCTTCGAGCAGCATGTTCCAGACCAACAGGATCGCGACGGCACCGGCGGTCTGGCGGACCAGGATGCCGACCGCGATCGCGAGGACCGCGCCGACCGCGTACAGCAGCCCGACGCCCGCGACGTGCCGCCACTCGGCGCCCGTGTTGATCGCGAGGTCGGAGGTCGGGGACATCACCTTGGCGAGGCCCCACGAACCGAACGCGATGATCTCGCCGAGAACACCGGCGATGAGCGCCACCACGACGGTCTTGGCGACGAGCGCGGACGTCCGGCCCGGCACCGCGAGGAACGTGGCGCGGATCGTGTTGAAGCGGTACTCGGTGGTGACCGCGAGCGCCGACATCACCAGCACGACGGCGAGCGCGAGCTGGCTGCTGCCGAGCTGCGTCAGGCCGATGGACATCTGGCCCGTTTCCGACGTCCCCGTGATGATCGCGGTGAGACCGACACCCAGGACCAGGGCGAGCGCCGTGCACCAGTAGGGCGAACGGGTCGAGAAGAGCTTGATTCTCTCAACTGCCAACAGGGTCATCGCACTCACTTCCCGATCTCTGCGTGGTACTCGACAGCATCACCGGTCAGCTGCATGAACGCCTCTTCGAGCGAACCGCGCTGCGGGCTGAGCTCGTGCAGGACGACACCGTTCGCTGCCGCGATGTCACCGATCTGGTCACTCGTGGCACCCGATACGGACAACGCGCCGTCGTCGCCGTCACGAACCGTGAAGCCCTTGTCGACGAGCAGGGGGCCGAGCTTGAACAGCTGAGGACTGCGCACGAGAACCGAGTTGCCCGTTGAGCGGTCGATGAACTCCGCCGTGCTGCTCTGGGTGATCAGCTTCCCCCTGCCGATCACGATGAGCTCGCTCGCCGTCAGCGCCATCTCCGACAGCAGGTGGCTCGAGACCAGGACCGTGCGGCCCTCCGCGGCGAGGTTCTGCATGAACGTGCGGATCCAGAGGATGCCCTCGGGGTCCAGGCCGTTGACCGGCTCGTCGAACAGCAGCACCTTCGGGTCGCCGAGCAGTGCCGCGGCGATCCCCAGCCGCTGCGACATGCCGAGCGAGAACCCGCCCGCGTTCTTGCCCGCGACCTGGGTGAGACCGACGGCTTCGAGCACCGCGTCCACGCGGTTGTCCGGCAGTCCGTTGGACTTGGCGAGCCAGCGCAGGTGAGCGCGGGCGGAACGGTTGGGGTGCACCCACTTGGCGTCGAGGAGCGCACCGACCGTCCGCAGTGGACGGTCGAGCTCGGTGTAGGGCTTGCCGTCGATCAGCACGCGGCCTGCCGTCGGACGGTCGAGCCCCAGGATCATCCGCATGGTGGTGGACTTGCCGGCGCCGTTCGGACCGAGGAATCCGGTCACCCGTCCAGGTTGGACGGTGAACGACAGGTCGTCGACCGCGACCGTCCTGCCGTATCTCTTGGTGAGGCCGATCGCCTCGATCATCAGCTTTCCCCTCTCGGTGATGGGACAACTGTCCTGCTCCGAGGGGGTCGGGCACATCGCTCTGCGGTCTGCGAACCCGTCAACTTCCGTTGTTCTGTGGTGCTACCTCCGTCGTAGTTGAATGAGCCGCATGGGATACACGGAAGCTCCCGAAGGCTGGTGGCGCGAGTTCGTCCTCGCCACGCCCGCGCGCACCGGAAAACTCGCCGTCACCCGCAAGGACGGCTCGCCGCACGTCGCACCGGTGTGGGTGGACCTCGACGGTCCCGATCTCGTCTTCCTGACCTCGCGCGAGACGATCAAGGGCAAGTCGATCCTGCGCGACGGCCGGGTGGCCCTGTGCTTCGACGACGAGACGCCGCCGTTCAACTTCGTGACCATCACCGGCCGCGCGCAGGTGGACGAGGACCCGGAGCAGCTCAAGTACTGGGCCGGTCGCACCGCCGCCCGCTACATGGGCGCCGACCAGGCCGACCACTACGCCGAACGCAACGGCGTGCCCGGCGAGATGGTGGTCCGGGTCAAGATCGACAAGATCGTCGCGAAGACGAACGTGTCCGACTGAGCACCTGGCCAGAGGTCTTGTCCGTAACCCTCGCTGCCCGGTTTGGCGCGAAAAGCACGTTGGGGCCGATAGATCGCCCGAACGTGCTTTTCGCGCCAATCAGGAACAGGAACGGACAGGACTCCCCTTCTTCTCTGCCGCCGCCCAGCGCTGGCTGCGCGAGACGATCCAGGCCTGCGTCTAGGCGGGGAAGAACCGCTCCAGCACCTGTGCCGCACCGTCCTCCAGCACGGTGGGTGCGACCGAGTCCGCCTCCGACTGGACGTGCGCGGGCGCCTGTCCCATCGCGATGCCCAGACCCGCCCACTTCAGCATCTCGACGTCGTTGGACCCGTCGCCGATCGCGAGCGCGTCCTCCGCACTGATGCCGAGCTCCCGCGTGAGTTCGTCGAGCGCTGAGCCCTTCGTGACGTTCTGCGGCACCGCGGTCAGCCACGCCTCGGTGTGGTCGACGGACCACTCGATGCCGGGCAGCTCCAGGTCCTTCACCGCGAACGACAGCTCGGCTGGCGTGCGGTCGAGCCAGCGCATGACGAGCCGCGGCGTCGGGGTCGCGGCGATCTCGTCGAACGTCGCGTTGCTCGTCACGCCCCACAGGTCGCCGGGCAGGAAGTCGCCGAGCGAGAGGTTGCCGACACCGGTCTGCTCGACCGCGAACACGGCGCCGGGCAGCAATGCCTGCAACGTCTTGACCGTCGGGCCGGGATCGAACGTCGTGCGCTTGGTGACCTCGTTCTTCACCGGGTCCCACCACACGGCGCCGTTCGAGCACACGGCGAACGAGGCGGGCAGCTGCGCGGCGATCGGGGTCGTGCCGATCAGGCTGCGGCCGGTGCACAGCACGACGTGCGAGCCGTGTTCCGTCACGCGCGTGATCGCCGCTTTCACGGCGGGTGCGATGTCGTTCGAGCCGACAGGGGTCAGGGTTCCGTCGATGTCCAACGCGACCAGGTGCGGTCTCCAGTTCACTGTCACGACCCTATGCGAAGGTTAGTGAATTATGGTTCACTAATAACGTGGCACGACCTCGCACGATCACCGACGAACGGATCCTGGCCGCCGTGGCCGCGGTCATCGACCGTCGCGGACCCGAGTTCACCGTCGCGGACGTGGCGGCGGAGGCGGGGGTGTCCGTCGGCGCGGTGGCGAAGCGGTTCGGCTCCAAGAGCGGGCTGTTGCAGGCGTTGACGAGGGCGGGCACGGAAGAGGTCACGCGCCGGATGCGCGAGGCAGGCACCGTCCGCGAGGCGTTGCTGACCTGGTTCGACCGGCTGGCGGATCCGGTGGTGGCGACCAACAACCTGGCGCAGCTCGGGGTCGACCTGATCGACCCGGAACTGCGCGCGTTGCTGGCCAGGCACTACGCGGTGCTGGAGTCGGAGCTCGAGACCCTGTGCGCGGCCGAGGACCTGCCGCCGAACGCGGCCCGCGTCCTCGCCGCGCTGGTGTACGGGACCGCGATGGACTGGTCGGTCCGGCCGCGGGGCGAGCTGGTGAAACGCATGACGGAGGACATCGATCTGGTGTTGAAGGGGATGCGCTGATGGCAACCTGGGCGGAGTTCGCGGCGGAACAGCCCGACATGGCTGCGTTCGTGCAGGGCAGGTTCGCTGCGGACCGGCACGCGCTGATCGCGACGCTGCGCAAGGACGGCTCACCGCGGATCAGCGGCGTGGAACCGGACTTCACGCGCGGTGAGCTGTGGGCGGGAATGATGCTCGACTCGCTGAAGTCACGGGACCTGCGGCGGGATCCGCGGTTCGCGTTGCACTGCATGAGCACGACCGCGTCGGTGACGGAAGCGGGGGACGCGAAGATCAGCGGGACTGCCGAGTTCTGGACCGACAAGACGGACTACCTGAAGGACCTGTACGAGCGGACCGGGTGGATGCCGGACGGTGGGGAGCTCGACCTGTTCCGGTTCGACGTCACCGAGGTCGTGCAGCTGACCGTCGAAGGGGACGGGATGGTTGTTCTGTCCTGGCACGAGGGGAGGGGGACGCGGAGTGTCGTCAAGAAGTGAACCCGATTTGAGCGGGAAGGTCGCTGTGGTCACCGGGGCCACGCGTGGCGCTGGGCGGGCGATCGCGGTGGAGTTGGGGGCGGCTGGGGCGACTGTGTTCGTCGCCGGCAGGACCACGCGCTCGCAGCAGTCCGAGGTTGGGCGGGCCGAGACGATCGAGGAGACTGCGGAACTGGTGGATGCCGCGGGTGGCAAGGGGATTGCTGTCCGGTGCGACTTCACGGTTCCGTCCGATGTGGACGCACTCGCGGCGCGGATTGATCGGCTCGACATCTTTGTGGACAACGCTTGGGGTGGAGAGAGCCTCGTTGAGTGGGGGAAGTTCTGGGAGCACGATCTTGAGCGGCAACTGCGGATGTGGCGGAACGGGGTCGAGTCGCATCTCGTTGCGCTGCACCGGTTGATGCCGCTGGTTGTCCAGTCTGAGGACGGGCTGGTGGTTGAGGTTACTGATGGCGAGGACGGGGAGGCTTACTTCGTCAACCTCTCCTACGACGCTGTGAAGAATTCTGTGCGGCGGTTCGGTGAGGTGCTCGCCAAAGATCTTCGCGACGTTCCGAATGTGACGGCTGTGGCTGCTACGCCTGGGTTTCTGCGGTCTGAGCAGATGTTGGAGACGTTCGGGGTCACCGAGGCGAACTGGCGGGATGCGATCGAGAAGGTGCCGGATTACGCGTTGTCAGAGACGCCGCACTACCTGGGTCGTGGGCTCGCCCACCTGGCTGCGGATCCTGATCGCCGGCGGTTCGCCGGGCAGTGCCTGTCCTCTTGGCGGCTCAAGCGGGAGTACGGGTTCACCGATCTGGACGGCTCGCAGCCCGACTGGGGTCGCTGGTGGGACGATGTCGTGAAGCCGCGGATCGCCGGGACGATCGTGGACGCGGATCCCGAGCAGTACCGCTAGGCGTCTCCGGGGCGGACGAGACCGGTCTCGTAGGCCAGCACCACGGCCTGCACGCGGTCTCGCAGCTCCAGCTTCGCCAAGATCCGTCCGACGTGGGTCTTCACCGTCGCCTCGGACAGGAAGAGCTTCCTTGCGATCTCCGTGTTGGACAGACCCTTCGCGATGAGCACGAGCACCTCTCGCTCACGCTCGGTCAGAACGTCCAGGACGGTGGCGTCTCGCAGTTCGCCGCCGCCGTCGCCCAGGAAGCGGCCGAGCAGTCGCTTGGTCACGGACGGGGAGACCACTGCGTCGCCGGAAGCCACTGCGCGGAGGGCGGAGACCAGGTCTGACGGTGGGGTGTCCTTCAGGAGGAAGCCGCTGGCACCGTTGCGGAGGGCCGAGAGGGCGTACTCGTCCATGTCGAAGGTGGTCATGACGAGGACCTTGGCCGTGTCGGCCTCGGTGATGCGTTTGGTTGCTTCCACGCCGTCCAGGACGGGCATGCGGACGTCCATGAGGACCACGTCCGGGCGGAGTTTGTCTGCCATTTGGACGGCGTCCAGGCCGTCGGCTGCTTCGCCGATCACGTCGATGTCCTCTTGGGCTCCCAGGACCATGCGGAAGCCCATGCGCATGAGTTCCTGGTCGTCGACCAGCAGCACCCGAATCACTCGATCACCCTATGCGGCCAGGGGGAAGATTGCGCGGACACGCCAGCCACCGCCTGGGTTGGGGCCTGCCTCGAACTCTCCGCCCAGGACCGCTGCCCTTTCCCTCATGCCGATCAGGCCGTTGCCGCCGGAGACTTTCACTACGTCGTGTGGTGTGCCGAAGCCGTTGTCGATGACTTCCAGTCGGAGTTCTTCTGGTGTTCGGGCCAGTTTGACCATCGCTGTGGTGCCGGCTCCGGCGTGCTTGATGGTGTTGGTCAGTGCTTCCTGCACTATGCGGTAGATGCTCAGGCCCACGCCTGCTGGGAGGTCGTCCACGTCGCCGCTGATCTCCAGGCGGACCGGGACGCCTGCTGCGCGGGTGTTCTCGGCCAGTTCGACCACGCCTCGGGCGTCTGGTTGCGGGGCCCACTGGGTTTCTGCGTCCTCGCTGCGCAGGACGCCGAGGAGGCGGCGCATCTCGGTCAGGGCCAGGCGGCCGGTTTCGGCGATCGTGCGGACTGCGTTTTCGGCTACCTCGGGCTGGGACCTGATGGTGTAGGCGGCGCCGTCGGCGTGGACGATCATCACGCTCACCGCGTGGGCCACTACGTCGTGGAGTTCGCGGGCGATTCTGGAGCGTTCCTCGCCCACTGCGATCTTGGCTTGCTGGTCGCGTTCGGTCTCCAGGAGCTTGAGACGCTGTTCCAGCTCGCTCTGGTAGGCGCGGCGGGCTCCTACGAACTCGCCCATGGCCCAGCTGAAGCCGAAGATCACGAAGACCATGAACACCAGGAACACGGCCTGGATGTCGCCCACCTGGAAGATCGCCCAGAGCAGCGTGCCGGCCAGCAGCCAGCCCGTGTAGATCAACGCGGTCTTGCGGTTCGTGTACGCGACGAGTGTGTACAGCGCTATGGCCAGCGCGAAGTCCGACATGCGCACCGGGATGCCGTCGATGCCCCCGTGCGTGAAGAGTTGCAGGAATCCGCCCGTGAGGGTCAGGTAGCTGGTGCCGAGCGGGTGGTACCTGCGAAAAGGCAGCGGTCCGAGCATCAGCAACGTCACCGCGAGGTACGCGGAGAACGACACGCCCTGGTCGACGGTGGTGACCGCGATACCCATGTCGAAGATCAGCAAAATCCCGGCGATCAGGGAGTCCCCGAACGCCGGGTGAGCCTTCATCCACAGGCTGAACCGCCGCACCGGACAAGGTTAGGTGCGGGTCGAACTTCTGCGCGTCGCGCCACGGGTTGACGCACCGTACTACCTGAGTGTGAGTTATTGTGTCGAGGGGTTGATACAAAGCTTTGGGGGCTCGATGCGCGAGTGGGCTTTGACCGCTGTGATCATGGGTGTCGCCGGCCTGGTGCTGACGATGATGCTCTGGCCGACGCCGTCGACGGGCAAGCGTCTGCTGAAGAAGTGGGAAGTGACTGATCCCACGGAGGCGCAGGTCACGGACGCTGTGCGATACCTGCGGAAACGTCGGCTGCTCTACCCCTGGATCTACCTGGCGGGTGGGTTGGGCCCGGACTTCGACGACCAGATGACCCACCTCGTGATCATCGTGCTCGGTGGTGCGCTGCTGGCCGAGTTGATCGCGTTGCGGCCGTCTCGCAGTGCCCAGCGGGTGGCGTCACTCGTCCCGCGCGGGCTCTTCGACATCGCGTCGAAGGCCGTGTTGCTCTCGTACGCCGTGATCGTCATCGGCGTTCTGGTCCACCTCGGCATCCAGCAGGAATGGCAACGAATGTTGTGGCTCGGAGCGTCCGCGGCGGCGGTCGCGGTGATCACCTGGGCGGCGGTCGCCCGTCCAGCCACTGGCGATGAGCGCGTCGACATGGCGTTGCGCACTCGCAGCGTGCACGTCTCGGCCGGTCTCGGAGCGGCGGTGGCCGCCGTGCTGATACCGGGGAAGTACGGGTTCTTCGGGATCCTGGTGTGGATCGCGATGGCTCACACCAAGCCGCGGCCGACGAAGATCAACCAGTGACCGGTCCCCGCATCGTCGTCGACGTCGACAACGGCGTCGCACCCTGGCGTCAGGTTCGCGACCAGCTGGTCCTGCTGATCAGCGGTGGTGTGCTGCCCGTCGGATCCCGGCTGCCGACCATCCGGCAACTCGCCGCGGACCTCGGGCTCGCGGCGGGGACGGTCGCGCGGGCGTATCGGGAGCTGGAGACCTCGGGGGTCCTCACGACAGGACGAAGGCAGGGCACCGTGGTGGCTGCCCTGCCTTCGCATGCACCGGACCCGCTCTCCGCCGCCGCGGCGGAGTTCGTCGCCGTCGCTCGGTCGCTCGGCGCCAGTGAGGGGGAGGCACTGAACGCCGTGCGTGCCCTTTACGGGGCTGAGTAAGGCGACTCGATCTTGGGCGCGGGTCGCGGTTCGCCTACGTGCGCGTGGCGTTCCTCGTAGATGCGGTGCTCCTCGGCCATCTGGTCCGCGAGCTGCTGCTGGAGCTGGCGATCCCGAATCCTGGCCAGGATCGCCATCGTGACGCCGTGGGCCAGTGCCAGTAGCAGCAGCACGATGCCCAGCTTCACGACCACGTTCTTCACCGGGTCGCCGGTCTCGACGTTGATGATCGACACCAGCGCCAACAGGCCGAGCACGACGAGGTGGAACAGCACGGCGGTGAGCTTCATCATCCCGCCGACCTGCTCGTCGTCGTACGCAGCGGCACGCCTCAAGTATCCCTTGCCGCTGTGGTAGATCAGCTGGCCGTCGACCACGACCAGGACGATCCCCAGCACTAGGAACGTCACGTAGCTGTCACCCATGAGCTGTGGCTACCCGCGCACGCACGCGTACAAACCGTGGCACGATCAGTGCTCGTGACGGCGTTGCAGGGACAACAACTGGCCGGACCGCTGTGTGCTGCGGTGGCCCATTTGTGCGTTGCCCTGCAACCACAGGTCTCCCAGCAGACCGCCGCCGGTTTCCAGGAGGTGCTGCGCCGTCTGCACGCGCCGTTGCAGGTCGCGGTGGCCGGTCGGATCAAGTCCGGGAAGTCGACACTGGTCAACGCGTTGATCGGTCGGCGGGTCGCGCCCACCGACGTCGGTGAGTGCACACGGCTGGTCACGCGCTATCAGTACGGAACAGTCGACCGCATCGAAGTCGTGCTCCAGGACGGACGGCGGCAGGTGCTGCCGTTCGACGCGAACGGCATGATTCCCGCTTCTCTGGGCGTGGAAGGCGTTTCGCACATCGAGGCGTACCTGACGAACGCCGTGCTGCGCGACTTCACCGTCATCGACACTCCTGGACTCGGTTCGCTGGACGCGGCATCGGTCGCACGCACCGAGGAACTGCTGGATCCCGTGTCGCGCAACGCGGTCGCGGGCGCCGAAGCCGTTCTCTACGTCGTGACGCAGGGCGTGCGTGCGGACGACCACTCCACCATCGCGGCCTTCACCGCCGCGACCGCGTCTCGTGACGCCGGGCCGGTCAACGCCATCGCCGCGTTGAACAAGGTCGACGCCGTCGCACCGGAAACCGTTGAGGGCTCGGACGGTGAGGTGTGGCGGGCGGCGGAGATCCTGGCGTCGAAGCAGGCCCAGCTGCTGCGGCCGCGGGTGGCCGACGTGCTGCCGGTGATCAGCCTGCTCGCCGAGTCCGCGGAGACCGGTGAGTTCACGTCGGCGGACGCTGAGGCGTTGCGGCAGCTCGCGGCGCTGGACGCGGACACCCGCACGATGATGCTGATGTCCGGCGACCTCTTCACGTCGTGGGACTGCGACGTCGCGTCCGGCGTGCGCTCGCGGTTGCTGGAAAAGCTCGACCTCTACGGCATCGGCCGCGCGCTGGAGGCCCTGGACGCCGAGCCGGGCCTGACGGCGGGGGCGTTGCGGCGGGTGCTGTTCGACGCCTCCGGGTTCGCCGCCGTCCGAGGACGCCTGGACGCGGTGTTCCGTGCGCGGGCCGACGGCATCAAGGCCGCGGCCGCGCTCGCATCGGTCACCTCGCTGGCCTCGGTCGATCCGGGTGAACGGCAGCGCGTGCACGACGCGATCGAGGTCCTGCTGGCCAGGCCGGAGGCGCACCAGCTGCGGCTGCTGGAGGCGCTCACGCTGGTGTCGTCCGGCGCGGTCACACTGGCCCAGGACCTGACCGACGAGGTGCTGCGCGTCGGCAGCACCCCGGACGTGGCGGGTCAGCTGGGGCTTCGTGGCCGTCCCGCCGAGGAACTGGTCGCGTACTCGCTGGAACGTGCCGGCTGGTGGCGTTCGTTCGCGTCGTTCGGCGCCACGCCGGCCCAGGCTCGAGTGGCGCACGTCGTCCACCGGGCGTATTTCCTCATCTGGCAGCAACTACGTGCTGGGGGGCACCGATGAGCGTGAACGGAACCGATCCGACCGGAGTGGCGTCGGACGACGGTGTGGAGACCATTGCCGACGAGCTGCTCGACCAGGCGCTGGCCGAACGCCGCGCACTGGTGCAGCTGTGCCTGTACGCGCTGGACCGCGCCAGTGCCGGCGTCGTCGAGCGCATCGAGGAGGGCCTGTCGTCCATAGGCGTCGTGGCGCTGCGGGCCGACGGTGAGCGCTTCGACCCGTCGCTGCACGAAGCGGGCGGCACCGTGCCGACGGACGACCTGTCGTTGCAAGGCCTGGTCGCTGAGACCGAGGTACCCGGCTTCTGCGATCGCGGACGTGTTCTGCGAGCCCCGATCGTGACGGTCTACACGGCCCGATGAGCAACCTCTCCCAGACAGTCCGGCAGACGCGCGAACGTCTCACCTCTCTCGTGCGCGAGCTCGACCCGTCCATGGCCGACTGGGTGGCGCGCAGGGCGGCACCAGAAGTCTCGTCGGTGGTGATCGTCGGCGAGACCAACCGCGGCAAGTCCTCGCTGGTCAACGCCCTGCTGGCCACGCCAGGCCTGTCCCCTGTCGACGCCGACGTCGCCACCTCGACGTACCTCGTCTTCCAGCACGGCCCGTCCTGGGCGGCCCGCGCCTGCTACCCCGGCCTGCTCGCGCCCGTCAGCTTCCCGCTGCCCGCGCTGATCAACTGGGTCTCCGCCGCCCACGAACTGCCCGAGGGCGAGCTGCCCCCGCGCTACGTCGAGGTCGACGCTCCGATCCCGTTGCTGGAACGCATGTCCGTTGTGGACACTCCGGGTGTCGGCGGCCTCGAGTCGGTGCACGGCGAGCTGGCCCTGGAAGCCGTCACCTCGGCCACGGCCCTGGTCTTCGTCGTTGACGCCTCGGCCCCGTTCACCCGCGGCGAGCTCGACTTCCTCAAACGGGTCGGCGACCGCGTCGAAACCGTCGTCTTCGCCCTGACGAAGACCGACCAGTACCGCGGCTGGCGCCAGGTCCTGGACGCCGACCGCGCCCTGCTGGCCGAGCACGCCCCGCGCTTCGCCGACGCGACCTTCTACCCGGTGTCGTCCCGCATGTTCGGCATGGCCGCCCAAGCCCCGAACCCGGATGCCGCCGCGATGCTCCGCGAAAGGTCGGGCGTGGCCGCTCTGCAGACCGCACTGCAGGAACTCGTCGCAGGGCGCGCCGGAATGCTCGCCGAAGCCAACGCCCTGCGCGCCCTCTCAACAGTGCTCGACGAACTCGTTGTGCGCCTTGAACACGAGAAGCGCGCTCTGTCAGTGGGCGAAGACGAAGCCGTTGTTCTGAGGGCCCGCCGCGAAGAACTGCAAACCGAACGCCGTTCCTCGACCCGAGGCTGGCAGGTCCGCCTGCGGGGCGAGATCCAACGTGCCCGCGTCGAGAACTCGCACGAGATCTCCCGCCAGATGCGTGACCTGCAGACCTGGTACCGCCAGGCCATCGACGCCGCCGACCGCACCGCCCTGGCCACCCTGCCCCAACAGGTCGACACAGCACTGCAGGTGGTCTCCGGCCGAATCTCCACCGCACTGTCCGTCCGCCTGGCCCAGGTGACGGACGCAGTCCTGGCCACCCTGTTCTCCCCGGAAGAACTGACCCTGATCCGAGGCCAGTTCGCCCGCGGCGAGCAACCACCGGTCGTGTTGCGCCCCAAGGAAAAGCGCCCACCGACAGCCGAGGACAAACTCCTGGTGTTCATGGGAGTCTCCGGCGGCCTGGGCGCGGGCAAACTGGCCGTCATGCCCCTGGCAGGCCTGGGCATAGCCGCCCTGAACCCGATCGTCCTGCCCGTCACGATCGCCCTGGGCCTCGGCGCGGGCTGGTGGATGGCCCGCACCCGCACCCACACCGCCGAGAAACAGCACGTCAAGCAGTGGCTCTCCGACGCCATCGCCGATGCACGGTCCACAGTGGACCAGATCGCCGCCGAGCAGCTCATCGAAGCTGAGCAGGCCCTCTCGTTGGCGTTGGACGAGGCCCTGGCCAAGCGGATCGAGGCCATCGAGGCTGAGCTGCGCGAGGTCGACCGCGCGTTGCGGATGGAGGCCGGCGAACGGGGCCGCGAGCTGCAGTCCGTGACGCGTCAGCTGGCCGAGGTGGAGTCGGGGCGGGCGAAGGCGGAGGAGCTGCTGGGCCGGATCCGGTCCGTCCGCGACAGAGCCTGAAGCGTTACGAAACTCGGCGCCCCATACCACCTGAGGCCTGACCAGCGCGAACATGTCTTGACCAGGCGATCTCGCCGTGGTCTCATGGTGGTCAGGTCGCGGACATCCGTGCCCACGACACGCCTCCGGTCATCTCACCGGGGGCTTTTTTCGTTTCCAGACCGCCAGCCCCCGGTGCTCCCGCTCCAGGGGCTTTTCGTCGTACCCGGAGGCCGCCGATGTCCCTGTCCGTGTTGGTGGTGCTAGCCCTCGCCGCCCTGCTCGCGCTGCTGGTGCTGGTCTTCGGCGTCGTGGTGGTCGTTGCTCTTTGCCGGGCCAATCGCGACGACGTGCCCATCGTGCTTTCCGACTGTGTCAACGTGTTCAAGTCGCTGGTCCACCGGCTCCCCCGCACCCGAGCGATGAGGAGCCGACGGAACGAGGAGGAGGCATGACGCGTCGGCAGCTCGGCTTCGTCGATCCGACCGGGAAGCGCGGTGGCGCGGATGCCTACGTGCGGCTGCTTCGCGGGGTGCTGGACAGCCTCAGCGAACGGGAAGCAGGCGTGATCGTGCACAGGTTCGGACTGCTGGACGGTCGCCCGCGCACTCTGGACGAAATCGGCCGGATCTACGGGATCGACCGCAGCCGTGCTCGTTTCATCGAGTCGAAGGTCATGTCCAAGCTGCGCCACCCGTTACGATCAATGGTCTTGCGTGACTTCCTGGACGGCGAGTTCGTCGAGCTTCCCGGGCATGTGCGCGCAGAGCTGCTGGGAGCTCTCAGCACCGAGCCTGGTCCACTCGTTCACTGCGATCGTCACGGCTGGAGTGAGTCGGGACCAGACGTGGCCCGTTGCGTCGGCTGTCCCTGTGCGCTGGCCTTCCGCCAGTACGGCCGCAGACGCAAGTACTGCTCCGACGCCTGCCGCCAGGCCGCCTACCGCCGTCGAAGGTCATCCGAACCGGGCCAGGCGGTTGGCGACGGAACCGAACCGGCATAACGTGGGTCATACCGGTACATGAGCAGTAGGAGGTGTGTCCCGGTGTACATCGACGAGAACGGTGCGGCCGACGCCGAGCTGAAGGTGACCGTCGAGGACGAGGAGTACACCGCCGACGTCACCTTCGACCTCAACGACGACGGCGTGAACGACTCCGCCGTGGTCGAGACCGACGACGGTGGTCACCTCGCGTTCACCGACACGAACGGCGATGGTGACGCCGATCTGATGAGCACGTTCGACAAGGACGGCAATCTCCTGAGCCAGGCGCGGTTCGAGGAGAATTCCGGTGAGTGGGTTGCCGTCGACCCGAACGACTCCCAACAAGAAAAAACAAATTCTTCGCCCAAGCAGGCGATTGTCGTGGACACCGATGAAGGCGACCGAAACGTCGGGCAGGCGACCGAGGACACCGACGGGGACGGCAAGGCCGACACCGCGGTGGTGCGCGACGACGACGGTGACACCTGGCTGTTCACCGACAAGAACGGTGACGGACGGGCCGACGTGGCGACCGAGATCACACGATCCGGCGAGGTCACGATGCAGGAACACCGAGGTGACGACTGGGTCGAGGTCGAGCACGGGCACATCGACTCCGACGGCCGGTACGTCACCGACTCCAAGAGCGGCATTCTGGACGAGTCGGACGACTGGTTCGAGGAAGAACGGTTCGAGGGTGTCGTCCGAATCGATTCCACGACCGGGCAGTGGATCAGCCCGAACTGACGTCTGAACTGAAGCGCAGGTCACAGGCCTCGGTGTGGTGAGAACCGCACCGAGGCCTCTTGTGTTTTTCCCACCTCAAGCGCGCCTTAACGCCGTCCGAGTGCTGAATCGATTCCAGAATCGGTTTTGTGAGGGAAGCGACAGGCTGGGGGTGCTTTACCCACCATTAACCGGGCTAACCTCGATCCATCCCCTTCCACGTACGCCCGGCCCCACCGGGCGTCTGGAGCTATTCCCGAGGACGACGAAGTCCTGCACCGGACCACCACGTCCTCGGGCGGCCGAGGCGTTCAGTCAGGAGACGAGACGAGATGACGGCAGTGACCATTCCCGGTCTCGAACAGGCACCTACCAACCACGCGCGCTTGCTCGCATGGGTTCAGGAAGTCGCTGAGCTGACCTGCCCGGACGAGGTTGTTTGGGCTGACGGGTCTCAGGGCGAATGGGACCGTCTCACGAAGAAGCTCGTCGACGCCGGCACCTTCGTGCCCCTGAAGAAGAAGCCCAACTCGTTCTGGGCGGCCTCGGACCCGAGCGATGTGGCTCGTGTGGAAGAGCGGACCTACATCTGTTCGGTGCGCGAGCAGGACGCGGGCGCGACCAACAACTGGATGGACCCTTCCGAGATGAAGGCCATCATGACCGAGCTCTACCGGGGCTGCATGCGCGGCCGCACGATGTACGTCATCCCGTTCTGCATGGGCCCGCTGGACGCGGAGAAGCCGATGCTCGGTGTCGAGATCACCGACTCGGAGTACGTCGTCGTCTCGATGCACATCATGACCCGCATGGGCTCCAAGGCCCTCGCGCTGTTCGGTGAGGACGCCGACTTCGTCCCGGCGCTGCACTCGCTCGGCGCGCCGCTCGAGCCCGGCCAGGAAGACGTGCAGTGGCCGTGCAACGAGACCAAGTACATCTCGCACTTCCCGGAGACCCGCGAGATCTGGAGTTTCGGTTCGGGCTACGGCGGCAACGCCCTGCTCGGCAAGAAGTGCTACTCGCTGCGCATCGCGTCCGTGATGGCGCGTGACGAGGGCTGGCTCGCCGAGCACATGCTGATCCTCAAGCTCACCTCGCCGGAGAACAAGGCGTACTACATCGCGGCCGCGTTCCCGTCGGCCTGCGGCAAGACCAACCTCGCGATGCTCGAGCCGACCATCCCCGGCTGGAAGGTCGAGACGCTCGGCGACGACATCGCGTGGATGCGCTTCGGTGAGGACGGCCGCCTGTACGCGGTGAACCCGGAGAACGGCTTCTTCGGCGTCGCGCCCGGCACGGACTACCACACCAACCCGAACGCGATGCGCACCATCGCCAAGGGCAACTCGCTGTTCACGAACGTCGCGCTGACCGACGACGGCGACATCTGGTGGGAGGGCATGGGCGAGCCCCCTGCCCACCTCACCTCGTGGAAGCACCAGGACTGGACGCCGGACAGCGAGGAGCTCTCCTCGCACCCGAACTCGCGCTACTGCACGCCGATCGAGCAGTGCGACATCAAGGCGCCGGAGTGGGACGACCCCAAGGGCGTGCCGATCTCGGCGATCTTCTTCGGTGGCCGCCGCGCCACGACGATCCCGCTGGTCACCGAGTCGCGCGACTGGCAGCACGGCACCTACATGGGCGCCACGCTGTCGTCGGAGACCACGGCCGCCGCGGTCGGCAAGACCGGCGTCGTCCGTCGCGACCCGATGGCGATGCTGCCGTTCATCGGCTACAACGCCGGCGACTACTTCCAGCACTGGGTCGACCTCGGCAAGCGCGCCGACGCCGACAAGCTGCCGAAGATCTTCTACGTGAACTGGTTCCGCCGCGGTGAGGACAAGCGCTTCCTGTGGCCCGGGTTTGGCGAGAACTCGCGCGTGCTGAAGTGGGCCATCGAGCGCATCGAGGGCAAGGCCGCCGCTACCGAAACCCCCATCGGTCACGTCCCGACGGCCGCTGACCTGGACCTCGAGGGCCTGGACACGCCGATCGCGGACATCGAGGCCGCGCTCGAGTTCAACGCCGACGAGTGGCGTGCCGAGATCCCGCTGGTCGAGGAGTGGTTCGCCAAGATCGGTGACAAGGTCCCGACCACGCTCCGCGACGAGCTGGAGGCCCTGAAGCAGCGCCTGGGCTGATTTTTCGGCACGCGGGGGCCCTACGTTTCCCTGGAGGGAACGCGGGGCCCCCGCGTGCATTCCAAGCAAGTGCGGTGTGTGACTGGGGTGTACGAGTGAGGTATCACTGACGTGTGATGCAGGACGAGGACTTCCTCGGCGGACTCCACTACGACGGCTCGAAGCGCGATGTCGAGGTCGGCCCGACGACGGGCATCGTGCGCTACTACCCGGTGCCACCCGCCCCACCGGCCCGCACGCCGTGGTGGCGCTACACCCTGGTCTTCGTGCTCGGTTTAGCGATCGGCACCGCTGCCGGCGTCGTTCTGTGCAGCAATTTTCTCTGAGTCAGCGCAGCTCATGGTCCACTTGAGACGAAGTTGTCCACAGGTGTGGACGGACTTGTGCACATGTTGTGGACGGCTGTGGACAGCGCTGGGGACTTCTCCACAGGTTCGCAAAAACGGTCTTGCTCCAGGAATGAACCTGGCACCTTCCGGGAACGTCTTAAGTACGTGATGGCGGTCACAAAGATCGCCACCAAGGCGGAAGGGGAGGTGTGCCGTGGGGATCGCAGGAATCGCGATGCTGGTGCTGTCCCTGGCCGCCGTGCTGATGGTCGTGATCGCGGGATCAGTTCGGGAGCGGGTTGTCCCGGATGCCGAGGAGAGTGCTGCTGAAGGCCTTGGTGGCCTCCGCGTAGCAGACGGCGTTGGTCCAACCCTCTGACCAGGCCTGCGAACCGGGGTTCCGCCACGCCGGAAACACGTCGGTGCGCTTGGACGAGCCCAGGTAGTCGTGCACGGCCTTGGTGCACTTGTCGTTCGCGATGGCGTTCATCTGCTCCTTGGACGGAGCGGGGTCGGTCGACTTGCCGAGCGACACGACACCACCGGGCACCGCCTCCGCCAGGTGAGAGGTGTTGCAGGCGACGACCTTGACCTCCTGGTCCTTGGACGGCGAACTCTGCGTGCAGGTCTGGAACGTGCCGAAGCCGTTGCCCTTGAGCGCGTCCTTCACGGAACCCTTGCGCGCCAGCGGCTTCTCGTCCGGGCTGATCTCCACGACGGTGCACAGCCGCCAGCGCTGGCCGTCCTTCCAGCCCTGCTCGTTGGGCCAGAACGCCCAGACGCGCAGGCGCGTGGAGTCCGCGTCCGCGCTGCCCAGGTAGTCGGTGAGCACCTGACGGCACGGCGGGAGCGCGGCCTTGCGCAGCGCCTGGGTGTCCGGATAGGTCGACGGCAGACCGGCGAGCTCGCCCACGCTCATGACTTCGGCCTCGTGCGAGTCGGTGCACTGCAGCACCTTCAGCTCGTAGGCGTTCATGCACTGCCCGGCCTTGGGCAGCGTGGGTGCGGAGGCGGAGGCCGTGGACGGCATGGGTCCTGGGACCGCTTGCCCTCCGACCTGAATCGCGCACGCGGACAGCGCCCACGCGCTCAGGAAGATTGCCACCGCCAGCCGCACACGAGTCACACCACAGAGACTAGGGCCTTGACCTGATCGGCGATGGCCCGACGCTGACTTTCGAAGGTTGCATCCGTCAACGCGGCCGGGTCGGCGGGCTGTCCGAGCACCGGCGTGTGCAGATGTCCACCGAGGACATTCGTTGCGCCGTAACCGATTCGCACGCGGTTGGCCCGGTACATGCTCTCGTTGGAGAGGTAGTCGCCGCCGCCACCGCTGGCCGCGACCCTGCCCGGCGTCGGCTCGTCCGTGCGGCACGACTGCTGGGAGCCGACGACGACCCACTCGCAGAAGCTCCGGTTGTAGTTCACGGCGAACGGCCCGGTGCCCGCGTCGATCATCTTCTGGAACGGCAGCGTGGTCTCGATGAACTCGGCGGCCGGCTGCGGCCAGCCCGCCGCGTCCGGGACGCTGCCGGTGGATCCGACGTTGTTGTTGTCCGCGAAGCCACCGCGCCAGCGCGCCGCCCACCGCTCGACGTCGAAGCGGCCCGGCCTGCCCTGGCTGATCGTCACGAACGCGTCGGGCTTCTGCTGCTTCAGCGCGGTTCCGTAGAACTGCTCGACGATCCCCTCGTCGAACCCGCCCCACAGCACCGGCAGCACCGCGGCCTGCAGCACGACCTTGCCGTTCGGCGTGGTGATCTCGCGGCCGTCGAGCTGCAACGCCGCCGCTCCTGCGGGGTTGGCGCGCCGCACGTTCGTCCCGGTGAGCTGGAACGGGTCGAAGCCGGTCACGGCGACCCTGCGCACGCCGGGCTTCGCGGGGAACGCCGAGTCGCTCAGGCCGCGTGAGGCCCAGTCGAACTGCTGGATGAGCTTCGCGCGCTCGTTCGGCGAGATCGCGAACCGCGGCTTCCACTGGCGGAGCGCGCTGCTGAGCTGCAGTCGCGCCCAGTAGAGAGGGCGGTCGTCATAGGCGTCGTGCGCCAGGGGCGTCGTGCTCTGCGCACGGGCGACCGCCGCCTTCCACAGCGCGTTGCCTTCGCGTTCCACGAACTGCTGCGCCTGCCTCGGCACGGTCTGGCGGCAGAGTCTGGCGGTGAAGTCCGTGACACGGCCGTCGAAGCCGGCGAGCTTCACCAGCGCGGGCCCCACGGCGGGGCCGCCGGTGACGAGCGTGTCGTCGAGCCGCTGCTCCTCGACGGTCAGCGGGACGGCGGTGTCGTAGCAGTTCGCGTCCTGCGCCTGGGCGACGGCAGGACTCAGGGTGAGTGCGATCGCGGTCAGTCCGACAAGTCCGGCGATGGTTTTCACGCCTTCGATCTCAACGGAAAGGGCCACCCGCCGTAACCGACGGGTGGCCCTTGGCGTTAACTGCCGCGTCTCAGTGCGCCGCGACCGGCTTGACCCTCGGGCTGTCCTCGTCGACGTGGTAGTCCGACGGGTCCGTCTGGTCCGTGCCGTTGAAGACCTTGGCCTTCTTGGCGATCAGCGTGACGACCACCGCGACCAGCAGGTTGACCGTCAGCGCGACGATGCCCACGTAGATCTGCACGGTCGACGCGCCGAACGGGTGCCAGCCGAAGATCGACAGCTTGCCGAGCGGCAATGCCGAACCGGCGAAGTGCGCCTTGTTGATGGCCGGGTTGCCGATGTTGTAGAGCAGCCACATGCCGTAGCCCATGCCGCCGATCCAGCCCGCCACCAGGCCGTACACGTGGAACCAGCGCGTGTACAACGCGATCGCGACCGCCGGCAGCGTCTGCAGGATCATGACGCCGCCGATGAGCTGCAGGTCGATGGAGAACTGCGGGTCGACGAACACGATGAACGCGACCGCGCCGAACTTCACGACGAGGCTCGCGAGCTTGGCCTGCTTGGCCTCCTCCGCGGGCGTGGCGTGCTTCTTGATGTACTCCTTGTAGACGTTGCGCGTCCACAGGTTCGCCGCCGCGATCGACATGATCGCCGCCGGCACCAGCGCGCCGATGCCGATGGCCGCGAACGCGATGCCCGCGAACCACGACGGGAAGTTCGCGCCGAAGAGCTCGGGCACGATCGTGTTGGTGTCGGGACGGCCGGTCGCCTGGTTGACGATCGGCTTGGTGCCCGCGCTGATCGCGACGTAGCCGAGCAGCGCCAGGAGGCCGAGCACCAGCGAGTACGCCGGCAGCGCGACCATGTTGCGCTTGATGACGTTGCGGCCGCGGCTGGCCAGGATGCCGGTCAGCGAGTGCGGGTAGATGAACAGCGCGAGCGCGCTGCCCAGTGCCAGCGTCGCGTACTGGAGCTGGTTGTTGCTGTTGAGCAGGATGCCGTCGGTCTTGGCCGGCGTGGCGTCGAACTTGGCCTGCGCGTCGTTGAAGATCTCGCCCCAGCCGCCGAACTTCGACGGCAGGTAGACGATCGCCACCAGGATGACGATGTAGATCAGGATGTCCTTCACGAACGCGATCAGCGCCGGCGCCCGCAGACCCGACTGGTACGTGTAGAGCGCGAGGATCACGAACGCGATGAACAGCGGCAGGTGGCCGAGGATGCCGCCACCGTTGAGGCCCATGCTGCGCAGCACGGCTTCGAGGCCGACGAGCTGCAGCGCGATGTACGGCATGGTCGCGACGATGCCGGTGATCGCGACGAGCAGCGCCAGCCAGTGCGAGCCGTAGCGGCCCTTCACGAAGTCGGCGGGCGTGACGTAGCCGTGCACGCGGCTCACCGACCACATCCGGACCAGCGGCAGGAACACGATCGGGTAGAGGATCACCGTGTACGGCAGGGCGAAGAAGCCGGTCGCGCCCGCGCCGAACATCAGCGCCGGCACCGCCACGAACGTGTACGCGGTGTAGAGGTCGCCGCCGACCAGGAACCACGTGATCCAGCTGCCGAACTTCCGTCCGCCGAGGCCCCACTCGTCCAGGTGCTCCAGGGTCTCGCCCTTCTGCCACCGCGCGGCCACGAAGCCCATGACCGTGACGAGAAGGAAGAGGGCGCTGAAAACGATCAGCTCAGTCCACTGCATCACTTGGCTCCCTCGTCCAGGTCGTCGACGCCGAGCTTGTCCGGCTTGCCGGTGACCACCGGCTTGTCCTTCGTCTTGACGTAGACGATGCCCACGGCCAGGACTCCGAGCGGCACGAACGCGAACTGGTACCAGTAGAAGAACGGCATCCCGAAGAGTCGGGGCTCGTCCTGGTTGAACCACGGCGTGATGAGCATGAGCAGCGGAACTACCAGCAACAGGTTCCAGTTGCTCCAGCGCAAGCCGGTCTTGTGATCCGACGGCATGGTGGCCCTCCGTGAACGCGGTGTTGCGCGGATGTTAGGCCTGATAGGACGTGTCGTCAGCCTGGTGATCGGAATCGTTGCACTTCGCTTAACGTTCTCTTTGGACTATTCAGCCTCAAGGCGTCCGACAAGATCCTGTTCAGCGGTATCGAAGTACTCCAGCAGCTGGCTCACGGCCTGGTCCACCGCACCATTGTTCAACAATTCAACGATCCTACGATTCCACGGCACGTACGTCTGGTGGAAGTCGTTGATCTCCTGGGCCACCCGGAACGCGAGCATGAGCTCGGCGAACAGGCGGTCCGACTCCTCGCTGAGGCGGGGGCTGCTCGCGAGCCCGACGATGCCGCGGTGGAACTGGATGTTGGCCTGACCGGCCTTGGACCAGTCGTTCTTCTCCGCCCTGGCGACGGCCTGCCGCACCGGCGCCCGCACGGCCTCGCGCTGCGCCTCGGTGACGTCGTTCCACAGCCGCAGCGCACCGCACTCGATCACGCGCCGGGCGGCGTAGAGGTCGCGCACGTCGTCGGCGCTCGGGCTGCGGACGAACACTCCGCGGCTGTGCTCGTGGACCAGCAGCCGGTCGCGGGTCAGCAGGCGGAAGGCCTCACGGAGGGTGTTGCGGCTGACTCCGAGCGCCCCGCCGATCGCCTCCTCGCTGAGTCGCAGCCCAGGCGCCAGTTCGCCGTCGAGCACCCGCTCTCGCAGCATGTCGGCGACCTTCTGCGCGGTGCTAGCGCGCTCCAGGTCGGCCTTGCCCTGCGCCAGCGTCGACACCCACGTCTCGGTCACCTGCCAAGTCTATTTGCAGGATCGTCCGATTGCACTATCGTAGAATCGTTCAACAATCCCACAATCCAACAAACCGGCGTGTGTTGGGGGCTTCGATGGATCTGAACGCGGACCTCGGTGAGGGCTTCGGCCACTGGACGCTGGGCGACGACCGTGCGCTGCTGTCGGTCGTGACCAGCGCAAACGTTGCTTGTGGCTACCACGCCGGTGATGCCGACACGATGCGGTCGGTGTGTGCTGCGGCGGCTTCGGCTGGGGTGGCTGTGGGGGCGCACGTCGGGTATCGGGATCTTGCTGGGTTCGGGCGGCGGTTCATCGACGTTGCTCCGGACACGTTGACCAATGAGGTTCTTGGGCAGCTTGGGGCGTTGTCGGCGTTTGCTCGGGCTGCTGGGACTCGGGTGTCCTACGTGAAGCCGCATGGGGCTCTGTACAACGCGTTGGTTCGGCATGAGGCCCAGGCTGACGCGGTGGTGGATGCGGTTCGGATGTTCGATCCCGGGCTTGCTGTGCTCGGGCCGCCTGGGGCTGTGTGGTTGAAGCGGGCTGCTGTGGCTGGGTTGCGGGTCTGGCACGAGGCTTTTGCGGATCGTGCTTATACGGCTGCTGGGACGTTGGTGCCTCGGGGTGAGCCTGGGGCGGTTCTGCGGGATCCGGCTGAGATTGCGGCTCGGTGTGTGCAGTTGGCTGTTGAGGGGTGGGTTCGCAGCGTTTCTGGGCGGCCGGTGCGGGTTCAGGCGGATTCCATCTGTGTTCACGGGGATACGCCGAATGCTGTGGAGATCGCTCGGTCGGTTCGGGCTGCTTTGGAGGCGGCTGGGGTTGTGGTGGGGCGGGTTGAGTCGCCGCTTCGGCATTCTCGGGCTGGGTGACGCTTGGGTTTTCGTGGTCGTCCCCCGGTTGCGTCGGCGGCTTCCTGTTCCGCGTCCGAGGGGTGGTCTTGTTGCGTGCTGCCGTGCCCGTTGCGTGCTTCCTCATTTCTGGGAGCTCCGCCCCAGACCCCGCCAATCTGATCAAAGACCCACCAGCGCCGCGCGCGGGTTGATGGCACGCCTGTTGCTTTGGGCGGCTTGCTGTTGCGTAGGTGTTCGGCGTGTGGGGTGGGTCCCGTCACGAGTCGCGCCGGAGCGAGCCACACCCGAGAGGTCAGGTCAAGTCGACGAAGAGCGTGTCGACTTGACCTGACCTCTCGGGCGCGGCGAACGATCGGGCACGACTCGTGACGGGACCCACCCCACCAGCATTGTTTGCCAAAGACTGCTCGGCTTCGCCATCGCGTCGGCTCGCCTGCGGCCTCGCCCCGCCTCGCCGCCTGGCCCCGCCTCGCCGCGTCGCCTCGCCCCGCCGCGCCGCCGCGTCGCCTCGCCTGTCGAACTCGCGGGACTGTCAGACCCGCCTTGTACGTTGGGTTGCGGGGGACTCCAAATCCAAGGGGACGCCTGCGCGAGCCTGCCTATCGGATCAGCGCTGCTGCCCCTACCAGGCCCGCCTCGCCGCCCAGCTCGGCTGCGCGCACCTCCAGGCCCTCCAGGTACGACAAGCCTGCGTGGGTCTTCAGCGTGCGGCGCACCGGCTCGAACAGCAGCTCGCCTGCTTGGGCCACGCCGCCGCCGATCACTGCCAGGTCCAGGTCGCACACGGCTGCTGCGCCTGCGATGGCCATGCCCACTGCTTGGCCTGCGCGGTCGAACGCTTCCAGCGGGATTTCCTCACCGGCCAGGGCTGCGGCGGCCAGTACGGCGGCGTCGGCGTCGTCTGGGGCTTGCCAGCCCGCTCGGCGGGCCCAGGCGACCATTCGGGGGCCTCCTGCGATGGTTTCCACGCAGCCTCGGCCGCCGCAGGTGCAGAGTGGGCCGTCGGGATCCACGACTACGTGCCCGATGTGGCCCGCGTTGCCCGTTCGGCCGCCGAAGGGGTGGCCGTTCAGGACCAGGCCGCCGCCTACGCCCGTCGAGACGACCAGGCCCACCATGAACTTGCTGCCCTGGCCTGCGCCTCGGCGGTGTTCGCCGAGGGCCATGCAGACGCCGTCACCTGCCAGTTCCACCGGCACGCCTGGGAACAGCGACGAGACGGCTGAGCGCAAGGGGAAGGCTTGCCACGACGGGACGTTGATCGGGGAGACGGTGCCCGCGACTGTGTCCACCGGGCCCGCCGAGGCGATTCCGACGCCCGCGATGGTCGCACCCTGGACCACTGAGGACAGCAGGGACTCCACGGCGTCCCAGGGATCAGCCGGAGGAGTCGGCACGCGTGAGGAGCGCACCACGTTGCCTGTGGGGTCCACCAGGGCGACGGCGATCTTGGTGCCGCCGAAGTCCAGTGCCAGCACCAGATCAGTCACGGTGATCCATGTTAACGAGCGACATCGATGCGGATCGGCGGACTGGTCCTGACCAGGTCGCCTGCTGCCACCTTCACCACCGCGGACCACGAGCCGGGGCTTGCCCAGGAGGGGGCTGAGACGGTGAAGTCGAGCGACGTGTGACCCTGGGCGGGGAGCAGTGCGCCGACGGTGAACGGGGTGATCAACTCCCAGGTGTCGCGTGGGGACAGGATTCGGGCTTGGAGCGGGAGGTCGCCGTGGGCGCCGGACGCGACGAGCACCTGGAGCGGGGCGGAAGAGCCTGGGGTGACGGAGACGGTTGACGGGGTTGAGGCCACCCACAGGACCTCGACCGGGTCTTCGAAGTCCCATTCCGGCACGGTCAGCAGGGCGACGTCGTAGACCTCGAACGGGAGGCCCTCCAGCGTGGCGCGGATCGGGTAGCAGCCTGGAGTGTTGGGTGGAGTCAGGCGGACTTCGGCCGACGTGTAGCCGCCTGCGGGGAGAGTCACGGGGAGCGTGTCCCAGGAGGACGACCAGCCGTCGGGGAGGGTCAGGCGGACCGCGCCGGTGAAGGCCGGGCCGTCTGACACCGCCACCACGCGCAGGCGGGTCGGGCTGAGCACTTCCAGACGGACGTTTGCCGCCAGGCCGCCCAGTGGGGCCGGCTCGTGCAGCCAGTACCTCGCGAACACCGGGGTCACGGTGGGTTCTGTCGGGCCCAGTGGTGGGCCGGCGACGGCCAGTTTCGGGGCCACGGACGGCAGGGTGCCCGAGGAGGGTGTGCGGGTGCCCAGCACGCCTACCAGCGGTGAGGGGTTCAGGTGGGGCACCTCGTGCCACAACGTGAACGTTGTGGAGCCGACCATCTTCTCGCCCACCTCGCTGTGCCAGACGGTCACCGGGCCCGTCAGGCGCGGAGGTTCCAGGGCTGGGCCGTCTACGGCTACGAGGGAGGCGATCGGGTCGTACGAGAGGACGTAGTGAGTGGAGGCGATCTCTGTGCCGTAGCCCTGTTTCCAGCTGTGGTCGATGTCGTCTTCTACGAGCGCGTAGGTGCGCCATCCGCGGGAGGGCACGTCTCTGGCGAGAAAGGTCACCGTCTCGCCGTCGACCAACGTCGGCAGTGTGTCGCCCTCGAACTCCACGTGCACGTTTCTGGGTGACGGCAGATGCACGGACACGACGTCGGTGCAGGACGTTGAAAGCGGGTTCCAGGCGACCACGGACGAGTCCACTGTGGACGTCAGTGCCGCCAGCGAGCGCGAGACGACCTCGGAGCGCAGGTCGAAGGCTTCGCGGGGATGTGCCACAGCGGCGCGTGCGAGAGCAGCGGTGGGGTACGCCGCGCCGGTCAGCCGGGCGGCGTGTGAGGCGAACACCGCTGCGGGCGAGTCGTCGGCTGGAGGACGCGGCACTGGCACGGCGCCGCGCACGTAGTAGTCGCGCGGCAACGAGCACAAGACGCGTGGCCACGTGTAGCGCGCGCTCCAGTCGTGGTGGATCGCGGTCACCCACGGGTTCGGTGCGGAACGGTCGGTGCCGACGGGCAGCATCACGTGCGGGGCGGCGGCCTTGGCTCGCAGCTTCAGGAACGACGAGTAGACAGACCGTTCTGCCTCGCCCAAGGACGAGACGTCCAATGCCGAGCCGGCGGGTAGCGAGGCGAGCAGTGGCGACACACCGACCACATTGGACTCCGCGCCGACCACCTCGACCCGTCCCTCGGAGATCAGCCGCAGGAGCAGCGAGCGGTGCTCGGGGAACGTGTCCCAGTACGGCTGCAGCAGCTCCACCGACGTCACCGCGAATCGGTAGGCGGGGTCGGTCAGCGCCAGGTCCACGTGGGCCCGCAGCGCGTCGAACGGCGCGTCGGCCGCCACGTGCCCGACCAGGTGCAGCGTCCACCCCGGCGAGCCCACGACCAGCGAGAACGTGCACCTCTCCTCGCCGGACGCCGAGCGCAGGACCGCCTCGGCGGGCACCACGGCGCCGGGGGAGTGCTCGGAGACGTCGACGGCGACCTCGTAGCCGAACGGGCCCAGAGCCGCAGTTCCGCCGTGCCTCGGAGAGTGCAGGCCGGGACCGGAGACGTGCGCGTGCACCGGTCCGGTCGACGTAGGCGAGGTCACCCGCACCACCTGCAGCAGCGCGGTCCGAGGTCCGACGAAGAGTTCGGTGGACTCGGCGGCGATCACCGAACGATCGCACCATCGTTCAGTACTGGACGAAATACCCCGATGGTGGAGTAGTGCGCCGCACTATCGTTTCAACATTCGTGTCAAGCCGGCCGCCACGGTCGTGGCCAGGACCCAGCCGGTCACGATCAGCCCGGAGGCGATCCACTGCGACGCACCGGGCGTCTGCCAGCGGTTCTTGTTGCCGAAGTCGACGATCGGCACCACCAGGTCGATCGTGTAGAGCCACGCGTTCCACGGCAGGTGGTCGTCGTCGTTGATCACCGTCAGCGGTCCCTTGAACTGGAACCAGATGCTGCCCACCACCCACGCCGCGATCAACCACCCCAACGCGCGCGCCGGGCGGTAGCCGTAGCCGACCATCGAACGCTGCAAAAAGCTCCATAAGAGCACCAACGGGCCGAAGAACCGCATGCCCTCGGCGACCGCGCGGTACCGCAGGCGCTGCTTCTCGATCAGCACCGTCGAGGCGTGCTCCTCGTTGCCGGACGAGGTCAGCATCTCGGCGAACTGGTCGTACGGGCGCGGGCTGTAGCTGCGCCGCATCGCGTGCCGCAGCCAGCGCAGCCGTTGCTGGACCTGGGCGTCGTCGCGCAGGTCGATCGGGTAGGCCAGCGAGTCGTAGCGGAAGTCGTCCAGGTCGATGAAACCCGTGGCGTTCCAGAAGTTCTCGTTGTCGTCCAACGACGTGCAGCGCGCCTGCCGCAACGTCACCAGGCCCTTGGGCGGCGACACCACGTTGAGCATCAGCTCCTGGACCTGCATGCCCATGGCGTTCAACGCGTGGCTGTCGAGCTTGTAGCCGAGCACCGCGCCGTTGAAGTTCGCCATGCGGCCGATGGTCGCGCGCCGGCACCGGACACCGCCGTGCGCGACGAACTCCTTCTCGCCGCGCGCGCAGATGAGGTCGCGGCCGATCGTGGCGCCGCCGATGTCGAGCGACGGCTTCTCACGCGGCTGGTGCCGGTACGTGCCGGGCTTGATCAGGCGGCTTCCGCGCAGGTCGAGGTTCGCGCCGACGGTGATGCCGCGCAGTTCCAGGCCACCGGACACCTCCGACTCGCGCACCACGAAGTTGCTGCCGATCTGTGAACGGTTCGTCAGCAGCGCGTCCGCGGCCGGATTGTCCACAGTGGCCCGTTCGAGCGTGATGCTGCCGCGCACATGAGTGTCGACCATGCGCAGCTGGCCCTTGATCCGCACGCCCCGCCCGACGATGTCACCGCCGATCTCCGCGCCGTCGACGTGCAGCGCGCGACCCGAGCCGGTCGGGTCCGTGCCGACCGACGGCGGTGACACGGCGTCCAGCACGGCGTCTGCCAGCGACAACGTGCCGCCGATGCGCGCGTTCACGGCGCGGACGGTGCCCGCGCTGGTGAAGCCGCGGTCCAGCTCCAGGTCGCCGGACACGTCCACGCGGTCGAGGACCAGCGTCGCGGACGGGTCGGTGTGCGGATCGGTGGTCTCCTCGAACGCGTCACTGCGCGAGAGCTGGGCGCGGCTCAACGACAACGTCGAGCTGATCCGGGCGTTGGCCAGGAACACCACGCCGTGCGAGGTGAACGCGCCGAGCAGGTTGCCGCCGACCTGCATGCCGTTGCCGTTCAGCGTGAAGCCGTCGGGGTTCTCCAGCACGGCGCTGCCGAGGTTGACGTTGCCGCCGATGCGCGACCCAGCGAGCCGCACCTCGCCCTCGGTGTGGATGCCGAACCCGAGCAACGCACCCGCGACCGTCAGCCGGTCACCGTGCACGCACAGCCCGCCCGGCACGCTGAACCTGCTGTCCCGCAACAGGACCGAGCCCGCGATCTCGGCGTCGGTCAGGTCGACGAGGTCGGTCATCCGGCAGCCGAGCAACGAAACGTCGTTGCTGCTGCTGAGATTGCGCGCCTCCAGGCCGGGCAGGTCGCAGTCGGTGAACGAGACACCGGCGAGGTTCGCCTGCCTCAGGTCCGGTGCCGCCTCGAACTGGCAGCGCTCGAACTCCAGCACGTACGGCACCTCGACCGCGCGCAGGTCGAGCACGTCGGTGACCACCCGGTCCACCACGCGGATGACGGGTGGGGTGCTCGGCCTGCGCCGAGGCAACCTCCACCCGCCCGCTCCGTCGTTCTCCCCCAACAGCCCCCGCAGCACCTCCGCCGCGGCGACCCTCCCCCTGGCCACGCGACCTAGACCGGATCGCTCGGGCCGTGGTGCGTCGGGTCGAGCACGCGGGCCAGGAACTCCTGGGTGCGCGGTTCCTGCGGGTTGCCGATCACCTCGGCCGCCGGTCCCTCCTCGACGATGTAGCCGCCGTCCATGAAGATCACCTTGTCGGCGACCTCGCGGGCGAACTGCATCTCGTGGGTCACGACCAGCATCGTCATGCCCTCGTCGGCGAGCTGGCGCATGACGCCGAGCACGTCACCCACGAGCTCGGGGTCGAGCGCCGAGGTCGGCTCGTCGAACAGCATCACCTCGGGGTTCATCGACAGCGCGCGGGCGATCGCCGCGCGCTGCTGCTGGCCGCCGGAGAGCTGCGCGGGCATCGAGTAGGCCTTCTCGCTCAGGCCCACGCGCTCCAGGTTGTGCAGAGCGACCCGCTTCGACTCCTGCTCCGAGCGCTTGAGCACCTTGCGCTGCGCCACCGTGAGGTTGGCCAGCACGTTGAGGTGGGAGAACAGGTTGAAGCCCTGGAAGACCATGCCGATCTTCGTGCGCGCCCTGTCGATGTCCACGTCGGGATCGGTCAGCTCGGTGCCGTTGACGACGATCTTGCCGCCGTTCGGCTCCTCCAGCAGGTTCACGCAGCGCAGCAACGTCGACTTGCCGGAACCGGACGGGCCGATGATGCAGACCACGTCACCGCGGTTGACCTGCAGGTCGATGCCCTTGAGGACGTCCAGCGGGCCGAACGACTTCTTCAGCCCGGTGATCTCGACGCACGTCTCGCTCATGCGGACACCTTCTTCCTGCTACCGGTGGTACCGCGGCGTTCCAGCCACCGCGACAGGTAGCCGAGCGGCAACGTGATGATCAGGTAGCACAGACCCGCGATGAGGATCGGGGTCAGCGAGGGGCTGCGGCTCAGCGTCTCGCGGCCGAACTTGGTGAGCTCGTACTGCTCGCGGAACAGGCCGAGGATGTAGATCAGCGAGGAGTCCTTGGTGAGCAGGATCAGCTCGTTGGTCAGCGGGGGCAGGATGATCCGGAACGCCTGCGGGATCACGACCGTGATCATGGCGCGGCCCTGCGACATGCCGAGCGACCGGGCGGCCTCGACCTGACCCTTCGGCACCGCCTGGATGCCGGCGCGGATCGTCTCCGCCATGTAGGCCGCACCGACGCCACCGAGCGCCAGCATGACCGTGGTCAGCGGCGGGAACTGCACCTGGAACGCGATCGGCACGCCGTAGTAGATGCCGATGAACACCAGCAGCGCGGGCACACCGCGGAAGAACTCGATGTAGACGGTCGCGATCCACCGGTACGGCGCGACCGAGGACAGCTTCATGAGCGCGAGCACGAGGCCCAGCGCGAGTCCGAACCCGAAGCCGAGCGCGGTGTAGATGATGGTGTTCTTCAACGCCACGGTGATGACGTTGGGGAACATCGACGCGGCGATCTCGGTGTTGAAGAACGCCCGCCTGATCTGGCCCCAGTCCGCGAGGAAGGCGACCAGGAGAACGACGACGATGAGCACGCCGTATTGCGCGTAGCGGATGTACTCCGCGCGCTTGCGCTTCGACATGGCCATTGCGGCTCCTAGCAAATGTGGTTCGGACAAGCGGCGGGGCCGGCGCGACGCAGCGCTGCCGGCCCCGGAGAAGCGACTACTTCGACGTCGGCTTCTTGCCGAACCACTTCTCGTAGATCGTGTCGTACGTGCCGTCCGACTTGGCCTTCTTCAGGACCTCGTTGATCTTGTTCAGCAGGGCGGTGTTGCCCTTCTTGACACCGATGCCGTACTTCTCGTCGGTCTTGAACTCGGTCGTGACCTCGGTGTCCGGGAACTCCTTGGCGTAGTCGTAGAGCACGCCGTTGTCGTTGATCACCGCGTCGACGGCACCGGTGCGGACGGCCGTCTCGGACAGCGGCAGGTCCTCGAACTGCACGACGGTGTAGCCGTTGGCGGCCGCGTTGTCGTTGGCGTACTTCTCACCGGTGGTGTCCTGCTGGACGCCGAGCTTCTTGCCCTTGAGGTCCGCGAGGGACTTCAGGTTCGAGCCCTTCTTGACCAGCAGCGCCTGCTCGGCGTTGAAGTACGGGTCGGAGAAGTCGATCGCCTGCTTGCGCTCGTCGGTGATCGTCATGCCCGCTGCGGCCAGGTCGCACTGGTTCGCGTTGAACGACGTTCCCGACGTGATCGTCTCGAACGGGGTGTCGAAGATCTGCTGCGTGACCCCGAGGTCCTTGGCGATCAGGTCGACGAGGTCGACGTCGAAGCCGACCGTCTTGTCGCCCTCGCTGAACTGGAAGGGCTTGTAGGACAGGTGCGTGCAGGTGACGAGCTTGCCGCTCTGCACCAACGGGATGTTCGAACCGCCCGAACCCTGGTTCACCGGAGTCGCGCAGCCCGATGCTGCCATCACGGCCAGCCCCAGGACCGGGACCATGGCCATCAACTGCCTGGTTCGACGAGCCACTGCGTCACTCCTCGTAACTGTTGCGGACGAGTGAACGGGATCCTGCCACTCGGGTGACGTGGTGGACAGCACGTGCGTGTTACAGGCCACTGCGTTGCAACAACTTTGCGTGAAATCTGTCTTACAGGCGCAGATTATTGTGCGAAATGCCCTAGATCACACAACGTCTGCACGTATTGCACCCGAATGGTGACGATGTGCGAGCGCGTCCTTGATCAGGATTTGATCACGACGGTGCTGCTCAGCGCGTGCGTTCGGTCAGCAAGCCTGCGATCAGAGCGGTCCACCCGGTCTGGTGGGTCGCGCCGAGTCCCTCACCGGTGTCGCCGTCGAAGTACTCGCTGAACGTGACGTGGTTGCGCCAAAGCGGTGACTCGGAGGACTCGATCCGCTTGCCGTCCGACGGCCTGCGCCCGTCGTGGTCGGGCAGGAACAGCCCGACGAGCCGGTCGCTCAGCTCGTCCGCGACCTGCCCGGCGGTGAGCAGGCGGCCGGAGTGCGTCGGCATCTCGACCGCGAACGTGCCGTCGTGGAAGGCGCAGACCGTGCGCAGCGCCTCGACGAGCAGCGCGTTGGTGGGCAGCCAGATCGGGCCGCGCCAGTTCGAGTTGCCGCCGAACATCGGCGTGTGCGACTCGCCCGGTTCGTAGCCCATCCGGTGCTCCTGGCCCGCGACGTTGACCTCCAGGCCTTCGCGGTGGGCGGCGCTGAGGCTGCGGATGCCGTGCGGCGACAGGAACTCGTGCTCGTCGAGCATCCGGTGCAGGACGCGCTTGAGCTTGTGCTCGTCGAGCAGCGACACGAACGCGCCGCGCTCGTAGTGGAACGTGATGAACTGCCGCAGCTCGGGCCGGCGCTTGAGCAGGTGCTCCAGCCGGCTCGTGAAGCCGTGCAGGTCGCTGAGCACCCACGGTTCGAGCACCGCGCTCGCCAGCAGCGGGATGAGGCCGACCATCGACCGCACGCGCACGGGCTCCGACTCGACGCTGCCGTCGGGGCGGCGCCGCGAGACCCGGTCGTAGCAGAAGCCGTCCTCGTCGTGCCAGATGCCGCCGCCGTGCGACCCGAAGTGCGTGAACGCCTCCGCGATGGACAGGAAGTGCTCGACGAACTTCGTCGCCACGTCCTCATAGGACTCGTCGCCGCGCGCGAGCTCCAGCGCGATCTGCATGAGGTGCAGGCTGTAGGCGGCCATCCACGACGTGGCGTCGGACTGCTCCAGCCGCCACTCGCCCAGCATCGGCTCGGACCTGTTGACCGGCCCGATGTTGTCCATGCCGAGGAACCCGCCCTCGAACAGGTAGCTGCCGCCGGCGTCCTTGCGGTTCACCCACCACGAGAAGTTCAGCAGCAGCTTGTGGAAGATCTTCGCGAGGAACTGCCGATCCCTGCTGCCGTCCGCGCGGTAGACCTGCAACGCCGCCCACGCGTGCACGGGCGGGTTGACGTCGCCGAACTCCCACTCGTAGGCCGGAATCTGGCCGTTGGGATGCATCATCCACTCGCGGCAGAACAGCAGCAGCTGCTCCTTCGCGAACGCCGGGTCGACCAGCGTGAACGGGATGGTGTGGAACGCGAGGTCCCACGCGGCGAACCAGGGGTACTCCCACTCGTCCGGCATGGAGATCACGTCGGCCACGTCGAGGTGCCGCCAGTGCACGTTGCGCGCCTCGGGGGTGCGCCTGGAACTGGGTGCTTCCGGCTTGGTCGGGTCGCCGTCGAGCCAGTCACGCGTGCGGAACCGGTAGTGCTGCTTGGTCCACATCAGCCCGGCCAGCGCACGCCGCAGCACGTGCTTCTCTTCCGCGTTCTTCTCGGGTGCGATGGCGTCGTGGAACTCGTCGGCCTCGAGCTTCCTGGCGTCCAGGGTCTCCTGGAAACTCGGCCCGAACGGGTCCACGTGCCCGTCGCCGCCCACGAGTCTCAGCCGGACGGTCACCGTCTCGCCCGGCTCCACGGGGTCGAAGGAGTACCAGGCCGCGAACTTCGTGCCCGCCGCCCCGGCGTCGTTCGGTCCGACGACCTGGCACGCGGACGTGTTTCCGTTGATCACGTAGTCGCAGATGCCGTCCTTGGTCCACGGCGAGGGGTTGCGCTCGGCCCCGAAGAGCGCCACCTCGTTGGTCTCGTTGTCCGTCATGAGCAGCGACGGCGAGTCGTCCAGGTGCAGCGTGTACCGCCCGAGGTTGCCGTGGTCGGCCGTAACCTTGCGCCCGGTCGTGGTGCTCGCGATGAGCTGACAGGGCCGCTGGTCCCGCCCCCAGGCCCAGGTGTTGCGAAACCACAGCTGCGGCAGGAGGTGCAGCGGCGCGTCCTCGGGCCCGTGGTTGGTCGCCGTGATCTCGACGCAGATGTCGTCGGTGTCGGCCTTGGCGTAGGTGACCTGGACGTCGAAGAACCGGTTCTCGTCGAGCACCCCGGTGTCGCTCAGCTCGGGCTCGCGGTTCTCCCTGCCGGCGCTCCGAGCCATCTCCCGGAGTTGAGCGTAGGGGAATTCGCGCTGTGGATAGCGGTAGACGACCTGCATCCAGGAGTGCGTGGGCGTCCCGTCGGTGACCCACCAGTGCTCCTTGACGTCCTCACCGTGGTTGCCCTCGCTGTTGGTGAGACCGAAGTAGCGCTCCTTGAGGATCGGGTCCCGGCCGTTCCACAGCGCGACGGCGAGGTTGAGGAACCCGTGCACGTCGCAGATGCCCGCGATGCCGTCCTCACCCCACCGGTAGGCGCGGCTGCGTGCGTGGTCGAACGGGAACGAGGCCCAGGCGTCACCCTCGGGCGAGTAGTCCTCGCGGACCGTGCCCCACTGGCGACCGGAGAGGTACGGCCCCCACAGCCGCCACGGCGAAGTCGGTGTGTCCGACTCCGCGAGACGCGCACGTTCCGCTTGTTCGCCCATCGGCCCAGTGTGAGACACCTTCTCGGACGGCCGGTGGCGTCCAGGTGTGGTTTGAGTTGCACCTCACTCGACGACGGGTGGGGTGTGACCTGATCGGCGCATTTCGATCGGGGTCGAACGAGCGCACCATGCACGCATGACCGATGACGAGGTCTTCGACCACGCCGTCGACGCGGCCCTCGACTCGATGAGGGACCGCGAGGGAGCCGACCCGAAGCGGCTGCGGGCCGCGGCGGAGGTCGCCAGGCCGTGGGTGATCGCGCAGGCACAGGAACTGCAGCGCAAACACGCGCAGCAAGTCACGCAGGCCGAGATCAAGACCGTGCGCTGGGCAGGAAAACACCCGGTGTTCTGGCAGTGGACATTCGTCGTGGTGTTGCCCGTGGTGGCGACCGTGGCCGCCGCCCTGCTGTCACAGACGAAGACCCTGGCTTTCCTCAGTTGGTCGTCGATCGGTCTGGGCATCTCGCTGGTGGCGCTCTGGATGTCCCGGCTCGGATCAGTGGGCAGGTGGGTCGGCAGGGTCTGGGCGTGGGGAGGCTTGGCGGCGCCGATGTTCGTCGCGGGAATGGAGTTCGCCCGTCTCGTCGGCTGGAACGACTGGCGGTTGTTGGTGGCCGCGTTCGCCGGGATGGGCGTCGCGATGGTGCTCGCCGACGCGGTGGCCACCGTCCTGCCCACCCGGGAGATCACACGTGCGATCGAGGCTGTCGATGCGGCTTTGCGGGAGTGGCGCACGGCGGTCCTGGAGCGAGGGGTGCTGCCCGTGCTCCGCGCGGAACTGCGCAGCCGGGAGAGGGTGCCGGGCATCGAACTCAGGTATCGCCACGCGGGCGGCCTGCAGAAGGGTGGTTCGCTGATCAGCCACCAACCGGTCCCGGCCGGTCGGAGGCTGGCCGACCTGGTCCGGACCCTCGACGGGGGAAGCTTCGCCCTCGCCGGCCCGCGTGGTGCCGGGAAGACGAGCCTGCTGGAGGCGTTCCGGCAGGGCGCCTATCTCGAACCGAAGCAACCGCTCGACCTGGTGGTCATGGTCGCCGCGCCGGTGGACTACGTGCCGAGGGAGTTCGTGCTCCACCTGTATGCGTGCGCCTGCCGAGCCGTGCTGTCGTACGCGGAGCTGGTCGACCCGTACGCGCTGAAGAGGGCGGGTCGGCGCGACCGGTGGTGGCGTGACGCCCCCGACGAGGCCGTGACGGCGGTCCGAGCGGCGTTGCGAGGGCTGGAGTCGATCGCCTACGTGCGGACGCAGACCGGGGAGGCGAGCGGGAAATTCGGCTTCCGCGGGGCGGAGCTCAGCTACAAGAAGGGCGTCAGCCTGGCCGGGCGCCCCGCCACGTTCCCCGAGCTGGTGGACGACTTCCGGACGTTCGTGGCGGACACGGCGGCGGCGCTGGACCCCGAACGGCTCGTGATCATCATCGACGAGATGGACCGCATCGGCGCCGGCGAGCAGGCCCGCCGGTTCCTGAACGAGATCAAGGCGATCTTCGACGTCCCCGGCTGCTACTACCTGATGTCCGTGTCGACGGAGGCCCAGCACGACTTCGAACTGGCGGGTGTCGGCCTGCGCAGCGTGTTCGACAGCTCGTTCGACGAGGTCGTGCGGGTCGACTACCTCGACCACGAGCTGGCCAGGGCACTGATCAGCCGGTCCGTCGAGGAGTTCCCGGAAGTGTTCGTGGCGCTCGCCTACGCCTTCTCCGGCGGGGTGGCGCGGCAGTTGATCAGGTCGGCGCGGGCGATCGTCCGGCAGGAGCAGGGCACCCCGCTGGCCACCGTCGCGGCAACGCTGATCGAGGACGAGTTGGACCGCGTGTGCAAGACGACCGGGGACGCGCTCACCGCCGCGGAGACGGAGGAGGACGTGACCGGCCTGCTCCGGGTGCTCGTCGAACCCGAGGCCGACGACCTGCGCGACTACCGCAAAGCGATCCAGGCCGCCTACGACGGCGAGGACACCGCTGTCAGAAACCTCCGCGACCTCGCGGCGGCCCGTGTCGAGTTCCTCGCCATCGTCCGCGACTACTTCACCGACGACCTGACCGAGGTGGTCCCCGCGCAGATCAACGCACTCGCGAGAGCACGGCGCTACGCGGGGAGCAACCCGGCCACAGGCCTAGCGCTGCTGGAAGAGCTCAGCGCCGAGACGCGTGGGCGTCCAGCACCAGCGCCACCGCCTCCGTGACCCGAGCCGCGTGCGCCAGGTGCAACCACTCGTCCGGCACGTGGCAGTTGGAGTCCGGTCCAACGGCACCCGTGACCAGGAACTGCGCCTCCGGGTAAGCCTCGTGCAGCAGCCCCATGAACGGGATCGAGCCGCCCAGCGACACGGTCCGCCACGGCGACCCGAAGACCTCCTTGCCCGCGTCGTCCAGGACCGCGGACAGCCACGGCGCCAGCTCCGGCGCGTTCCAGCCGTCTGCTGCCTCGACGCGCGAGAGTTCGACGGTCGCGCCGTAGGGGACGTCGGTGGTCAGCTTCTGGCGCACGGCTTCCAGGGCGTCCGCCGAAGAAGCCGTCGGCGGCAGGCGGAACGACAGGACGAGGGTCGTGAACGGGCGCAGGACGTTGCCGGCGTCGTCGGGGGCGGGCAGGCCGTCCGCGCCGGTCACCGACAGGGTGGGGCGCCAGCCGGAGTTCAGGGCGAGTTCCACCTCGTCGGACGACATCGGCTGGAGGTCGCCCACGCGCGGCACCGGGCCCCACAGCGCGCCCGGTGCGGCCTCGACGGCTTCGCGGACCTCGGCCAGGCGGTGCGCCGGGATTTCGACGTGCATCTCCGGCACGAGGATCTCGCCGGTCGTGGAGTCCTCCAGTCGGTCCAGCAGGATTCGCGCGATGCGGAACGACGACGGCACGATGCCCGACGCCATGCCCGAGTGCAGGCCGCCGTCCAACACGCGGACGGTCAGCGTGACCTGCACCAACCCGCGCAGTGACGTGGTCAGCCACATGCGCTCGTAGTCCGAGCCGCCCGAGTCCAGGCAGACGACCAGCGACACGCGGCCCAAGCGGTCCGACAGGTGCTCCAGGTACGCCGGCAGGTCGGGCGAACCCGACTCCTCGCCGGTCTCCAGCAGGATGACGCACCGGCTGTGCGAGCCGCCCGCCGCGCGCACGGCCTCGATCGCGGCGATTGCGGCATATCCGGAGTAACCGTCGTCCGCGGAGCCGCGGCCGTAGAGACGTCCGTCACGCAGCACCGGGGTCCAGGGGCCGAGCCCAGGGCTCCAGCCACCCACCGGCGGCTGCTTGTCGAGGTGTCCGTAGAGCAACACCGTGTCGTCGGCCGCGTTACCGGACGCCGGCACGTCGACCACCAGAAGCGGCGTTCGTCCCGCCAGTTGGACGACCTCCAGGGTCGCGCCGGGCAGGTCGCGGGAGGCGATCCAGGCCCGCACGTGCTCGATCGCGGCGGCCAGTTCGCCGTGTTCCTCCCAGGCGGGATCGAACGCGGGCGAGATCGCCGGCACGGCGACGAGCTGAGACAGGCTCGGGACGATGTCGTCGTCCCAGAGCGCCCTGACAGTGCTGGTCACAACTGAGCGGTCCACCTCTCGATCCTGTCACGACTCCGGCTCTGCTCGCGTCCTTAGGCTCTTCCCAGGAGGCCCCTAGCGAAGTTAACGATCGGTAACCGGGACAACGACGTCCGGTAATCGGACGGCCTAGTTGGAGGACAAAAGGTCGAACCTCCGACTGTTGTCGCTGATCAGAACGTTGACTCGTGTGTTACGAAGTGGGACGGGTCTCACCAACACGGGTGAGGCCGTGTCAGGATGTGGTCGTAAGCCACCGTCACCGTCGACGGCTGCCTCCGGCCCCACAGGGTTGGCGGCGACCGCCGACGTCGCCGCACGAGGTCGTCACGAGCGACCAGGCGGTCGGAGAGACAGAGGAGAAGGCGCATGTCGTCCCCTGAGCAATGGACGCACCCTGAGCCGGACGCAGCGCCGGCCGCCACTGCCGCAAAACCGACAGCGGAACAGGTGATCGCAGGCTTGCGAGCGACAGACGAGGGTGGCGCCGACCTGGTGCAGCTCCTCACCCCCGAGGGTGAGCGCGTCACGCACCCCGACTTCGACATCGACATCACGCCGGAGGAGCTGCGCGGTCTGTACCGCGACATGGTCCTGATCCGGCGGGTCGACCGCGAGGCGAACGCGCTGCAGCGCAAGGGCCAGCTCGGCATCTGGGTGCCGCTGCTCGGTCAGGAGGCCGCGCAGATCGGCGCCGGCCGCGCGATGCGCGAGACCGACATGGCCTTCCCGAGCTACCGCGAGCACGGCATCGCGTGGACCCGCGGGATCAACCCGACGGAGCTGCTCGGCATCTTCCGCGGCACCGACCAGGGCACGTGGGACCCGGTCGAGAAGCGCTTCCACCCGTACACGATCGTCATCGGCAACCAGGTCCTCAACGCGGCCGGGTACGCGATGGGCCAGAAGTTCGACGGCAAGGTCGGCGACGACGAGGGAGAAGCCACCATGTGCTTCTTCGGCGACGGTGCGACCAGCCAGGGTGACGTGCACGAGGGCTTCGTGTGGGCGGCTGTGTACGACGCGCCGCTCGTCTTCTTCTGCCAGAACAACCAGTGGGCCATCTCCGAGCCCACCGAGCGCCAGTCGCGCCTGCCGCTGTACCAGCGCGCCCGCGGTTACGGCTTCCCCGGCATCCGGGTCGACGGCAACGACGTCCTCGCGACGCTGGCCGTGACGAAGTGGGCGCTGGACGAGTGCCGCCACGGCAACGGCCCGATCCTGATCGAGGCGTTCACCTACCGGATGGACGCGCACACCACCTCCGACGACCCGACCCGCTACCGGCTGTCGGACGAGCTGGAGATGTGGAAGCTCAAGGACCCGATCGAGCGGGTCAAGGTCTACCTGGTGCGCCAGCAGTGGGCGGACAGCGAGTTCTTCGACGGCGTCGAGGCGGACGCGGACAAGCTGGGCGAGGAGCTGCGGGAGTTCTGCACGAACATGCCCGACCCGCCCGCGGAACGGATCTTCAGCAACGTGTACGCGGAGGGGAACCCCAACCTCGAAGCGCAGCGCGATGAGTTCCTCGACTACGTCTCGGGTTTTGCTGGAGGTGAGCACTGATGGCTGCTCCGACGATGGATCGTTCGACCGCTGCTGCCCCGGCGACCCCGGTGCAGACGCTCACGATCTCGAAGGCGCTCAACATGGGCCTGCGGGCGGCCATGGAGGCCAACCCCAAGGTCATCATGATGGGCGAGGACATCGGCAAGCTCGGTGGTGTCTTCCGAATCACCGACGGCCTCCAGAAGGACTTCGGTGAGCAGCGCGTGCTCGACACGCCGCTCGCGGAGTCCGGCATCATCGGCACCGCCGTCGGCCTCGCGATCCGCGGCTACCGCCCGGTGTGCGAGATCCAGTTCGACGGCTTCATCTTCCCGGGCTTCGACCAGATCGTGTCGCAGGTCGCGAAGCTGCACTACCGCACGCAGGGCAAGATCAAGATGCCCATCGTGATCCGCGTGCCGTTCGGCGGCGGCATCGGTGCCGTCGAGCACCACTCGGAGTCGCCCGAGTCGTACTTCGCGCACACCGCCGGCCTCAAGGTCGTCTCGTGCTCGAACCCGGCCGACGCCTACTGGATGATCCAGCAGGCGATCGACTGCGACGACCCGGTGCTGTTCTTCGAGCCCAAGCGCCGTTACTACGAGAAGGGCGAGGTCGACACCACGGCCCAGCCCGGCAAGCTGTTCGAGTCGCGCGTGCTGCGTTCCGGCACGGACGCCACGTTGGTCGCGTACGGCCCGATGGTGCGCACTTCTCTCGACGCCGCCAACGCGGCCGCTGAGGACGGCACGTCGCTGGAGGTCATCGACCTCCGCACGCTGTCGCCGCTGGACCTCGCGCCCGTGTTCGAGTCGGTGCGCCGCACCGGCCGGCTGGTCGTCGTGTCCGAGGCGCCGTCCGAGTCCTCGATCGCCAGCGAGATTGCAGCCAAGGTCCAGCAGGAGTGCTTCTACTCCTTGCAGGCACCGGTGCTGCGGGTGACCGGTTTCGACACCCCGTACCCGCCGTCGAAGCTCGAGGAGGAGTTCCTCCCCGACCTCGACCGGGTGCTGCACGCCGTCGACCGCTCTCTCGCCTGGTAAGGGGAACAACGGAAATGCCGCAGTACAAGCAATTCCCCCTGCCCGACACGGCAGAGGGGCTGACCGAGGCCGAGATCCTCACCTGGCACGTCAAGCCCGGTGACACCGTCACGGTCAACCAGATCATCGTCGAGATCGAGACGGCCAAGGCGGCCGTCGAGCTGCCGTGTCCGTGGGCGGGCGTCGTGACCGAGCTGCTGGCCGAGCCCGGCCAGACCGTCGAGGTCGGCGTCCCGATCATCACGATCGACACCGACCCCGGTGGCGCGGCCGTTGCTCCCGCTCCCGTTGCGGCAGAAGCGAACGGCACCTCGTCCGGCAAGATCGGCGAGGAGATGCCGGGCGGACGCATCGCGACGCTCGTGGGCTACGGCCCGAAGTCCGGTGCGGCCAAGCGTCGTGCGCGCAAGGACACCGCGGCTGCTGCTCCGGCCGCTGCCGTGGCGGCCCCGCCCGCACCTGCGCCCGCCCTCGCTCCTGTTGCGGCACCGGTCGCCGCGCCGGCTCCGGTGCGGGCTCCCGGCGGGTACGTGCCGCTGGCCAAGCCGCCGGTGCGCAAGCTGGCCAAGGACCTCGGCGTCGACCTGTACGCGCTCACGGGTTCCGGCCCCGACGGCGTGATCACGCGCGAGGACGTGGAAAGCGCCGTGTCGGCCCCGGCTGCCGCTCCGGCAGCACCGTCCTTCGTGGACAACGGCTCGCGCGAACGCCGGGTGCCGATCAAGGGCGTCCGCAAGGCGACCGCGCAGGCGATGGTGGACAGCGCGTTCACCGCACCGCACGTCACCGAGTTCCTGACGGTCGACGTGACGCCGATGATGGAACTGCGCGCGAAGCTCAAGAACGCGCCGGAGTTCCGCGGCGTGAAGCTGACGCCCCTCGCGTTCTGCGCCAAGGCGGTCGTCCTCGCCACGCGCCGCACGCCGGACGTCAACGCCACGTGGGACGCGACGGCCCAGGAGATCGTCTACAAGGACTACGTCCACCTGGGCATCGCGGCCGCCACGCCGCGCGGCCTCGTGGTCCCGAAGGTCCGCGACGCCGACCGGATGTCGTTGAAGGAACTGGCGGTCGCGCTCGACGAGCTCGCCACCGTCGCCCGTGATGGCAAGACCTCGCCGGCCGACATGATGAACGGCACCATCACGATCACCAACGTCGGCGTCTTCGGCGTCGACACCGGCACGCCGATCCTCAACCCCGGCGAGTCCGCGATCCTCGCGCTCGGCGCGATCCGCGACATGCCGTGGGTGGTCGACGGCGAGATCAAGATCCGCAAGATCTGCCAGCTCGCGCTCTCGTTCGACCACCGCGTGGTCGACGGGCAGCAGGGCTCGCAGTTCCTGGCGGACGTCGGCGCGCTGCTGGCCGAGCCGGGCGTCGCGATGACCTACTGAGGTTCGTCCTGACGAAGGCCCTCGTGCTGCGGCGCGGGGGCCTTCTGCATGGCGCCACCGAGTCTGCGAAACGCTGTGGCTGCCTCGGGTGGAGTCACGCCCTGCGTGAGGAGATCTGTTCTGATCAGCTCGAGGCCTTCGAGGTCGATGGTGCAGTCGATGAACCGCGCGCGGTCGATCGACAGAGTCGTGTCGTTGATCTTGCTTCCGTTGAACCTGAGGGTTGTTCCGTTCGCTGTGCCGTCCGCAACCTTCGCCTCCGTGAAGTTGAGATCGCTCTTCAAGAGCACGGCGTCGGTGAAGTGCACGAGCCCTCCGCTGAACTGTGCCCGATGGAAGCTCACGGTGGCGTCGCGGAAGTTCGAGTCGGCGAAGGACGTCTCCCTCGACTTGAAAGCCGCTCCGTAGAAGTTCACAACGCCGGTGAAGAGGCACTCGGAGAAGTTCGTCAGCCTGCCGTGGAAGACGGCCTTCTCGAAATCCATCTCAGCACTGAACTTCCGGCGGGACAGGTCGAGGTCCTCGAACTCGACCTTCCTGAAGTCCATCCGGACCGGCCGCTCTCCGCTCTCGTAGTCCCAGACGTGGTCCAGCAGTGTCTTGATGATCTCCTGCCGCACCTCCCGGTCGGTCGGATCACCCTCCGGATAGGGGGTTCGCAGGTAACCGCACAGCACGTCGACGCACGTCTGCCGTCCCTCCGGCCAGTCGTCCGCGAGTCCGACCATGGCGTAGACCCCGGCCAGCCGCACGGCGAAACGTTCGTGCCCCAGCTGTTCCGCGGCACTCACGTAGCGTTCGTTGAAGAACTTGGTGTGTTCGCGGAGCTCCTGACCGGCGGCCATGAGGTGAGCCGCTTCGGAGACCTGCTGCTTGCGGTAGGCGACGGCGAGGGCGACGACCGCGCCGAGACCACCTACCACCGCGAGCCCGATCTTCATGAGGTCGAGCAGCTCACTCGTGGTGAAGGTGTTCCGGTCCGGAAGGGAGGGACTGCCGAGCACCAGGAAGAGGCCGTAGCCGGTCGCGCACGCCAGCACGATCGCGAGCGTCAGCCACTTGACGACCGCCCAGGCCATCGATCCCTTGACGCCCGGCGCGGCCTCCTGGGACGGCTTCGAGGCCGGGAAGTCGACGTCGTGCCCTGCCCAGATGGCCAGGGCCCGCTTCCCCAGCCGATAGGCCCAGAACAGCACGAGCGCTGTCAGCACGGGAGGCCAGTAAGTGGCGAACGCGCGTTCGAACCACGACCTCATTTCCGGCCTCTAGTAGAGCTTGCCCCTGAGGGCTTCCATCCGCAGGCCGTGGGACGCGATGCCGACGACGGTGCTGTTGCCGAGCGACTCACACTTTTCGCCCAGCCAGCCGTGGTCCTGCATGTGGGCCTCTGCGCACACGGTCCGGTTCTTGTTGCTGTTGCTGAGCCCGAACGCCTCCATCCGCAGGCTCTGGCCGAACGTGCCGATCTCCGCCGTGCTGTTGTCGACGACGCACTTCGGGTTCTGCCAGCCCACGTTCTGAACGTGTGCCTGCACGCAGGTCGTACCGCCCGTGTTCGTGGCGACGACCCGGAGCGCCTCGAGCCGGAGGCCACGGCCTTCAGTACCCGCGTAGGCCCTGTGCCTGTCGTCGCCTTCGTAGCACTCCAGGTGCTGCCAGCCGACGTTCTGGACGTGGCCGCTGAAGCAGATCGTCGGGGTGGCGCTGCCGACCATCTCGGGCGGCAGGGGCAGGTCGAGGCCCGGACTGATGCCGCCTGCCTGCCGCAGTGCCTCCTCCGCAGTGGCCGCCGGGCCGGACGCCTCGGCGTTGGCAGGCGCGGCCACAGCGCCGAGCAGCGCGGCGACAAGCCCGACAGTGCCAAGCGCGGCTTTCACCGCACGCGAAAACGAACGCATTGATTCCCCCAGAACCAACAGGGTCGGCGCACACCGAGCAAGGCCTTCGACGAAGGCCGTCAATCGATGGTTGCCCCCCAGGCGATACCGACGCCATCCACGTTTCCACAGGTCACACGGCTTCGTCACTAGTACGTTCGGACCAACTCGACGGCTCGGTATGTGAGCGTGCGCGCGGATGTCGAATCCGGGCTGCCCGTTCGACGCAGGTGTGTCAACGCTTCTACTGAGGGGACACACGACGTGCGCAAGCGACTGTCTTCGTTGATCGCCGCAGCCTTGCTGGCGAGCCCGATCGGTGTGGCACAGGCCGGCGAGCCCGGCCTGGTGCGGACCGACTCCGGCCCTGTCCGCGGCACGGTTCTCGCTGATCACCAGCTGTACCAAGGGATTCCGTACGCGGCGCCGCCTGTTGGTGAACTGCGGTGGCGTTCGCCGCAGCCCGTCACGCCGTGGACGACACCGCGTGATGCCACCAAGCCCGGCTCCGCCTGCGCTCAGGCAGCGGGCGCCGGCCAGCCGAGCAGCAACGAGGACTGCCTGTACCTCAACGTCACCACGCCTTCCCGGCACGGCCGCAAGCCGGTCATGGTCTACCTCCACGGCGGCGGCAACAGCTACCTGTCGGGCGACGGGTTCAACCCGCGGCGCCTGGCCGTGCAGGGTGACGTCGTGGTCGTGACCATGAACTTCCGGTTGGGATTCTTCGGTTTCTTCGGGCACCCGGACCTGCCGGACTCGGGTGCGTACGGCATCGAGGACCAGCAGGCGGCGCTGAAGTGGGTGCAGCGCAATGCGACCGTGTTCGGCGGGGATCCGCGCAACGTCACGGTTTTCGGTGAGTCCGGTGGTGCGTTCGACGTGTGCGCGCACGTGACGTCGCCGCGCTCTCGTGGACTGTTCCAGAAGGCCATCGCGCAGAGCGGCGGCTGCTCCACGACGTGGGGTGCCAACGGCGTGATCCACGGCAAGCCCGCGGGTGCCCCCTGGATCGCGAAGCCCGCAGCCGAAGCCGAAGCCGTGGCCCTCTCCGCTCAGCTCGGGTGCTCGGACGTCGCGTGCCTGCGTGCGTTGCCTCCCACGGCTTTCACCGCGATCGACCGCGGCGAGACTCCGGTCGTGACCGGCAACAGCGTGCTGCCGGTGAGTCCTGTCGACGCGGTGCGGTCGGGCCGGTTCAACCGCGTGCCGCTGATCTGGGGCAACACCCGTGACGAGGGCAGGCTGACGTCCGCGACCGTGCCGGAACCGTTCGACTACCGGGGATTGCTGGAGCAGGGGTTCGGGCAGGAGAAGGCAGCCGAGATCATCGCTGAGTACCCGGTGAGCGCGTACGGGAACGCGCGACTGGCGTACGGTGCCGTGCTCACCGACAGCGTCTGGGCGTGCAACCAGCTCGCCGACGATCGGTTGCTGTCGCGCTTCACGCCGACGTACGGCTACGAGTTCGCCGACCGCACCGCGCCGGTGGGCTGGTTCAAGGACTTCTTCCCCGAGGGCTTCCCCGGCGGCGCCGCGCACTCGTTCGAGCTCTCCTACTTCTTCGACATCCCGACGTTCGACCTCAACCCGGCGCAGCAGCAGCTCGCGTCGACGATGATCCGCGACTGGACGACGTTCGCCCGGACCGGCAAGCCGGGTTGGTCGCGGTACTCGAGGGGCAACGTCCAGGAGTACTCGTTGGGACACGTTGGCCAGATCAACGCCCTGACCAGGCACAACTGCTCGTTCTGGAACTCGATCGGTTAATCGGGTTTGACTCTCCAGTCACTGGAGGGTTCAGAGTTGTCCCCGTGACGCGCTACCAGATCGGCGAGCTGGCCAGGATGACCGGCCTCACCGTCCGAACGATCCGGTTCTACTCCGACCAGGGGCTCATCCCGCCCACGTCCAGAACGGTCGGCGGCTACCGGACGTACGACGGTGAGGCCGTCGCGAAGCTCAAGCTCGTCCGCACACTGCGGGACCTGGGAGTCGACCTGCCGACCGCCGGGCGGGTTCTCGCCCGCGAGGTCACGGTGACCGACGTGGCGCGTGCACACGCGGAAGCGATCGACGCGCAGATGAAGACGTTGCGGCTGCGCCGTGCCGTCCTGCGCGCCGTCGCCAAAGGAGGGGAGATGGAACTGATGAACGAGTTGGCACGCATGTCGGACGAGGAGCGCCAGCGCATCCTCGACGACTTCTTCGAGGAGGTGTTCGGGCCGTACGAGCTGGATCCGCAGTTCGAGCAACGCATGCGGTCCGTGCGGGTCGAGCTGCCGGACGACCCGACGACCGAGCAGCTGGAGGCGTGGGTCGAGCTCGCGAAGCTCGTGCAGGACCCGGACTTCCGCGCGTCGGTCAAGCGGATGTCCCAGCAGCACGAGGAACAGCGGCGGAGCGGCACGGACATGAGCCCGCCGGACAACAACCAGATGGAGGCGTTCAACTTCGCGATCACCCAGGCGCGGGAGGCGCTCGAGGCCGGCATCGCGCCGGAGTCGGACGCCGCGCGCGAGGTCGTGGCCCGCGTGAACGCCAACTGGGCGGAGGCGCTGGGCGTGCCGAACGACGAACGCGTCGTCGAGCGGCTGCGCACGTTCTCCGACTTCGCGGACCCGCGTGCCGAGCGGTACTGGGTGCTGATCGCGAAGATCAACGGCTGGCCCGCGATGCCGGACCACTCGCGCGAGCGGGCCTGGCTGCGCGCCGCCGGACAGCCCTTCGGCTGATCCACTTCGCAGTGACGGGAACCAGCTGGGCGCCCAGCTCGTTCCTGTAGCAACGAAGGGGGATGATCATGTCTGCACTGTTCGAAATCCTCGGTGGTGCCATCGCCGAAGCCTTCGGGCCCACCGGTGAAGATCACTCGCGCGGAGACGGCGACGTGTTCCTGGACGGTGAATGGCAGGAGGGCGAGCTGTTCTTCGGCCCCACCAAGATCATCTGGGACGAGCGGATCGTCTTCAGCAAGGACGAGGGCTGGGTCGAGCAGATCGTCGACCAGGACCCGCCGCACCCGAACTTCGTGGTGCTGCACTTCCGCCGTGCCGAGGACGTCGTGCTGCTCGCCGTGCACCGCCGCGAGCTCAAGCGCGTGGGCGCGGTCCTGAAGCTGCCGCTCTAGCGGTTCTCCTTGGCCCGCGCAGCGATCCCGGCGAACCCGAGCACACCGCCGGCGAACGCGAGGCCGAATCCCGCCCACATGCGCTGGTTGGCCGTCTGAGCCGCCTCGTACTGCTCCTTGGTGAGCTCACGGACGACCTTGCGCTGTGTGGACGTGTACTTCCCGTTCTCGTAGTTGAGGTTTCCGGCCGTGCTGTCGCTCGACAGTCCGATGAACGCGAGGAGCCACCCGCCGTAGAACGCGACGGCGGCCAGCCCGATCGCCCACTTCGGCAACGTCTCGCGCAGCAGCCGGAACGCCGTGGCGAGCCCGTCGACGCGGAACGACCCGCCCGTCTGCACCAGCAGCAGCACCAGCAGTGCCGCGGAGGCCAGCACCATCACGAGGTTCGCCCACCCCGGCAGCAGCGCCGCGCCCGTCACCACCCCCGAGACGACGACGATCGCGTCGAGGGCGATCAGCACGATCGCGGCCTGCTGCGACGGCAAGAGCTTCATGGCCCGGGAGAATAGGTCCAACCAGGACGTTTACCGAGCCATTACCGCAAAACGTGATGGTGTGTCAGGCCCGCCGGCGCAGGGGAACGGCGGGCCACTCACCTCAGTCCCTTCACGACGTTCCGCAGCTCGGCCTCCTTGCGGTACAACGTCGGCACCGCCTTGGTGACCTTCGACAGCAACATCGTCTGGTCGACCGGCGCCACCGCGTCCCACGTCAGCCCGCCGGGCTTGGCCAGCTGATCCACCAGCCCGATCGCGGTCCTGGCCGTGTCCGCCGCCACCGTCAGCTCCGCCTTGCTCGCCCTGAGCGGCTGCGCTTCCACGACCGCCGCCGCTTCGGTGATCGCTTTGACCTGCCCCGGCAACGTGCAGGGCACCTCGGGCGAATGCAGCCCCTTCTGCTTCTCGGCGGCCGCGTGGTTGGCTTCCTTGACCCTGTCGAGGAAGTGCGTGCCGTTGACGACCGGCACCGCCAGCCCGTCGGCGATCAGGGCGGCGTTGACCAGACCGTCCTGTGTGGACAGAGCCGCGAGCTGGCCTTCTTTCACGACGGTGACCGGAGTCCCTTCCGGCAACAGCTCGCCGAGCCGTTTCCTGGACTCCTCGTGCAGGCACTCGCCCGCAGCGGGCGCGTCGACGTTCACGAGCCTGACCACCGCGACGCGATCGCCTTCGCGCACCTCGACGGTCTCCGCGTCGACCACGCGCACGACATGACTGACGGCGACCGGTGCGGGACGGTCCACGACCGTCACGACGTAGGCACTGCTCGCGGCACCGGCCAGAACCGCGGCGGCCATGAGGTACACATTCGGGAGCATCACGATTCCCCCTAACGCCGATCCACTGAGCTGATCGGAGCAGCGGGCCCGCGCGTTACTCCACGCGTTCGAGGATTTACCGTCGGCTAACCGGCGCGACCTACGTTCACCACGTGCTGATCAAACTGGGAATCGTCACGACCGGCGTTGCCCTGCTTCTTGGGGGAACAGCGCAAGCAGCAGAACCGACCCCGCCGACCTGCCCGAGCGCGGTGCAGATCGGCTCGACCGGTGTCGTCAAACGCGGCGCCACGACCATGGCCACCATCACCCAGTTCGAGGGCTGCGGCGGCAAGTACGGCCACGTCCGCATCCAGGGCGCGAACCTGTACCGCGCGTCGATCCGCCTCGTCGGCGATGGCTCGTTCACCCCGCCGACGCAGGGCGCACGGGGCCAGCGCGACGTGTGGACGTTCAGCAAGGCGCTGAACGACAAGTGCACGGCAGCGGAGGCCACCCTGCGGACGACCGAGGAATCGCTGACCGGCCGCAGCGGCCTGTCCTGCTGAGCGAAACGGAACGGGCCGGGGCACCACGCCCCGGCCCACCTCACGTCACTTGATCTGCATCCCGGAGATCATCCGCGACACCACCAGTCGCTGGATCTCCGAAGTCCCCTCGAAAATGGTGAAGATCTTCGCGTCCCGGTGCATCCGCTCCACGGGGTGCTCCCGCGTGTACCCGGCCCCACCCAGGATGTGGATGGCCCGCTCGGTCGCCCACACCGACACCTCGGACGCCTTGAGCTTCGACATCGAGCCCTCACCCGCGGTGAACGGCACGTTGTTGCGCCCCATCCACGCCGCCCGCCACACCAGCAGCCGCGACGCGTCGATCTCCATCCGCATGTTCGCGAGGTCGAACGCGATCGACTGGTTCTCGATGATCTTCCGGCCGAACGCCTCGCGGTCCTTCGCGTACTCCAGTGCGTAGTCGTAGGCGGCCCGTGCGACACCCACGGCCATCGCGCCCACGGTCGGACGCGTGGTTTCGAACGTCGCCATCGCGGCCTGGCCGCCCGCGCGCAGTCCCTCACGTGCCCGCGCCAGCCGAGCGTCCAACCGCTCCTTACCGCCCAGCACACAACGCCCAGGCACGCGCACGTCGTCCAGGAACACGTCAGCGGTGTGCGAAGCGCGCATGCCGTGCTTCTTGATCTTCCCCGGCGACGACAACCCCGGCGTGCCGGGCGGCACGATGAAGCCGGCCTGACCGCGGGCGCCCAGCGAGGGATCCACCACTGCGGTCACCACGTGCACGTTCGCGATGCCGCCGTTGGTGGCCCAGGCCTTCTGGCCGTTCAGGACCCACTCGTCGGTGGCCTCGTCGTAACGCGCCCGCGTCCGGTAGCCGGCCACGTCCGAGCCCGCCTGGGGTTCGGAGGCGCAGAACGCCGCGAGCTTCGGGTCCGACTCGTCGCCGAAGCACTCCGGGACCCACTCGGCCAGCTGCTCTGGCTCGCCGCCCGCGAAGATGCCCGCCACGGCCAGGCCGGTGCCCATCAGCGACAGCGCGATGCCGGCGTCACCCCAGAAGAGCTCTTCGGTCGCGATCGGCAGGGACAACCCGATGGGGTCCGCGAACCAGGTCGCCAAAGCCTCGAAGCCGTAGAGGCCGATCTTCGCCGCCTCCTGGATCACCGGCCACGGCGTCTCCTCGCGCTCGTCCCACTCCGAGGCAGCCGGCCTGATCACGTCCTTCGCGAAGCCGTGCACCCAGTCGCGCAGGTCGGTCTGGTCTTCGTTCAGTTCGAGCGAGAAGCCACCCACTGCAAAACCTCTCCGTCAGGCCTTCGGGATGTTGAACAGGCTCATGAACCCGGCCGCGAACCCCAGGTCGCCCTTCACCTTCAGCTTGCCCGTCATGAACAGCACGGGGGCGGAGGCGTTGCCGGTCGCGAGCTTCAGGAAGTCGGCGGGCGTCAGCGTCACGATGGCGCGGGCCTCGCGCGTGACGCCCTTGTTGATGGTGCACTGAGCGTCTTCGATGATGGCCTCGTAGACGTCTTCCAGCACGTGGAAGTGCACGACGGCACGGGTCGCGCCCGCACGGTCCGCGCGGAAGTGGACCTCCATGCGGCGGAACACCTCGTCGAGCACCCGGACGCGCAGCGCGGGATCGGCGACCACGGCCTCGATCTGGTCCTTCGAGGCGCGCGAGATGATCCTGGCGAAGTTGGACGGGTCCATCTTCGAGAGGTCGAGGTCAGCGCCACCGTCGGCCAGCCGGCCCAACGCGGTCAGAAGTGCCGCGAAGTCGTCCTTGCCCAGCTTCTTCGGGTCGATGCCGCGGGCGATGACGTCGATGTCGACGCCGGCCAGGGCCGGGTCGTCCGGCGAGACCTGCTGCAGCGTGCTGATCAGCTCGGCAGGGCTGAGCTTCGCGATCGCCTCGGTGGTGAGGTCGAGCGTCATTGACACACCTCCTGGTACCTACTCGCGAGTAAGAATACTGGCGAGTAGGTAGACCGGCAACCCGATCGGATAATCTTGTTCCTCCGAACCGAGGGGTAGTGATGCGCACAGAAGGTCGAGCCAAGCGCTTGCCACGCGCGGTGCGTGAGCGGCAGATCATGGACGCCGCCGTCGACGTGTTCTCGCGGCTCGGCTTCCACGCGGCCTCGATGGACGAGATCTCCGAGGTCGCCGGCATCTCCAAGCCGATGCTCTACGCCTACCTCGGCTCGAAGGACGAGCTGTTCGCGACCTGCATCCGGCGTGAGGCCACGCGGATGATGGAGGCCATCGCGACCGGCGTCGAGCCCGACCAGGAACCCGACGTGCAGCTGTGGAGCGGGCTCAGGGCGTTCTTCGGGTTCGTCGGCGAGAACCGGGCGAGCTGGATGGTGCTGCACCGGCAGGCATCGAACCAGGGCGGTCCGTTCGCGGTCGAGCTCACGGACATGCGCAGCCGGGCCGTGTCGCTGGTCGCGGCGCTGCTCACCCAGTCGACGAAAGCTCCCGCGACCAAGCTGGAGGCCGAGTCGCTGGCCGCCGCGCTGGTCGGGGCCGGCGAGTCGCTCGCGGAGTGGTGGCTCGACCACCCCGAGGAACCCGCCGGCGTCGTCGCGGCCCGCCTCATGAACCTCGTCTGGATGGGCTTCGGCGACCTCGTCGAGGGCAACGTCTGGCATCCACCGTCACGTCGTTGAGCCCAGCAGGTGGGGCCCCTTGCCCCACACGGCGAACTCCCAGCCGACGCCGTTCTCGTGCGCCGAGAACTCGACGCGCCCCGGGATCAGCAACGGCTTCTTGAACTTCACGTCCACGGAGACGGCCTCGGGGAGCCGTCCCTCCAGGGCGGCGAGGCAGCGCGCCTTCGTCCACATGCCGTGCGCGATCGCGCGCTTGAAGCCGAACAGCTTGGCGCTCAACGGGTACAGGTGGATCGGGTTGCGGTCGCCCGACGCCGCGCCGTACCGCCGTCCGATGTCCCCTGGCACCTTCCACACCGCAGAGCCGACCGGCCGGTGGAGCTCCTCGCCAGAGCCCGACGAGCCGCCGGTCCGGCGCAGGTAGGTCGAAACCCCTTCCCACACACCGGAAACCGACGTCACCACGTCGACCTGGGTGCCTTGGGGGTGCGGCCGCAGATCGCGCGCGGACACCGTGATCTCCAGCGGTTCGTCCAACGTCAGCGGCCGCGACTGCGTGATCCGGTTCGCGACGTGCACGAGACCGGGCAACGGGAACGGGAACCCGGAGCCGGTCATCAGCTTCATCTGCAACGGAAAGCCCAGCACGTGCGGGTACGTCAGCGGCAGCACGTCGCGCAACCCGAACCCGCACACCGCGTTGTACGCCGTCAGGTGCTTCAACGAGACGTCGAAGGAGGCCGAAACCGGTTGGGCGGCCAGGGTTTCCCCGCGCCGGAACGACGTCAGGGCGGCACGCAGCAACATCAGGCCCCCAGCAGCATCTGTCCGCACACCCGCACGACGTTGCCGTTCACGCCACCGGAACCGGGCGAGGCGAACCACGCCACGGTCTCCGCGACGTCGACCGGCAGCCCGCCCTGCGAGAGGCTGTTCATCCGGCGTCCGACCTCCCGTGTCATCAACGGGACGGCCGCGGTCATCTTCGTCTCGATGAAACCGGGCGCGACGGCGTTGATCGTGGCCCCGCGAGCAGCCAGAACGGGCGCCAGCGAGTTGACCATCCCGATCACGCCGGCCTTCGACGTGGCGTAGTTGGTCTGGCCGACGTTGCCCGCGATGCCGGCGATGGACGACACGCCGACGATCCGTCCGCCCGCGCGCAGCACGTCACCCTCCAGCAGCGCGGTGTTGATCCGCTCCTGGCAGGCGAGGTTGACCTCCAGCACCGAGTCCCACAGCGAGGAGTCCATGCGCGCCAACGTCTTGTCGCGGGTGATGCCCGCGTTGTGCACGACGACGTCCACGCCGCCGTGGCGCTCGAGGAGGTACGACGTCAACCGGGCGGGATCACCGGTGATGTCGAGCTGCAACGCGGACCCGCCGACGGCGTTCGCGACCTTCGACAGGTCCTCGCCGGCCGCGGGCACGTCCAGGCAGATCACGTGCGCGCCGTCGCGGCCCAGGGCCGTGGCGATCGCCTCGCCGATGCCTCGCGAAGCACCCGTGACCAGCGCGACCTTGCCCTCCAGCGTGCCGGTCGGCGACGCCGCGGACACGGTGATGACCTGCCCCGACACGTACGCGGACCGTCCGGACAGCAGGAACCGCAGCGTCGACTCGACCCCGTCCTCGGCGCCGTCGGCCACGTACACGAGGTTGGCCGTGCCACCTCGGCGCAGTTCCTTGCCGACAGAGCGGACGAAGCCTTCGAGCGCCCGTTGCGCGACGGAGTCCGGCGAGCGCCCGATCACGATCACCCGCCCGCACGGTCCGAGCTGGGTGATCACCGGGTGGAAGAAGTCGTGCAGCTGCCGCAGGTCGCTCACCGACGAGATGTCCGACGCGTCGAAGACCAGCGCGCCGTGGGGAGCGGAACCTGTCTCGAGCTGCTTCAGGAACGACAGCCGGGAAGCCCCACCGACCAGCACGGGTGTGGCCAAAGCGGCGTCGCGGCGGAGTGGGTGCGGGTTCGGCAGGCCGAGCCTGCGCACGAGCTGGCGTCCCAGCCCCGACGATGCGAACTTCTGGTACCTGTCCACGTCACACAACCTACTCGCTAGTAAGTCTACCCGCTAGTAGGTAGTATGGCGGCATGCGAGTAGCGATCATCGGCGGCAACCGCATCCCGTTTGCCCGCTCGAACGGCCCGTACGCCACCGCGTCGAACCAGGACATGTTCACCGCGGTGCTGGACGGCCTCGTCAGCCGCTTCGGCCTGCAGGGAGAACGCCTCGGCGAGGTGGTCGCGGGCGCCGTGCTCAAGCACTCGCGCGACTTCAACCTCGTCCGCGAGTCGGTCCTGGGCAGCAGGCTCAGCCCGGAGACGCCCGCGTACGACATCCAGCAGGCGTGCGGCACGGGCCTGCAGGCGGTGATCGCGGTCGCCAACAAGATCGCGCTCGGTCAGATCGACGCCGGTATCGCGGGCGGCGTCGACACCACCAGCGACGCGCCGATCGGCGTCAACGAGAACTTCCGCAAGCTGCTGCTGGAGTTCAACCGCACCCGCAAGGTCAGCCTGCTGACCAAGCTGCGCCCCGGCCACGTCGTGCCGCACCTGCCCCGCAACGGCGAACCGCGCACCGGCATGTCGATGGGCGAGCACGCGGCCATCACCGCGGCCGAGTACGGCATCTCCCGCGAGGACCAGGACGAGCTCACCGCGCGCAGCCACCACAACCTCGCGCGGGCCTACGACGAGGGCTTCTTCGACGACCTCGTCACCCCGTACCTCGGCCTGACCCGCGACCAGAACCTCCGTCCGGACAGCAGCGTCGAGAAGCTCGCGAAGCTCAAGCCGGTCTTCGGCGACACGATGACCGCGGGCAACTCGACCCCGCTCTCCGACGGCGCCTCCGCGGTGCTGATGGCGACCGAGGAGTGGGCACGGGAGCGCAACCTCCCGGTGCTGGCGTACCTGACGTTCGCCGAGACCGCCGCCGTCGACTACGTGCACGGCGAGGAGGGCCTGCTCATGGCCCCGGTGCACGCCGCGCCGAGGATGCTCGGCAAGGCGGGCCTCTCGTTGCAGGACTTCGACTTCTACGAGGTGCACGAGGCGTTCGCGTCCCAGGTGCTCGCGACGTTGAAGGCGTGGGAGAAGGAGCTCGGCGAGATCGACAGGTCGAAGCTGAACGTCAACGGCTCGTCGCTCGCGGCAGGCCACCCGTTCGCCGCGACCGGCGCCCGGATCGTGGCGACGCTGGCGAAGCTGCTGCACCAGAAGGGAAGCGGGCGCGGGTTCGTGTCGGTGTGCGCGGCAGGCGGTCAGGGAATCACGGCGATCCTGGAGCGATGAGTTCCGCGGTTCCGTGAAGTCAAACCCTCCGAACCCCCACTTCGGAGAAGGATGACGACCATGACTTTGCAGGCGGTTCTGGAGGCTCACCGCGAGACCGTGCCCGACGCGGTCGCGCTCATCGCCTGGGGTGAAGACGTCGAGTTCGCGTCGGTCGGCGCCGACACCCGCGAGTCGGTCTTCCCGATCGCCTCGGTCACCAAGCCGATCGTCGCCACGGCCGGCCTGATGCTGGTGCGGGACGGCACGATCGCGTTCGACGACCCGATCGCGAACTGGCTGCCCGAACTCGCGAACCCGGTGGTCGTCCGCACTCCGCAGAGCCCGGTCGACGACGTGGTCCCCGCGACGAAGCCGATCACCGTCCGGCACCTGCTGGCGTCCCGCACCGGCTGGGGCTTCACGGCGGACTTCTCGTTGCCCGCCACCCAGAAGCTCTTCGAGAACGCGCACCTGCACGGCCGCGAGGACCTGCCGGCACCGGACGAGTGGCTCAAGCAGCTCGCGGAGGTCCCGCTGCTGCACCAGCCGGGCGACGGCTGGCTCTACAACACGGCCTACGACGTCCTCGGCGTGCTGCTGGACCGGGTCACCGGCTCGCTCCCGGACTTCCTCGCCGATCGCCTGTACCGCCCGCTCGGCATGAAGAACACCAGCTTCATCAGCCAGGTCCTGCCGTCCGGCGCGGGCGGCCTGAAGTCCACTGTGGACGACCTGCTGGCGTTCAACCGGTTCCTGCTGTCGAGCGACCTGCTGCCCGAACTGGCGACCGACACCACCTCGGCCGCCGAGCGCGAGGCCGCGGACATCTTTCTGGAGGGCCAGGGCTGGGGCCTCGGCGGCAGCGTCGACATCGCCGAGATCGACCCGTGGAACGTGCAGGGCCGCTACGGCTGGGTAGGCGGTTCCGGCACGGCGGCCCACGTCGTCCCGTCGGCTGACCTGGTCACGATCCTGTTGACCCGCACGGCCATGACGAGCCCGGCGCCACTGGCGATCATGCGCGACTTCTGGCGCTGCGCGGCGCGTTAAAAGCTGTGTAATTGAACCGTCAATCAGGCACACTCTCTGGACCGCGACGTGGCGGTTCTGGGGGGGCTGATGCTCGCAGACGTCGATCCAGGTGAAGACCCGGTGCTGGCCAGAGCGCTGGCGGGCACCATCCGAGACGACTGGCGCCCCGCCGCCGACGCGATGGCGTCGGCGCGGGAGTGGGAACGCCGCGCCTACGTGACCCTGACCCTGGCCACCGCAGCCGCACGCCGCGGCACGTGGCTCCAGAAGTGGCTCGAAGCGCGTCCGGGCGACCGCGACGCGGAGGCCGTGCACGCGGCGGTGGAGACGTTGCAGGCCAGTTAGTCAGGTCCGCAACGTCGCTGGCCGGTATGGCGCGAAAAGCACGTTCGGGCCGATAGATGGCCCGAACGTGCTTTTCGCGCCATAAGAACGGGGACGGGGTTTTCGGTTAGTCGAGCAGTGACCAGGCGGCCGTGCACGCCGCCGCCACCGTGATCTGCTGCGCCTTCAGGTTCAACTGGTCGACCATCCCGGCCGGCCCAGCCATCTCGAACGACGCGGCCCCGCTCATCATCCGCGGCGAGTACCCCACGCCACCCTCGGCGTCCCCGATGCGCAGCAACGGCCCGAGCCGCCGCCCCAGCGCTGCCGCATACCCCTCGGCACGCCGCAGCGCGTCGGCGACGGCCTCCTTCTGCGCCTCGCGGATCGCCTCGGTGTCGTCGACGAGCGTCCACGTCGGTCCGTTGATCCACGACGGCTCGGCCTGCACCAGTTCGCCCAGCAGCTCGTCGAGCTTGTCGAGGTCGGACACCCAGATCACGTACTGCTGGGAGGCGCGGCTGCCGACTCGCTGGTTGTTGTCCCAGTCGTCGTGCACGGACAGCTGCCGCGAGCGCACCTCGAAGCTCTCCAGCAGCGGCTCGACGGCCGAGATGCGCTGGTTGAGCAGGCTCACCGCCTCGGAGCGTTCGGCGCCGAGAGCCTCGAACGTCACGTCCACCTGGGCGCGGTCGGCGGTTCGCTCGACCTCGCCGGTCCCCTTCGTCACGACTTCAGCCACGTGGCCAGCCAACCGGGACACCACTCCATCCGCAACTATTAGGCTCTATAGCTTCAATCCTAGAAAGCTGGATACAGATCCAGTCGACGTTCGTCTGCGCGTCTCTACGGCGAGCACTAGAAACGCGGATACGGTGCGAGCCATGGACCCGGTGCGCAATCCGTTCGCCCCCGGTGCAGGCCAGCGGCCTCCTGAGCTCGCCGGCCGGGACAAGGAAGTCGGAGCGTTCGAGGTGGTGCTCGAACGCGTGGCCCGCGGCCGTCCCGAACGCAGCCTCGTGCTGACGGGGTTGCGGGGTGTCGGCAAGACGGTGCTGCTCGGCGAGCTGCGGTCCATGGCGGTCAAACGCGGCTGGGGTGCGGGCAAGGTCGAGGCACGGCCGGACGCCGACCTCAGACGGCCTCTGTCGGCCGCGCTCCACCGGGCGATCCGCGACCTGGCGGTCCGTCACCGCGCTCCCGACCGGGTCGAGGCGATCCTCGGCATCCTCAAGGCGTTCGCGCTCAGGGCCGCCCCGGATGGCGCCAAGCTGCGCGATCGCTGGCAACCCGGCATCGACGTGCCGGCGGCGTCCGGGCGCGCGGACTCCGGTGACATCGAGATCGACCTGGTCGAGCTCTTCACCGACGTCGCCGAGCTCGCGCAGGACGTCGGAACGGGCGTCGCGCTGCTCATCGACGAGATGCAGGACCTCAAGCCCGACGACATCAGCGCGTTGTGCGCGGCGTGCCACGAGCTCTCGCAGCTCGGGGCGCCGCTCGTCGTGGTCGGTGCCGGACTTCCGCACCTGCCTGCGGTGCTTTCAGCGAGCAAGTCGTACTCGGAGCGCCTCTTCCGCTACGTCCGCATCGACCGGCTCAGCCGCGAGGACGCCGACCGCGCCGTGCTGGCGCCGGTCGAACGGGAGGACGCCGGCATCACGGACGAGGCGCTGGACGCGTTGTTCGACGCGAGTGGCGGCTACCCGTACTTCATCCAGGCCTACGGCAAGGCCGCCTGGGACGCCGCGCCGACCGATCCGATCAGCGCGCTGGACGTCACCGTCGCCGCTCCGGAGGCCGACGCGGAGCTGGCCGTGGGCTTCTTCGGCTCCCGATACGAGCGTGCGACGCCCGCGGAACGCGAGTATCTCCGGTCGATGGCCGAGTTGACCGACGGAAAGGATGCGGGCGTCAACACCGCCCAGGTGGCTGACCACCTGGGGCGCAAGCCCTCGTCGCTGTCGCCCGCGCGGGACTCGCTCATCAAGAAAGGCCTGGTCTACAGCGCGGAACGGGGTCAGATCGCCTTCACCGTGCCGCACTTCGGGCGGTTCCTGCTCGGCAGGGAGGACTGACTGCTGTTGTCCGGTCGTTCACGTTGTCGACCGATGATTCATCGGCCTGTGCCCCAACTCACCGGATAATCGCGTGCGTTCGTGGGTAGAAGGGTGCATACTTGAGTCACCAACAGAGAACAGACCTCCGAGAGGGAAGTGCAGACCGAGATGAACTTCGCAGCGAAGCTCCGCGCCCGTCGTGCCGAGGCGCGCAACCGGAAGGCCGTGGCTCGCGCGATCGACATGGCCACCACGCCGGCCATGCGTCACGAGCTGATGGCCATCGCCCAGGCTCAGGTCACCACCCTGCGCTGACTCACGACCCGGCACTCGCTCGACAGCGCCCTGTCGCGAGTGCCTCCCCAACGGAAACCCCTGGAGCACCTCCCGCGCTCCAGGGGTTTCAATCTGTCAAACGTGATCCACGCCACAGTATGATGGCGTTGTAACAGTGCACGTCGGTCCGCCGATGTCACGGTTGACCTCGCAGTGCTGTCGGACCCCCGACCTGGCAGCACTGCGAGGTTTCTTGTTTGCTGGGGGACATGGAGATCGCCGTGCTCGGCACCGGCCTCATGGGTGCCCCCATCGCAGCCAACCTCTCCGCAGCCGGACACCAGGTCCGGGTCTGGAACCGCACGCGCGCCAAAGCCGAACCGCTCGCCTCTCAGGGCGTCACCGTCGCCGACACGCCCGCTGCCGCCGTCGAGGGCGCGGAGATCGTGCTGACGATGCTCAACGACGGCCCCACCGTGACCGCGGTCATGCAGGAGGCCGCTCCTTCGCTGTCGCACGACGTGGTGTGGATCCAGATGTCCACGGTCGGTGTCACCGCCACGGAGGATCACATCGCGCTCGCCCGTTCGCTCGGGCTCGAGTTCGTCGACGCCCCGGTGCTGGGCAGCGTGAAACCGGCGCAGGAGGGCAAGCTCGTCGTGCTCGCGTCCGGCGCGGAGGAGCTGCGTGACCGCGTGCAGCCGGTCTTCGACGTGATCGGCGCCCGCACGATGTGGGTCGGCGAGGCCGGTGCGTCCTCGAAGCTGAAGCTCGTCGCGAACAGCTGGGTGCTCGCGCTGACCGCCGCTGTCGGTGAGGCCGTGGCGCTGGCGGAGTCGTCGGGGCTCGATCCGAAGCTGTTCCTGGAGGCCGTGTCCGGTGGCGCGATGGACTGCGCGTACCTGCAGATGAAGGGCAACGCGATCATCGAACGGTCCTTCCCACCCGCCTTCACCGTGCAGACCGCGTTGAAGGACGCGCTGCTCGTCAACGAGGCGGCCGTGCTGGCCAACGTGCAGCTCGACGTGGCGCAGGCCTCCAGCGCCCGGCTGAACCGCGCGGTCACCAAGGGCCACGGCGACGAGGACATGGCAGCTTCTTATTACGCCAGCTATCAATAAGCCCGACGATCGGCCGGTCCGGCGGGGCGTGCGGGCTCAATAACGTGGCTTGGTGAACAGACTCGTACGCTCCCTGCTGGCGTTCGGCCTGGTATCGGCGCAGGTCATCGCCACGGCCGCGGTCGTGTCCGCGGCAGAAGACATCAAGGACCGCATCGCGGCGATCCCCGGAGTGCGGATCATCAGCGAGGGAACGTCCGGCACCGCGCGGACGTTCGTCCTCGGCATTCAGCAGCCGGCGGACCACCGCAGGCCGCGCGGCCAGCGGTTCGAGCAGCGCTTCTCGTTGCTGCACAAGGCGGAGTCGAAGCCGATGGTGCTGCACACCTCCGGCTACCACCTGCCCGGCACGATCAGCGCGTCCGAGCCCGCCCGGCTCGTCGACGGCAACCAGATCAGCGTGGAGCAGCGGTTCTTCACGCCGTCACGGCCGTCGCCGGCGGACTGGGACGACCTGAACATCTGGCAGGCGGCCAACGACCACCACCGGATCGTCGCCGCGTTCAAGAAGATCTACGGCGCTCGCTGGCTCTCGACCGGTGCGAGCAAGGGCGGGATGACGTCGGTCTACCACCGCAGGTTCTTCCCGCGCGACGTCGACGCGACCATCGCGTACGTCGCGCCGAACGACGTGGTGAACGACCGCGACGTCTACGGCGAGTTCATCCGCAACGTCGGCAACGACCCGTCGTGCAACCGGCGGCTGGAGGGCGTGCAGCGGCAGATCCTGCAGAACCGCGACGCGATCGTCTCCCGCCTGGAGGCCGCGGGCTACACGTACAAGCAGTTCGGCAGCGCGCACCGGGCGCTGGAAGTCCTGGTGCTGGACACGCCGTTCACGTTCTGGCAGTACGGCACGCAGGACCAGTGCGCCCTGGTGCCCGGCGCGGGTGCGTCGGTCGACGACCTCTGGACGTTCATCGACAAGACCGTCGGCTGGGACTTCTACACCGACGCCGGTGTCGCGCCCTACGAGACGTACTACTACCAGGCGGGCACGCAGCTCGGCTGGCCGGAAGCCGACGAGTCCGCGGTGCGCGACCTGTTGCGCTACCCCGGTTCCAGCGTGCCGCGCACGATGGTGCCCGCGTCGATCGAGTTCCCGCGCTTCGACCGGCACGCGATGAAGGACGTCGACCGCTGGGTGCGCCACCAGGGTTCGCGGCTGCTGTTCGTGAACGGGCAGAACGACCCGTGGAGCGCGGAACCGTTCCGCCTCGGGCCGGGCACGCGCGACTCGCTGTCGTTCGTGGTGCCGAGCGGCAACCACGGCGCCAACATCACCAAGTTGCCCGAGAAGGAACGCGCCGCGGCGACGGCGGCGGTCCTGCGGTGGGCCGGCGTCTCCGCTCCTGCTGGTGCCCTTGGCGTTGACGACGAGGGCCCGGACTCGCTGGACGCGCTGCGGGCGCGGCGGGGCTGAGGCACGCTGTGGGGCGTGAAGCCGTTGCTCGTGGTCGATGCAGCCAACGTCGTGGGATCGGTGCCCGACGGGTGGTGGCGCGACCGAGCGGGCGCGGCCGAACGTCTCCGCGACGCCCTGCGCGGCCGTGACGAGGAGGTTGTCCTGGTCGTGGAAGGCAAGGCGCGCAACGTTTCCGGAGTAGAGGACGTCCGCGTGGTCGCCGCTGACGGCAACGGCGACGACGCGATCGTCGAGGTGGTGCGTGCTGCGGCGGGACGTGCCGTGACCGTGGTGACCGCGGACCGAGCGCTGCGGCAGCGGGTGATGGCGCTGGGCGCCGAGGTGGCCGGTCCCACCTCGGTGCCGCGCCGCTGAGCGTCCTGCCAAGAGTCCGTCCGCTACTGCTCCTGTTTGGCGCGAAAAGCACGTTCGGGCCATCTATCGGCCCCAATGTCACGTTCGCGCCAAACGGGCCTGGGGAGCGAACGTGACGTTCGGGCGATCTAGCGGCCCGAACGTGCTTTTCGCGCCAAAACCGGGGCAGCGACGGTGCGGACAGGAGTTTTGGCCTGGTGCTCAGAGCCGGAAGAGGCTTTCGAGGATCTGGGCCACGCCGTCCTCGGTGTTCGGCGGCGCGTGGTTGGTGCAGGCCTGCTTCACGAGCGGGTGCGCATTGCCCATCGCGTACGCCGTCCCCGCCCAGCCGAGCACCGACAGGTCGTTGGGCATGTCACCGAACGCGATGACCTCCTCCTTGGTGATTCCCCTTGCCGTGCAAAGGGATTCCAGCGTCACCGCCTTCGACACGCCCGGCGGGCTGATCTCCAGCAGGCCGAGCCCACCGGAGTGGGTGACCGTGACGTGCTGCCCGACGGCCTCCCTGGCGATCTCCATCATGTGGTCGGCCTCGGCGTCCGGAGCCCACGCGAGCATCTGCACGACCTGGTGCGCCTCTTCGAAAACGTGGTCGAGCAACTCCAGTGTCCTGTGTGGATTATTGGCGCTGAACCCCTTGAACCCGGGCTCGCACAGCACTTCCAGCCCGGTCTCGACCGCGATGCCGACCTCCGGGATGACGTTCGCGAGGGCCTCCGACACCTTGCGCACGACGTCGAGCGGCACCGTCTGCGCGTGGGTCACCTCGCGGTTGGTCAGGTCGTAGATCATCGCCCCGTTGGAGCAGATCGCCGTGCCGGTGAGCTCGAGGTCCTGCACGAACCGCGGCGGCCGCGCGGTGACGACCACGACGTCGGCGTCGACGGCGTTGAGGGTGGCGCGGGTGCGGTCGCTGAGGACTCCGCCCGGTTGCAGCAACGTGCCGTCGAGGTCGGTCGCGATCAGCCGGATCATCGGCCGATTATCGGGCAGGGATCCCGATTCACTCGAACGGTCGCCTCTTCGCATCCGTGGAGGGCGGCATACTCGAACGTGCAATCCGGAGGGGAGTACTCCCTGAGCACCGTTGTCGTCAGTTGAGGAACCGCAGGTGGGCAACCCGGCGTTGTCCCCCGAGCCGCGTTCCCGGTGACGGTGGCCGTTTCCGAGCGGCTGGAGGAGACCTCCGCGTCACGACGGAAGCACGCCCTTCCGTCCCGGGAGATCGTCGGACGCACGACAGGGCCGATGGTCCTGCCTGAGAACCTCGCCGGGCAGGTTGCTCAGCTTCACCAGTCAACGGACTGGTCGAGCTGACGCCTGCGCGCCTTGCTCGACCGGAGCGAGGAACGCGAGGTGTGTCCGGTGGGTCTTACCTCACTCGGCATCGGGATTGCTCTGACGGTGGCGATACCTGCTCTGGTGCTGATGGTCGTCAGCCTGATCGCCCTTCGAGGAACCGATCCGAGCCAGCGCCCCGAAATCATCCGCGCCCTGGCCGACCTGATCAGCGCGGCCAGGCGCGGCCGCGGCCCTTCGCCCAGGACGAGCAGGGCGAAGTCGCTGCCGGCCACCCACGATCATCAGGCAGGATCGGGTCATGACCCATCGAGTTGACGACATGCCCTTGCCGGTCTGGCTCCCCGAGTCCGGCTCAGGCCCCGGCATCGTGCTGATCCAGGAGATCTTCGGCCTGGACGGCTACCTGCGCGGCGTCGCGGAGAAGCTCGCCGCCCTCGGCTACGTCGTGGCCGTGCCCGAGCTCTTCCACCGCTTCCAGCCCGGCTGGGTCGGTGAGCACGACGAGGCCGGCATCGCGAAGTCGATGGAGGTCGTCGGCAACCTCGACTTCCCGCTGGCCGTGCAGGACGTCGTCGCGTCGGTGCAGTACCTGCGCGGGCTGCCCGAGGTCACCGGTGGCGTCGGCGTGCTCGGCTTCTGCCTCGGCGGCACTCTGGCCTACTCGGCGGCCGTCGCGTCGGACCCCGACACCGCCGTCTCGTTCTACGGTTCCGGTGTGCCCGACCAAATCGGGACGCTGGACCAGGTGTCCTGCCCGATCCTGTTCCACTTCGGCACCGAGGACTCGTTCATCACCGGGTATCAGAAGGTCGTGGACGCGGTGGCCGCGCACGAGGGTGCCGAGATCCACCTGGAGCCCGCGGGCCACGCGTTCCTCAACCACCTCGGCCCCTGGTACGACGAGGAGGCCGCCGGCCGGGCCTGGGACCTGACCGCTGCGTTCCTCGCGCGCACGTTGCCCGCCTAGGAGATGCACGGCACCGCGAGCTGCTGCGAGAAGAACCTCTCCAGCGGCTTGCGGTGCAGTCGGCGCTCGACCGCGATCAGCTCGTTGCGCCGGTAGTGGCTGACCTGGGTGCTCGTGACGACGAACCCGTTGCGTTCGGTCGTGGGCATCTCGTCGTAGAGCAGCGCGTGTCCTCCTTGTGGCACAACGACGTCCGCCAGGCCGTCCGGGATCTCGCTGGCGCGCGTGGCGATGGTGGCGGCCAGCGCGTCCGGGCGGTTGCGCAGCCTGCGGTGCGGCCACGGCACTCCGTGGTGCTGGGCTTCCAGCGTGCGGTGCAACGACCTCGCGGCGTGCCTGATCGCTTTGATCGAGTCGCCGCTGATCACGTGGGCGTGCGGCACGTCGAGCGAGGTGTCCCTGCGGAAGCCCGCGCACACGACGACCTTGTCGTACCGCAGCTCGCCGGTGCCGTCGATCGTGGCCACGAACTCGTTGCCTTGCTTGATGATTCGCTGGACCGTTCGGCCGACCGTGTGCGTCAGTCTGGCCGTGGTCGAGATGTTGTCGGCGGTCTCGAACGCGCTGTGCCCGCGCCCGATGATCAGCACCCGCTTGCCCGCGTACGCGGTCGGGTCGGTGCTGGCGCTCGCGTACGTCTCGGCGTGTTCGATGCCCGGAATGCTTGGCACGTGCGGCTTCTTGCCGGTGGCGATGATGACGTGCCCGGCCTGGTACGGCTCCAGGTCGGTGACGGGGGTGTTGTAGCGGACGTTCAACGGCCGCGCGAAGTCCTCCAGGTAGCGCACCAGATCGTCCGCGTTGGGGAAGGAACGCTTGCTGTACCTGGAGAACGGCACTCCGTCGAACAGCGAGTTGTCGTCCGTCGAAAGGACGCGGTGCCGGGGAAACGTCCGGAAGAAGCTCGCCGGTTCGGGCTCTGCCTCGAGAATCACGTAGTCGCGGCCCGCCCTGTGCAGGAAACGCCCCATCTGCAGACCGGCCGGTCCCGCACCAATCACCAGGTAATCAACCATCACGCACCCTCCCGGCCTCCTCTACGCCGAACACGGCGAAAAGGTTCAGACGGGCGGTCTGCGTCCATGATGACGGCTACCGGCGAGTTCGGGCCAGCGCCATTACGCTGAGGTGATGAGGTTCTTCGCGGTACCGGCACTGGTTCTGCTGCTGGCCGCCTGCTCCTCCCAGTCCGAGCCGGCCTCCACCCCCGAGCCCACCTCCACCGAGCCGACGAGCGAGCCCACCACCATGCCGCCGACGCCGCCCAGGCAGGAGCCGTTCGACATCGAGACGGACGTCAACGGAGTCCGCGACTGGCAGAACTCCCCGCAGGAGATGGGGTTCGTATACCGGTCGCAACCCGTCGACTTCACGCTGAAGCCGCGCAACACCGCCAGCACAACGCAGACGGGCGCCAGGATCAGGTTCGTCGTCGAGGACATGGACGGCGAGGGCGACCTGACCGTCGGCGGCGACGGGTGGACGTGCGAGGGCGGGCGCGACATCGCCTGCACGACGCCGGGCACCGCGGAGCCGGGCGGCACGTGGGCGCCGCTCACGCTGACAATGCGGCACACGAAGGGCGGGCAGACCCGCGTGGTCGTGCACTGGGGGGACGTGACGCCGAACGTGATCTTCCGGTGGGACTCCAGCACCTGAGTCACCGTCGGCCCATGGGGAGATTTCCGGGGCGCTGCTGCTGATGGTGGTGGTGGTCGCGGGCTGTTCGACACCACCGCTGACGGTGGCGAACACCGAGCCGACGGAGTGGTTCCGGCTGGACCGGCTCCGAGCAGCCGCTGGTGATGTGGCATCCGGTCGAGAACACACGTCGACTTCGATCACTTCAACAGCGTCCAGTTCGTGCCGCTGTCGTGAGCGGCCGGAACTGAAGCTGCCGTGATTGTCGGTGGCGGCTGCCATGATCCCCGCCATGGGAACGTGGGACATCGGTCACTTCGACAACGACACGGCCGCGGACTTCGGCGGCGACCTGGACGACGCGCCGGAGAACGAGCGCGAGAACCTCATCAGAGCCGCACTGATCCGCACGATCGAGACCGACGGGTACCTGGACAGCAGCGACGCGTGCGAAGTGCTCGCCTCCGCCGCGCTGATCGCCGCGCAGTGCCCCGGCGGCACCCCGATCACCACGGCGTACGCGCCGAAGAAGCCGTTGCCGACCTTCTCGGCAGACCTGCGCCCGCTGGCGGTCGAGGCGTTGGACCGCGTGCTGGCACCGGACTCGGAGCTGCCGGAACTGTGGGACGACACCGAGCACGGGCCGGCGTGGAGGCAGAGCGTCGCGAACCTCAGAGCCGTCCTTCTCAACTGATGGACGTCGGAACACCGCGACTGTCCACAGTGTTGGATACGGCCGTGACGACTGTGCAGCGCCGTGCCCGTGTCCGTGCCCCTGAGCTGGTAGGACGCGGCTGGCTGAACACCGGTGACACCACCGTCGCCCTCAAGGACCTGCGCGGCAAGATCGTGCTGCTCGACTTCTGGACGTTCTGCTGCATCAACTGCCTGCACGTCCTCGACGAGCTGCGGCCCCTCGAGCGCGAGTTCGAGGACGTGCTGGTCACGATCGGCGTGCACTCGCCGAAGTTCGTCCACGAGGCCGACGCGGAGGCGCTCAAGGCCGCCGTCGAGCGCTACGAGGTGCACCACCCCGTTCTCGACGACCCGGAGCTCACGACCTGGCAGAACTACGCGGTCAAGGCCTGGCCGACCCTCGTGCTGGTCGACCCCGAGGGCTACGTCGTGCACGTCGCCGCTGGTGAGGGGCACGTCGAGGCGCTCAGGACGATCATCGGGGAGCTGGTCGAGGAGCACGACGCCAAGGGCACGCTGCACCGCGGCACCGGTCCGTACGTCGCGCCCGAGCCCACGAACACCACGCTCAGGTTCCCCGCGAAGGCCGTCGTCACGCCGAGCAACACGATCCTGGTCAGCGACTCCGCCCACCACAGCATCGTGGAGCTGGAGGCCGACGGCGAGACGGTCATCCGTCGCATCGGCACCGGCGAGCGAGGCCGGGCCGACGGTCTGAACCCCACCTTCTCCGAGCCTGCGGGCCTCACGCTGGTCCCCAGGACCCGCGGTTACGACGTCGTCGTCGCGGACACCGTCAACCACCTCCTGCGTGGCATCGACCTCGAAACGGGTGAGGTCACGACGCTCGCGGGCACCGGTGAGCAGTGGCGGGACGGTGAGACGGACGGGTCCGCCGACAAGATCGACCTGACCAGCCCCTGGGACGTCGCCTGGTGGAACGGTGGCGTGGCCATCGCCATGGCCGGCAACCACACGCTCGGCTTCTTCGACCCCGCGACGAGCACCGTCAGCAGGCTCGCCGGCACCACCGTCGAGGGCATCAACGACGGTCCGGCCGAAGGGGCCTTCTTCGCGCAGACGTCGGGGCTGGCCGCGGACGGCGACAGGCTGTGGATGGTCGACTCCGAGACCAGCGCACTGCGCTACCTCGAGAACGGCGAGGTCCACACGGTCATCGGCAAGGGGCTGTTCGCGTTCGGGCACAAGGACGGCGACGCGGACGAGGCGCTCCTGCAGCACCCGCTGGGCGTCACCGTCCTCAAGGACCACTCCGTCGTCATCTCGGACACCTACAACAACGCGATCAGGCGCTACGACCCCGAGACCAGGACGCTGTCCACCATCGCCACCGACATCGCCGAGCCGTCCGACGCGCTCCTCGTCGACGGCGAACTGGTCGTCGTGGCGAGTGCTGCCCACCGGCTCGAACGGTTCGCGGCAGCCGCCACCAAGATCGACGGTGAGGCCCACGAGGTGAAGCGGCCGAGCACGGACATCGCCGCGGGCGCGTTCGAGCTCGCTGTCGTGTTCACGCCGCCCACAGGGGCGAAACTGGACGAAAGGTACGGACCGTCCACTCGTCTGGAGATCACCAGCTCACCCCCCGAGCTGATCTTGGAGGGTGCGGGCGTCGGCACCGATCTGGTACGGGCGTTGCGGATCAACGATCAGGTCACGAACGGCGTGTTGCACGTCGTAGCGCAGGCGGCCAGTTGCAGTGACGATCCTTCCGACGAACACCCGGTCTGCCGTCTGACCAGGCAGGACTGGGGGGTGCCAGTTCGAGTTGTTGCCGATGCACCTACCCGCTTGCCCCTGCTCATGGGCGGCATGGACGAAGCCGGTCGGGAGGCCACGTAGACTCTGCGGGTGCCTGATGTCAAGCTCGAGATCCAGATGCTGTACGACCGCGTCATGGTGCGCATCTCGCCGGAGGACGGCGAGCGGCGTTCCAGCGGAGGCATCGTGATCCCCGCTACGGCCCAGATGGCGAAGCGGTTGGCGTGGGGTGATGTGTTCGGAGTCGGTACCAGCGTGCGGCACGTGAAGGTCGGCGACCGGGTTCTGTTCAACCCGGAAGATCAGCTTGAGGTCGAGGTGCAGGGCACCACGTATCTCGTGATGAAGGAACGCGACCTGCACGCCGTTGCATCGGAGCTCACCGAGCACGGTACTGGTCTGTACCTATGAGCCGCCGGTTCGTGATCTGCGCCTGATAGCTACACACACATATGCCACCTCAGTAGAGACAGGGCAACGGGGAGAGCTGTGCCGTACGACGCTGACAAGACGAGAGCGATGCCTCCGGTGGGTCCCGGCGGCACGTCCTCGGAGCAGACCACCAAGATCAACCCGGTCCAGGCGGACGCCGCCACCGACGCGTGGCCGTCGGAGGAGCCGGACACCAGCGAGCCGACCGTCACGGCGGCCGTGCCCAACGTCGGGTTCCCCGCCAGCGAGGACGCCACCGAGTACATGCGGCCGGTGGCACCGCCGGCGCCGCAGCCGGAGGACTCGGGCGTCTACGGGCCCGTGATGATCGAGCCGGGCGAGGACGACACCCCGCCGAAGAATACGAAGAAGAAGGCGCTGATCGTGGCCGCGGCCGTGGTCGGCGCGTTCGGCCTGCTCTACGGCCTCGACATCCTCGTGTCCAGCGGCAACGTGCCCCGCGGCGTGACCGTGGCGGGCGTCGACGTCGGCGGCATGAGCCACGACGACGCCGAGAAGAAGCTGCGCGACGAGATCGGCCCGCGGCTGAGCAAGCCCGTCGCGCTCAAGGCCGGCGACGTCAACGCCGAGCTCGACCCCAAGGCCGCGGGTCTGGAGCTCGACTGGGACGCCACGATCGACCGCGCGGGCAGCCAGCCGCTCAGCCCGGTCACGCGCGTCACCTCGTTCTTCACCAGCCGTGAGGTCGGTGTCGCGACGAAGGGCGACAACGCGAAGGTCACCAGCGCGCTCGAGGCCCTGCGGCCGAAGCTCGACCACGACCCCATCGAGGGCACCATCAAGTTCGAGGGCGCCAAGCCCGTCGCCGTGGACCCGCACGACGGCCAGAAGCTCAAGGCCGACCAGGCCGCCGGCGCGGTCGTCGCGAACTGGGCGTCCGGCAACCCGGTCGAGATCCCGATGGACTTCACGCCGGTGAAGACGACCAAGGAAGGCGTCGAGAAGGCGCTCAACGAGGTCGTCAATACGGCCGTGTCCGGTCCCGTCACGATCAAGGGCGAGGGCAAGGACGCGACGCTCACTCCGGAGCAGATCGGCGCCACGCTGGCGTTCACGCCCGGTGATGGCGGTGCGCTGAACGTCGCGCCGAACAAGGACAAGCTCGTCGAGGCGGTCGGCCCGCAGCTCAAGAGCACGGAGAAAGAGGGCAAGGACGCCCAGATCGTGTTCGAGGGCGGCAAGCCGGTCGTCAAGGAGTCGGTGGACGGCCTCGGCGTCGACTGGGACAAGAACCTCCAGCCCTACTTCGACGTGCTGAAGAAGACCGACGCGCGCGAGCTCAAGTTCGAGTACAAGCACACGCCCGCGAAGGTCACCACCGAGCAGGCGAACAAGATGGGCATCAAGGAGGTCATCGGCGAGTTCACCACCGGTGGCTTCGCCGCGACCTCGGGCACCAACATCCGGATCGTGGCCGAGAAGGTCAACGGCGCGATCGTCAAGCCGCACGAGACCTTCAGCCTCAACAAGTACACCGGCCCCCGCGGCACCGCGCAGGGCTACGTCGAGGCGGGCATCATCAACGACGGCATCCCGGACAAGGCGGTCGGTGGCGGCATCTCGCAGTTCGCGACCACGCTCTACAACGCGGGCTACAACGCGGGCATGAAGGACGCGGGCCACAAGGAGCACAGCTACTGGATCACGCGGTACCCGAAGGGTCGTGAGGCCACCGTGTTCATGGACAGCGCGGGCAACAGCCTGATCGACATCGCGTTCACGAACCCGGACGACACGGGCGTCGCCATCCAGACGATCTGGACCCCGTCCTCGATCACGATCAAGCTGTGGGGCACCAAGAACTACGACGTCACCGGCTCCACCAGCGGCGAGTTCAACCCGACCCAGCCGCAGGAGAAGAAGGTCAACAAGGCCGGTTGCTCGCCGAGCAACGGCGTCCCCGGCTTCTCGGTGACGGACACCCGCACGATCAAGGACCGTCGCACCGGCCAGACCCGCAGCGAGTCGCGCACGGTTCGCTACGACCCGCAGTACAAGATCGTTTGTGAGCCGCCACCCGGCGGCTGAGACAAAGCCCGGTTCACAGTGGCCACGCGCGGGTATTCACCCGTTCGTGGCCACTGTTGCGCATGAGGCGCGAAGACACCCCGTCGTCCAGACTCTGGGGCGGGTGGGGATGGTTGTGTACGGGGCGGTCCACGTGCTCATCGCGTGGCTGGCGCTCCAGGTCGCGTTCGGCGGCGACGCCGAACGGACGGATTCCAAGGGCGCGCTGACGGAGCTCGCGGAGAACGGTGCCTGGCTGTTGTGGACGGTGGGCATCGGTCTGGTGTTCTTCGCGATCTGGCAGCTGATCCTGGCCTGTGTGGGCTACACCTACGTCGAGAAGAAGCGGAAGCGGATCTCCAAGCGCATCGGTTCCGCTGCCCGTGCCATCACGGCGACCGCGATCGCGCTGGGTGCGTTCAAGTACACGACCAGCGGCTCCGCCGGCGACGCCACGGAGCAGCAACAGGAACTGACCGCGCAGGTGCTGGCGTGGCCCGGCGGCCAGTTGCTCGTCGGCGCGGTGGCGATCGGCGTGCTCATCACCGCGGGCGTGATCGTCTACAAAGGAATCAAGAAGTCCTTCGAGAAGGACCTCGACATGAGCCGCGCACCGTCGTGGATCGAGCCGGTCGGACGGGCCGGCTGGATCGGCAAGGGCGTCGCGTACGGCGTGATCGGTGTCCTCGTCGGACTCGCGGCGATCTACGCGGACCCGGAGCAGTCCGGCGGTATGGACAAGGCGCTGCACACGTTGGCAGCACAGCCCTTCGGCGTGTTCCTGCTGACCGCCGTGGCGATCGGCATCGCGGCGTTCGGCGTCTACTGCTTCGTCGCCGCACGCGCCCTCAAGGAATGAGAAACGGGTCCCCGCACCTCGGGCAGGAGGTGCGGGGACCCGTTGTCCTTGCAGCGCTTGAAAATTCTTAGAAGACGCTCTCGTCCACGTCCATCAGAGCGTTGTCGGTCGACTCGGCGATCTTGCGGCGGGACGTGAGCTCCGGCAGCACGTTCTTCGCGAAGAACGACGCCACGGCGATCTTGCCCTCGTAGAACGCCTTGTCCTTGGCCGACGGCGTGCCGTCGAGCTTCTGCAGCGCGACCTCGGCCTGACGCAGCAGCAGCCAGCCGACGAGCACGTCACCCGCGGTCATCAGCAGGCGGACCGAGTTCTGGCCGACCTTGTAGAGGTTGCGGACGTCCTCCTGCGACGAGGTCAGGAAGCCGACCAGGGCGCCCAGCATGCCCTGCAGGTCCTCGAGACCCTGCTTGAGCAGCGCGCGCTCCTCCTTCAGGCGACCGTTGCCGCCCTCGTTGTCGAGGAAGGACTGGATCTCGCCGTTGATGAACGCGAGCGCCTGGCCCTTGTCGCGGATGATCTTCCGGAAGAAGAAGTCCAGCGACTGGATGGCCGTGGTGCCCTCGTACAGCGAGTCGATCTTCGAGTCCCGGATGTACTGCTCGATCGGGTACTCCTGCAGGAAGCCCGAGCCGCCCAGCGTCTGCAGCGACTGCGCCAGCTGCTCGTACGCGCGCTCCGAGCCGACGCCCTTGACGATCGGCAGCAGCAGGTCGTTCACCTGGGCCGCGAGCTTGGCGTCGTCGCCGCCGAGCATCACCTTGTCCTGGAACGTCGCGGTGTAGAGGTACACGGCGCGCAGGCCCTCGGCGTACGCCTTCTGCAGCATCAGGCTGCGGCGCACGTCCGGGTGGTTGGTGATGGTGACGCGCGGGGCGGTCTTGTCCGTCATGCGCGTCAGGTCGGCGGACTGGACGCGCTCCTTGGCGTAGGACAGCGCGTTCAGGTAGCCGGTCGACAGCGTCGCGATGGCCTTGGTGCCGACCATCATGCGGGCGTACTCGATGACGTCGAACATCTGCGCGATGCCGTCGTGCACCTCGCCCAGCAGCCAGCCCTTGGCGGGGACGCCGTGCTGGCCGAACGTCAGCTCGCACGTGGTGGACGCCTTGATGCCCATCTTGTGCTCGACGTTGGTCACGAAGGCGCCGTTGCGCTCGCCCAGGTCACCGGTCTGCGGGTCGAAGTGGAACTTCGGCACGAGGAACAGCGACAGGCCCTTGGTGCCCGGCTTCGCCTCGATGCCTTCGCCCTCGGGACGCGCCAGCACCATGTGCATGATGTTCTCGGTGAGGTCCTGGTCACCGGACGTGATGAACCGCTTCACGCCCTCGATGTGCCAGGAGCCGTCGTCCTGCTTGATCGCCTTGGTGCGACCCGCGCCGACGTCCGAACCGGCGTCCGGCTCGGTCAGCACCATCGTGGCGCCCCAGCCGCGGTCGATCATGATCTGCGCCCAGTGCTTGTCGCGCTCGGTGCCGTTGTTGTAGACGACCGTCGCGAAGCTCGGGCCGGCCAGGTACATGTAGATCGGCGGGTTGGCGCCGAGGATCATCTCGGACGCGGCCCACGCGACCGACGGCGGCGTGCCGAAGCCGCCCAGCGCCTCGGGCAGGAACATGCGGTACCACTCGCCGTCCCAGATCGCCTGGTACGACTTCTTCAGCGACTCCGGCAGGGTCGCCGAGAACGTGGCCGGGTCGTACTTCGGCGGGTTGCGGTCGGCATCGGCGAACGAGTCCGCGAGCGGACCCTCCGCGAGAGTCTTCATCTCGGACAGAACGCCGCGCGCGGTGTCCTCGTCGGACTGCTCGAACGGCCCCTTGCCGAGGTGGTCCTGCACGTTGAAGACCTCGAACAGGTTGAATTCGAGATCCCGGACGTTGCTCTTGTAGTGGCCCATCTCGTCAGCTCACTCCTCAGGGTCGCGGCGGGGTCGCCTACTGACCGGTAACAACAGGGTATTACTCGACAGTAACCCCGGCAAGGGCGACCACCCACTGGTGGCGAAGTAGACAGTCCTCCTGGCGACCTGAATCGGGCATGAGTGCCGGTCAGACGCGTATCGGGCGCTCGGGGACCATGTCCAGAAGACCTGCGTTCGTGCGCTCCTGTGCGTCGGTCGCGCGCGGCAACATGACCGATTCGTAGGCTCGCACGCCGTCTCGGACACCGTGCTCGGCGATCGCGACCGCGAGTTCGGCCGCGTCCTCCATGGCGAGGTTCGCCCCGACGCCGAGCGGCGGCATGAGGTGGGCGGCGTCACCGAGCAGCGTCACGCCGGGCGTGGTCTCCCACGTGTGGGGCACGGGCAGCGCGTACAGGGGCCGGTGGATCAGTTCGCCGGCGAGGAACGCCTTCAGGTCCGGGTGCCAGTCCGCGTACAGGTCGAGCAACTCGGCGTTGGAGGGCCTCCAATCCTCACGCGCGCGCATGCAGGCGTACGCGCGGATGTGATTGCCGCTGTTGCGCTGCGCCCACAGCATCAGGCCCTCGTGGTCCACGACCATCGTGCCCTGGCCGGTGAGGTCGAGCAGGCGTTCGTCGTTGTCGTGACGGGTCTCCACGAACATCACGCCGGTGTACTGCGGCACGGCCGGCGACAGGGCCTGGCGCACCCGTGACCAGGCGCCGTCCGCGCCGATGACCAGGTCGAACGTCGCGGTCGACCCGTCGAGGAACGTGACTTCGCCGCCCGGCGCCGCGGAGCTGATGCCGAGGCCCCAGCTGACGGTTCCCGGCGTGAGCGAGTCGAGCAGCAGGTTCCTGAGCTGGCCTCGGTCGATCTCCGGCCGGAAGTCGCCCTCCGCGGGCTCGTGCTCGATCAACGCGGCGGTGGCGTGGTCGACCTTGCGCTGCTCCTGGCCTTCGAAACGGGCGAGCGCCCGCCACTCGTCGAACAGACCTGCGGCGCGGATGGCCTCCTGGCCGCTGCCGGCGTGCAGGTCGATGGTGCCGCCCTGCTGGCGGGCGTCGGGCGAGCTCTCGCGTTCGAAGACGGTGACGTCGGTGAGGCCGTGCAGCTGGAGGACGCGGGCGCAGGTGAGGCCGCCGAGGCCGGCTCCCGCGATGGCGATGCGTGGTGTGGTCATGCCGTCGATGAAAGCGCATCGACTACAAAAGTGCAATCACTCAACTTTTGAAGTGGTTACACCGGTGCGCTACGATCGTGCGGTGACCGAACTCGGCCGCCGTGAGCGCAAGAAGCTGCAGACCCGCCAGTCGATCGCCGACGCGGCGCTGGAGCTGTTCCTGGCGCGCGGGTTCGACGACGTGGGCGTGAAGGAGATCGCCGACCGCGCGGACGTGTCGGTGACGACGCTGTTCAAGCACTTCCCGAGCAAGGAGTCGCTGCTCTTCGACGAGGACGAGCAGCAGGAGGCCGAGCTGGTGGGCGCGGTGCGGAACCGGCCGGCGGGGCAGTCGATCCCGCGGGCGCTGCGAGACCACTTCGTGCGGATGTCGTACGGCCACGTCGACCATCCGCTGTTCGGCGCGTTCAACCGGCTGGTGCAGGAGACACCGGCGTTGCGGACGTACGAGCACAAGATGTGGATGCGCCACCAGGAGGGGCTGGCTCGCGCCATCGCCGAGGAAGTCGGGGTGCCGGCGGACGACGTCAGGTGTGTCGCGCTGGCCCGGTTCGCTCTGGAGTCACGTGACGTGATCTTCGATCGGGAGGACCGCGAGCAGGCGGCCGACGAGGTGTTCGGCCTACTCGAGCACGGCTGGGCGGCCGATCAGGAGTCCTGACCGGTAAGCGAGCGACACGGCGTGCGTCCTGTCGCGCGCGCTGAGCTTGCGCAGGATGCCTTTCACGTGGGTCCGCACGGTCTCGACGGACACGATCAGCTCGTCCGCGACCTGCTGGTTCTCCAGGCCGTCCGCGATGAGCGTGAGGACCTCGTACTCGCGCCGGGTGAGCGTCGGCCGTTCCTTGGGGCGCAGGTCGGGGTGCACGTAGCCGCGGGAACGGCAGGTCTCCGCGATCACCCGGACGATCTGCTCCGGCTGGGCACTGCGCGGCACGACGCCGCGGACACCGGCCTCCAGTGCGGTCGTCACGTAGTTCGCGTGCGAGTGCGCGTCCCGGACGAGTCCGATGACGAGCAGGGTCGGGTCGCGTTCGACCAGGAGCCGTGCCAGGTGGCCGACGGGATCGAGCACGGAGTCGACGAGGAGCACGTCGGGGCGCAGTCGTTCGTGCAGGCGAACGGCGGCGTGCAGATCGCCCGTCGAACCGAGCCAGCGCAGGCCGGCGGTCCGCCGGACCAGAGCGGACAGGCCCTCGCGGTAGAGCGGTACGGGGTCGATCAGCGCGACGCCGGGAGCAGGCCGGCTGGGCGGGAGCATCAGCACCTCCGTTCGTGCATCCGGAGGTGAGACGTCGTTCCCTCGGACGTGTGACGCGGAATAGTCGGTTCATGTAGATGAACAAGGGTCACGAATGTGATTCAAGACCGGCGAAGGTCTTCCGTCCCACGGCAACAGTCTCGTAAGACCTACGTCACATATCCCGTGCGGATGTGCCAGGTTCCCGCCGCCATGAGGCCTGGTGCTCTCGCGGGCACACGTGTGTGCACGCAAGGAGGTCACATGGGCACCCTCGACTGGGTCGTGGTCGCCGGCTACTTCGTGGTGATGGTCGGCATCGGGCTCTGGTCCCGCGGGCGGATCAACAACATCGCCGACTTCTTCACCGCCGGCGGCAAGATGCCCTGGTGGTTGTCGGGCATCTCCCACCACATGTCCGGGTACAGCGCCGTCATGTTCGTCGCGTTCGCGGCGGAGGCGTACCGGCTCGGCCTCACGGTCTACATCTGGTGGTCGCTGACGATCGGTCTCGGTGTCGGCATCGGCGCGTTCCTGTGGGCGCCCGCCTGGAACCGGCTGAGGGCCAAGCACGACGTGAAGTCGCCGCTCGAGTACCTGGCCATCCGCTACAACGTGCCGACCCAGCAGGTCATGGCGTGGGCGGGCGCGGGCCTGAAGGTCGTCGACATCGCGGCCAAGTGGGTCGCGGTCTCACTGCTGCTGCAGGGCTTCGCCGGCGTTCCCATCGGCTGGGGCATCGCGCTCGTCGGTGTCGTCACGATGGTCTACTCGGTGCTCGGTGGCCTCTGGGCCGACGCGCTGACCGACTTCGGCCAGTTCATCATCCAGGGTCTCGCGGGCTTCGCGATGTTCTTCGCGGTCGCGTCGCACTTCGGCGGCATCGACTTCATGTGGACGATCTGGGACAAGCTCCCCGAGAGCCACAGCGACCCGCTGACCGGCCCTTACACGCTGACGTTCTTCATGGCGCTCTTCCTGATCAAGACGCTCGAGTACAACGGCGGCATGTGGAACCTGGCCCAGCGCTACATGGCCGCCCCGTCGGGTTTCGCCGCGAAGCGCTCGGCCCTGCTGTCCGCGGCGCTGTGGCTGGTGTGGCCGCTCGTGCTGTTCTTCCCGATGTGGGCGGCGCCGCTGATCGTGCCGGGCATGGAGGCCAACGCGGAACAGGCCTACGTGGAGATGGGCAAGGCCATGCTCCCCGCGGGCATGGTGGGCCTCGTCCTCGCCGGCTTCTTCTCGCACACGATGGCGATGGTCTCCTCCGACGCCAACGTCATCACCGCCGTGATCACCCGTGACATCCTCCCGCGCATCTGGAAGGGCGCGCGGACGATGACCGCAGACGCACAACTGCGGTTGGCGCGCATCACCACGTTCCTGTTCATCGGTCTGTCGATGACCATCGCGTTGACCGCGGACACCAAGGGCTTCGTGCTGAAGGTCGTGATCGCCCTGGTGGCGGCCACGATGGGCCCGATCGCGATCCCGCTGATGCTCGGCCTGCTGCCGTGGTTCCGCAAGGTCGGCCCGACCGCCGCACTGACCTCGACCGTCGGCGGCCTGGCGACCTGGGTGTTCCTCTACGTCGAACAGCAGTTCCTGAAGGACTTCACGGTCTCGCAGGCCCTGATCGTCTCGACGCCGCTGCTGGTCTCGCTCGTGCTCTACCTGGTGATCGGCTTCGCGAAGCCCGAACCGACGGCCGAGCGCGACGCGTTGATCGACTCGTTGAAGGCCGACGAGCCCGACGTCGCGGCCGTCAAGGCGTAACGCTCGTTCCTGATGATCCTCGCGGCGGCGCACCCGAACAGGGTCGTCGCCGCGAGCCACACGTAGGGCATCGGCGTGCCGGTGTAGGTCTGGGCGGTGGTGGCCAGCACCACCGTCGCACCGGCCACGAGCCCGGTCGTGTGCGTGATGGGGCTGTCGCTCTTCAGCACGGTGATGACGGCGACGGGCACGAGCAGGAAGCCGTAGGCCAGCACCCGCGTCAGCAGGTTGGCGTGGTCGGCGATCTCGTACTTGAGCGCCGGCAGGGCGAGCAGCGTGAGGACCGTCCCCAGCGCGAGCCCGATGGCGAGACTCCGCAGCGCAGTTCGTCCTTGCCACGTATTCGTCATGCGCTTCAAGACGCGTGTGTGGCGCGATGGTTCCGTGGCGTGCGTCATCGTCACGAGACTCATGCGCGGTCACGCATGCACAGTGGATGCATGGGTAAGTGGAGTCCCGCGGATGACGCGGAACTGGCCGCGGGCTGGCGGCTCTGGCTGGAGCTGAGCGACCGCGTGTGGCCGGACCCGTCGTGGAACGGCACGCCGGCCGACGCCATTCGCCAGGTGCGCGAGCTGCTCGCGGCCTGCGAGTCGATCCGGCTGGACTACCTCGCCGAGTCGACGCGACCCTCGGTGGCTCTTCTTCAGCTGTTGCAGTCGATGCCGTTCGTGGCTTCGTTCCCGGTCGATCTCTGGCACGACGACACGCACCCGTTGGACGTGGAGCGCGCGGAGCTGCTGCACGGCGATCTCGCGTCGTTCGCCCAGCACGTGGCCGGGGTGAGGGCGGCGCTGGCCAGGGGCGGGGGTTGGGTGGAGCTCGACCGGCGGCCGTGGGGCCTACCGGTCGACTAGGCGTCGCAGCTGACCGATCTCGGCCACGTTCTTCATGAGCTCGGCGTTCACCCACGCGGCGGTGTGCGCCACCGTCAGGGAGCCGTCCGGCCACGGGTAGGTCGTCTTCGCGTCGAGATCCGCGCCGTCGAGCGCCTCGCGCCACTCCTCGTGCAGGCCGCGCAGCCAGCCGACGGCTCCATCCGGTCCCGGCCAGACGACCTCGCGCGGCTCGTCGTTGCGGACGTGGTCGATCGCGGCCGTCCACCACCAGCCGATGTGCCAGGTCAGCCAGGCCATCGTCGCCACGCCCGCGGACTCCTGCTCGGGCGTCGGCCAGTCCCGCTCCCACGTCGTGCCGTCGTGCCGCATCGTGAAGACGTGGGGACTCTTCGGCTCCCAGAGGAGGTCGGCCGGGTCGAGCAGGTCGAGGTGGTACTCGAAGAGCGACCACGTCAGGTCGCACTGCCAGTGCAAGAGGTCGCGCTGGGAAACGGTCACGCTCCTGAAACTATCCGGTCAGCGCAAGCGAAAAAGGCTGACGACCGTCACCAGGAGGTCTGTCAGCCTTTTCCGCGCCGATGCGCCTAAACCTGGAGGTCGGATTCGATGCGCTTGAGCTGGTGCCGGGCCATCGCGAGGTTCGCGACATCCCTTTCCAGCACGAGGTAGAGGAAGAGGGAACTCCTGGATTTCACACCGCCCATCAGGCGGATCAGGTGGTACTGGCGGTGCAGGGTGATCAGGATGTCCTCGATGCTGTCGTTGAGGCCGAGCGCCTGCATCACCCGGAGTTTCGACCGGATGACCTCGGTGTTGCCGGCCGCCGCGATCTCCAGGTTCAGCCAGTCGCCCCCGCCGCTGGTGCCGAGCGACATTCCGCTGTCGTGGTCGACCAGCGCGACACCAACGGCGCCGGAGATGGACATGGCCTCTTTCAACGCGACATCGATGTTCATCAAAACCCACTTCCCTGAGTCAACTGGTGGTTGGGACGGCGTGGCCGCTTTTCGGTGTCTCGATGGCATGCGGACACGCCTCCAGGCGGAAAAAATCTTTGTTGAGAGCAATGAACCAAGCGTGGACATGTGCTGCGACCATTTTTCGGAGTTGTGTGCACCTGACGCCGGTTGAGAGCTTCCCAATTTTCGCCGAATTGGAGCGTTGCGAGAACCCGGCCTCAGGCGGCCAGGATCGCGCCGACCCGTTCGATCACGGGGCGGGACTCGTGGAGAAGGCGGCCGAGGTTCAGCCCCTTGTCCCCGAGCACGACCATCAGCGACAGCCTGCCGATGGCGTACACGGCCATGTAGCCCTCGCTGCCGAACACAACGGTCTGGCCGAGTGCGCCCAGGCCGACCACCTCCGTGGTCTGACGTGCGATTCCGAGGCCGGCCGCGGCCAGTGCGGAGATGTGCGCGGGGTCGACGTTCTTCGCCACGTCGGCGAGGATGGGGATTCCGTCGGACGCGGCGAGCACCGTGTCGGTCACTCCGGCAACGTTTTCTCGAAGTTTCTGGAGTTCGGCGCCCAGGGCGTCGTAGTTCAACTCACTCCATTCCTGAATTGGAAAAGCCGAACCGCTCAGGACTAACATTCCACCTCCCGCGGCCTGGGGTGGGGCAGGAGCTCCGCTCCTGTCCGAGGACGCAGTGCAGCCAGCCCCCAATGCGAAAAACTGAACGATGTGTCGGGTGGGGCGATTTCCAGCAGTCCGTCGTCGAGCATCCCGGCGATCGCGACCGTCACCGGGTGGAGGCCGCGCCCGAGGGCGAAGGCCATGTCCCGCGCGTTGCGCCTGCCGGTGGCGAGCGCGATGATCTCGCGCTCCTCCTCGGTCGAGCCGCTGCGCTCCGGCGTGGCCACCACGCGGTCCCGGTAGGGCGACACCGAGACCAGAACGTCCAGCTGGACGGCCGTTTCCGCCAGCAGCACGTCCGGGGCGACGCCGGTCGACACCGGGAGCAGGGGTTCGTCGACGGACTCGTCGACGAAGCACCGCTCGATGTCGCCGGCCGCAACGGCGAACGTCCCGTCCCGGACGGCGGCCGCAGCGATGTCCTGGACCTCGGTGGCTGCGATCCCCCTGGAGACGAGCGCCGCCTCGAGCGACCGCAACTCGACACTGTCCACCAGGGCCGCGGTCCAGTCGCTTCGTCCGATCGTTCCCGAGCTCACCAGCAGCACGTCCGCTCCGGGGGAACCGGGGCTGTCCACCGCGACCACCGCGCCGTCGCGCAAATGGAAAAATCCGCCTGCGTTTCCGGCAACGCACAACGCGCCGGTGATTCGATCTGCGTGGGCCTGCGCCAGGGCGTCCGCGAGGACGCCGAACGAGGCTCGATCGTCGGGTCTCAGAGGTCACTCCCGGTTAATTCGGGCCTACAGAGCGGTAACTGGCGAACCATCCGACTGAGTACTTCAGCGTTATCGAAAGAGCGACGCCAGGCGTACTTCTTACCTGTCGTTAGTGCCCATCTGAGACGCACGTCACCGGATCGAGTGAAACATTCCAATTCGCGCAGCAAAAAGCCGGACGGACGTTTTGCTGACAACGCCACGACGGAACGTTCATTCCAAATAAATGAATCTGATCGGCCATGAGGGTGGCTGTGGCGAGTCGGCGCCATACCGAGGGGGCACGCTCGAGCCGTCGGTCAGCACAAGGCTGATGCCCCACCGCCAGCTGCCG